>NZ_BAAAEL010000012.1:100430-226769 GCF_039522995.1 Sphingomonas molluscorum | reverse complement strand
CTTCTTCTCCGCAATCGCCCTCGCTGCCACCGTCATCTTCTGGCTGTGATCAACGAGTCCTGACCCTAAGGGACCTCATAATTTCGCGATTCTTGAGGATCAACAGTTCTAACGAAGCCTCGATTTTGTTATGAAGAGAGGCCAGGGAGATTGCTCCATGTCGTCAGAAACTTGCAGTGATGACCAGCCTGACGAGGCCACCGAAATGCCCGTCCGTCTGCGCGCATCCGATTATTTTTGGAAACCTTGGCACGCAAAGCTCTGGTGGGTGGCAATTCCAGTCTATTGGGCATTGGCCGGTGGTCCGACGCGGATCGAATGGCTGGCTGGCTTCTATGAGAGCGGCTACGCGGTCATCACCAACATCGTGTTCCTTCCGGTAACGGCTCTACTGATACTCGGGTTCGGATATTTCCGGCGGCGCCTCGATGAAGGCGAGCCGGTTGACCCTTATATCGATTTTGGAGACGGCACCCGTCGTCTCCCGGGGCTGCCCCACCCAACCATGGATGAGTTCAATCCTCGCTCGGGTCCGCGTTGGATTGGCAACCACGGGCGCGATGAGCTCCTGCGCTAGTCCTTCCTAGTCTTGTAGGTTGGATCGCCATCGCCGCCGCTATGGTCGCGATCGGTAGTGAACCTCCCACCCTTGAGGATTGCCGACTGTTCCATTGAGGTGATGGGCGCCGCGTAATCCCATGTTCCTCGTCCCGAGTCCGAATTCTCGAGATAGCGGTTCCGTAGCCCGTCACTACCCATGATCTGGCGCCCAAGTTCCTGCGAGAAGGTTGTTTCCGGATCGTTTGATCGGGCCGCTGACCTCTCCGCCGCGGCTATCGCAGAGCGAACATCATAGTTCGTTATGTCCATTGTCGAAATTGCTCTGGAGCTTGTCGAGCCGGTGTCACGGCTCTCTATTCCAACGTGGGCTCCTGCTTGTCCGCGACTTCCCCGCGAAGCTTTGCCAGTCGTTCCACCTCTTCCCGATCGCTCTGCTTCGCCCGAACCGACAGTTGCACCACCCCCAAGATTGGCGCCCCACGACGTACCCATCGTCGTCTGCTTCTCGGCGCTGCGTGAAAGCGACCGCTGCCAGCCGGTCTGCGCCATGATGGCCTGAACGTCCCGCTGGAGCGTGTCGGCGACCTGGGGCTTGAGCCGCCACTCGCCCTTGCGGTCCATCTCGAACCCGCCGCGCAACCAGTTCGCCATTGCCGTGCGGCCTTCCTCGCCGCCTCCCATGAAATGCTCGATCGTGTCGGGGCCGGCCTGCTTGCCTGCCTCGAACCGGGTGCTGGTGTCGCTGCGCGCCGATTGCTGGAAGCCGGCGCTGCTGGAGACGAGCAGGTCATTGTCCGCGAAGCTGAACCGGGCCGATCCGCCGTTCGCGAGCGCGCCGAACTGGCTCTCGTTGATCAGACCGGCGCGAAGCAGCTGGCCCGCGCGCTCTGGGGTGACATTCATCGCCAGATCGCCATTCTGCGCCATGGCGATCTCGCGCTTCGACATGGTAACGCCCTCGGCGCGCAGGAGGCCCTGCATGCGGCTCAGCCGCTCATTGTCGACGATGCGGGTGAGCCGTTCGTTGCGCGCGCGGTCGGCGACGCCCGCCGCGCCGCCTTCGGCCGTATCTACCTGATTGCCGGCGGTCCGGCTGAGCGCCTGAATGAAGCTGTCGAGCCGCGCTGCTTCACGGGTCGATACACCGGCGGCGGACGCGCCTTCCGCGAAGCCGAAATTCTCGGACTGCCGGCGTTGCTCGCCAATCCGTGCAGCCGAACGTGTGCCTCCCGTACCTACCTCGCGCTGCGCATCGAGCTTGCCCGAACGCTCGGCGAAGTCATAAGCCGCCGCTTCGCGCGTGCGACCATAGACGCTGGTACCCTCGCGCCCGGCCTCCGCTGTCGCCCCATCTGCGGTGCCGACCTGTGTGGCCACATTGTAGGTCTCGAGCGCGCGCAGGATCTGCGCCTCGTTGCGACCGGTAGCGCGGGAGAGTTGGGAAACGGCAGAGCTTCGTGCCTCGCCCGAGAGCGCATTGATGAAGCCGATGCGGCGCGCGGTCTCCTGGGGGGAGAGGCCGAGCATCTGGGAGGCATCGCGCTGACCCTGGTTGGTGCCGGTGCGCAGGGCCTGCTCGGTCGCGACATTGCCGCGCTCGACGGCCGCCACCTGGTCTCCGGCGAAGTCGCGGCGGCCTTGCATCGCGCCTACCTGCGTCTGCGCGGATGTCAGGTCGTTGGCGATCATTTGTTCCTGATCATAAGCGTTGGCGATCAGCTTGGCGAAGGTCGGGTCGGACTGAGCCTCGCCGATCACTCCAGACGCCTTGAGCTCGGCATCCTTCGCCGAGTAGCCGCCGCGCTCGAAATGCCGCGTCGCGGCCTGCATCATCATGCCGTAGGCGCGCTGGTCGCCGAACGCCCGCCACTGGACGAGGTTCTGGGCGAAGGCGCCGAACGCCTTCTCGCCAGCCTCGCCTTGGCCAAAATAGCTGGTGCCGAGTTTCCGCAGCGCGTCCTTCTCGGCGAACTGGTGGATGGCGCTGGTCGCGGCGTTGGCCCGGACGGCGCGCGCGACGGCGGGGTCGGCGAGATCGCGGCCGCCAAGTGCCGGTGAGAGCGAGCCCATCTGGCGTGCGCCTTCGATTCCGCCAAGCGCGAACGCAGTGCCGCCCCCCGTTCCCGGCCGTTCGCCGATGATCCGGTTCGCCTCTCCGAATACCCGGTTGCTTCCGAAGGTCGACCTTTCCCCGAAATCCCCGAAGCTGCCCGAGGCATTGGCGCGGGCGCGGGTGCCGGCGGCCGATGCCTGGCTCTCGAGCGCCGAGGCAAAGCCCTCGCTAGTCGCGATCGGCGCGGCCGCGGCGGCGCCCTGATGCGCAACGCCGAGCGCGCCGCTGGTGAAGGAGGTGAACACGTTACCCGAGAAGCGGAAGACGGTGAACACGAACGCACCGGCCAGCCCGGCCGCGGCCGTGCGGAAGCTGCCAAAGATCGCGAGCGCCTTCATCGCCGCGGATGGCGCCAGCAGCCAGGCGTTAGCCGCGAGCGCGTTCGATCGCATCTCCTGGAGGACGTCGGCGGCGCGGCCCAAAGTGAGCTGGTAGATGCCGGCGTCGATCACGCCCCAAAGCGCCACGAACACGAACAGGCCGAGCGCGAAGCTCGCCACCCGCATGTTGATCGGGGTCAAGATGAACAGCAGTGCCACGGGGATCATGAAGAGCATGATCGCGAACACGGTCGCGCGGATCGTCGGCATCCATTCATTCGCGACCGACATGGTGGCGAGCCCGTTGGAGACGACCGCCCGATTGGCCATGACCCGCGCCGCGGTCGCCGGCGAATCCTCGAACAGCACGTCGCCGACGGTGTTGGCGAGCATGATATGCGTCAGCAGCGACTGTGCGGTCAGCGGACGCCCGAGCATCATCTGCCCCATCTCGCCGAGTTGCTGCCGGCACCGGGCGAGCTGCTGGGCATTGCCGGCATCGAACCCGGTGCGCGCGCACACCTGCCGGCTATAGCCCTCGAACAGGGTCGGGTCGGACAGTCGGCCCGAGATGTGGTCCCAGGCGTCGGTACAGCTCACCGTCGTGCCGCCCTTGTCGCTTTCGGCATAGACCGTCGAGAAGGTCGCCGGCCCCGCCATTGCCGCGAAGGCCGCAGGCAAGTCGGTGGTCGTGCGGAACAGCTTGTCGTCATCGACGCCGTATGCTGCCGAGACGCGCGCGACCGGATAGCATTGGCGGACATAATCCTTGATCGTCGCATCGAGGAAGGTGTCGGTCATCGGCCCGCGCGGGCTGACGGCGTTCAGGAAGAGATCGAACGAATGCCCGCCCGCGCCGAACTCGATTTTGGCGTTCGGATCGAGGGTATTGTCGTCGATCGTCTCGACCAGCGCCCGCTCGATCATGTTGGTGGCGCCGGCGATCAGCACCAGCAGGACGGGCACGTCGCCGACTGGCTGATAGGCGTTGCGGACCCGGTCATAGACGTGAACCGTGCCGGTGGTGGCGACGAGACCGACGAACAGTCCGATGCCGATCAGGATCTGGAACCCGAACGCGACGAGCCCCATGCCGGAACCGCGCACGCTGGCAAGGAGTGCCCCGAGCGCGATCCCGACGGTCGCGATGATCAGGACCAGTGTCTCGTAGCGCGGGTCGCCAAAGATCATCGATACCAGCCGGAACGCGTCGACCGTCTCCGCGAAGCCGTCATAGGTGTGGAAGCTGGTCTCGACCGCAAGGGCGGGCGAAGCGACGAGCAAGGCGGGGAGGGCGGCGAGGATACGGGCGAGGCGGCGCATGGAGGGCTCCCCGGCTATTGGTTGCGGTTCGAGGCGGCGCCGGCGGCGTCGCGCGCATCGCGGTCGCGCTGGCGGATCAGTCCGGCATAATTGGCGGAGAGGTTCGCCTGGCCTAGCGCGGCCATATAGCTCTGGCGCATCTGCGCGCGCTGCCGCAGCACCTCGTCGCGCAGATCGCGCAGCTGCTCGATCCCCTTGGTCAGAATACGCGTCTGACAGATGTTGGCGCTGTTTCCGTCGGAGGCGCCCGCAGCGCTCGCGCCGCGCTCGGCGTTGCTGACGGCGAAGTCGATCGAACGGGTGAGGTCGTTGAGCATCTGATAGGCCAAGGTGAGCGCCACCAGCTCGTCAGTGTCGCCGATCACCGAATCCACCACGCCCTGGCGGACGCCCCATTCGAGCATCCGGTAGACCGGCAGCGTCCGGACATTGGCTACGAACTGCCGCTCTTCCGCCGACAAGGCCGCGCGGGTGCGGATCTTGGTCGCGATCGACTGCATCCGCTCGCGGGCAAGTACGAGCGCGCCGCGGCCCGGGCCGTCCTGCGAGCAGTCCGCGCCGGTCGGCGGCATGTTCAGCGAGCGTTTCTGCACGCGCCCAGTCAGAAAATCCTGCGCGCTTTCCGTATCCTGTGCAGGACATTGCGGAATCGCCGTGAACAGCGGCACTTTGTCGGCGGGGTCCCAGCGCATATAGACGTCGCCGACGCGGGCGCGCATCACGCTCGCCCAGTCGCCCGCGCCGACGCGCGTCGCCGCATGGCCGAGCAGCGAGCCGGTACGGAAGATGTCGGTGACTTCCGCGGGGCAATTCGTGAGCGCCTCGCGGAGATCCTCGGTCGGATTGTTCTTGTTCGCCTCGATCCGCTCGCGGCTCTGCTGGTAGCTCTTCGAAAAGCCCTGCTTGACCGAGCGGTATCCGGTCATCTCCTCGATGATCCCCGACATGTTCTCGTCGCCTCTGGCGATCTGGACCATGCGGTTGGCGAGCCGGCAGTCATTGACCTGTATCGAGTTCAGATAGTTGGTCGCCGCCTCCATCTTCGAGATGATGTTGCCCATCTTTTCGTCGAGCGTTTCGAGCAGATACTGGAACGCGACGGCGGGTGCCGCCTGGAGGATGCTCTCGAGTTTCTGCACGAGATAATCGGGGTCGAGGAACGACATGCCGCCGAGGAACATGTCGATTCCGCCGCAGCCGGCTTTCACCTTGGGGAGCGTCACCGACATGAGATAGTCGTTATGGACATCGACCCGGCCGGACATGCCGCCCGCGGTCACATAGCCCCGGGTCTGATCCTCGAAGCTGCCCGGGCTCGTATAGGTGACATTGTCGAACCAGCTTTCCGCCCAGCTCTGGGCGTTCGCCGGACTGGCGCCGGCAGCAATGGCGAGCGTCAGCCCAGCGAGGAGAAGTCGAACGCGTGCAAGGCTCGGGAACATGGCGGGCTCCTGTGAGATCGGATGGAAAGGGGAGACGCTGTGCCCGCCATTGCTCAGCGCCTCGATCGCGACGGTTGCGGCATCCCGACGATGCCGGTGAATTTCGACATGGCGCGCACGCCGACCGCTGGCCTGACTCCGGTCAGCATCTTCGCCGCGAGATAGAGGTTGCGCGCCAGGTTGGGCGCATGGTCGGTGCCGATGGCGACAGGAACAATGCGCTCGGGATCGGTGAGCGGCCTGACCCAGGCGACCGGGTTGCCGACCCAGGGCAGGCCGAGCCGCCCCGAGCGGAGCATCGCCTCCTGTGTACCGATCGTGCGGACGCGCCAGCGATAGCGCTGCGCCAGGCCGGTGAGCTTGGTCCACAGGTCGCCGCAGGGGACGCAGCCGGGGCTGGTGGTCATCTCGATGACGAACGCGGGCCCCTGACCACGCAGCGTCGCGTCGAAGTCGTCCGGATAGTCCTTCGTAACGGGCACCCGTGACAGCCAGGTCTGCATCGCCTTGCTATCGGCGACGGGATGGATAGCGGCGCGCATCGCCTGGTCGCGCGTCACGGGTTGCGCCTGCGCGGTCGAGCCCGCGGCGATTGCCGCGATCGCGATGCCGATCGGGAGCGGAAAGCGTCTCATTGATCGCGCCCGGCATTGGCATCGACGAGATCGCCGCCGAGGGCTCGGGGATCGGTCGCGGAAACCGGGCCATTGGCGAGAGCGTCGAAGAAACCGTCATCCTCGCCGGGACCGGTCAGGAATTGCTCGGGCCGGATATCGCCGCGAAGCAACCGGACCGCCTGATAGGCCATCTGCGCAAGGTTGGGATAAGCCTCGACGCCGCTCGCGATTGTCATGCGCTGCGCACTGCCGCGGCGGATCACCATCGTCGTCGGCGTGATCTCGACGCCGAACCGCTGGCTAACCTCGGGACGCCTGTCGACGTCCATCAGCGTGACCTGCCAGCCCATTTCCTCCTGGAAGCGCTGCACGATCGGCCACTGCACGCGGCAATATCCGCAGGTCGAGCGCGAGAACATGACGAGCGCGAACTCACCCGCATGCGCGCGGAGATAAGAACGGCGGATGGCATCCTTCTGCGCCGTCAGCTCGGAGCGGGCGTCGCCGACCATCGGGTTGGCGGATTTCGAATTGAGTTCCGGGTTCTGGAGCATTGCGAGCTGGGTCACGCCCGCAAAGGCCCGCGCCTTGCGCCGCGCAAAATCCTGGAGTCGCCAAAAGTCGGTGACAGCATCGACCGTCAGGACCGTCGCCGCATAATCGCGCTGCTGCTCGATCAGCTTGCGGATCTTCGGGGGCGTCCAGGTCGCCAGTTCGGCCATCGGGGGGATCGCCGGCTTGTGAAGCGCTTCCGGGTCATCCTCCGCCGGGGTGGAGGGCTTTGGCGCCTCGTACCACCAATAGCCCTGCTTGCGGGGGGCATCGGGTGCCGGCTCGCTCAGCGGCCGGCTCGCAGTACCTTGCGCAAAGGCGGGTGCGGCCGACAGGGACATGGCGATAGCGAACGCGACCAGGGGACGGCGGCCGATCACAGCAATCGCTCCATGCGCGTGAGAGTGGCGATCGGCACTAGGCCGAAATAGCGGCTGTCGAACCCTCGGGGATGGTTCGAGCCAACGTAGATCATGCCGGCGGGGACCACGCCGCTCCACTGCATGTGGTCGAGCTTCTGCCCGTGGATGCCGTAAGGCAGGCTGACCCCGAGCAACTCGCCATTGCAGAAATAATAGCCATCGAAGGCATTTCGCGCTGCCACCGAGGGTTTTTCGATCTTGGTCAGGCGGTCGCCCGGCATACACAGGGCATGTTTGGTCACCTTGACCGGCTTTGGACCGGCGATCGGATGATGGAGCGTGAACATGACATAATCACCCCGGGCGATCGGACCCGGCGCCTGCCGGACCGCGAAGGCGTCGATCGACGGCGTCATCACCAGACTGACCTTGGGAAGCGCGATTCCAGCGACAAGCGCAACCGGCAGGACGACCGCCAGAACCTGCCACAAGCGTTCCGGCCTCGCGGGCTCGCCATTGCCCGGTGCGCCGAGTGCGACAGCGGCCTTGCCGGGCAAGCGCCGCAGCCGAGGCCAGAGGCCGAGCAGGGCGCTAGCGAGCGCCCAGAAGAGCCTGAGCATCTCGTACCTCCCTGTCTCCGCCCAGCCGGGCATATTCCTCGAACATGCCCGAGAGTGCGCTGTCGCCGTAGACGACGTGCGACGCCCTCGGGCTCTCATCCTCCCGCTCGCAATAGGCCTGGGTCGGGTCGCCCGGGATCATCGCGAGCGCCGGCACCCGGCTGACCGCGTGCTGGCGAAATACCATCGGGTCGATGATGACCTGGACGCTGCGCATAGCGCAGGACGGACCCTCGCAGCCGGGATCGAGCCGCAAAATCTCCGCCGTCAGCTTCGCCATCGGACCGACCTTGCGCAACCCGCCGGGAATCCCGCGAAACGCGATCACGCCGTGGACGCGTTCGAGCTGGGCGGCATAGGCCCGGAGTACCGGCACCGGCATCGAGGACGACACGAACAGCACCGGCACCCACGCCTTGATCGCACGGGCAGCGCCTGCCTTCGCCACGGCTTCCATCTCGCCGGGCTCGAGACCGAGTGCCTGGCGTAGGCGTTTCGCCTGCGCCTCGCGCTCTGCCGCCATGCGCGCTTCTCCCGAAGCCAAAGCGGCGCGGGCGCGCGCGTCGATCGCGGGAGCGGGCAGGCGTTTGCGCAGGCCTTCAAAGGCACGTCGGCGTTCGGCTTCGCTGGCAGGTTGCGGCAGCCTCGGATCGGGCACGTCGGTCCGTTCACGCTTCGCTCGGGACACGGCGCCCTTCACGCGTTCCATCGCGGCGTCGCCCTGGTCCTGGATCTTGTCGCGGGACGAGTCCTGGGCGAGCGCCGCAGTCGCCAGTAGCAAGCCTAGCGCCGCCAGCACGCTATTGGTCGATGGCGTTGAGATACGCATCCACGCGCTCCTTCATATCGATCTGGATGTCGGATTGGGCGCGGGCCTCGATGTCCGCATAATATTCGGAGAGGTCGATCTTGCTGAAATCCAGCGCCTGAAATTCCTCGGGCGTGAAGCCGCGGCAGATCGGCTTTTTGGGCGTGCCCCAGCCGACTCCGTTGAAGGATTTGAGCTGCGGGCGGCCCTGCTCCTGGATGATCCGACCGAGCTTGGTGTTGAAGCAGCAATGGCCGCGCGCCTTTTGCAGGCAGACGCCGAGGAAGCTCGCGGTGCAATAGCTGCCGACCTCGTGGCACATGCCCGAGCCGCGCAGCATCGCGGTCTCCATGTCCTGCTGGTCGCAGCCGGAGAACAGGAACTCGACCATGAAATTGATCGCAAGGCTGATCGCGATCGAGGTCGGATCGAGCCCGATGATCAAGGCGTTCGCCCCGGCGCTGGCCGCCTGGCCCGCCGTCGCTCCGGCACGGAACGCCGTGAACGCCGCGCTCATGCCGGTAAAGACGCCTTTGGCGACGGCGATCTTGGTACCGATCGAGCCGATCGACGAGCCCATGCCGTCCTTGACGATCTTGCCCTTGTCCTTGCAGCAATTGGACAGCGTGTTGCTGATCCCGGGCGGGCGGCAGCGCATACCGCGACCGCTGAAGATCTCGACGGTGCCGAGGCAATTGCCCTCGGCGTCGACTGGGCCGTCGGCGGGGACGCCGGAGTCGTCGACCGGGGGCTCCTCGACGATCGGGGTGCTGGAGAGATCCGCGCAACTGTTCGGCGAACAGGCCGGCCCGCCATCCTGCGCGAGGCAGGCATATTGGGGCCCGAGCGGGCAGCTATAGCTGCCGCCGGGCTGCTCGACGCACGAGACTTTCTCGAGCGGGCATTGATACTGGCCGGCGGACGTCATCTCGCACGACGCGAACTCCCCACTGTCGCTGGCGTCGCCATTGCCGTTGAGATCGGCCGCGCACATCTGCTGGCCTGCCCCGGGATTAGGCCCATGACCGGGACCAGGGCCCGGGCCGGGATCGACCGGGGGTTCGCCCGGCTCTCCGGGCAGATCCGGTTCGGGATTGACCGGCAGCGCGAGGGCGCGCTCGGAAGGCTGCGGCGCCATGACCTGTGCGTGCGCGAGGCCGGACGCCATGAGGAGCGCGGCGCCCGCCAGCATCCAACAGGCGGCCATGCGCGGGGTGAGGAAGTGCCAGCGGGTCATTGCGGGGCCGCCGTGCATACGAGGTCGGCACCGGCCAGCCGGACGGTCTGCATCATCACCACTGCCTCCGGGAAATCGTCCAGGCAGCCGCACGCCGAGACGATTTCCTCGCCTGGCCCTGCCGGGCAGACATTGTTCGTGCCGCAGCTATGGTAGAAAATGTCGAACGAGGCGGGATCGTTCTGCTGGCTGCCGACCACCCCCGCAGGAGCGGCGGCGTTGTTCACACGCGGGGCGCGCGTCTTGCAGATTGGCTCGCAGGCAGGGACGGAGCCCCGATCCGGAAGCGCGAACGGCCGTGTCGACGCAGAGAAGCTACCGTCGCTGTTGCGGGTGCGATCGGCGAGCATCGTCTCGGTCGATCGATCGAGGATGTACGCGCCGCGGCTGAGGTCGGGCTGGGGCAGCGTCCCATTGTCGATCTCGCAACTGTAGCTACGCTCCTTCAAGAAGAAGTCGCGCCGCAATTCGACCGCACAGGCACCGTTCCCGAGGATGCGTGTTTGCGGAAGCGGACGCAGCCCGGTCTGGACGCCCGCCCGGAAGGTCTGGACACCATCGACATTCTCGTCGGTCAGGCGGCAGCGCGAATCCGAGGCGGTGGGCGCGCACAGATCGACGACCTGCTCGGTGGTGCGGCAGCTGGTGTCGAGCTCGACATGGATTTGCGCGAACGCTTCGCCTTCGCCGCCGACGGCGACCCGCAGCCAGATCTCGTGGTCGCCGGGCGTCAGATATGGCTTGAGGTCGAGGTTCGGATAATTGTGCCAGGTCTTGCTCCGTTCGCATTTGGAGCCGGGCAACGAGGACGAGGTCCATGAGCCCGGATCGGCCAGCACCAGATTGCCGTCGATTCGGACCTGCGCCGCGTCGTCGAAATAGATATGGCTCAGCCGCGCGTCGCGGATGCGATCGGCCGCGCCGACGTGCAGCACCATCCGATAGTCGAACAGCCGGCAATTGCCGCCGCGCAGTGAATCGTCCGTGGGCGATCCCATCAGCCAGTCGATCGACGTAGGGCTGCGCACTTCAGAATAACCGCCGGCGACCCGCGAGATGATGTCGTCGGGGCCGACCTCGTCCATCGCGACCTGCCGCTCGATCGTGCAGCGGCGTGTTTGCTGTCCCTTGGCCGACCCAGCGGGCGAGGCGGCGAGCGCTTGGAACACCGCGTTGCCGGTCGATGCAGCGACCGCGTCCCCGGCAAGCGCATTGGGCGTCGCCCGATAGACAGTCTGCGGCAGCTCCGGATTGCTCGAGCAGGCGGTCGATTGCGCGCCGACATAGCGGATGCTCGGTCCGTCGATCACCGCCTGCGCGACCCCGATCCTTGGGTCCACCGTGGTCAACGCGCCGATCATCCCGCCGCCAAGATCGCCCAGCACCGAGGGAAGGTTGCCCCAGGCGAGATTGGCGCCGCAGCTATTGTTGATGCAGTAGCAGCCGGCGAGTTCGGGCATGTTGACCTCGGTGAGCTTGAGGCGGCGAGCGGCGTCCACGTCCCAGCGGAAATAGTTGCACAGGCTCCAGCTGCCGGGCTGGCACGAGATCACGCCGTTCGCGCAAATGCCGGAGACCGGGACGGGCAGGGTGATGCGGCTGTCGACAGTGCCGTCCATATCCGTGTCGCGGGCGATCTGGACCGTGCCGAGGTCTCCGGTCGAGGCCGGCTGCACCACCACTTCCATCAGCGTCGCCGTCTTCTGGCAGGCGAGGTTGGGCGTGAATGTCTTGCTGCTATCGACCGTGGTGATCGGCTGGCCGGAGAGGCCGGGCGTCACATAGTTGCGCTGGATCGCTTCACTGTCGGCCGATTTGGCGCGGGAGGCCTCGGCCGCGGTGCGCGCGCGATCTTCCATCGACTGGGCGAGCACGGCCGCGGGCAGGAACAGGGTGGCCAGCGCGGTCGCTTTCACGGCCCAGACGAGAGGAGAGCATCTGGAGCGTGGGGGGAGCGAAACGACCGCGCTGGCCGGGGGTGGAGCGGCGCCGCAGGGGGGCTTCGACGCCGCTCCTGTCTCGTGCGCGCGCCGGCGGCCGTCAGGGCCTTGGCGGGCAGACCTCCGGTATATGCCGGCGGCGTCCACGAGACGTTCGGGAAAGGGGTAGGGGACAGGCGATCCGCTCATGGCACCGGGATCCCGGCGCAGCAGATCACCTTCTCGAAGAGCATGAACTGGGCATTGTCCTTGCCCGGCGCGTGTTTGCCGCTGGTCCACAGCGAGCCGGGCCTGCCGATATTGACGCACTTGCCGCCCTTGACCGGCTCCATCAGCTGGAGCTTGTAGCGCGACTTGGTCCAGATCGGGCTGGGTTTGAACGAGCAGCCGTCGGACGAGGAAATTGTGAGCGCGCCAAGCCGCCCCATCATGAACGTGCCGCGCGCGGCGAGCCCCGCCCAGGCCTCGACACTGTCGTCGAAATGGATATCGCCGGCGATCGGATAGGTCGCGCCCCAGCTGCCCATGCACCAGAAAAGGGGATCGATGACCTTGCCAGCAGCCGCTGCTGCGCTGTCGCCCATGCAGGCGAGACCCGCGGCGGGATTGCCGAACAAAATGCCTTCGGGCTGGATGATCGCGCCGAGTGTCCCCGACTGCCACGTTGGCAGCACCTCGGTGATCAGCGCGACATCGAACCCGTCATCCTCCAGGCAGGGAAGATCGGTGAACATGTCGAGCATCGCCCAGACCGGCGAGATGTAATAATGCATCTGCGCGAACATCTTGCGCGTGTTGGTGCCATCGGCGATCGACGACTGGCTGCCCTGCAGCCTGCCACCCGTCTTCATGAGATCGGCACCGAGCGCCATCATGCAGCCGGGCTCGGTCACCACATCGACCATGCGGTTGGGAGACCAGTAGGAGACCTTGACCCCGAACCAGAACTGCACGCCCTTTCGGCACGCGCAGAGCGGCTTCGACGCCGATTGCGCATCGAGCGCCTTGTCGAGCTTGTCGTAGCTTCCGACCCGGATGCCGCCGACCGTGATCGGGAAGATGCAGGTCCAGCGGACCTTGGTGATCGGATTGAAGACGCCGCTCTCGCATTTGGAGGCATGCGCCTGACCCGGCCAGCCGAGCGACGCGGCGACGCCGAGGGCGATGCCGATGAGGAAGATGGGCCAGCGCCGAGTCATCGCGCTGCTCCCGGTACGATGTCCGCCAGTTTGCGACTGCGCGGCCCGAACTCGGTGAGCACAAGCTTCTGCCCCGCCTGCGCAACCACGACGGGCGCGACGGTGAGGCCGAGCCGTTCCTTGACCCGCTCCTCGAGGATGTAGATCGCGCGGCCCGTCTTCTCGGTCAGCGTTATCGGATCGCCATTCTCTTGTCCGAGTGCGGTCAGCAGGATGAAATCGCTCTGCCTCGCGGTCCGCAGCGCCCAGGCGAGATCGCGCGGATGCACGACGACAAGCCGCTGCGGCAGCTTCACGAAGGTCAGCGGGTTGAAGGTGAAGCCCTTGGGGTAGAGCGTCTTACCGCCCGGCAGCGTGATGTCGAAATCGAGCGTGTAAAAGGGGACGACGGTGCGGGTGCGATCGGCAGTCGCCGGCGCGAGCGGCGCGGACTTGAGCGCGCTCCATTTGTCGCGCGGACCGAATGCCTTCGACATGTCGCGCGGCAGCGTCGCAACCTTGGCCTCGATCTCGGACAGCGCATCGGGCTCGGCAATCGGCCAGGTCCGCCCGATCGTGCTGCGTGCCGTCGGAGCTGACTGTGCAGTCTGGGCGTCGGCGGCGATGGCGATGGTGCCGGCGGCCACGACGAGCAGCGCGACGGTCGCGGCCTGGCCAAGCGCCACGAGACGGGCGCGGGGCGGGAAGGGGAGATCAGCGGCCATGGCGGCGCCTCCAGGGTGTGGTGGGAGTATCGGGCGGACCGACGAGCGCGCCGATGAAGGAAGCGCCGGACACGAAGGTCACGATCCAGACCATCAGCCCCAGCCGCTCGGCCACACCCGGTGCAAGCATCAGCAGATAAGTCTGCACGAACAGCAGGACGAAGCCGCCGACGGCGAGGCGCACCGAACCGGGCGAGGGTTTCCCCGAGAGCAAGCCACTCATGACGCCCTCCATTGCTTGAAGCGGGCGAGCAGGCGGGCGCTCCAGACCGAGAGGCCCAGCAGCAGGAGCCCGCTGGCAAGACAGGAGGCCGCCACGATCAGCGCCGCGCGGGCGACCATGGCAGGGGGCTGATCGAGTGCCATGCCGGCGGCAGCGATCAGCACGCCCATCAGCACGGTCTCGATCGCGACAAGCCGAAACTTCCAGACGAAGGACTCGGCCTCGCACCGCGCGGCGACGCGCCCTTCGATGATCGCTTCGAGCTCATCCTCCGAGCCGAGCGAGAGCGGCAGCTGATCGGGGTGCGGTCTCGTGGAGCGGACCATGGCCATCACTCCGCAGCCTGGGCGACCGGGCCCGCCGGTCCGAGGATTTCGGCGGGATCGACGCCGGCGAGCCGGCACACCGCCTCCAGGGGCGAGAGCCCATGCCGGAGCAACGCTTCGAAAGCGGCGACCTCGTCAGGGGCCGACGTGTTGATCCAGTAGGAGAAGGGATCGACGACGAGCCGTGCGATGCCGAGACCGAGCGGCGAGTCGATGAAGACTTCGCTGTAATTGGGTTTGGAGTTGCGGACCGACTTCAGCAGGTCGAGGACGAACCCGGAATAGTCGAGGATCTTGTTCTCGACCGCGCGGTCATAGGTCGAGCCCTGGAGCAGGAAACGCGTCGCAGCATTTTCGAGGATGACCTGGCCGGTGCCGCCGAACAGGGTCAGGTCATTCATCGACTGGAGGACGATACCGAACGAGCCGCGATATTTGCGCGCGCGCCGATAGCCTTGGCCGAATGCTTCGGCGAGGCGGCTCAGATCCTGGCCTTCGGTGCGGGTCATGAACTGCGCAGCTTCGTCGCAGAGAACAAAGCGCGGCCGATCGCGGGCGGAGAGATAAAGCTCCTGCGTGACCGCGTTCACCACGACCATCACGATCACGTTGAAGAGATCGGGCATGGACTTCAGGCGCTCGAGCTCGAGCACGACGAACTCGTCATTTCGAATGTCGAGCGTCGAGGGGCCGTTGAAATAATGGCCGTAGGCGCCGTCCGACCCGAAATCGCGCAGGTTGAACGCCAGTTCGCGCGACGTCGGCACGAGATGCTCGACCCGGTCGAGATCGCTGCCGGCATGGGCCGGATAGGTGCCGAGCCATTCGCGCACCGAATCGATGCCGTGGTCGGCGCGGCCTGTATCGATCGTCCATTGGACCGCCGACTTCAGCAAATTCCATTCGGACGTCGTGACGCCCTTGCGGGTCGAGGCGTTCGCCATCTCGGCGACGATCGCGACCGCCATGGTGATGGCGGACTGTTTGTCGTCGCCGTCGAGCGCAAGCCCCATGTCGAAAGGATTGAGGACGAGCTGCTCCTCGCCGATGTCGATATAGCGACCCGAGCAAAGCGTGCAGAGTTTGCGATAGCTCCCGCCGATATCGATGATCCGGATCAGCGCGCCGCAAGCGTAATATTGCTGGCACAGATTGTTGAGCAGGAAGCTCTTGCCCGCGCCGGATTCGGCCGAGACGATGAAGTTGTAATTGTTGATGCGGGGATCGAAGAGATCGAGCGTGATCAGCTGACCCTTGCGGCCCGTATAAAGGAGGGCAGGGCGCCCGCCGCCGCGGAAGTCGGTCTGGATCGGCGCCATCAGCACCGCCGCCTTCACCGGCATGCGGAAGTCACGCTCGAGCATGCGCATCGTCGTGCGGTCCGGATAGAGTCCGAACGGCAGGCTCATCGTCAGCAAGGTCGGGTTGAGATAGCTCTCTTCCTGCATCGAGAAGGGCAGCGGTTCACCTTCCCACAGGCGCTTGGCGCGCGCGGTGAGATCGCGGGCATGGGCACGGTCGCGGCCGAACACCCAGATCGTCGGAATGACGCGGACGAACTTGGAATTGCCCGCCTCGTCCAGGATCCAGCCGATCTCCTCAATCTGCTTGCCGACCTCCACCGCGAACGAGCCCGCCGCTTTCTGCGCCGAGAGGATCTGCGCGCGCTTGTGAATCTCGAACTGCGAATGATCGAACAGGATGTTGAGCGTGTAGAGGAACGGGCCGCCGATCTGGTCGCTGTCCTCGGCCGAGCCGCGCATGCCGCCGAGCAGCCGGTTGGCGCGTTCCGCGGTGATCCGGCGGGCGGGCGCCTTGGGCGTCAGGCATCGCGCGACCTGGTCGCCGAGAAAGACCTCCTGGCCCTCGAACACCAGGTCCGGTCCCGCATCAATGATCTGCTTGGCGAGCGATGGCGCGCCGATCGTCGCGCCATCGGCGAAGACGCCGGGTGCGGGCCGGGCGACGCCGTTGAAAATGCGTCGGTAGAAAGCGACCATCTCTTCAGGGGGGAGCCGGCGGATGCCGAGCTTGGCGAGCTGTTCTTCCACCTGGCGCCGAAGATCCTCGCCGAGGGGGCGGCGCGTCTTGATCGACAGCAAAGTGCGGAAGTTGCGCACCGGGATGCCGTGCAGGGCTTTCAGGCCGTGTCGTCCTTTGCTGAGATATTCGCGGGTATGGCGCGCCGAGGCCTGGATCAGCGGATCGTCGCGGGTCTTGAGGTCGAGAAAGGCGTCGAGCGCGTCGTCGATCAGCGGGTCGGCAAAGGTGTGGAGCTGGAGGACCGTGCCATCCGGGAAGTGGATATTGAGAAGGCCCTGCAGTGCTCCCTGGACGTGCGCGAACATATACGCGGTCGGCACGATCTCCCAGGCATGGCCCCAGCAATCGTCGATGCACAGGAAGGCCTCGGTCTCCTCGTCCCAGGCAACCAGCGGCAGATAATCCGAATAGGCGTCGCGGCGGACCGCGTTGCGGAGGCGCGCATAGGTGAGCCCCCCGTTCCTGCTGCCGGGACCGCTCATTGCTTCGGTTCCGTCAGCGCGCGGGTCCCAGCCACGGCATGCGCCGCCTCCTCCGCGCCATCGGCCACCGCTGCCGCGGCCGACTCCCGGACCTGGCCCAGGATCGGCGCGCTGGCGGCCTGGCTGGGCGGCGCGACGAGGGTGCCGCCGACCACCCAGACGGGCTTGTCGACGATCGAGTAAACGTAGCGAGGCATGTAGAGCCGGTCGGGCCGTTGCCTGTCGGCATAGGGCAGGATCAGCGTGCGGATCGTCCGGGCGGGCTTGAGCATCGGCGTCACCGGCGATTCGATCAGGCCCTTGAGCTCCTGATAGACGCTGGCGCGATATCCGGCATAGGCGCTCGGGACCGCGGCCTTGCCCCTGCCCCGCACGCGGGCTTCGGCTGACTGGTCGCGGAGCTTCTTGCGGTCGTTGGTGACCGCCGGGTCGGATTTCGAGGCGACACCCGCAACCGCATCCTCATAAGCCCGGTCAGGATGGATGCATTGGCCATGGTCGTCATTCTTGCAGCTGAACTTCTCCGGATAGGGCGACATGAGCGACCCCATCGTCGCGCATCCCGAAAGGAGGAGGCTGGCGCCGGCGAGCGCGAGCGCGCCTGCGCGCGAGGGAAATCTTGGCATGGCGGGGGCTCCCTGGAAGACGGGCGGGCGGCGCATCAGAACTTTGCTCCGACCGAGGGTTTGATTTCGAGGGCGAGGCCCTCCTGGATGACGACCACGACATCCTTCGCGGCCCCCACCTCGACCACCGGGCCCGCCTGACGGGCGAGATCGAGATAGAAATCGGTGAGTTTGTCCGAGGCGCGCGAGAGCCCGGAGGCGACGCCTGATTTGGCCGCGTCTCCCGCATCGAGCGTGCGCACGCTGCCGAGAGCCGATGTCGAGACGTCGCCGAACGTGCCTTCGACCGACTGGGAGATGCCCGCGATCGTGCCGGCAATGAACGAGCGCGCGAGGGTCGCCCCGGCGCGGGTCACGACCTTGCCGGACAGGCCCTTCTTGCCATCCGCGTCGACGAAGAAGCCCTTGATCGGCTGGTCGACCACGGCATGTTCGTCGAAATCGACGCAGGAGATCGAAACGAGCTGGATCTCGACCCGCTCCTTCGCGAGGCTTCCGGTCGCGTTGCCGATTACGAAGCATCCGGACAGGTTTGCCTTCACGTCATTCGGCAGGACGGCGGGCGCCTGAACACGCGCGATGATCGGTTCGGGATTGCTCGTCGCATCGCGGCTCGCGAGTGCGTCCACTCCGGTCAGAAGCCGCGCCTTCATGAAACCAGGCGGCAAATAGATCGTGCGATTGGCTTTTTTTGACCGCGCCCCGCCGGCTGCGCCTCCCTCGCTCGCTGGCGCGGAGATCGCCGCGCCGATCGCGCCGACCTGCCGCTCGGTCGGCGGCGCGGGCGGGGCGGGAGGTGCGGAAGGCGCCGCAGGCGGTGGGGGCAGCGACCCAGCCTCGCCGCTCGCCTCGGGCGGCGCAGGCGGATAGGCCGGGACCTCGCCAGGCAGAGCCGGGGGCAGACCCGCGTCGGTGCCGTCGGGAGGGGCGTGCCCCGCGGTCCCACCGGGGGCGATCTTTCCTTCTTCGATGGCGGTCACGCGCTCGCCGAGCAGCGACTGGCCGTCGAGGATCTTCTGCAGGTCGCCCCGCATCTTCAGCTCGAGACTGTCGCCACGGAGCCCCGCGCCCATGTCGAGCTTCGAGGCTTCGGGCACCGGCGCTTGTTCCTTGGTGCCGCTCGAACTTGCGGAATAAAGACCATAGCCCAGCACCGCGATCGTCGCCGCCACGCTGATCTGTTTGGCACGGAGCCGTTGATCGGAGGTGAGGCGGGACCATTGCGATCGCAGATCGAGCAGTGCCGGACGATCGGCGCCGCTGTCGAGTGCTGCGCCCGCCGCGGCGTCATGGCGTTCGGGAAGCGGCGCTGGCTCGGGTGCACCGGTGTCGGGGCCGGCGCTCATTGTGCGATACTCCGGCGCACGACGATAAGGCGCGCGCTCTGGCTTGGAGCCAGCGTGAGCCGGTCGAGCGTCACCGCGAAGATGTCCGGCCCGAACGCGCCATCGAGGAAGGCGCGCTCCTCAAGCGACACCGCGTCCGTACTGCTCACCAGATACTCGCTGGCCGAGAGCCCGGCACCTTCGATCGCGAGCCGCCGTCGTTCGCCAATCTGAACGCCGGGAAGGTCGGGGAGCGTCAGCCGCTCGCGGCTTGGCGCCACCTCGGTGAACGATGCGGGAACGCGGTCCTGAACGAGCGCGAGGACGATCCCGACCGCGCGCTCCTCCTCGACTAGGGGTCCAAGCAGCGCGTCGTTCGCCCGCGCCCGCTGGGTGGCGCCGGGCACCAGGGTGACGGTTTGCGCCGGGATATCGGCGGGCTCCGCATAGAGCGGGTAGATCGCGCCGTTGCACGAGACGAAGAACTCGGACGGCGTCGTCACATAGGTGCGCGTCTTGGCCCCCATATCGTCGGTCTCGAGCACCAGGAACTTGACCCAGGCGTCCGAGCCGCCGCGCTCGACGGCGAGACCCTTCTCGGCCGAAAATTTGACGTCCTCGATGTCGCCGCCGACGCAGACGACGTGATTGACGTCGCGGTTCGAGAGCCGGACGCGGCTGGTCTGATCGGGCAGCGCTGCGATAGATTGGGCGACTGCCGGCGCAGCAGCCGTCAGCGCGGCGAGGCCGCAGGCAAGCGCCGATAGGCGCACACGGCTCCTTCTACCGAATCTCGGCATTGAAATTCTCCAATGAAAGGAATCAAGAGGCAATTTGCGCAGCGTTCGGGCTTTCATCCTCGAATTCCGTTCCCATTGGTCCGCTCGCGCCTGCCGCGGACGAGTTTCTCCATCGCGAGCAGGCGCATGCTCGCGTTCGGCTCTTCAACCATTCTCCAATCCGTGCCCCGCATCCCCGGAGGGTTCCGGTCACAAAGTGGTGTTCGGCTCTCGGCTTCCCATTCTCCTCGGGAGCGCAGCCCCGCCCTGCAGGGCTCGCTAAATTTCAGTCAGGACAGCCGAGACTCGTTTGACCATTGCGGCATGGCGTCGCGGACAACGTAATTCCGTTTCTCGCGCATCACCTTGTACGCAATGGTCAATAGTTTCCGCGCGACGGCGACCTTGGCGCGGTTGGCGCCTTTGGTTGCTTTGAGGCGCTGATATTCAAATTTGAGGACCGGATCCGTGTTGGTTGCCGGGATCACGGCCTCGACGAAGGCCCAGCGGAGCCAGCGGTTGCCCGCCTTGATAATCCGCCCATTGTAGGTCTTACCGCCGCTGGAATAGGTCGATGGCACCAAGCCGGCATAGGCGGCGAGCTTCTTCGCAGTCGGGAAGCGTGAGATGTCATCGATCTCGGCCGCGACCAAGCGGGCGAAGAACTCGCCGAGACCCGGGATGGACTTCAGGCGCTTCACGTCGGCATTGGTCTTGCTCAAACTGCGGATCGTGACTTCCACCGCGCGGATATGGGCGTTGATGTCGTCCACGAATTCGATCGAGCGGTCGATCTGGATGCGATCGACCTCAGAGACGGTCAGGATCCTGAGATATTCCCGGCCTGCCTTGCCAAAGAGATCCGAGACAGCTTTCAGTTCCCGCGTCCGCTCTGGATAGCGGTCAAAGATGGTAACGACGCGGTTCTTCACCATGGTGCGCAGCCGCACGTAGAACATCCGCTCGCGCAGAGCCTGCCGCAGGTTGCGCGCCGCCTCGCCAGGAGCGTACGCTTGCGGAACGAGATCGGCCCGCAAGAGATGGGCGAGGATGGTGGCGTCGATCTTGTCGGTCTTGATCTTGGCTTCCGCGATCGCCTTCACCTTCAGCGGATGGGCAAGCTTCACTTCGTCGCACAGCTCGTCGAGCCAGTCGTACATGACCGTCCAGTTCCGCGTCGCCTCCATGACGGCGTGGCTGTTCTCGAGATAGGGCGAGAGGAAGGCAGCGAGCTGCTGAGCATCGTTCTTGACCCGCCCCGATCGCAGCGTCGCACCGGCGGAGTCCTGGATGACTAGGTGGGTGTAGGCTTTGTGGTAGTCGACACCGATGTGATAATCATACGGCATGGTGGCACCTCCATATCCTGCCGGAAGCGACCAGCGCTTCCGCGGTGGGATGAGGATGCACGGCGCCGATATCGCTGCAACGTCGGTCATGGCAGTAGTGACTCCGATCTATTGGAGCTGGTTTCTTTCATGCCATTCTCCTCCTGAAGGGCGGTCAGCCAGAAGCGGCCATTGTCGATCGCGTAGCGAATGCGCAGATTGCCGCGGAACTTGCGGATCACGCCGCCGATCACCCGGACTTTCTCCACGGGCACGACGATCTCATTGTCGGTGTACGTCACCGGCAGATCGGAGCGGATGTAGGTGGCGATCGAGAGCGTCGGATTGCTGTTGAGCTCGTCGAGCAGCCGGTTGAGGCTGTCGCGCAGGCCGTTGAAGGCGCTCGGATGGACGAGGCTCAGCAGCTCCTGGAATTGGCGGTCGGCGGAATAGGATGAATAGGTCCCCGCCATGCTGACGATGTTGCGCGTGATCGTACGCAGGTAGGTCGCCGAAGGCTTGTTGCCGGTGACGTACAGATCGCCGCTCGCACCGAACGGGACGATCACCGTCCGCGCATTCTGGTTCGAGGTGTAGACGACCGCGCCCAGCACCGCCGTGATGCCGAACAGGCCGGCAATCGCGAACTTGAGCAGCCGGTTCTCTTCGAACAGGTTCGCCGAGCCCTGCAGATACCGGTGCAGGTGCCAGCTCGGGCGCACGTCGCCGATCATGTCGGCTGCCTGTTTGCGTCTGAAGGGGTGGGGCATGTTCGCTACTCGAAGAAGCGGGTCTGGGTCGGACCCGGATAGTTGCGGAATTTGAGGAGCCCCCAGCGCCAGGCGAGGTGCGGGATGAACCCGCGCGGCTTGCTGCGCTTCCAGGGGATGAAGAGGAGAAGGACACCGAGGAGCGCCCAGCCGATCATTCCGCCGACGATGACGGCGACGAAGATGGTCGACATGACCACGATGAATTCCTGGCTATCGAACCAGAGGATCTGGACCGGCCGATGCAGGAACTGTGGAAGACGTTCGTCCAACGCCCTTCTCCCTTGCTTCATCACGCCGTCAGCGTGACTTCCGGGGGATGACCATCACCCCCCGTCCCGGAAGGCGTGCTGGACCGGTCGCGCCGGCCCGCACGCCGATGCGTCAGATCACCATGCCGAAGGTCTGGAGGATGCTGTCCGCCTTGATCAGGCAGACGGCAGCCACGATCGTCGGAATGCCGATCATGATGTTGCTGAACAGGCGACTGACGCCGAACAGGAAGGCGGCGACGCCCGCGACGAAACCGAGCGGGCCCTTGACGCCCTGGTTCACGACAATGTCGTAGATATCGTAACCGAGATCGCCCGCCGCGGGAGCGGTGAAGGCGTGGGCCATGGTCGTCCCCGCGAGTGCGGCGAGCAGGATCAGGACGGCCGCGTCGATCGTGCGGAACGTCCGGCCCCGAAGCATCTTGAGCATTGATGGTCTCCTTGGGTGCGGAGCCGTCCAAACACATGCCTGCCGGCACCGATGGGAATCGTTGTCGGCCGACGGCGACGCTGGACGGCTCCGGAGGAGCGCGACCGCCGGCATCCCGGCCCTCTCGTAGCCCGGCGCGCGCTCGGCTGAGCGCTGGCGCGGGGCGCGGATGAGGCCCGCCAGATTGAGTGGAGCACGCTCGCGCGCGGTCACGGCTCGTGGATCACGGGTGGCCATTGGCTTGCCCCTGCTTCTGCTCGAGGAACGCCTCGAGCTCGGCCTGCTGGAATCCGGAGATCAGCTTGCCATCGACGAACAGCGTCGGGGTCCCCGACACGCCCATCTTCCTGACGGTCATCGCGTCCTTGGCGACTTTCTCGCGCCCGGCTTCGCATTTGAGCAACGTGGTCGGTCGGGCGCCCGCATAGATCGCCTTGAAGGCCGCGACCTTGTCCGCCGAACACAGGATATGTTCGGCTTTGGCGGCGGCTTCCGGATGGATCCCGCTCACGAAATAGATCAGCCGCTGGACGACCTTGCCCTCCGCGGACTTTGCCGCCCAGAACCGGTCAAGGGCATGGCAATAGGGGCAGTCGGGATCGGTGAACTCGATGACCTGCGGCGCGCCCGCCGGGCCGATAACGAGCGCCCCGGCTGGATCAATGGCGCCGACCCGCTTTCTGGCACTTTCGTCCTGCGCCATCGCGGTAACGTTGAGGCCGTTCTTGTCGTAGACGGCCGCGAACACGAGATGCCCGCTTTCCGGAGCGAAATAGATGATGCGGCCGCCGGCTGTTGCCTGGTAGAGAGGACCCTTCACGGGCGCCGGTCCGAAATCCTCGAAACTGAGGTTGGTGAAGGTCTGGCGCAGCTGCTGTTGAGCCTCCGCAGCCGCGAGGGTTAGCGGTTCCGACTGGGGACCCTCCGGCGCTTCCTGCGAGAGGGCTGGGGTGCCGGTGAACAGCAGCGCGGCGGAGAGCAGTTCAGCGGCGCGGCGCATGGGACGCCTCCGCTTTAGCCTGGTCGACAAGACCGAAGATCTTGGCGTCGAGGCGTAGTGCCTTCCCGATCGCGATCCCGGTCGCCGACGCCTCTTTCGTCACCTGAGCCGCGACAGGCTGGCTGCGGATCGAATAGCCCTGATCGTCCTGGATGATCGTCAGGCGATCCCTGGCGGTGCAGGGATAGCCCTCGGCGTCGGGCCGATATTGCTGTGCATGGGCGCCGGTCGTAGCCAGGGTGATCGCCAGGATCACACCGAGCCCGGACAAGGGGCGTGCGTTCGTCATGAGACGTGTCTCCTCGTGGCGCGAAACCGCGCTTCAGTTCAGGTTTTCAGGTGCCGATCGTCTGGCTGCGGGCCGTACCGGGCTTCGCTGGTGACCACCGATCTGGTGCGAAGCGAGCAATGAAGCTGTCGTGAAATGCTCGCAATAGGCAGGGCACTGAAGTGCCGAAGCGGCGAAAGAAAGCTTGTAAGTCCATGATTTGGAGGATCGAAACCATCAAATGATCGGAAGGACGTAAAACGATCCCGAGCGGCACTTCATTGCCGCTTCGATAAGCGCCGGAGTAGGGAGCCGCCCGTTTCCGCTCTCTAATCGGCGAAAATTGCTATCGGGAAGGAGGTAGCTGGCGAATGGGCAGGGCAACGAGAACCTTCAAACTCCGGTTGTCGCCGGCAGGGATGGACGTGCTTATCGACTCGCACTGCCATCTGATCCGGACCACGCGGTCCCTGATCGCCTGGGGGACCACGCTCCATGTCGCGGTGAACCATCTCGACACAATTCCGGTGAAGGCGATCGTCGAGGCATTGGTCGCGCTGCGGGCTTCACCGCTTAGCGGCACCGAGGAACATCATGTCGGGGCACCGCACCGCCTTTGGGATGTTGCATCGCGGATCGCGGCTAGAACGCAATCAGCGATGCCGGATGGAGAGCCACCGTCTCTGGGCATCATTTACATCCTGGCGCTCCAGCAAATGGCCCAGGCGGACCACGCTGCGCTGCTGGCCGCGTTCGAGCGCGCTAAACTGCCCGCCAGCCATTCAGCGCACGGTGGCAAGGCGGGCTGACGGACTGGACGGTGCGAAGCTCGATCGCGCCGAGGTGCGTCGATCGACCCCTTCGCGGTTGCCGGTGGTTGGCCAAATGTTGGTCGCGCAGGTCGTGTCTATCTGACAAAAAGGGTCATGATGAACAATCCCTTCGGACTTCCCGAGAGCGCCGCCGACCGCTTTATGCGTGAAGAACGTCGACGCGCGGAGCTCTATCGTCACGCGCTTGGCGGCAGCACGATCATCGACGCGGTCACTCAGGCGACAAAGGCCAGGGAATTGATGCGCGGCGTTGATTTCGCCGCTCCCTATCGCGGGATTCTCGACACACTCGAGCGCGAGCGATCGAGCGAGAAGGCCTTCGAGAGTCTCGCGACGAACGCCTGGGCGCTGTCAGTGAGTGAGACTGCGCGCAAGATTGCCGACCAGAATCGAGGCTTGGTCGAGCAACAACGTCATTTAGGGACATCGCTGCTCGACACGGTGCGGGCGTTTGACGCGAACAAGTCGCTGGTGGCGTCGGCGATTGCGGCGGCGAGCGCCGGCGACAGTTACAGGCGCATGATTGCCGAGGCGCTGCCGCGGTTCGCAACGTTCAGCGCGATCGCCGAGCGAATGCTGGTGATCGACACGATGACATTGCGCGCGAGCGACGATGTCCGCGAAACGATGACTGCCTTCGCCGCGCGCACGGTTATCGAGATGCAGCGCGTTGCGGAAGCTATCGCCACGGCCGAGACGGACGAGGAGAGCACTCGCCTTCAAGGCTCGCTATTCGACCTCGTAACAAGCTTTTTCCAGGGACTTGGTCCTAATACCGTTCCCGAGCTTCAGCGCATGGGGCTGGTCGGGTTCGTCAGCTTCATCCTGACACTTCTTGGCGCCTACGCGCTGATCCCGCAGGAGAAAACGATGGGGCCGCAGGAGAAAGCGGCTTTCAGTGAGTTGAACGAAAAATTCGACAGGTCGCAGGCTGAACAGCGCCAATATCATGAGGCGGCGGCGCAATCGGAGGAAGCGTTCCTGGCTGGGCTGCCAAGGGCATATTTGACGCGGGATGCGACATTTCGAAGCGAGCCCGCCGGTGACGCCGCGATCGTGCTGAAGGCCCCAAAGGGGACGGAGCTTGCGATCGAGCAGATGCGCGGCCGATGGCAAAAGATCGTATTCCGTGACCCACTCTCGATGCAGCTCGCGCGGGCGTGGGTCTATTATACTGCGCTGGCGCCGCTTGCTGCGCCCGCCCCGATCGAGAGCGAATGATAAGGAGGCACGGCGCCGGTGCACCTCCCTAAAATGGGGTCAGAAGAGGTCGATGCTGCTGGCGATAATCTCGCAGAGTGGGGCGTAACGCATCACGATCGTCCCGGCTCGGAAAGTACGCCGGTTCGAGATGGTGACGACGCTGGCTCTATCGCGCGAGCCGGCGGGCTTCCAGAGGCATCGCCCAATATGCGGCGGAGGGAGGAGACGGCGATGCTCGGAATTGCCGCCCAGTTTCAGTTACCTACAAGCAAAAGCTTGGCCAAATTGGCACGCAGTTCCGTTTGACACTGGTGGTATGCACACCTAGCTTTGGTTCGTCGGAATGGCCTTGGCGGGCGGTATCTCCCGTATAAGGAGACGCGGAAATGTCGCTAGAATGCGCGGCTTCCGTTGCTGAAGGACCGCTTTCGTACGTCAAGGAACAGTCCGGACGGCAGATCGAGGAAGCACGAAAGAGGGTTGGCATAACACAACGCGAACTGGCGCGCGATCTCGGCATGGGAGTGCGCTGGCTGCGGGAGATCGAGTCCGGGAATCCCAAGTCCAAGCTCGACGACCATTTGCGCTGCACATACCAACTCGGTCTTTCGTCAGGCCACATTCTCATACCCCTGTTGTTCGCAGGCCAGCGTATGTGCTTTCCAAAGCAACTCGGTGGCGGCGACCTCTGTGATCTCGAGCGCCTCTGCATCGAGGTCATCGCAGAGCGGAATCTGAGTCAGCTGACCAATGCGCTCACACCCAGGTGGCGCTCGCCGTCGATGGCGGCCGGAGCCAGCTGATGGCGGCGCTCGACCCGATTACTCAGGAGCGCGTCTATCGGGCCTTGAAGGCGGAATATCTGGCCGGCCGCTATCATGCGGGCGAGAGGCTCGACATCTCGGATATCGCGGACCGTCACGGATCGAGCAAAACGCCCGTCCGGGAGGCGGCATGTCGTCTCATGGGAGAGCGCCTGGTAGAGCCCGACAGCGCTGGCGGCTTCCGGGTGGCCCTCGCGACGCCGCAGGAATTGATACACCTCTACGCCTGGAATGCGCATCTGCTATTATGCCTGACCCAGCGAATAAAGAGGTCTGTCCTCAGTCAGACCTTGGCCCAGTTTTCACCAGACGAAATCGGGGATACGCCGGTTGATATCGCCAAGCTGACCGGATCGATATTCCTGGCACTTGCGGCGGCAACCGGGAATCCGGAGGCAGCTGCGACGATAGGGCAGATCAACGAGAGGCTATTCTATCCGCGAGTCGATGGCGCCGCAAACGTCGCCGATGCCGCCAAAGAGCTCCGCACGATGATGAATTCGGAAGTTGTTGATGTCCATAAGAGCATCCATCGACGCATAGAGAGCTATCACGAGCGGAGAATCGTCCATCAACAAGACGTTATCCATGATCAGGCCGATCACTCTTCAAGCGGTTAAGTCGCAGATTTAAGCGCTTTCCGGCGGGGCCGGGGCAACGGTCGGTCCTGGCAAAGCCAAACTGCTCGGATATCACGCCAGATTGTCCAGATATCTATGGGTCCGGAGTAATCCCGGCCGCGCTAACTTTGGATTGCCGTGAATAGTCGCGGCGGATCAAGAGGAGCGTGTCATGCATCGCAATGACGAACAGCAGAACGACGTGATCGAACTCGGCGCCGTGAGCGGCGAGACGAAGGGGGCCGTCCAGCCCGAAATCGACTCGCAGGGCGGATTCCTCGGCACCGGCCTCGCTGCCGACTGACTGCCTTACTTGGCGGGGCGCGGGGTGCCCGCGCGCCGCTTCTTCCAGGGTGGATGACCAATGGATTATACGCTGAGGGCAGGGGTGTACTTCTGTATTGCGGGAGACCGGCCCATCTTCCTCGACCGGAACAGGGACCGCTACTTCGCTCTCGCTGGCGAAAAGGAGGCATCATTCCTTGGTCTTCTCTGCGGGTCCGTGCCTAATCACGCATCCAGCAGCACAACCGAACTGATCGACGCCGGGATAATCCAACACGATCGATTGGGAGCACCTATTGCTGCATGCAGCTACGATGCCCCCCCCAGCGCGAGTCTGTGGGACCGCGACGAACCGACGAGCGTATGGGGCAGAGCCAACGCCGCGGCGTCGCTGTTCCGCGCCACACGCGGCCTTCGAGTGTCAAACCTTTCGACCATTCTGACCACTATTGAAGATAGGAAGCGTGCGCTTGCGTCCTCATGCAGGCCCGATGGATCTGAGGTGCGCGCCGCAACCGCAATGGCGTTCCGGGCGCTCGGCAAGGTCGTCGCCTCGCACAATCGCTGCCTGCCCTATTCCTTGGCAATCATGGACCGCCTGCTCAGCCGAGGAGTTTCCGCTGACCTCGTTTTCGGCGTCGCTGTCCGACCATTTGTCGCCCACTGCTGGGTGCAACAACGCGGCGCAATTTTGAGCGATCGTCTGGAACATGTCAGACTCTTCACACCTATCATGGTCATCTGATGCGGAAACGCTATCTGGCCCTGATAGCCTCGTCCGGAGCACCGGCGCTGGATCGATCGCTGTGCGCCGCTGTCGCCGCCAAATGCCCAGAACTGGCTGAAATTGGTTTCGTCGGCGATGCGTGCTTCTTCTTGGCGAATTGCCAGACCATTACGTTCGAGCGCGGCAAAGGCTTTGTCGTTGGAACTCTTTTCCGACGCGACGGCAGGCGGGGCGCGGTCCAGCAAGTTGGACCACCGGACCACGATCCATCCCATGACCCCGTCGAAAATTTGCTGTCGCGCTATTGGGGCGGTTACGTTGCCTTCCTGTCCGATCCCGCCGGCAAGACACTAACGATCCTCCGCGACCCATCTGGATTCCTGCCTTGCTACTATGTGTTGGGAAAAGGCGTCGTCGTCGTCGCATCGGATATCGAGCTTCTCATCAGGTCTGGGTTTCTTTCCCCCCAGGTCGATTGGGTGGCCATCAGCGCCCACCTGTTAGCTGATCATCATCGCTCTGCCCGGACATCGCTGATCGGCGTGACCGAGCTGCTCGGGGGAGAGGCCCTTGTTGCAGGGCCGCAGGGAATCGAGCTGAAGCAGGCGTGGAACCCTTGGGATTTTACCCCGCGAAGCTCCGAAATCTGTGACGCGCGTGTTGCTCGGCAGGAGCTGCGCCGCACTGTCGAGATGTGCGTCGCCGAGTGGGCTAGGGAGTTTCGACACATTGCGATCGGCGTGTCGGGAGGGCTGGACTCATCGATTGTCGCTGCGTGCGTGCACAGCGCCGGCGTACCTTTGAGTTGCCTGACACTGGCCACCAAGGATCCAAGCGGCGATGAACGAACATATGCTCGACTAGTGGCGGGCGCATTCGAAGCAACACTCACGGAGTCTATCGAGGACATTGGGGAAGTCGACCTCAGTGTGTCGGCAGCGGCTCACCTCCCGCGTCCCGTGGCGCGCGCGTTCGCTCAGGCGGGGAACCGCAAATTCATCGACCTGGCTCGCCGGACCGGGGCCG
Source organism: Sphingomonas molluscorum (assembly GCF_039522995.1). Classification (NCBI taxonomy): domain Bacteria; kingdom Pseudomonadati; phylum Pseudomonadota; class Alphaproteobacteria; order Sphingomonadales; family Sphingomonadaceae; genus Sphingomonas; species Sphingomonas molluscorum. Next base: position 197,581 of record NZ_BAAAEL010000012.1, on the reverse strand, counting down.
ATGCGTTCTTTTCCGGAGCCGGCGGCGACAACGTCTTTTGCGCTCTCCAATCGGTGGCGCCGCTCGCGGATCGTCTTCTGAGGGGAAGCTCAATCAAAGGTCTGTGGCAGAGCGCTCGCGACATTAGCCGTCTCTCCGATCATGGCGTGCCATTGCTTCTTGCACTGGGGTTCCGTCGGGCGTGGTTTCGGGATGCGCAATTCCGGTGGCCGCGTGATCAGACCTTCCTGACGGGCAATTGCATTGACGCGGGCGAAAGCGTCGGCTCGCATCCCCACCTGTTTTGCCCACCAGGCACCCTCCCAGGCAAAGCCGCTCATATCGCCCAGATAATCGGTATCCAGAATCATCTCGAGGGTTTCGAGCGCGAGCTGAGTTATCCGAACCTAGCGCCGCTGATGTCGCAGCCAATCATCGAGCTTTGTCTGCGTATCCCGACCTGGCTTTGGTGCTCTGGCGGAATCAACCGTGCGCCAGCTCGCGGTGCCTTCGCCGATCGGTTGCCCCCGGAGCTGATAACACGACAATTGAAGGGGAGCCCTGGCAGTTTCCTCTACGAGCTCTTTGCAGCGAACCGCCGCTTTATTAGAGAGTTGTTGGCCGATGGGCTGCTTGCGCGACAAGACATTATCGATCGCGATGCGGTTGTTCGCGCGATTGACGATCCCCGAGCGGAAATGACCGGGAAGATTAGGCGCATCATGAGTCTGGTTGATGTGGAGGTCTGGGCTGGATCCTGGTCGAGACCCCCTTCTCAGGCGACTGGGTCGACAGGTGGCCTGTAACATTCCGAGCCTCCCGCAACTCCCTCCATCCGCGATACTGATCGACCGTGTCCGGGGAAGCGTATTCCCGCTGAGTGAGCCAGAAGGCGAACCAATCGAGTGCGCGCCGATACCGCCAGTAGCGATGCATGGGTTCACGCCCGGCGGAGTGACCTTCGCCCGGGAAGATGTACATGTCAGCAATTCCGCCCGCATCGCGCAGCGAGGTGTAGAGCTGTAACCCGAAAAGATACTCGTTTTCCGGTGGCAGGAAGAGCACCGGCGCGGTGATCTTGCCTGCGTTTAGGGACGGGGAGATATGGTTCCAGACCTTCGACGTGTCCTTTGTTGGCTCCGGCAGCGCCATCGAACGCAGTACAGATTTCCGCCAGCTGTCGGGCACGGGCGCGGTAAGATAATAGGTGTTAGGGTCGATCGTAACGCCGGTGCCCAGTGTCGCCGCCGCAAAGAGATTGGTGTTGCTCAGAGCATAGGCGACAACATTGCTGCTGTAGCTATGTCCTGAGATTCCGACCTTAGCTGGGTCTATGACGCCGGACCTCGACAGAAGATTGATGGCAGAGCGATAGGACTCGATGGAAGCCTTGTGGACCCCAAGGAGGATTTCGTGCCCGTCCGGACCACGCTCGGCAATATTCTCGCTTCGCGTGTTAACGCAGAGCGTAGCTATCCCTCGCTGCACAAGGATATGCTCGGGAACCACGCTTCCCGTTCCCCCCTGCAGGAAGCCGCGGCAACGATAGGTTGTTATGACCAGAGGATGCCGTGTCGAGGCACCTTTCGGGCGCATGAGCACTCCATTGGCAGGCCTTCCACTTTCATCTGTCCAGGAGAGCAACTCCGCGGCGGCAAAAGCCTTGCGTGCCAGCGATCGATTTGGATCGGAAAGCGTCACGCGCTCGCCGGTTTCCATGTCGATGCGCACCAGTTCGGGCGGCTGGGTTGGACCCGCCTCGACACAAGCCAGGTATCTGCCGCTTCGACGGCACGGAGATCCAGCGTACGAAGATCCACCGTCCAGCGCCGTTCGGTGATCGTAGATCGTCCGACTGCGGCCGGTGAGAGGGTTCCAGCCGTAGAGAACGGAACGACCGGCCTCGTCAGCCTCATAAAGCACAACTATCTCGCCGTTCGATTCGTTTGGGACGACCTGTCGGAGGGCGTAAGAAAATCCGACGCAGAACACTTCGCGGCAGGGGCTTTTGACTCCGGCCTCGGAGGTAGCCGTGAGCTCGTATTTGGGAACGGGCAGGAGCTTGGACATCGCCCCGACTGTTTCGAGTGAAACGGCAGTCCGTTGAGAAGCCAACTTGAAACCGAGGCCCGTCTCCGCACTCAGGCTCGTGTAAACTGACCTTTGGTCGACGGACGCTTTGGCGGGTCGGTCTTGGACAGGATCACGGCCCGGGATCGCAACCGATTTGGTCGCAAGTGCGCCGGAGTGGCCGGGCAGCACTTCTGACGGACCGCTTCTCCGCAAAGAGGCCATGGAGCCGCCTATGCGGAAGTTGTTGATCAGCGGAAGGCCGTCGGTGACCAGTGTCCGGTCGAGATGAATGCCCATTCTTTGTTCAAGAATGGCGGCGTTCGCAATGGCCTCTCGCGTGTTGCGTGTCTTGTAGGAGATGGTCTTTCCATCGTCCGAGATGGAGAAGCTGACTACGTCGGCCGGATCTTCGGTGACGGTTCGATCGGCGCCTTGGGGCCCGAGCCGGTGGACTTGTATGCCATGGCGTCCCGCCTGCCTCACATACAGCGTCGTAGACCCAGGATCCCACTGCGCGTCACCATTCTCGATGAAATCGAACAGGGGTACCCACATAGGTTCGGTGGGAGAACCGAGCGCCACCGGAGCAGCCGGCTCTCCCATGGGGACCCAGTACCATTGCGCTGTCGTGCTATTCCGGGCGACGGAACGCTCGATCACACGAAAGGCTAGCCGCTGTCCGTCCGGCGAGAGGACAAGACTGTCGATCGAACGTGCCTCAACGATATCTGTCAGCGTCGGCGCGTTACCACTCTGGGCGGCAACTTCCGGCGCTCCGACCGCGCCACAGGCGATGAGACCGGCCACTGCCACCGCCCGCAGGCGACCTACCGAGGATAAAGTCCGTCTGCGCATGGCGCAACTCTTCGTTGGCATCGCGCTTACCAGGACTTGGATAGACTGAAAGCGACGACCCGGCCCAAAGGGGAGTAATTCGTGGAGTCGTACGGGCTCTCCGCGACAAGCGATTGCTGCACAATCGTGTCCGGCTTGACGTTAAACAGGTTCTGAATGGTGACGGAGACGGTGAGGCCTCTCAGAAGACGCGGGCCGCGGGTGAAGGAATGGCGACCCGAGATATCGACCGTCGTCATGCCCTCGACCCGATTGGTAGGAACGACCCTCGTATCTTCGACGCCCGAAATGTAATTTGCGTATGCCGCAAGGGTAGATGGCCCGGCCCGCCAGACCGCGCCGGCTCTGGCTCGAAGATGCGGTGGGTTGAAGACCACCCCGGCCAGAGGCAGCTCGGGCTGTAGGGCGCTTAGCCTTCTTTTGCTGTCTAAGTAGCTCCCTGCCAGCGAAAGCGTCACCGTACTGTCGTCAGCTAAAGAGAAGCGGTACGTCCCGCTAACATCGACGCCGCTAAGGGTCTGACTCGCAACGTTCAAATTTTGGTTGTGAATGATCGCAACGACCTTCGAGGGATCGAACGGCGTCGGCGTCGTATTTACGGGTGTGCCGCCCGCCAGCACGTCCGCGATATCCGACGCGCTGGGACTGAAGGTAATCAGATCTGCATAGGCGGGATTTGACAACGCTCTCGCGGCCTGTCCGACTGGCGCGACGATCCGGCTGGAGTAATCGATATCAAAGTAGGTGGCCTCTAGGTGAAGCCCGGGAAGCCAAGACGGATCGAGCGCGACGGACGTCGACCAGGTCGACGCTTTCTCAGGTTTCAGGTCGGGGCTCCCACCTTGGAGAAGCAGGACCGTTGATCCAGACGGATAGTTGGATCCTCCTCGGCTCGCTGCCGTGAACAAGGCGACGACCTTGGACTGATACTGCTGGAACAGTGTTGGCGTTCGGAATGACCGTCCCCATGTACCGCGCACCTCAAAACCCGACGTTGGCGAGTAGACCAATCCAAGCTTTGGCGTTGCAACACCGTCGCCTTGCGACGGTTTCTCGAAGCGAACGGCGGCCGTGACAGTAAGGCGCCGCACCAGCGGTATGCCGACGTCCGGAGCGATCAGCGGAAGACTGAGCTCCCCAAAGCCATACGAAATTTCCTGCGAGGCGTGGATCTTTTGCCGTGTTTCTTGGAAATGGTTGGCTCGATAGCCTGCTCCGATCGCAACTTTCGCGTCGCCCCCGGGTAATGTGAAGAGCGGGCCATCAGCGTTGATCTCAACCGTGCCCGCGGTGTTGCAATAGCAGATGTAAGTGCCAGCTCTAAGGCTACCGTTCAGAAACTGTTCTTGGTTGAAACGGCTATGGTCCTGCGCGTAGCTGCCCGACAGGGTCGCTTGCCAACGGTTTGGCATTTTAAGCTCGAGGCTCGGAGCAATCGCGAAGGCTTCGGTGTCTGTCGCAATGTGGATGCCGTTTAGCAGATAGTCTGCTCGGCTATCTACCGGCGAATATCGATCGCTCCAGCGCTTGTTATAAAGGCCATCAACGCGAAAATTCAGATTGCTCGTGATACTGAGGTGGCCGCTTACCGCAGCATTATGATGCTTGAGAGAGGGATAGAGCGTCAGTCCCGGAGAGGGCGCTTTGGCGTAACTCCGGTCGCGGCCATAAATCGCCGTGCTGCGTTCGAACTCATACGCGACCATGAAACCCCCGGAGGCCCAGGTGGCTCCCGCGAGAACGCCATATTGCTGGGTCTCGGCACCGCCGTCTGTCGACCCACTCAGCTTCACGTCGGTGAGAAGGCCATCATAGTCCGGTCTCAGAATGACATTGGCAACGCCCGCTACAGCATCAGAGCCATAAAGCGCGGAGGATCCATCGGGGACAATCTCGATCCGTTCGATCGCACTGAAAGGGATCGAAGAGACGTCGATCGCTTGGTATTGTGCGTTATAGGCTATCCGGTGTCCGTTGAGGAGCGTGAGAGTCGCGTCCGGTCCAGCGCCACGTAAATTGAAACTGGTCGCAGAACTTGTGTTGTTGCTACCTCCGACACCCTGACCGACACCCGGATTCTGACCGCCAGTGAAATTCTGTGGAATCGCGGCCAGAACATCCGTGATATTTCGCTGGCCTGCAGACTCGATTTCGTCTCGCGAGATCGAGATGACCGGCGAGGCCGACTGCGCGCCGCGGATGCGCGACCCTGTAACAAGGATCTCGCTCTGTGCTGCCGGGTCGTTCGCTACCTCGCCCGGCGCCTCCGATCGCCCCCGGATGAGGACAACATCCTTCCGGAATTCCGCCGTCAGGCCGCTGCCCTCGAGCAATGCACGCACTGCGTCGTCCGGCGTGTAAGTTCCGCGGAGGCGAGGGGCATTTTTGCCCTCGACCGCCTCCGCGGTGAAGATGACCTCACGACCCGAGAGGCGACTTACAGTCCGTAGCGCGTCACCAAGGTTCTGGGCCTCGACGTTATATTCACGTCGTTGACCTTCCTGTGCTCTGACCGGCGTGGCGATCGCCAATGCAGTGATCGCCGCAGCAGCAAGCAGTCGAATTCGAACCCCGTCCCGCACAAATCCCATGATTTTCCCCCTTCTCGATCTCGCCATTTTGGCGAGGGTTTGAGGGGGATATCGCCGCAAGGGCGCGAACTACGGGGTCGTCCCTACAATATCTTTCACCCGATTGTCATTGAGACCGGAGCACAATTTCATCACTGTGGCTCCGATCGATCTCCAGATCGAACAAGGTTGCCAGGCGCTCTGCGACGCGCTCGGGGTCATCGATCCGGAAACGCCCGGATACCTTTAGGGCGCCGATGGCAGGGTCGGCAGCCCTGATCAGCAACCCCGATCCCTTGTTGGTCTCGGCGATCACAGCGGACAATGGTGCCATGCTGTACTCCCTGGCCGCGAGAGCGGCCGGTGCTGGCTCGGGTGCCGTCGCGCCGGAAGTCTTCGTTGACGCGCCAAGATCAGGCACGCCGGTTTCTCCGAAACTGAACTCTTCCCCGGGTGCCAGACGGGCCACCGCGGGCTTGGCGTCGCGGGAGGTCGCCGGTCGAACGACGTCGACCGCGCCCCGAAGCAGGCGCACTGTCACGGCATCGCTCTTGCCGACGATCACATCGAAGATCGTGCCTCGCGCCGTTACGCTGCCGCCGCCAGCGAAGACGACGAACGGACGGGACTCGTGAGCCACATCGAACCGGGCCCGGCCGCGCTTGAGGCTTAGCTCGCGTCGCTCGGTCCCTAAGGCTGCCAGGAGCTGGCTGTCCGGATCAAGCGTCACCTTCGATCCATCGGCCAAGGTGAAACTGCGACGTTCTCCGACCCGCGTCGCCAGCGCGATGCCGGGGCGGAGTGTAGGTGCTTGCTCCGCGGCGATCTCGGGTGCGTATCCGAACGCGTCGATTAGCGCGTCGCGCTTGATCCAGGCTCCGGTGCCGACGGTGACGACCACCAGCGCCAGCCACACGAAGCCTTTCCACCATGACGACCCGCCGTAAGCCGACGCACGTGCCTCGCTGGCTTCGGCGTTGGGCGACTCCGCCAGGAATTTGCCCAATGCGAAAATCTCGCCGGCGCGATTATAGGCACCAAGATGTGCCGCTCCGCGCGCGAGCCAGGCATCGAATTGCGCGCGGTGCATTTCGGCGTCCGGACCGCGCATCCGCGCGAACCAGAAGGAGCCTTCCTCAAGTAACTGATCCTGCCGGGGAGCCTCGCTCGGCACGTGCTTGTCATCCATCGGCGTCAAAGCTCTTGCTGATCCGGATGAGTGCCTGAGCCATATGCCATTCCACTGTGCGGATGCTGATGCCGAGCAGTTCGGCGATCAACTTATATTCCAGTTCCTCTGCACGATGCAGCATATACACCTCATGTGTCCTCGGTGGCAGAGTGTCGACCGCGGCGCGATATCGCTCTCGCATCTGATTTATTTCGGCAGCCGTCTCGGGAGAGAGCGCCTCCGGACCAGGCGCAGTCTCGAGCATACGCCGGATACTTCGCGCTCGCGCCCACTTCCGGACACGGTCCGCCAACAGATGGCGGACGATCCCGTGAAGGTACGCGCCAGGGTTCTGCGACGCGGCGCCCGACCTCGCCGAGGCAAGGCGCGCGAATGCCTCCTGGACGAGGTCGTCTCGCTCATCCTCTATCCAGACCTTGCGACCGAGGAGGCGTCTGAGGCGAGGGGCCTCCGTGCGGTAAACCGCCTCGAGCTGCACGCGATCGATTCCTTCCGGCTCGGGGGAGCGTTTGTCTGCGCCATCTCCCGGTCGCCCCGTTTCGTCAAACAAGGTTATTCAGCAGCGCCGGGCGAGCGGCGTCACTATGGATTGTCGGTAAAAAGGGCACAGTGGATCCATCCAGACGGGCTGGCGTAGTTGGTCCAAAGCGCGCGCCAAACCACCATGGATCAGCGCTTCTAGATAATTGGTCAGGGCTACCCTGCAGTCGGCGACCAGCCTCGCTGCCAACTGCATCGCAAATGTGTATTAACTCCGTTTCGGATGCAAGTCTTTGATCCAGAGCCGTGTCTTGCGTCGCACGAGTTGCTGAACGGGACTCAAGGTGGATCGCTGTTCAGTTCGGTTTCGGCCAGCAACTCGAGCAAGGCATCGAAATATGCATCGAGTTGCTGCCTGCCGTTGGGCGACAGATCTACGTTCACGCGGCGCTGATCTCTCGGATCGGGAATCCGCATGAGCTGATCCCGCTCGACCAGTCGGTTGATCACTCTTAGCGCGGTTCGCGCCGGGGCCTTTGATGCGGCGCAAAGGTTGCTGAGCGACCTCGGTTGCCGGATCTCGCTGACATAGAGGTCGAACAGCATGTTCAGCGCCGGCATGGAGAACAGATCTTCACCGAACCGAGTGCCGAGCAGGCAGTGCGCCCGAGCCGCCCAGCGAACCATGGCGCGCCGGTCTAGCGTCGGACCAACGCCGTGGAGCTCGTTCACCACGGCTCACACTCCCCCGGACAGGCGCAGTCCGGCCGGCAACAGTCCGGCATGGAACTGCTCGATCAGCGCCTCCTGATCGGGCCTCAGGGCATCGACCGCCCCGAGCGCGCTGGTCGGTGGTCCGCCCAGCAGGGTCGATGGACAGCGCCCCTCGAAGGTCCCGAGGTTGGGGCGGTGCGCCCGGTACCCCGCCAGCTCGGCCAGAGGGGCAGGGAAGGTGCGGGCGACCTCCGGGGGGTAGGCAAGCCAAGGCAACTCGTACGGCTTCAGCCAGCCCAGGCTGTAACTGACGATCATGCCGCGCCTCGACGCCATGGTCCGGTTCGCGCCGCCGCCATGGAGCGTAGACCCGAGGAACAGCAAGGCGGCCCCTGGCTCCATTTCGGCAGCGACGGCTTCCGCCGGGTCGATCAGGATCTCGTCCTGCCGCAGATGGCTTCCAGGCCAGACGCGCGTCGCCCCATTGGCGGCCGTATACGGCGTGAACGGCCACATCACATTGACCAGATATTCGACACCGGATGTGCGGACGGGCCACATGTCCTGGTCGCGGTGCGGAGGTTGGACCAGCCCGCCGGGGAGGACCTCGATCGCCTGTGTCAGGTTGAGCTGGATGCTGTCGCACGCGGGGCCGAGGATATTCTCGACGATCCCCAGGACGAGCTCGTTCCGAACGAACCCGTCCATGTGCAAAGAGCGCCGTAGCAACCCATGAAAGCGTTTTGTCCATTCGCCGTAAAATGGTCCGGTTGCGTGCGGAGTCCTTTCGAACTCGGGGTTCATGTCGGCAGCCAGGGCGGCGACCGCAGCCGGCGGGGCCGCATCAGGAATGATGCAGTACCCATCTGCGGACAGAGCCTCCACCCAGCGCGCGATGTCGGCGTTCCTCCGGCCGAAGATTGGCTCGATGAGCATCGCCGCCTCCTTACGCCGCGAGCGGCATCGCGCCGCCGCCAAGCTGCAGACGAACGGGCGCATAGCTGCCGGCTTCGCGGAGTTGCTCTATGGTCCGGGCGGAAATGTGGATCTGCAACGCACCGGTGGTAGCGCCGGCGATCAGCTGGGGCTCGCCCAGCGGCTCGCAGTTCCAGCCAAGCGACAGAATTTGGGAGAGCCATCCAGAATCCGCCACGCAGACAAAGCGCGAGATGCCATGGAGAAGGGCATACTGCACCGCCGCCGTTGTGAGCCGATTGCGAACGCGAAGCCGCTCGGCAGCGCGAAGGCGGGGTGAGAGACAGCCGCGGGTGATTTCCCAGACGTCAGGCCCGGTCGGGCTTGGACCGTCGGAGAGGTGCGGGAAGAGCGATCCGAGAATATGCGGCCGATCAGTTGGCAGCAGTCGGATCGAGCCATAGTGCGTCCCGTCGTCGCCGGCGCTGATCAGATAGACGGCGTGCTCGCTGTCGAACTGATCGACTTCGAACTGCCCGTCGATCACGGGCACCTCCCACCGCCGCAAGTCGACAAAGACGCGCTTGCGATCACGGTGCATATTGTCGAGCGCCGCCGACGCGCCGGGACCGCGATGCCCCGGGAAATACTGGATCATTGAGCTTCTCCCGCTGTTTAGCGGAAGGACAGCTCGCTCATAAACGCGACGGTCGCCACAGACTGATCAGAGGGTTGTCAGCGTCCGAACACCTCCGAATAGGTGATCTGCCCGTCGAACAGGGCGCGTGCCACCAGCAACGGACGCTGGGCATTTCCGTAGGCGCGGCGGACATTCTCGACATGCCCATGCGCGGTCGTCGCGGCGATACCCAGGAGCGCACCGATCTCCGGGTCGCCCTTGCCACGTGCGACGAGCACCAGGGAATCGCGCTGCCGGTCAGTCAGCTGGGGCACATTCGGCGGTCCGTCGGAACCGCCGCGTCGCGAGCGCATGATTCGACGCGCGCACTCGAACGCGTAGGTTCCGATCATGTTTGCGAGGGGGAGCGCATTCGCCCGAAGACCGTCCAGCGAGTCCGCACCGAACGAGCAGGTGCCGCGATATTCGCCGGGGACATGGACCGGAATCGTGTAGCCTTCGCTCAGGCCATAAGGACGCGCGGCTTCAAGAACCGCCTTCTGGGCCTTGGACAATCGGATCATATCAGGAATGTCTGACCACAAAAAACCCATCGCAGTCTTCGTGCTCGCTTGATGCACAGGGTCATAGAAAAAATAGCCATCACCGAGCGATCGCTCGATCCACGCGGGATCATAGTTGGTGACGCGAATGGCATCTTGTGGAGGGCCGCTCAGGTCAACATGGTGACCCATGGCAAATTTCCTAAAGCCGAGCTCGTGCGCGCAGCGGTCCAGATGATGATGTAGATCAGCCTCGTCTTTGGCGAGGAGGAAGCCGCTAATCATCCCATTGAAATCGAATTGGTCTGCCATCTGTCTACTCCATACTGGAGCGACAAGAATCCGCTTAATCAGCGTCAGTTATTGTAACATCTTGCGCCCAAACAGTGGCGCCTAATATCTGTTCATTTTGGATGAATTCTCCCGAAAGCATCTTCTGCTGAAGAATGCAGGCAAACGTGCCTGCTACTTGACCCGATCTAAGGTCACACTGAGACGAGCAAGCATCGCGTCGCAACGACAACCACTCGGTAACGGGCCCCGCTACGACGATCGCTCGCGTCGGGAATTGTCGACAGCGCGTCTGGTACCGACTGCACCCTGTTGGATCGACGATGGCGCCCGCTCCGGCGGCTCCCTCGATGAGATGCCGATCCTCGCTGGAGAAGATCTTTTGGGTAGTCGTTACGCCTTTGCAGCGCGCGCCTTCTTCGAGGGTCTGACGTAAACGGGCCAGGCGCCCGTCGCATCGAAGCTCTCAGCCCGTGATCTGAGAAACGCCTTCGTCGCGGGGAGAATCAGCGCTTGCGCGTCTCCGAGCGTCATGATCGATTTTGGAACCTGCCAGCGTTTCTCGCCATGGCGCGCCAGCGGGCCGAGAATGGTCGCGTTGTTAGCGGTCCCCGTGAACGCTTTGACCGCGTCAGCATCCTGACCAGTGACAGCGGCAACCCGTTTCTCGTCCCAGCCCTCGGATTCCATCCAGTCCAAGAGGGAATAGAGGGTACGGTAGTCGGGGCCGTTGTAGCCGAGATGCTTGAGCACGCCCAGGGCGATCGGATCCTGCCGCGCCTGCAAGATCATATTCTCAGGGTCGTAACGGTCATGCGTTATGATCTTGGTGCCGGCCGGGAAGGTCGATAGCGGATCGAATGGCTCGACCAGCACATTTCCGAAACCTGGCCCGTCCCGTCTGACGTGATCCCTCAGATCGACGATCTCGCCGAGCGCAAAGGGTTCGTAGGCGCTTACCCGGGGACCGACCCCGAGCATCATCGCGCCGTCGAGGACCGCCTTCAGTGCGGTTGCCCGATCGGTGAGATCGTACATGTCGCGGGCACGGTTGAAATGCGGCGACGCGAACGTGAATTCGATCGAGACGTGGCCCGGCTCGTTCTTCCAGAGATAGATGTCGTCGCTGTGCCACTGCTCGGCCAAGTCGGACATGTAGTTGCGAACCGAGTGGAAAATGAATCCCCAGCGCATGGGGAGGCCATCATTCATCCGCTTGTTTCCTTTCGGGCAATGTGCACGCGCGGGACATCAGCTCCCGAGGTCACCGCTTCGACCATCCCCTGGCATTTTTCGGTTCTCGCAGACAGTCCAGTCGATGCCTGCGGCACCCCTCCCCGGTAAGAGGGGCCAATGATTAGTACCGGTTCCGAATTGATTTCTGGTCTGGGACATGGCGCCAATGGCCAGGCAATACTATTCTCCTCGCCGTGGATCGGGACGAGGACGCGAGGGCCTTCATGATCGCCCGCGAGCTGATCGCGCAGCATGGCGATGCGGTGGGCGCCTTCCTTCAGGCCAGGATCGACGAGTCCATGGCCGCCGGAGACCTGGAGCAGTTTTCGGACTGGTTTATCATTCGCAACGCCGTCGCACTCACACTGAGTTCCGGCACGACCCTCCAGTAAGTTTTGTCCTCTTCCCCCGCTGGGCCGCAGCCCACGCGCCGATCCAAAGACAACCCAAGGGGGCACCTCGGCGCGCCGCACCGCGCCGCAGTCAATCGTCATGACGAAGAAGGGAGGGGGGTAAGTCGGTCGGATATTCTCTTCAGCAGGGTGGACCGATCACATGTCTGCATTCGCACAGAACCTCGAACTTGAGGCCGCCGCTTCCGACCTGGTCACGCGTCTCGGCGGCATCTGGCGGCCAAATGGCGGGATGTGTCGCTGTCCGGCGCACGCCGATCGCACGCCCAGCCTCTCGGTGCGTGTCGGAGACCGCAGCCTGCTATTCAAATGCTTCGCCGGATGCACTGGCGTGGAGATCCTGCGCGCTATCCGGCGGCTGAATTTCGACGTGCCGGTCGGCGCTGCGGCCAGCTCGACTGCGGCGTCCGATCGCGACATGGTCATGGCCGAGCGGGCGCGCTCTCTTTGGAATGAGGCTCGACCCGTCGAGGGCACGCCGGCGGCTGCCTATCTCGCCAGCCGTGGAATCCTCAATCTGTCGCACGCTTTGCGTTTCCACCCTCGGACGCCGCTGGGTCGAGGGCGAGCCGTTCGCTTCCGCCCGGCGCTGATCGCTGCCATCCAGGAACGATCTCTGGTAATCGCGGTCCAACGGATCTTCCTAGATCCACGTCAGCCCAGGGTGGCGACAGACATGTCGAAGCCAAAGCTCGCGCTTGGCCGGCCGCTATCCGGCGCGGTCCGGCTCCACCGCGCCGGAAACTGCCTCGGGATCGCCGAGGGCGTCGAGACGGCGGAGTCCGCCGCTACGCTGCTCGGCATCCCGGTCTGGGCCACGCTTGGCAGCGAGCGTCTCGCGCGCATCGCCATTCCCGAGTGCGTTGAACGGCTCATCCTGTTGCCGGACAATGATCACGCCGGACGGACCGCCGAGCAGCAGGCGCAGATCGCCTATGCCCGCGTCGGTCGAACGATCGAAACCATCTGGCCTTGGTACCGGCTGAACGATTGGAATCGCGTCCTCCTGATGGAGGGGAAGGGGGTGGGGGATCGGGTGCGGTTAGCGGCCTGATGGTCAGGCGGCTCCGCCGATGGAGTGAACCCGATGAACCCGAACATCATCTACGTCCGTGCGCTCGACTGCTCCAAGTCGCCGCACAATGTCCGCACCCAAAGCGACGCGGATGCCGACGCCGAACTCGAAGCCAATATCGGCGAGAGCGGCATCGTCCTTCAAAACCTGATCGGCGTCGCGGTCCCGCGCAAGAAGGGCCATTTCAGCATCTTCGGCGGCGGCCGCCGGCTCGAGCGGATCCACAATTTGATCGCGAAAGGTACTTTCGGCGAGGATTTCATGGTGCCGGTCCTGCCGGTGAAGAATGCCCGCGACGCGATCGAAATGAGCATGGCCGAGAATTATTTCAACCTCGCGATGAACCCCGCCGATGAGTGTCGCGGCTTCCAGGCGATCATCGAGCGCGAGAAGAAGAGCCCGGCCGATGTCGCCAAGCGGTTCGGCAAGACCGAGCGCTTCGTCCTCGGTCGTCTGCGTCTCGCCGACCTGGCCGAGCCCGTCTTCGACGCGCTGCGCACCGGCGAGATCACGATCGACGTCGCAACCGCCTATGCCCACACCAGCGACACCGACCGCCAGGCCAAGGTGTTCGCCCAGATGTCGCAGGGCTATTACCGGCATAACGCCAACGAGATCCGGCGCGCCGTCGAGAGCGGCTCGTACAAGGGCGGCGATCCCAAGGCCATGCTGGTGGGCCGCGACGCCTATCTCGCCGCCGGTGGCACCATCGATGCCGATCTCTATACCGACGCGTCGACCGAGCTGTGGCGGGATGGCGATATCGTCGACAAGCTGGTCGACGAGGCGCTCGCCAAATCGGCCGCCGCGCTTCGCGAGCGCGAGGGCTTTGCCGAGGTTCGCACCGTGTCCGCTACCAGCATCCCCTATTCTGAGACCTTCCAGCTGGCCCGTCTCGACGGCGAACCGGTGCCGCTCGCGCCCGAGGCCGAGGCCCGCAAGGTGGAGATCGAGGCTGAGCTCGCCGAGATCGAAAAGGTCGCCGAGGAAACGGACGGCTACACCGAGGAACAGGAAGCACGGATCGAGACGCTTGAGGAAGAGATCGGCGGCATCCTTGATACGGGCGTGGCGCTCTCCGACGACCAGAAAAGCTCGGCGATCGCCTATCTGCTGATCGGCCCGGACGGCGAGCCTCGCCTCTACGAGCAGCTCTTCGTCGCTGAATCGGAAGATCCGGAAGAGGTCGATGAAGGCGAGGATGCGGATGGCGACGAGGACGCGGACCCGGATGCATCGGATCCCGATGGCGAGCCCGCCGACGCTCCCCAAAGCGAGACGTACAGCCAGAAGCTCAAGGACGAGCTGGCGATGATGAAGACCGAGCTGCTTGCGCTGCACGTTGCCAGCGACCCGCACTTCGCGCTCGACTTGGGCACCTTCATCATGGTCGATGATGCCTGTCACATGGGCTGGAGCGGGATGCCGAGCGAACTCCGGGCCAAGGCGCCCTCGCCGCGGGTGTCCGGCTTCAAAAGCGAGACGCCCGCCGCCCAGGCCTTGGCGAAGCTGGACGAGGCGCTCGACCGCAGTTGGCTCGATCACAAGGAGATCGAGGCGCGCTACGACGCCTTCTGCGCACTCGACGATGGCGCGCGCGCGGCGTGGCTCGGCTGGGCGGTCGCCCGGACGTTGCACGCGGTTCCCGACGGCATGACCGGCAGCGGCTTCCTCAACCATCTCGGCGCCAAGCTGCGGATCGACGTGAAGTCCTGGTGGCGGCCGACCGCGCGCAACTTCTTCGATCGCATCACCAAGCCGGCGATCCTGGGGCTGTTCGAGGCCATTGGCGGCTTCGAGCTGAAGTCCCGCTACGCCGCCTCGCGCAAGTTCGATCTCGCGGCGTCGGCGGAGAAGCTGTTCGCTGGGCAGATCATCGCCGAGGCCGAAGCCAAGGAGCGCGCGGTCGCGTGGCTGCCGGGTCCGATGCGGTTCGCGGCAGAAGATCCCGGAGACGCGAGCCTGTTCGCGGCTGCTGATGCTTCCGCCGATCCGGCCCAGCCCGAGCCGGTCGCCGAGCCGGAAACGGGGCAGCGGGGCGAGGAAGTCGAGCAGGACCGGGAGGAACCCGTCGAATTGCCGGAAGCCGCCTGACCGCTGAGGATCGGGGCTGCGCCACCTGCTGCGGCCCCGGTTCGACCGATCGCGCCCCGCCGCGCCCGAACCCCTTCGCAAGGTGGAGGGAAGGGGGTGGCGGCGTCGGGGAGGGCCATGGGCTCTCGCTCAGCCTGCAGGAGTATCCTTCATGACCTATCCGCTTCTCGCCGCCTGCGCCGCGGCTACTAACCCATGCGCCAAGGCGGGCCAGCTCTTCCATATCGCCAGGATCCTCGCCGACCAGCTCTCCACCGGGGCGAGCGTTTCGCGCCAGTGTCTCAAATCGCTGATGCGCGCGCATGTCGGCGGGTCCGACGCTGGGGGCGACTGGTCGATGCGCGATGCCTATGAAGCGCTCGAAGCCGCCCAGACCTTACTCGCGCTCGACCCGGCCGCCGGCCTTATCGACCATGATGATCCCGCCGCTGCCATGGCGGCTCGCGATCGTCTGTCGCGGGGCCTCCCCACGCAGAGCTATCGCAGCGAGCGCCAGGTCGATCTTCAGCAATTCTCCACGCCGCTCCAGCTGTCGTGGCTCGTGGCTTGTGCGGCTCGGATCACGCAGGCCGACGTCGTGCTCGAACCCTCGGCGGGGACGGGGATGCTCGCGGTTCATGCCCGCCAGCTAGGTGCTCGGTCGCTGCTCAACGAGCGCGATCCGCTCCGGGCTGATATTCTCTCATCGCTCTTCGGCCAGCCGGTGACCCGCTACGATGCCGAATTCATCCACGACCTGCTCGACCCTGCGGACAGGCCGACGGTCGTGCTGATCAATCCGCCTTTCTCGCGCAGCGAGGCACGCGGCCGCGATCGCCACGCTGGCGCGCGTCATCTGCGGTCCGCGCTCCAGCGTCTTGGTCACCGCGGGCGATGTGTCGCGCTGATGTCGCCCGCTTTTGCCCGCGATGGCGCCGGGGCCAAGGGCTATGCGGCGGTCAGCGCCGTCGTACGCCCGCGCTTCGAGATCACGATCCACGGCCAGCCTTATGCCAAACATGGTACCGCGACCTCGATCCGGTTGCTGGTGTTCGACAAGGGCTGGACTGGCGAAACCGCGTGCCATGTCGCCGCCGATCTGGCTGAGGCGCTGCCACTCGTCCTGCAGGTTCCGCCCCGGCTCGATGACGGGGATCCGACGCCTCCCACACCCGCCATGCTTCCGCTCCCTGTCGCGCCGGTGCCTTCTGCGCCTCCGCGCAAGGGTGGCCTGTTCTCGCGGGTGGAACCGATGAAGACGATCGCGCCGCCGCTTGTCCCGACAATCGCGGGTGACCCCGAGCTCCTCGCTTATGAGGTGCTGGAGACACCCCCGGCGGGCGGCGACCAGATCGGCATCTACGCACCCTGGCAATTGTCGCGCCTCGCCTTCGCCGACGCGAACCCGCATCCCGATCAACTTGTCGAGTCGGTGGCGATGTCATCGATCCTGCCGCCGATCCCGACCTATCGGCCCATGCTGCCGCCGCGCGCCGTGTCCGCCTTGTCCGATGCCCAGCTCGAGACCGTGATCTATGCGGGGCAAGCCTTCGCCCGCGACTTGCCGGGACGGCATCTGCCTAACCCCGCGGGCACGCTGCTCACGCCTGACACCGACGGCCACATTTACCGCATGGGATTCATGGTTGGCGACGGGACTGGTGTCGGCAAGGGCCAGCAGATCGCCGCCTGCATCCTCGATAGGTGGTGCCGGGGCCAGCGCCGGGCTGTGTGGATTTCGAAGAGCAGCGCCCTTGTCGAAGATGCGCGCCGCGACTGGTCCGCGCTTGGCGGCCTGGCCATCGACATCCAGCCGCTCGATGCCTTCCCGTTCGGCACGCCGATCACGATGGACACCGGCATCCTTTTCCTGACCTTCGCGACTCTCCGCTCTCAACGCGACGACGCCCAATCCCGCCTGCAGCAGATCCTCGCTTGGCTTGGAGAAGACTTTGATGGCGTCATCGCCTTCGACGAGGCCCATGAGCTCGCCAATGCCGCGGGCACGGACACCCAATACGGCACCCAGAAAGGATCCGAGCAAGGTCTGGCCGGTGTCCGCCTCCAGAACCTGCTGCCGCGCGCGTGCGTCCTCTACAACAGCGCGACGGGCGCCACCGACCCTGCGAACCTCTGCTACACGAGTCGGCTCGGACTGTGGGGGCTGGGCTCGGCGTTCGACACGCGAGAGGCGTTCATGGCGGCGCTCGGCAGCGGCGGGATCGCGGCGATGGAGATCGTCGCGCGCGACCTGAAAGCGCTCGGCCTCTACACTGCACGGGCGCTGACCTTCGCTGGCGTCGAATATGACCCGCTCGAACATCGGCTCACGCCCGAGCAGATCGCGATCTATGATGCCTATGCCGACGCCTGGGCGCTCATCCATCAGAATCTGGACGAGGTGCTGGCAGCCACCAACATCGTCGATGGCATCAGCGGTCGCGCGCTCAATGCACAGGCCAAAGGCGCGGCGCTCTCCCGGTTCGAGAGCGCGAAGCAACGCTTCTTCGGCCAGTTGCTGATCGCGATGAAATTGCCGACCGTAATCGCTGCGATCGAGAAGGATGTCGTAGAGGGCCGTCAAGCGGTCGTCCAGCTGGTCACGACGGCGGAAGCGATGCTCGACCGGCGCCTCGCGAGCCTCTCGGCGGACGAACGCGCCCATCTCGATATCGAACTGTCGCCGCGTGAATATGTATAATGCTGAGCTCAACATTAGACGTATTCTTTGCAGTCGCAGTTTATGTCGAGCGTCGCAGTCGGAGGCGCGGGATTGCGTCGGTTCGTCATGATTTTACTCCAGATAATTACCGGTCCTTCGACCTCAACATGTCGAAGGAACCACCATGCCAACAAGATCATTTGTGTCGTTTCAGCCTGCACCAGGCAGGGTTGGAGAGCCGCCCAGTACTAACGCCCTATTCAGTGCATTCCTCTCCTCTCTGTCGGTTGAAGAGGGAACAGCCTGTGCGGTCCTGTACAGCGCAGCGATCCGCCATTTTCTGTGTTGGCTGGGACTACGCGGGATTGCGCTCGGGACGGTTGATGATCGCATCGTGCGCCGTTTTGAGCAGCATCGATGCCGGTGCCCAAGGTATTCAGCGCAAGCGACAGCCTACAAGGCCGATCTTGCGGCGCGTGTCAGGCGCTTTGTCCGGTTTCTCGAAGACCAGGGTTACATCGACGTAGCCGATGGGATTTACGATCTCGGGCGTCATCTTGCTGACTATTCGCATATGATCGATGGCCTCCAACTCGCGAAGGGGGTGGCGCAAGCCTACCGTTCAGAGGCGGAGCACTTCGCGGCCTGGCTGCGGGTATCGCGATGTCCATGGACCGATGTCGATGACACGGTCACCAAACAGTATGCCGATCACGATTGTCGGTGCCCGGTTTTCCGCAAGCGCGGCAAGCTGACCACTTCCGGCAGGAAGCGACGGCGGCGTTGCACACGGCACTTCGTTGAGTTTCTTCGTGATCGGCGCGCCATCGCTCCGGTCGCGGTGAAGGTGGTCGAAGATCCGCAGGTCGCGGCATATGTCGGTTGGCTCAGGCAGGATCGAGGCGTGACCGACGAGACGATCCGGCGATACCGGGCAGAGATTGAGCGGCTGATGCCCATGCTCGGCGCGCCGGCACAATGGGATGCTGCCACTCTGCGAGATGCGTTCGAGCGTCGCAGCAAGGAGATCCCGGGATCGGCTTCGCTGCTCGCCACGATCATGAGGAGCTATCTTCGGTTTCTTATTGGCCGAGGCCAATGCCGCCCAGCGCTGCTGCACGCAATGCCTTCCGTACGGAGATACCGGCTTTCGGCATTGCCGCGCTACATCGACCCGGCAACGATCGAGAGGATCATTGCAGCCTGCCCGACAGGTCGGCCGGTGGAAGTTCGGGATAAGGCGATCATTCTCCTGCTTGCCAGACTTGGCCTGCGAGCAGGAGATATTCGGGATATGCGTCTCGACGATATCGATTGGCGATCCGGCCATCTGAAGGTCAAGGGCAAGACGCGTCGACCGGATCGTTTGCCATTGCCACAGGGTGTTGGCGACGCGATCCTGGCATATCTTGCTGCGGCCCGCCCGACGGCCATCGAAGCGCACCTGTTCTTGCGTTCGCAAGCCCCGTTCCGGCCATTCAGTTCGTCAGCCGAGATCGCCGGCATCGTTGCACGCACACTCGAGCGCGGCGGGATCGAAGGTCTGCCGACCGGATCGCACATATTCCGGCATTCGCTTGCAACCAACATGCTGCGCTCTGGTGCAGGCCTGGAGTCCATCGGGACCATCCTGCGCCACAGCTCGCCCGAGACCACCGCCATTTACGCCAAGACCGATCTGCCGATGCTCTTGAAGATCGCACAACCCTGGCCCGGAGACCTGTCATGATAAACGCACAGATTTCGCGGTACGTCGCTTTGCATCGCAGCCTCGGTCGCAAATTTTTCGAGCAGGAGCGCCTGCTTCGCAAGTTCGGCACCTACGCGACTGGCTTCGGAGACAGCCACACCCGTATCGACCGCATCTACGACTGGTGCCGAGCGACGACTTCGCAGAACACCGCGCGGACCGGCTTCACTTTCGTGCGCAACTTCTGCTTGTTTGCCCATGCCGAGGATCCAGCCAACCAGGTTCCGCCCGCCGGTGTGTTTGGCCGGGGGAAGCGTCCGCGACCAACGCCGCACATCATCCAACCGGAACAGGTCCGGGCGATCATGAAGGCGGCGCTCGATCTTCCGCCCAAGGGCATGATCAGTCCCTTCACCTATCATTACCTGTTCGGTCTGCTGGCGGCGACCGGTCTGAGGATTTCCGAAGCTCTAGCACTACAGTGCGACGATCTGGTCGAAGACGGTCTGATCGTCCGCGACGGCAAGTTCGGCAAGCAGCGCCTAATCGCCTTGCAGCCATCAATCCGTCAGGCTCTCGAGGCCTATCTCGCAACCCGGGCAAGGCTCGGTGCCACGGGCAACGATCTGTTCGTGACGATCCGGGGAAGAGCACCCCATAAGGTCCGCGCCCACGTCGTGTTCGTCAGGCTGGCGCGACAGCTCGGATATCGTGGACCAACCGGGACTGCAGGTATGCGGCTTCACGATTTGCGGCATACCTTCGCCGTACGCTCGCTCGAGTCCTGCTCGCCGGACCGGGACGCCGTGACGCATCACATGGCCGCGCTCAGTGTCTATCTCGGTCACACCTCGGTCGCCAACACCTACTGGTATCTCGAAGCCACGCCAGTGCTGCTGCGCGACATCGCTGCCGCGAGCGAGGATCTGTATCTGGGAGAAGCGGCATGACGGCGCTTGCTCCCCATCTCACAGCCTTCCTGCGCGAACATCTGCCGCGTGAACGCGCCGTAAGCCCGCATACGGTGAAGACCTATGCCAACTGCTTCGTCCTGCTGGTCCGGTTCGCATCCGATCGGCTGAAGCGTCGACCGACCGATCTCGAGATCGAGGATTTCGGCACCGACATGATCATGGCCTTTCTCGGCCATGTCGAGGTCGAGCGCGGCAGCTGTGTGCGGACCCGCAATGGCAGGCTCGCTGCGATCAGATCCTTCTTCCGGTACATCGAGTATCGGGTTCCGGCGTGTCTTGACCAGGCGCTTCGGGTTCGATCGATCCCCAGCAAGAAGGCAGACAAGACGCTGATCGATTATCTCGACCGGGCCGAGATCAAGGCATTACTCGACGCGCCCGATCCTCGGACACGGCTCGGTACGCGCGATCGCGCTATGCTGCACTTGACCTATGCAGCGGGGCTTCGGGTATCGGAACTCGTGTCGCTGCAACTGCGCGATTTCCCGGATCGATCGCTCTCGACGGTCCACATCATGGGTAAAGGCCGTCGCGAGCGGGTCTTGCCGCTATGGAAAGAGACCCAGTTCGCACTCCGCGCATGGCTTGTCATCCGTCCTGAGACTGAGGTCGCCGAGGTATTTCTCAACGCGAACGGGCAGCCCATCACCCGCGATGGCTTCGCATTCCGTCTCGCCAAACATGTCAACGCGGCAGCAAAGAAGCAGCCGTCGTTGCTGCGCAAACGAGTCACGCCGCATGTATTGCGTCATTCCTGCGCGATGCACACGCTCGCAGCGACAGGCGATATTCGCAAGGTCGCACTATGGCTTGGACATGCCAGCATCCAGAGCACCGAAACATATCTGCGCGCCGATTCAGAGGAGAAGCTGCGGATTTTGGCTGCGCATGGCGGGCCGGAAATCAGCCCTGGACGCTTCAAGCCGCCGTCAGACACTCTGATCGCCATGCTCAACGACGTCCGCAAGCGGGCATAGCCTTCGGCCACGCTGCCCCAACCGCACAATTATCTGGAGTAAAATCATGACGAACCGACGCAATCCCGCGCCTCCGGCTGCGACGCTCGACATAAACTGCGACTGCAAAGAATATATGATCGATTATCTCAAGTCGGCCTTCCCGACCCGGATGATGCAGGTCTTCAAGGGAACGGACGACAGTCTCCGGTCGGAGCCGATGATCGATGGCGATGGCTCGCCGGTGCTGTGCCAGGCCGCTATTGAGGCACGCGAGGACCTCATCGAGCAACTTTGCGCGATGCCGCCGATCCCGGGTGCGCTGGACGAGCTGATCCGGCATTTCGGCACGGATGCTGTCGCCGAAGTCACGGGAAGGACTCGTCGCATCATGCTCGATGCCAGTGGCCGGCAGCAGATCGAGCGGCGAACCGCCCGTAGCAACATCGCCGAGGCCGATGCCTTCATGTCCGGGCGCAAGGCGATCCTTGCCTTCTCCGATGCTGGCGGAACCGGTCGCAGCTATCATGCCGATCGTAACTGTCCGAGCGCTCATCGGCGGCGAGTCCATTATCTCCTCGAGCCGGGCTGGCGCGCGTCGAGCGCGATCCAGGGGCTGGGGCGTTCCAACCGGACGAACCAGGTCACCGCCCCGATCTTCCGCCCCGTGACCACCGACTGCTGTGGCGAGCGCCGGTTTATCAGCACGATAGCCCGACGGCTGGACAGTCTTGGCGCGCTCACGCGGGGCCAGCGACAAACGGGCGGGCAAAACCTGTTCGATCCCGCCGATAATCTTGAAAGCGACTACGCCAAGGACGCGCTCGGCCAATGGTATCATCTGCTCTATCTCGGCAAGCTCACCAGCGTGTCGCTGGGTGAGTTCGCGCGGATGACGGGGCTCAAGCTCCTCGACGATGAGGGCGGCGGGCTTCTCGAGACGCTGCCGCCGATCCAGCGCTGGCTGAACCGATTGCTCGCGCTGCGCATCGGTACGCAGAACGCGATCTTCGAGGAATATCTGGCGCTGATCCAGGCACGCATCGACGCAGCGCGCGATGCCGGCACGCTCGATATCGGAGTCGAGACGATCAAGGCCGAGCGTATCGTCCAGCTCGACGAGCAGATCCTGCGCCGCGACCCGGTCACCGGGGCGGAAACAAGGCTCTCACGCCTCGAGCTTCACCGCAGGCCCCGCGCGACCTCCTTTGCCCGCCTTATGGAACTCTGGTCAGAAACCGACGGCATCGCGTTCCTGAAGAACGGTCGCTCCGGGCGTGTCGCGCTCAGGGTGCCTTCCTGGTCAATCCTCGACAATGAAGGTCAATCAATCCGTGTCTGGGAGTTGATCCGGCCCGCCGGGACCGAGCGCATCCGGCACGCGAAGCTCGCCGAAAGCAATTGGGATATCGTCGATGCCGCCAGTTTCGAGGCGGCCTGGGAGGCCGAATGTGCCGAGATCGCCACAAGGGTCGATGTGCAGACGATCAACATTGCCACGGGGCTGCTCCTCCCGGTCTGGAATCGCTTGCCGGACGACGATGTCAGGGTCTGGCGCATCTCGGACGACGTGGGCAATTCCGTGCTCGGGAGGATCGTTTCTCCGTCCGGCTTCGAGAAGCTCTCCCAGGCCTTCGGCGTGACGATGGCAATCAGCCTGTCGGCTGCGGAGATCGTTGCCGCCGCGCGCGCGTCAGACGGCGTCGCTATTCCCGGGCTGGCGGGATCGCGTCTCCAGCGATCCTATGTCAACGACGAGGCACGACTGGAGATCAAGGGTTTCCCGTCCGAGAAGCGCGAGTGGCTGAAGTCGATCGGCTGCTTCACCGAGATCATCAGCTACAAGACGCGCCTCTTCGTGCCCGCCAGCCGGGCGGAACAGGTCGTCAGCGTGATCGGCCAGTGTGCCGGCTGCGCGTGAACGGACAAGCCGCATCAGTGCTCTTTGCCATTCCCTGACGTCGCGACGCCAATCGTCGCGGGCCTTCTCACATCTGGAGGGAAGGGGGGCGGTTCGGGGGCGGCGAATGGGTCGCCGACGACCATTGGAGACCTGGCATGTCCGACCCCACCCCCGATCCAATCGGCGAGCTCTTCGTCGAGTCCTTCAACCTCGATCTCACCGACCTGCACTCCACCGCCCGCGTCGCGCTGCCGCCTGACGGTAATCACACATACACTCTGGCGTTGCGCGATGACCAAGGGAACTTCCTGAGCTTCGTGCCGGCCGATGCGTCGCCCGAGATGGTCGCGATCGCCTACCGCCTCTACGGTCAGGGCCTCAATGTGGGAATCCGCGCCGGCGAGGCGGCTGCTTGGGCAAAATTGCGCGATCTGATCGGCGCCGCCGCGGCGACCGGGGCATCCTGAAACATGAGGCGCCTCGCGGGCTCCAGACCTGCGACCAACCTTGTCCAACGGTTCTGATCGACACAGGCGCGAGCCCCTTACCGGAGGAGGGAAGGGGGCGGTGAGGGGCGTGCGGCGGGGCATTGGCGACGATGCCCTGCGCGCTCGGCAGCTCAGGAGGTTTCCCATGAATATGATCGCCACGCTCGACCGCCCCGTTTCGGCTCCGTACAAGGTCGATATCAGTCGCGGCCGCAATGTCAGCCGTGTGTCCTCGGAATGGTTCGCGCGCCCCGAAGACGAGCGCTACCTGTCACTATCGAGCCTATACGACAGGGTCCGCGCCCGCGCCGAGGCCGCGACCACCCGCATCGTCGAGAGCCGCGCTCTCCGGGTCGAGGCGCGCAGCGACAATCCCGAGCGCCTGTCGCTTCTGGTGCCAGGCAGCGAGATGCCTGTTGCACCCACCAACTGGTCGTTCGGCCAGATGTGCAGCTTGGTCGGGGCGCCCGCCTCCTATCTGCGCGACCTCCCTGCCGCCCTCGCGGGGATAAATCTGCAGCATGGTCTGATCGCCCATCGCGGCGAGCAGGTGAAGCTCCTTCAGACCGATGACGGCCGCACCGAGCTGCGCGCTGTCACCGGCCCGGACTATGGCCGTATCTGGGACCATGAGCTGGTCGCTGCGGTCATGAAGTTCGCAGGCGACGGCGTCGGCGATACGCGCTGGAAGGTGCCGGGCGTGCTCGACTGGGGGACGATGCGTTACAACCCCTATGTCGACGTCACGCGTGACACGACGACGCTCTATGCATCCGATCGCGACGTCTTCCTGTTCCTTGTTGACGACACGCATCCGATCGAGGCCGGAAAGTTGCCCAACGGCGACCCGGATCTCTATTTCCGCGGCTTCTATTGCTGGAATTCCGAGGTCGGCTCGAAAACGCTCGGAATCGCGACCTTTTACCTGCGCGCGGTGTGCATGAACCGGAATCTCTGGGGCGTGGAAAATTTCCAGGAGATCAATATCCGCCATTCCAAATTCGCGGCTAGCCGTTTCGCGCAGCAGGCGGAACCGGCCTTGACCCACTTCGCCGATTCCTCGCCGTCGCATTTCGTCGACGGCATCAAGACGGCGCGTGAACGGATCGTGGCACGGACCGACGAAGATCGTAGTAGCTTCCTGCGCAATCGCGGCTTCTCCAAATCGGACACTGCGAAGGTGATCGCCACCGTCCTCGACGAAGAAGGCCACCCCGCCGCCTCCCTCTACGATTTCGTTCAGGGCATAACCGCCGTGGCGCGCCACAAGGCTCACCAGGACGACCGGCTCGACCTTGAAGGCAAGGCTCGAAAGCTGCTTGAGCGCGCAAACTGATCCCCGGCGCCGTGCTGGCCGTCAGAGCTATCTCGCAGAGCTATCTCGCCGCGGCGGACGCCGACGGCTGGTCCGGCGCCGGCTCAATCAATGAGGGGAGAGCCCCGATGAGGCACCTTTTCCAGCAACTACTTCGATTCCTGCGGTGCCGCAGGCGCCCGGCCAGGAAGATCGAAGCGTTCGACGCATCCGCGCGGGACCCTGTCGACCCAGCTCCAACCCGCGCGCGCGGGCGTCCAGTCGATGCGGCCGCATACCGCGCAGCCCTTGCCTCGCTGCCGGCTAAGCGGCGCGAACTCCTCCAACTGCATCAAATTGATGGCATGTCCTTCATCGAAATCGCCGAGATGATGGGCATCTCCGTGGCCCATGTGGAGCGCGATATTGCCGCTGCGCTTGGCCACCTCGCGGTCCGCCTCGAAGCTGAAGGCGATGCTCCGCCGGGCCCGCCCTCCGATTGAAGGGTTGATTGGGCGAAGTCATCTGGGCTGTCTTGCGCTCATGATACGTCTCAGCAACTCGTTGGCGCAACGCCGCGCTCTCTATACCCGGCCTCTCGCGACCTTGCCGGATGTCGTGATGCTGGAAATATCGGCGCCATTTGCCGGCCCGACCCTCCCGCTCGGGCGTTATTATCCCATCATCGTCGAAACCGATGCCGAGCGAACCGAGCTGGATGCCTTCCTCCAGGTTGAACGCGAAGCGGTCGTCATTCCCGCTCTCCTCGATCGCCGTCCGTCGTCGCTGACGACAGCTCAGATCACGCTGGCGCAATATGCTCAGCCGGCTCCGGATTGGCCGTTCCTGCTATTGTGCCACTGGCCGCGCCCCTACACCGAACTCGTCGCGGCACCTGCCGACATGTTCGCGCGGGAGCACTACACAGTCGAGGTGCTGGGCACGGCCGCGGAACTCAATGATCGGAGCCGAATGCTGCTTGATACACTTCGATCCGAACAGGAGATCCAGGTCAACATCGTGCCCGCGACCGGACCTGCGATCCGCGGGAACGCCTGAGAAGTCGGCGGTTGCTCGGTCGATCCTCGGCTGTTGGTTGTCCACAGTCCGGGCCCATGCGATCTGAAGATCGCCGCGCCAGGCCGCCGCGGTCCTGTCTTGGTCTTCATGATCGTCTCGCGGACCCTCGATTCCAGGCGCTTCGTCGCAAGGCCGTGGCCCCCTGACCCATCGCGACAACTTGGTTAGTTGACTGCCGAATGCACCGCACAGCGCCACAAGGGCTGCTTCGGGCGGGCGACGGCTGCCTCCTCCTCCCAATTACACCAGCAGCGGCTCTTGCGGGGGGTAGACCCTGGTCGCGGGGAGGCTTCCCTTCGGGAGGACCTTGAGCACGTCTTGCGCGGGCACGGACGGGTCGAGCCAGTCCGCCCATTGATCGCGCGTGAGGGGGATGATCTGGCGCCGGTGAAAGGGCGCGATGTCATCGCCCGGCTCCATCGTCAGCATCGTGAACGCCTCGCCGATCTCGGGGTGCGAGCGCCAGATGCCCGCGATGCAGAACCAGCGATGGTCCGCGAGCGTGAACAGCCATTTGGTCTTGCGCTTGTGCCCCGGCTCGGGCGGCGTGAATTCATAAAAGCCATCGGCAAGGATCAGACACCGGCCGGACGTGAACTCGCGGTCGTCCGAACGGAAATTATAGACGGGCTTGCCGCCGGGCCCTGGCCAGCTCCACCTGCGGTTGACCAACTCGCCTGCACCGCGTTCGCCCTCGACGCTGCGCACGATCGGGGCGATGTCGGTGATATTGATGTCCTCGCGCGCGGCCACATTCGGCGTGCCCTCCGGCATCCTGATCTTGATCTTGAGGTCGTCGAAATCCTCGGCGATCGAGGCGATGTCCACCTCGAGACGGTAATCGTTGCACATTGCTCGTTTCGACCTCCTTGCGACTCGCCGTCGTTCCCATTATGTTCCACCAATGGACTCGGCACCGACGCCCTTTGATACCGATGCGCCACTTGGCAGCCGGCGCGCCATCATCCGGCGCAATCCGGAAGATGTCCAAGAAGTAGAGATGGTCGAGGCGACCTGGGGTTCCAATCCTCGGTTCAGCGACGGCATCGCCTATCGCTTCGTTCGCTCCGAGGGAGAGACCTTTCCCAGCCATCGCTGCCTGATCCCCGCCTCTGAATTTCACATGACCGTCGGCGACCGCCGCTATCGGGTCACGCTCGACGGCGGCAATTTCTTCTATCTCGCAGGGGTCTGGGAACCGCCCATGGGGGATTGGCCGCTTTGCTACCGCATCGTCACCGTCGCCGCGAACCCCGAAGTCGCCCGTTACCAGGATCGCCACGGCGCGATCATCCATCGTCGCCAGGTGATGCAGTGGCTCGATCTCACGGTTCCTGTGGGTGATCTCCTCGAGACGCCGCCTGCGCGAACCTTCGTCATCGAAGAAACCACGAGCGGCGCGCGCCAGCCTGTGCTGGCGCTCTGATCGCTGCGTCATGGGCATGTTCCAGTCGATCGGAGGGTGCGGACAGGCCGATCTGTTCAGCGCACCCTTGCCGCCCGGGCTCGCTTATTCCGAGGCGTTCATCACGCCGTTCGAAGAGCAGGCGCTGATCGCCGCGATCGACCATGCCGAGCTGAGCCCGTTCCGGTTTCAGCAATGGACCGGCAAGCGGCTCACCCATAGCTATGGCTGGCGCTATGATTTCGAGACGGGCGTGTTCGCGCCCGCCGACCCGATTCCGGATTGGCTGGAGCCGCTAAAGGCAAGGGCTGCCGGCTTCGCCGGGCTGACACCCGCTGATCTCGTCCAGGCACTCCTCATTCGCTACGATCCAGGGGCCGGAATCGGGTGGCACAAGGACCGACCCGTGTTTGAACACGTCATCGGCATATCGCTGGGCAGCGAAGCCGCGATGCGGTTTCGCCGTCGGACCAGTGCCGGTTTTGAGAGGATGTCGGCGCCGGTGGCCCCGCGCTCGATCTATCATCTCTCCGGCGAAATCCGCCACGATTGGGAGCATAGTATCGTGCCGATGGAGACGCCGCGCTGGTCGGTGACCTTCCGCAGTCTGGCGACGCCCCGGCGACGAACATGAGAGGCCGCGATGCGTATCCGCGCTGTGTCGGCGTCGAGGAACCACGCCAGGAGCGCGATGACCTTCTCGCTCGCGAATTCGGCAGGGGTCAAATCGCTCAGCCCGGCTCGACACAGGTTTTGCGCACGCGTCCGGCTCTTGGAGGAAAGAGGGAGAGGAATGGCGTGCCGCCGGGTTGTGCGTGCGCGTTCGCGCCTGGTTCCGTGTCGATAGCGCTCGCATGCCGGACCTGGTGAAAAGCTGCAGCAGGATGCGCCCGAACGGGAAGGAAGGCGCGTCCCACCATCCGTCGCCGTGTGAATGCGCGGCCACCCCGGCTTCCGCCCGGCGGAACAGCCAAGACATCGCGTTGGACGACGATCGGGTCGCCGGGAGAAAGCGAGCAGTGCTCGACGGCCTTTCGCGGTCGGGCCACCATCACGCCTGACATCAGGTCTCCGAGCCTCTACTGACGGTGGATGACACCACTCGAACGTCTTCAGTCCGATCTCGCAAACGCTCGCCTGGGCGCCGAACGCGAAGGATCCGACCGCCACAGCAATCCCGGCCGGGCGTTGCGCGATCTTCGCCGCCAGGCGCAGGCCCAGGCCGACGTCCGCCTTCTCGAGGGGGCGATCGCTGTGGCGTTGAGTCTCGACGCGCAGGAGATCGATTGGATCCTGGACGCTGCCGGACGCGTGTCGTTCCTGTTGGCCGACGGCTCATCGTTTGCCGCCGCCACAGGCGAGGATCTGGACCAGCAGATCCAGCTCGTACGAAGCGCGGCATCTGCTTTTGACGCCCGCCACGCGCTCACGGTCCGAGCGCTCGATCCGCATGCTTCGCGAGACCTCAAATGGCTGCGCGACCGCCTGGCGGGTGTGAGCACTCCGAAATTCCGCTCGGCTTTTCTCGCCGAGGCCGGACTTCTGAAGGATGGCGTTCTCACCGAGCTCGGCCATGCGACCGGGTTCTTCAATCAGCACGATGGCGAATATGGCCCCTACCAGACGGTCACCGCCAGGGGGATCGCCTGGATCTACGCCGCCTATCTGGCCGGTCATGTCCCGATGACGGCCTCGGCTAGGAAGCTCGCCCCGCAGCGAGATATCGAACTGGATGCGATACTCACGGTTGTTGGCGTTCCGGTGGAGATTGCCCCGGAGCTCACTGCTCGCACCGAACGCTAGCGACGCGCTGCCGAGGTGCTGGGCTCAAGCCTGGCGCTGCGATGGGCCGGTCGATGGCAGCATGATCTGCGGGACCCGGGTCCATCCGGCCGCTTTAGAGATCGTACCGTTTGGGCGCCACACTCAGATCCTCCTGCGCCTCTGCCCGATCATTATCGTCCGGGGGTTCGTAATATTCGTCGTCGTTGAACAGGTCGCTCCAGGAGCTCGTGTCCACGCCCCACTCGACCTCCGCGTCCTCGATGTCGTGCGGACGCTCGACAGGTACATCGAACGTGCACACGAAGGGAAAGGTCTGCTCGCTCTCTGCGCCGTCGCCGTTGCGCAGGTCGGAGTTCGAGCCCCATTGCAGCACGACGTCGACGCTGCCGGTGGCGCGATAGCGGACCCATTCCGCCCCGATCGACTCGACCTTCGTTTCGTGGACATAGACGTCCTCCACCGAGTGATGGCTGGCGAGTTCGTCGACGCTCAGGATCGTCTCGGACAGCAGCGCGTCGACGGCCCCGGAATCCAGGCTCTCCGCCAACGGATCGAGCAGCTGCGCCCGCGCGTCGCGATAGCCCGACAAGAAAGCGCCGATCGCGATGACGATCTCGTTCGCCTCGGCATCTTGCTTCGCTTCATCCTCGACCACGGTCTCGGCGCGACCATGCACATGCTTGCTAAGCTGCGAATATGCCCGGACCAGCGAGGCCTCCAGCGGCCGCGGGTCGATGCCCAGTTCGTCACGCACGAATTCGTCGGGCAACCCGCCGCGCAGGCAATAGCGGATGCGTTGCGCCCTGGTCGGTTTGTCGGTGTCCGGTTGCAGCGCATACCACCAGCATTTCTCGACTTCGCCTGTCGGCGCGAGGGTCCCCATCAGATGCTCGAGCAGCATGCGGGACGCCGTCGCGAACAAGTTCAGCCGGAGGGGATTCTCGCGGTCGGCCAGGACACGAACTGCGCCGCGGATCACTCGCCGCGAAAAGTCGTCGACGGCCAGGTCTTCCAGCGCCTCGAGGGCAGTCTCAGGTCGCTCTGTCATCATTCGGAGCACTATGCCGCGTTCGATCCTTTCAGGCGAGGATTCACCAGTGCAGTTCGGAACAGCGGCAGCGGCGATCACGCGATATCAGAACGGTTTCAGCACCACGAGCAGTGCAATGATGGTCACCGAAGCCGCTATGAAGGCGGCGGTATGGCTGGCCCGCATTGCGGCCGGCGGCGGATCGCCCCGGCGAAGACGCCGCAGCCTGCCCGACTGGATCCCGTGGAGACCCGTCAAGGCAACGACCAGGGTCAGCTTCGCCCACAACCACGGACTCGCGAACCATGCCCCCTCGGCTGCGATCGCCGCGCCGGTCAGCCAGACGGCGAGTATCGCCGGCACGGTGACCCGGCGATCCCAGGTGGAGACGAGCGCCGTGATCCCGGCATCGCCGCGCTGACCCACCGCCACGGCAAACGCCTGGGAGAACAGACCGCCGACGAAGAGGAGGACGCACGCCACATGCAGCGCCCTCACCAACAGATAGGGGATCATGGCGAGGCCGGCTGGTCGGAAGCGAGTTCCACCTGCTTTCGCCGCAGGAGCCCCGCGTTGAGAAAGCCCCCGAACGGCACGAATGCACCGAAGCTCAACCGCGCGACTTCAGAGCGTGACCAGCCGCCGGCCGAGACGGTCGCGATCACGCACCAGGCATAAGCGACGAACGCGGCGCCGTGGACGGGCCCCATGATCCTCGTCGCCAGGGCGTAGCCGAATGCATGCTTGAGCGGCACGGCAATCAGGAGGAGCACCAGCAAGGTGGTGGCCTCGACGAGAGAGACCAGGCGCAGCCTTTTGATCTGTGCCAGATCCTCGGCCATCGCGATGGGGTCCGCGCGCTCCAGCATGCTGTTGGCCCCCTTGCTTACAGGTGCACGGGATCGGCGCCGCAGCGCTGGAGCAGTGCAATGAGCGCAAACTGCGCGCGCTGATCGGCTTGCGGATCGCGGTGGAAGCGCATCGAGCTGTGATGGGCCAGATAGATGCCGCCCAGTTCCCAGACGAGCTGGTCCCGATCGGTCTGCGCGTGAAGATGACCCAGATCCAGCGCCTGCTGCACATGATCGCGCAGCAGGGTTCGCCATTTCGCGTCGAGCGCGGCGACCGCGTCGCGAACCATGCCGGGTGCATCGTCGAGCTCGAACAGCGCGGCGGCGATGGGGCAGCCGCCGCGCAGCCCCGCCCGCGCTGACCAGCCGAACCACAAACCCACCAGCGCCATCAGCCGTGGCAGCCCTTCGGGGTTGCGCATCGCCGGTTCGACGACGTGCTTGTCGGCGAGCCGTGCGGCCTCCTCGAGCAGCGCGACCTCCAGTGCTTCGCGCGATTTGAAATGCGCGAACAGGCCGCTCTTCGAAAGTCCGGTTGCCTCCGCCAGCCGGCCGATCGTCACCGAAGTGAGTCCCCCCTCACTCAGGGTGTTCAATCCCTCTTCGATAACTCTGGCTCGAGTCGCATTTGCTTTCACACGATGGGTGTACGAACGGTCGTGCTATTCTGCAAGGTCGCATTGGTAGTTCGGCTGGACATATTGCCCAAGGTCAACGTTCGACGTGACGTGGGGAGGTGTCCGTATTTGGCTGAAGCGTCGCACACGCGGCACCTTCGGCGCCGGACCCGGTGGAGGCAGTGCGGGTTCGCTGGGTGATCGCCGTCACGATCGTGCTCGGTCTGCTGCCGCCCCTATTTGGCGCGTCGGTTCTGGTCTTTGGCGTGCTCGACTGGATGTAGTCTCTGCTGCGCAGCCAAACTGGCTGTGACCCTTCGCCCGGCCGCTTCGACGGTGCGCCCGGCAGCGATACCGCGCCAGGGCGACCGGTCGGTGGGGGGAGGCCGTCGCGCCGGTTCCTGCCTACCGGGCATTCAGTCCCATGGGCGGTCGGTCGCGTATCGCTTCGGGGACGATCCGGCGATTGCCCGCTGCGCGGGCACCGGCGCTCTATCTCCGCTTCGCTCCGACCGAGCTCGGGCTGCGCCCGATCTCGTCCCTTCGGGTAACGATCACCTATCGTGAAGGAAGGCGCGGGGCCGAAAGGCGTCGTGTCAGGAAGGGTTGTGGCGGGATCGCTTTTTCGCGGGGCGGTCGAATTCGTCGGCGGTGACGTCGAGATCCGCGGCAAGCTGATTGAGAGCGCGCGCTGCGCCCAGGCGCGCCATGCCGTCCTCGCGGGCCGCCGAGCCGCCACCGCGCTCGGCGCGCATCCGGGCGAGCTTTGCCGCCGCACGTAGCGTCTCCGGGTCCATGTCCTTCGCATAGCTGATTCCGCCCGCGGCGAACAGGCCTCGTGGGCCCGGGACCACCCTGGACGATTGGCCGTTCGCCCCGCCATGGGTCCGCCGCAGGAGAGAAGAGGAGGCTCTTTGAGAGCGTCGCAGATGCGACGTTTTAGAGGAGTGAATGACATGACTGTTTCGAAAACTGTTGGAGAATTCCGCAACGTCAACGGGGCGCTGGTGGGCTTCATCGCCTGCGGCGAGATCGACCTTCCCCGCGCCCGGCTGAAGCCGATCAGCAGCAACAATCCCCGCGCACCCAAGTTCGAGGTCGAGGCGATCAACCGCAACGGCCGCTGGGTGCCTTACGGCGCATTGTTCGAGGCGACCGCGATCAACACCACCGGCGAGATCTTCTACTCGGGCGAACTGGACGACCAGTCCTGGCGCTTCCCGATGCAGGTCGCCTTGTTCGGGACCGCCGAAGAAGGGTTCCGGGCTTCGTGGCGCCGCGACGACATGGCGCGTCCGGCCGGCAGGGCGCAGCGCAACCGCGGCGGTGAGGATTATGAGGGCGGCGAGCGCAGCATCGGCGGGGGCGAACGCCGCCCGTCGGGCGGTGGGTTCGGGGGCAGCACCGCGCCGCTCGACGGTGAGGGCGGGACCCGGGGCTTTGCCGGCGATCTCGACGAGGACGTGCCGTTCTGAGGCCAGTCCGATCGGCCGGGGGGCGCTGCGCGCCTCCCGGTTTCTCCCTTCCTCATACCGTTCTTTGAAAGGACCCAACCGATGACCAGGCACGAACCCGTGCGCAGCATCGCCCGCTTCGCCGACCTCAAAACCCTCTATGCCGAGATGACAGCCACCCCCGAATTCCAGGCCGCCTTCGGCGATCCCCTGCCGCTGTCGATCATCGAACCCGCCGACGAGCCGGGCGAACATGGCATGCCCGACGAACTGGCGGCACAGGCCGATAGCGCCGGCGTGATCGCGACGCTGTTCGACCTCTTCGCCGACACGCGGCTGGAGCCGCTGGCGGCCGAGATCGCATGGGGGTTCGTGAACTCCTTCCACTTCGTCGCCGGCAAGCTCGAGCGCCGGGAGGACAGTCTCGCCGACGAGATCGGCGTGCTGGCGCGCAATCCCGAAGGCGGCGAGGTTTATAACCGCGAGCTCGAAGAGAAGCAGCTTCTCTGCCAGTCGACCGCCGAACAGCGGCTCGCGATCGAGACCATGCGCGATTATGCGGCCGAGATGTACCGGGCGATGTCGGGCTGGCCCTGGTCGCCGGCGCGGGGGTCTCGCGCGTCGCGCACGTCCACCGCAAGCCAGATCGCCGCGGTCGATTTCCTGCGGGCGCGCCAGCTCGAACTCCGCGATCGGCACAACCCAAAAGGGCCGATCGTCATCTTCTCCGGACCTGCCGTCTGGCACGATGTCGACCTGCTGTGGGAGCGGCTCGATCTGGTCAGAGAGCAAATCCCGCACATGATTCTGATCACCACTGCGCAGCGTGCGGGGGCGGATCTCATCGCCGAGAAATGGGCCGCGCAGCGCAAGGTCCAGACCGTCCGGTTCAACCTGATGGGCTCGGGCATGAAGGCGGCCTTCTCGCGCAATCGCAAGCTGCGCGATCTCAACCCGGTGATGGCGGTCCTGTGCGAGGGGTCGGGCGTCCAGGCCAATCTCTATGAGGAGCTCGATGCCGCCGGCGTGCCTATCCATGCCTTCCGCAAATCCGACCAGGCGCCCGACAAGGGTATGCCGGTGCGCAGTCTTGCAGGCGGCAGGCGGCGAGAACGCCGCCGCGCCGCCGCGGTCGCAGCTTGAACCACGGGAGGATATCATGGCCATCCCGGACGCCTTCCGCCGCAACTTCTCGACCCTGCTGCGCGCAGCCGAGTCGGGAGACCTTGCTCTTGTCGAATGCACCGACGTGCAAACCGGAGCCTCGCTACGTGATTTGCGCCGTCGGCCGGGAGGATGGCGACTATGTCATCACGCCCTTCGGGCATCTCCATGATGGCAACCCGTTCGAGGCGTATCGACCACCCGAGAGCTCGCTCCACTGAGGCCCGGGGGCTCGCGCGAGCCACCGGCGTTGGACGGCCGAAGCGGACAAAGGGTCCGCGTCGTCCGATGCGATTCGGGGGGCATCGAGCCCCCCGAATCACAGCCTCTTCCTCTCTCTCAAGTCGTCTTAGTGTGGCACGGGACGCACCGGCCTCAAGGACGACGGGGCCCCACCATTTTCTTTGGCGGTCGAGGGCGGCGCATCCTCGCAACGGGTGTGCGGCGCCAAAGAAAATCGTGACCCCCATCGCCGCT
This sequence comes from Sphingomonas molluscorum, assembly GCF_039522995.1. NCBI lineage: Bacteria > Pseudomonadati > Pseudomonadota > Alphaproteobacteria > Sphingomonadales > Sphingomonadaceae > Sphingomonas > Sphingomonas molluscorum. The sequence goes on along the minus strand of NZ_BAAAEL010000012.1, from coordinate 162,703 downwards.
GAAGCGGTCGCTACGCGATCCTTGACCCCGATGCTCGGAGCCCGTGCAGGGGAAATGACCTCTTTCAAGAAAAAGGAGGTTCACATGACCACGATGTTCCGTAGCACCCGCAGCTTCTCCGAAATCGCCGATCTCATCGCCGCCGAGACCGCCCAGCCCAGCGATGCCTTCGCGCAAGCCTTCTCCTCCGACCTGGACGGGGTCCGGGTAATGCGGGGAGAGGATGAACTCCTCGGCGACATGCCCGATCCGATGGAGGTCCAGCTTGCCACCGAGATGCTGATCAGCACCGTCTTCGATGTTCTGCGCGATACCCGGTTGGAGAAGGTCGCCGAGCGGATCGCATGGGGCATCGTCAACAGCCTGCACAGCACGGCGCGGGGTCTTGCCGGCCAGGCCGACGACGCAGCGCGCGCGGTGAGGGATCTCATCCGCTGCGCCGATGGCAGCGAGGTGATGATGCGCGAACTGGAGGAGGCGCAGCTCAAATGCCAGGAGCATGACGAGGCCAGCGACGCCATCGCCTGCATGCGGGACCATGCCGCCGCCGCGTTCCGGAACGAGACCGGCAAGCCCTGGTCTGCGGCCCGCGGTTCACTGGTGTCGAGCAAGCGCACCGCCTCGGTGATTGCCGCCACCGATTATCTCGCCGCCCGGCGCGACCGCAGGATCGACCAGCACCACCCGCAGGGGCCGCTCGTCGCCTTCTCAGGCGGGGCGCAATGGGAGGATTATCGCGCCATCCACACCGAGCTGGACAAGGCCAGGGCGCTGGCCCCGAACATGGTGCTGCTGACCACGGCACAGGACAGCGGTGCCGATGCGATCGCCGAAGCCTGGGCCGCGGCGAACGGCGTCAAGGTGGTGCGGTTCGACCTGCCGAAGGGACTGGGCAAGCGCGCCGGGTTTGTGCGCAACGACCGGATCGTGGCGATGAAGCCGGTGCATGCGATCGTCTGTGAGGGCTCAGGCATCCAGGGGCATCTTGCCCGGGTCCTTCAGGAAGCGGGGGTGCGTCCGCGTCTCCTCCGCCGGGTTCAGGCGCCTGGCGCAGCCGCGCGGTGACGAATGCGAAGGGACGGCTCGGGTCATTCCCGGGCCGTCCCTTTTTTTGTCGGGCATACAGGATTGCCGGGCTCAGGGACCCGGCAGAAGGCCGGGCCCGTCGCCCGACGATGCGGCGCCCCGAAAAGGGGGCACCGGCCTCCTGCGCGTGGCTCCGCCATGCTCGTCGCTGGGCCGCCCTGCGGGCGACATCGTCATGATCAGCGGGGCTGGGCCGGCAGCGCTTTCAGCGCCGCCAGGGAAGGGGATCCGCCCGCACGAATGGCCTGGACGACGAGATCTCTGAACTCGCGTTCGGTGAGCCTTTCGACTTCCAGTTCGGTGACGGCAGCAGCATATTTGCCGCGCAAGGCGCGGCGCGCCGCCTCGACTTCGTCATCGAGTTTACGGCGGCGGGATTCGAGATCGACGAGCCGTTCGCGTTCGGTCTGTTTCGGCATATCCATGTTCCTTCACATGGGTCTGCCCGCCAAGCCCGCATCATCCAAAAGAGCGCGCTCGCGCGCAAGTCCATTCTTGTTGGGTCCCCTTCGGGGGAAGCCACGCCCGTGCCCGGTCGAGGCTGCGCAGCGCTCAGGGCGCTGCGGAAGGGAGGACGCACGCCCGGAGGCGAAGTAATGCACCGTACGCACGGGTGCTGCGATGCTCTTTTCGCCAGTTATTTTAAAGGCTTATGCGTGGCACAGGTCGGCAGCCGATTTGGCGCAATCTGGCCGCCACTGGCAGCCATCCGAGATATGCCGCCGGCTCAAGTCATTGAGCTTGCTTAACTCAATCCAGCTGCCGGCGGCTGCCGCCACAAATCCTTGAGATCGCGGCCTAATTCCGCTATAAGGGCGACGCTTCATCATGATCGTCAGGGTGCCAGACGGGAGTCTCGCCCCTTGGCTCGTATCACCATCCGTCTCGACGACGCGCTGTTCAGGCGCCTCGACGGACGCGCCCGCGACGCGGGATCCCCCACCGCCGCTTACTGTCGCGACATCCTCGAGCGCTTCGAGGGCACCGATCCGTCGGGATATCACGCGCGCTTCGACGAGCTCCACGCGACCTGCATTCAGGCGCTCGCAATCCTTGCCGCGTCGGTCGGCAAGCGCACGCCAGAGGTCCTCGAACAGGGGCTGGACGATGCGCGGCGGCTGCTCCGGGAAAGGGGGCTGCTCGATCCCGAGCAGGACCGGCCATGAGCATTTTTCGCCACGACACGCTGGGGAGCTGGACCCGGGGTGGCCAGGCCATCGTCCACAATGTGCGGATGACCACGCAGGTCTTCTATCAGACCCTGGTCGCGGGGCTCGTGATCTGGGTCGGCGGGGTCATCTGGTACGCACTCGAAAAGTCCTCCGAATATGAGCGCTTCGTCCTGATGAAGCTCGCGCAGGCGAGCGTCATGGGGGATTCCATCCCCGGCAACGCGACCCCGTTGCTGTTCAAGACACCGGACGGCCGGCAGTACTGGACCTCACCGAAAGGCCTGCTGGAATCGGGTGTCGCGCACCGGACGCTCGAGGCCTTCGAGACATACCTCATCCATGGGGCGGCGCTGTCCGGCGTGTTCGCGCTCGCGATGCTGTTCTGGGCCTGGTTCTACTTCACCCGGACGGGGAGGGGGCTCGGCTCCAACCAGTTTCTGCGTGGGGCTCGGTTCGGCACCGTCCGGCAGGTGCGGCGGGCGCTCTGGCGGAGCGCTCGCGGCAGCTTCGAGATCGGCGGTGTGAACGTCCCCGATGCGTTCGAGCCCGAACATATCCTGATCTGCGGCGCCCCCGGAACGGGCAAGACCAACATCATCATCAAGATGCTCGACGGGATCCGCCAGCGCGGCAAGCGCGCGATTGTTTATGATACCGCAGGTACCTTCGTCGAGAAATTCTACCGCCCCGGCACCGACATCCTGCTCAACCCACTCGACGTGCGCTCCGACCGCTGGTCCCCCTGGGTCGATGTCCCGCGCGACTATCACTACGACCAGATCGCGGAGTCGACGATCCCGGATAAAGCGGGCGATCCGTTTTGGGCAAAGTCTGCGCGCGGAACGCTGGTCGCAGTGATGCGCAAGCTCGCCCGGCAGCAGCGCACGCTCGTGTCGATCCTCCTCGACACCCTGCTCAGGTCGAAGTTGAAGGATCTGGCCGCGTTCGCGCAAGGGACCGACGCTGCCGCCTTCATCTCCCTGGAGGGGGAGCGGACATCGGCAGGTATCCAGGCCGAGCTTGCCTCGGTGATGCGCTCTTTCTCCTATCTCGATGACACCGAGGACGGGCTTTCGATCCGCGACTGGGTCGCCAACGAAAAGGATGACAGCTGGCTGTTTATCACGGTGAAGGCGGACCAGTTGCCGTCGCTCCGGCCCCTGATCACGGTCTGGCTCGATATTGCGATCAGCGCCATCATGAGCCTTTCCGCCGACCGCAACCGCCGTCTCTATTGCGTAATCGACGAGCTGCCTTCGCTCCAGAAACTGCCGTCGCTCTCGGACTTCCTGGCGCGCGCCCGCAAATATGGCGGGTGCGGCATCCTCGGCTTTCAGTCCTATCCGCAGCTCGAGGCGACCTACGGCATTCAGGATGCCGCGGCGATCACCGGCTATTGTTCGACCTGGGTGGCACTGCGCGCCAACGACACCCCGACCGCGAAGCATGTCTCGGAGAATCTGGGCCAGGTCGAGCAGGTCGAAGCCAATGAGGGCATGTCTTACGGCGTGAACGATATGCGCGACGGGGTGAACCTCTCACGCATGCAGGTCACCCGGCCGCTAGTCATGCACACCGAGGTGACCAATCTGCCCAACCTGTGCGGTTATCTCCGCTTCGGGCGCAATCTGCCGGTCGTACAGTTCCAGGATAGCTACAACCGCGTGCCGTCCGTCTGCGTCGCGTTCGAGGAGCGGTTGTCGCCCCCGGCGCGCATGGCGATCGATCCGCTCGCCGCGTCTGAGCCGGCCACGCAGTCGGAACCTGTAGCGACCCGCCCGCCGGCGAAGCGGCGGCGTGCGCATCAAGAAGAGGCGACGGATGAGCTACCGTTGGCGCCTGCGGTGTCCCCAGCGGAGGCGCAGGAAGCGCCACCATCAGATGAGCCAGTTACGCCGTCGTCGAGCGGCTCCACGGGCGACATCGAGCCGGTAATCGTGACGCCCCAGCTCACATTGTACGGGAGGGCAACTGCGTTCCGGCTTAAGCAGCACGGTCGGCGTGACGGCGACCGCAATGCGGCGGACCCGGCATGATCCATCCCCGCCGCCTCAAGGGCACGCCCGCCAACATCGCGAAATATTACACCGTCGGCGATTATTACACCAAGGGCGGCGACGAGCCGTCCGAATGGGGTGGCAGGATCGCCGCCGAGCTCGGGCTGGAGGGCAGGGTCGATCCCGCCATCTTCGCGGACCTGCTCGCGGGAAAGGTCGGCGACCAACAACTCGGCCGGCACCGGGCCGATGGCAGCATCCAGCATCATCCGGGCTGGGACTTCGCGGTCAGTGCTCCGAAATCGGTATCGATCATGGCGCTCGTTCACGGCGACGAACGTCTGGTCGCGGCGCACGAACGCGCGGTCGGGGTCGCACTCGATTATCTCGAAGAACACGCGATGCTCCGGCATCGATCGAACGGCGAGATCGTCCATGAGACGACCGGGCGCCTGATCTTCGCGAAGTTCACCGAACATGCGTCGCGTCAGCTCGACCCCCAACTCCACACGCATGTCGTGGTTATGAACATGACCAACCGCGACGACGACGGCCAGATGGTCAGTCTCGAAACCCGGGCGATGTATGTCGAGCAGATCGTCGCCGGGCAGGTTTACCGGAACGAGCTGGCACATGAGATCCGGGAGATCGGCTATGAGGTCGCCTCGGACCCTCGCACCGGTCTGTTCGAGATCCACGGTCTTCCTCGCGACCTCATCGTCGAGAATTCCAAACGGTCCCAGGAAATCGAGGCGCATGCGAAGGAGCATGGGCTGACGGGGCAGGCGGCTCGCCGCAAATCGTTCTACGAAACGCGACCCCCGAAGCAGAAGGTCGGCGTTGACGAGCTGCGTGACCGCTGGGCCGCCGCATCTGAAAAGCACCGCGATGCGATGCTGGAGGTGCGCGCCGAAGCCGATCAGACCGGCGACCGCAACCTTGCTCCAGATCCCCAGCTATCCGCCCGCGCCATGTTATTCGGCATCCGCCAGGCCGAGACACGCGAGGCGGTAAACAACCTGGGACGGATGTTCCGCCTCGCACTTGCTTCCCATGTAGGGGAGGTCCGCCTCTCGGATGTCCGACCGCTGGTCGAGGAGCATGAGAAGCGGTTCAAGCTGCTCGCAACGCCCCATCAAACCGGCGACGCGGTCCATACCCGCGGACGGACGACGCGACGCACCGCCCGGTTGGAACTGGCGCTCTCGGAGCATCTCTCGCTGTCGCTTGGCGACGCCTCGCCGATCTCGACCCCCGAACGCATCCGCGCAGTCTTGGCGGAGCCAAGGCTCAATCCCGCACAGGAGGCGGCGCTTCTCCACATCGGCACGACCAGCGATCGGCTGGTCGGCGTTCACGGCGTCGCCGGCGCAGGCAAATCGACATTGGTGAAGGCGCTCAACGAAGCTGCGCCGCGGGGAACGACGCTCATCGCGCTCGCTCCAACTTCGTCGGCAGCCGCCAATCTTGGCGCCAGTGCGGGGATCGAGTTTCGCACCGTTGCCAGTCTGGTCGCCGGGGGCGGACGCAATATCGATGATGGCTATGTCCTGGTGCTCGACGAAGCCGGGCAACTCGGCAACCGCCAGGCGCTTCGCGTGCTCGAGATCAGCCGTATGACGGGGGCACGGCTGATCGTCCTGGGCGACAACAAGCAGACCGGTGCCATCGAGCAGGGCAAGGCCTTTTGGCTGTTGCAGAAGCTCGGGCTGCCGACGGCGGAACTGACCGAATCGGTCCGGCAGGAAACCCGGATGATGAAAGCGGCGGTCACCCAGGCGCGCCTGGGCAATTATGCCGCGTCGCTCGAGAACCTGGACAAGGTTACAAGCGGAGGGGACGCCGAAGCGCTCGCCAAGGGACTGGTTGGCGAATGGACGCGGCTGAAGCCGGAGAACCGCGCCAACACCAACATCCTCGTTCTGGAGAATGCCACCCGCCTGATCGTCAACACGAAGATCAGGGAGGCGCTGAAGACAGAGGGCGCCATCGCGGCCGAGGAGGCCCGTCTGTCGGTCCTGACGCCGTCCGGAATGACCGACCAGGAGAAACACTTCGCCCGGTTCTATTCGGGCGGACAGGTGCTCGTCTTCTCGCGGGACAATGCTGATCTGGGGATCGCGCGCGATGCAGAATATCGCGTCGTCGGGATCGGGCGCGACGGGCGAGGGCGGCAGGTCGTCCGGTTGATCGATGAACATGGTCGCACAATCCGCTGGGATCCTCGCATCGGGAAGGCGTCGCAGGTCAATGTGTTCCGACAGGAAGAGCGCGACCTGTCGAAGGGTGACCGGATCCAATGGCGTCTCGCCAGCAAGGACCTTGATCTCAAGAATGCCGAACGAGGCACGGTGGAGAGTCTCGACGGAAGCCGGGCGACGATACGGTGGGACCGCGACGGCCGGCTCCAGTCGATCGACCTCGGCGAGCATAAGACCTGGGATCATGGCTACGCTGAGACGGTCTATTCGGCGCAGTCGAAGACTTACGCTCGCGCCTACGTCCTTGCTCCGGTCAATTCCGGTCTGGTGAACGGACAGAATTACTACACCGCGATCACGCGAGCCCGGTTTGGTGTGAAGCTCTGGACAGAGGACCGCGACCGGCTCGTCGATAAGCTGGAGCGCCATTCAGGAGAGAAGACGTCGGCACTGGAGGGCTTGGGGCGCCTCGGTCGAGATAGCCACAAGGAACGTGAGGCCCGCCATGGAGATCGGTGGGACCGCCTGCGTGAGCAGCAGCGCAGCGACCGCGGTGCGCGTAAACAGCGGATGGAAGCCGAGCGAGAGGCGCGCCACGGCCTCGAGCAAGGCGGGTTGGCCTATCTCCTGGCGGGACGTGCGCAATCCGCGGCTGGTGCCGTGGACAAATGGCTGACGGGCATCCTGGCCCGCAGCATGGAGAACCCGGCGCGGCCGGCTACCCAATCACAGGCCGAGCCGGCTCAGGCGCAGCAGCAGGATCATGGAGGCAGCCATGATCACTAGTGCCTCGCCGCAGCTGGCCGCGGCGCGGCGCACCATTGTGTCATTCGGCCCCGAGATTGCCCTGGCGATTGCCGTGGCTCTTATTCCACTCCCGTCGTTCGAGGCCCGTGCCGCGAAGCCGAGGTCATCGGATGAGCCAATCGTCGCAGCGTGTATCGCCCGGTCAGCTGGTGGTCGTGCCTGGCTCGGGAAAACCCTCTGGGGATTGCGCGATCAGGAGGGGGGATGGATTGGCGCCGAGATCGCGAATGGCGACGGCAGCCATGATCTCGGGCCGCTGCAGGTCAACAGCTGGTGGGTGCCCCGCCTCGCCGCCGTAAGCGGACGGCCGGAGCGCCACATCCGGCATTGGTTGAAACAGGATGCGTGCTTCAACGTCGAGGCTGCTCGCTGGATATTCCTGTCCGGGCTGGCAACAACCGGCGACTATTGGAAAGCGGTCGGCGTCTATCATAGTCCGACCGGTTGGAGGCAACGCAGATATACAGCGAGTGTCGTCAAGCATCTGCGACGGCGATTCGGCTCGAACCTTTTCGTAGGGACCGCGCGCCCTGCCTCGGCTGCGACGCAATGAGAAGACGGCGCCGACCACGACCGTCCGGGACGGGCATTGTGCCTCCCGCCGTAGACGAAGTGAGAGCAATCGAGGCCGCGCGTGTCCAGGTGCCGAAATTGGCCCCGCTACCGACCGCCGCTTTGCCCCCGGATCCAGAGCCTCCTCAGTCCGTGCGACCAAACCCCTTGCTGGGATTCGGGCCGCAACGAGTTTCCAGGCGCTCGCTATTCTCTCCCGGGCTGGTGGCCGACGCCCGGGCTCATTTCGAGGCGCGCTTGGCTCGACCGGTTAGCGATGACGAAGCGAGAAAATTTCTTGGCGACCTAACGGACTATTTTTTGGCCTTCAAGGGCCAATATTCGCGTCAGAAAGGCGATGGGGATGGCTAAGTAAAACAAAGAAAGCCCAAGTAAGGCACATATCGAACTTGTAGAACTTCATTCAAAAACTGGAGGAAGGGTGGTATATTGTGAGTGAGGAGATCAGTAGACATGGCAAAACCGCGCGCAAAAACCGTACAGGCAATGGCTAAGCGTATTGTTACCGAGCGCAACAAGGCCGTTATGTACGCACGGGTATCGACAAGTGAGCAGGAGAAGGAAGGGTTTTCTATCCCGGCCCAGCTGAAGCTGATACGGGAGTATGCCGACCTGAACGGGATTTCGGTTGTTGCCGAACACGTCGACGTCGAGACCGCCAAGCGGGCCGGCCGGGTCGGATTTGAGGAAATGCTTCGGTACATCCGGTCGCATCCCAGCGTCAGGACGATCCTCGTCGAGAAAACCGACAGACTATACCGTAACCTGAAAGACTGGGTGACGGTGGACGGGCTGGATATCGAAATCCACTTCGTGAAAGAGAATGTCGTCCTCTCCCGAGATTCGCGATCTTCGGAAAAGTTCATGCATGGCATCAAGGTGCTGATGGCCAAGAACTACATCGACAACCTCTCCGAGGAGACGCGCAAAGGGATGCTCGAAAAGGCAGAGCAGGGCATTTGGCCGACCTGCGCGCCACTGGGCTATTCGAACGTGATGGGCCCGCTGGGGAAGAAGGTCATCGTGCTCGATCCGGAAGTCGGACCACTGGTCACCCGTGTGTTCGAATGGTTCGAGAGCGGCCAGTATTCCATCAAAGAAGTCACCCAAATGGCCAATGCGGCGGGCCTGCGCTATCGCAAAAGTCAGAAGCCCGTCGGGGGCAGCACGATCAACACCATGCTGCGGAATAGGATCTACACCGGTTCGTTTGAGTGGCTCGGCAAGACGTACAAGGGGTCTCACACGCCGCTCACGACCTACGCGACATGGTCCAACGTGCAGGAGATCCTCGATGGACGGTCCATCTCTAACGTTCACGGTAATCGGCTGCAGTTTGCCTACACAGGGCTGATCACCTGCGGCCACTGTGGCTGCGCGGTCACCGCCGAGCTTAAGAAGGGCCGGTATATCTATTACCACTGCTCGAAATTCAAAGGTCGGTGCCCAGAGCGCTACGTCCGGGAAGAGGTGCTCGACGAGCAGTTCGCCGCTGTCCTTCGGCTGCTCAAGCTGGACGACGTGACATTCGGCCTCATCGAGCGGGCCCTACGCGAGAGCCATGCCGACGAGCGACGCGACCGTGACGAGACAATAGCGCGGCTCCGGGCGGAAGCCGATCGCCTCCAGCACCGGCTCGATAAGCTCTACCTCGATAAGCTAGATGGGCGCGTCACGGATGACTTCCATGATCGGGTTTCAGCGACCTGGCGCGAAGAACGTGATCGGACTCTGCGAAACATGGAGAGCCTCCACTGCGCCGAAGACGACCTGATCGACGACGGCCTGGCGCTCCTGGATTTCGCCCGGACGGCTCACAACCGCTTTGCGGAGCAGTCTCTGGTGACCAAAAGAAGGGCTCTGAATTTGGTATTATCGAACTCGAAATTCGCCTTCGGCGAACTGACGGTCAGCTTCCGCGAACCATTTGGAATTCTTGAGAAAATTGCCACCGATGGTGGATCTGATCCGACCCCTTCGGGGGGGCGAAATGCCCCCCGAAAGGAAATGGCTCCCCGGGCCTGATTCGAACAGGCGACCGATCGATTAACAGTCGATTGCTCTACCGCTGAGCTACCGGGGAACGCTTCGGAGGCGCGCCTATAGCAGCGGGTTTTCGGATCTGGCAAGCACCCCGCGCGGCTTTTTTCCCGATTCTCAGTAAGTGTCTGATCCGGGACGAAAATAACTCAAAATCCGCGGCGCCTCAGGCGATGAACTGTTCCATCGTGATTCGATCGTCGAGCGCATGCTCCGGATCGAACATCAGCGTCAGGTCGCGCATGCGGTCGATCTCCACCTCCACGCGTGCGACATCCCGCACCTCGCGCTGGTCGGCGACGGCGCTCACCGGGCGCTTCTCAGCCTCCAGGATGCGAAGCGAGATGCGCGCGCGATCGGGCAGGATCGCGCCCCGCCAGCGACGCGGGCGGAACGGGCTGATCGGCGTCAGTGCCAGCATCGCGGAGCCAAGCGGCAGGATCGGGCCGTTCGCGGACAGGTTGTAGGCGGTGGAGCCTGCGGGGGTCGCTGCCAGGATGCCGTCGCAGACCAGCTCGGGCATCACCACCCGATCGTTCACGCTGACCTCGATCTTGGCCGCCTGGCGCGTCTCGCGCAGCAGCGACACCTCGTTGATCGCGGGCAGGCGGCGAACCTCGCCCGAGATCGTCTCCGTCAGCATCTCGAGCGGAGAGACCTTGAACGGCTTCGCGCGCGCCAGCCGCTCGTCGAGGCCACCCAGGCGCCACTCGTTCATCAGGAACCCGACGGTGCCGAGGTTCATGCCGAAGACCGGCACGTTGGACCGGCACTCCAGCAGCTGGTGCAGCACCTGGAGGAGGAAGCCGTCGCCGCCCAGCGCGACCACCAGCTCGGCCTCTTCCAGAGACGCCCATTCATACTGCTCGCGCAGTTCTCGCTCCGCCTCCTGCGCAGCGGGCGTCGGGGAGGCGATCAGCGCTCGGCGCAGCGGCGTGGTCATCCGCCGGTGACGCTCATGTGACGGGCAACGGCGGGGGCCGCGCCGGGCGCGATCCGGAAGTCGTGTGCGGCGGGCTTGCGCGCCATGGCGGCCTCGATCGCCGCATCGACCGCGGGCGGGCCGCCGTCGCGCAGGGCCGCGCGGAGGTCGACATGCGCATCCTGCCCCAGACAGAGGTAGAGCAATCCTTCGGTCGTCAGTCGCACGCGATTGCACCCGTCACAGAAGTTGGCGGTCAGCGGGGAGATGAGGCCCAGCCGCGTGGTGGTGCCCGCGAGCTGCCAGTAGCGGGCGGGGCCGGCGGTGCGGAAGGCATCCCGCACGAGAGAAAACCGCGCCGAGAGGTCCTCGAACACCTGGGGCAGCGGCAGGAACCGGTCGGTACGATCCTCGTCGATGACGCCGAGCGGCATGGTTTCGATGAGGGAGAGGTCGAAGCCCTGCTCCCCGCACCAGGCGAGCATGGGCGCGATCTCGTGCTCGTTGAGCCCCTTGAGGGCCACCATGTTGATCTTGATGGCGATGCCGGCCGCGCGCGCCGCCTCGATTCCTTCCAGCACCCGCGCCAGGTCGCCGGTCCGGGTGATATGCCGGAAGGTGTCGGGGTCGCGGCTGTCGAGGCTGACGTTGATGCGCCGGATCCCCGCCGCCGCCAGCGCCCCGGCATGCCGCGCGAGACGGGTGGCGTTGGTCGTCATGGTGAGCTCGTCGAGCCCGTTGCCCAGCCGGCTTCCCAGCCGCTCCGCCAGAGCCACCGTGTCGCCGCGCATCAGCGGCTCGCCGCCCGAGAGACGGATCTTGTGCACGCCGCGGGCGATGAAGCACTCCGCCAGGGTCGCGATCTCGTCGACGCTCATCAGGCGTTCGCGCGGCAGGAACTGCATCGTCTCCGACATGCAATAGCGGCAGCGGAGGTCGCATCGATCCGTCACGGAGATGCGCAGGTAGCGAATGGTGCGGCCATGCGCATCGATCAGGGCGGAGGCGCTTGCCATGCCCCTGAGCTAGGGCTTCGCCCGAGATGAGACAAGGCCGTGGCGGATTGGCGAACCCGTGCCGGGCGGCTAGGGTCCGCGCATGGGGCAGATGGGCGCAGTCGGCACGAGCCAAGGCATCGCGAACCCGATGCTGTTCCTTCTCTCCTTTCGGCAGCGCGACGAACTGTCGAACCTCTATGCCAAGGCTGGGTGGCAGGTGATCGCCGCCCGCCGCAGGGACGGTGTTGCACAGCGGTTTCGAACGAGCGGCGCCCCTGTCGCCGTCGTCGATGCGCGCGGCGCGCTGGAGGACGGGCTTGCCGCGCTGGCGGACCTTGCGGCGCCGGTATCGGACGCGCCGGGCGCGCTGCTGGCCTTGTTGTCGAAGGGGGATGCCGCGCGCCTGGACGACGTGCTTGCCGCCGGCGCCACCCATTTTCTGGTGAGCCCCGTCACCGAGATCGAGCTGGCGCAGGCGGTGCGCTTCGCCTTCCGCCACGTCGAGCGCCTGGGGGGTGGCTGGCGGGACCTGGACGGGCGCGCCGGGGCGCTTGCCTGGTCCTATGACCGGGCAAGCGATCGCCACCGCCTTTCTCCTGCCCTGGCCGCGATGCTGCATCTCGATCTTGCGCCGACGACGCATGCGCTGCTGGGGGCGCTGCCGAAATCCGCGCGTGCGAGCTTGCGCGACGCGCGCCGCAGCCTGGACGCACGGCGTCCGGCGGTCGCCTTTGCACAGACCGTTCCGGGACAAGGCCGGATGGTGGTGCATCTGCAGCGCGATCTGCAGGGCGGCGGCATGCGCGCGCTGGTGGAGCCCCTCGTCGCGGACGGCGGCGCCGCGCAGGCACCGGCCGGGCCGGAAGTATGTGACCTCGCTGGCGCCACCGCCTGGATCGACGGGCGGCTGGGCGCGGGGCGCGCGGTTTCGCTGTCGCTGGTGTCCCTGGGCGGTGTGGAAGCGATCAATCGGGACCTTGGGAGGGAGGCAGGCGACTGGCTGCTGCGCGCGGCGCTACGCCGGATCGAGGCAGCGGTCGGCGAACCGCTCGGCCGGCGGGCGGTGGTCGCGCGCGCAGAAGGCGCCGAGTTCCTGATCGGGGCATTCGGTGTGGGGCAAGCGCAGATGCAGCGTGCGGACGCCGCGGTCCGCCAGGCGCTGGCGCGTCCGTTCGTGACCGGCGAGCAGGTCGCGCGGCTCTCCACACGCATCGGTCACGTGACGAGCGTTGCAGGAGAGACCGCGGCCCAGTTGCTTCAGAGGGCGCGGTTCGCGGCCGACGCCGCAGAGGGCGATCGGCGGCGGCGCGAAGAACTCGACGGGCTGGCGCTCGATATCCCGCAGGCGATCGAGCGGGACGAGGTGGAAATCCTGTTCCAGCCGCAGGTGGCGATCGGCGGCGGCCGCATCGTGGGCGTGGAGGCGCTCGCGCGCTGGCGGCATCCCACACGGGGCGAGATCGGCGCGGAGGCTCTGTTCGGAGCGGCGGAGCGCGCCGGGCTCTCCGTCGCGCTCTCCGAGCATGTCCAGCGCTGCGCCCTGCGTCGCGCCGCGCGCTGGCCGGAGAGCCTCGCCCGCCTGCGCTTGTCGATCAACGTGACGGCGGAGGACGTAGCCCACCCCGGTTTCGCCGACCTGCTGCTCGACCGGGTCGACGCAAGCGGCTTTCCGCGCAACCGGCTGACGGTGGAGATCACCGAAAGCGGGCTGATCGAGGACTTGGGGGAGGCGTCCGGCCTGCTCGCAGAACTGCGCACCGGCGGATGCCGCGTGGCGATCGACGATTTCGGGACGGGCTATTCGAGCCTTGCCTATCTGAAGGCGCTGCCGCTCGACTATCTCAAGATCGACAAGAGCCTGACCCAGGACATCACCGGATCGCCGCGCGACCGCGTGGTGGTGCGGGGGGTGATCGACATGGCGCGATCGCTTGGTCTCGCCGTCGTGGCGGAAGGAGTCGAGACGGAGGAGCAGCTGGACCTGCTCGCCAAGGAAGGCTGCCAGTTCTTCCAGGGCTATCTCTGCGCCGAGCCGCTCGCCTTGCCGGCGCTGGAGGCGCTGGTCGCCGCGTCCTGAGCGGCTATTTCGCGGCTTGCTGCGCCTGGTACCGCTCCACGGCCTCAGACCGGCGCAGGATGCGCGCCATCGGGTCGATCACCAGATGGACACCGGCAGGCACGGTCAGGCTACCCTGATTGCCGGTCATGGAAACGGTTTCCAGGCGTTCGCCGACCTGCACCTCGACGGGCAGGGGGAAGGGACGGTCGTTCGGCGTCTTCCAGCGCAGGTGCAACTGGTCGCCGTTGCGGGTCTCGACCAGCTCGGGCAGTGCCGCCTCGTGCAGATAGATGCCGAAGAACCAGTCGAGGTCGCGCCCGGCCGCCTGCGCCGCCAGCTTTTCGAACTCGGCGGTGGTCGCGAAGCGCGGTTCGAAATTGCCCGGGCGCGGGTCCGGCCGTCCATACACCAGGCGGCGGGTGGCGTCGAAGAAGGCGGCGTCGCCGATCAGGTTGCGCAAGGTGTGGAGCACCCACGCCCCCTTGAAGTAGATGTCGGCGCCTGGGCCGCCCTTTCCGTCCTCATAGACTTCCTCGCTGGTGCGCGAGGTGCCGGAAACCAGGGGCGCCTTGTTGAAGATGCGCAAGCGCTGCTGCGCCATCATGGCGGCGTAGCGGGCCTCGCCCTCGCGCCAGCGGCCGTAGAGCGGCTGCATGTACTGGCCAAAGCCCTCGTGCAGCCAGAAGTCGTCCCAGTCGGCCGCCGTCATCTGGTTGCCGAACCATTCGTGGCTCAGCTCGTGCTGGAACAGCCAGTCGAAGCCCTCGGGCGCTTGGGCATAGTTGTTGCCATAGGCGTTGATGGTCTGGTGCTCCATGCCCATGTGCGGCGTCTCGACGACCCCCAGCTTCTCCGCGCCGAACGGGAAGGGGCCGATCAGCGTTTCGAAGAAGTCGAGCGTCGGTGCGAATTCGGCGAACAGCCGCTTCGCCTGCGCCTCCTTGCCAGGCAGGTACCAATAGTGGAGCGGCACGCTGTTGCCGAAGCGGCTGCGATAGCTGCCGGACAGCTCCGCATAGGGGCCGATGTTGAGCGCGACGTCATAGGGGTTGATCGTGGTCGCCCGCCAGTTCCAGGTCGTGCGCCCGTCCGGCAGCGTGTCGACGCCCAGCAGCACACCGTTCGAGGGCGCCTTCAGCCCCTTGGGCACGGTGATGTGGAGCGTGACGACGGCGGGTTCGCCCTGGGGGAAGTCGAAGCACGGCCAGAACAGGTCGCAGCCATAGCCCTGTGCCGTGGTCGCCGCCCAATGGGAGCCGTCCGGCGCCTGCGACCAGACGATGCCGTCGTCCCAGGGCGCCCGGACCGCGACATGCGGCGTGCCCGCATAGGTGATGCGCAGGGGTATGCTCGCACCGGCGGCAACCGGGCTGTCCGGCGTCACGGTCAGCACGCCGTCGACATGGCTCCAGGCGGCCCGCGGCAGTGTCTTGCCGGCGAGCGCGACCTCGGAAACCGGTAGATTGGTGTCGAGGTCGATCAGCAGCCGCTGGACGGGTGCGAGGGTGTGCAGCTCCAGCGTTGCGACACCGGACAGCTGCTGACGCGACGGGATCACCTCGATCGCGAGGTCGGCCGAATGCAGCCGCAGGGCAGCGCGCTCGGCAGTCAGTGCTCCGCCCGAACGCTGGGTCTGCGCGCTGATGGGGGGCATTCCCTTCTCGATCGGGTGGGCGGACGCGGGGAGCGAGAGCAGAAGCGGGAGGAGCGGCGCAGCGTTCTTGAACATCGCTACTTCATGGGCGACGTGGCTGCGCCCCACAAGCCGGCGGGGAGCGTGGTTGCGGTCGACCGGCGATTGATGCCGCCGCGCCACATCCCCATATACAGGCCAATGGCGCCGGCGTGCGGCGCCGCCGGAGTTTGCATGAACAAGTCCTATCCTGTCTTGCCGCTGCGCGATATCGTGGTTTTCCCGCACATGATCGTTCCGCTGTTCGTCGGCCGCGACAAGTCGGTCGCGGCGCTGGAAGCGGCGATGGCGGCCGACAAGGAGATCTTCCTGGTCGCCCAGCTCGATCCTGCGGAGGACGATCCCAGCCGCGACGATCTCTACGACATGGGCGTCACCGCCGAGGTGCTGCAGCTGCTCAAGCTGCCGGACGGCACGGTTCGCGTGCTGGTGTCGGGCAAGGAACGTGCCGCGCTCGACACGCTCGACGAGAGCGGCAGCTTCCTGACCGCCAGCGTCGCCCCTGTTGAGGGTGCGGTTGCCGAGGGTACGGAGGTCCAGGCGCTGATGCGCTCGGTCGTCGACCAGTTCGAGAATTACGCGAAGCTCAACCGCAAGCTGCCGTCCGAAACGGCTGGCCAGCTGGGCGAGCTGGAGGATCCGTCGCGCCTGGCCGATGCGGTCGCCGGCAACATCGCCGTGAAGGTCGCGGACAAGCAGTCGCTGCTGGTCGAGAGCGATCCCGTCAAGCGGCTGGAGATGGTCTTCGCCTTCATGGAAGGCGAGCTGGGCGTGCTCCAGGTGGAGAAGAAAATCCGCAGCCGCGTGAAGCGGCAGATGGAGAAGACCCAGCGCGAATATTACCTCAACGAGCAGTTGAAGGCGATCCAGCGCGAGCTCGGCAACGAGGGCGAGGAAGGCGAAGGCGACGAGATCGCCGAGCTGACCCAGAAGATCGCGACGCTGAAGCTGTCCAAGGAAGCGCGTACCAAGGCGACGGCCGAGCTCAAGAAGCTCAAGACCATGGCGCCGATGTCGGCCGAGGCGACGGTGGTGCGCAACTATCTCGACGTGCTGCTGGGGCTGCCCTGGGGCAAGCGCTCCAAGCTCAAGAAGGACCTGCCCACCGCGCAGGCCGTGCTCGACCAGGACCATTATGCGCTGGAGAAGGTGAAGGACCGGATCGTCGAATATCTCGCGGTCCAGGCGCGCACCAACAAGCTGAAGGGGCCGATCCTGTGCCTCGTCGGACCTCCCGGCGTCGGCAAGACCTCGCTCGGCAAGTCGATCGCCAAGGCGACGGGGCGCGAGTTCATCCGTCAGTCGCTGGGCGGCGTGCGCGACGAGGCCGAGATCCGCGGCCACCGCCGCACCTATATCGGTTCGCTGCCGGGCAAGATCGTCACCAACCTGCGCAAGGCGGGGGCGAGCAATCCGCTGTTCCTGCTCGACGAGATCGACAAGCTCGGCCAGGATTTCCGCGGCGACCCCGCCTCGGCGCTGCTGGAAGTGCTCGATCCGGAGCAGAACGCGAAGTTCAGCGACCATTACCTCGAGATCGACATCGATCTGTCGGACGTGATGTTCGTGTGCACGGCCAACTCGCTCAACCTGCCGCAGCCGCTGCTCGACCGCATGGAGATCATCCGGCTGGAGGGGTACACCGAGGACGAGAAGGTCGAGATCGCCGAGCGGCACCTGATCGCCAAGCAGATCGACGCGCATGGGCTGAAGGAAAGCGAGTTCGCGCTCACCAACGAGGGCCTGCGCGACCTGATCCGCTACTACACGCGCGAAGCCGGCGTCCGCACGCTGGAGCGTGAGATTGCCAAGCTCGCGCGCAAGGCGCTGCGCCGCATCCTGGAAGGGAAAGCGGAGAGCGTCACGGTGACGCCGGAGAACCTCCACGAGTTCGCGGGCGTACGGAAGTATCGCTTCGGCGTGGGCGAGGAGGAGCACCAGATCGGTGCCGTCACTGGCCTCGCCTGGACCGAGGTGGGCGGCGAACTGCTCACCATCGAGTCCGTGACCGTGCCCGGCAAGGGCGCGATCAAAACGACCGGCAAGCTCGGCGACGTGATGAAGGAGTCGGTCGAGGCGGCGATGAGCTTCGTGAAGGCCCGTGCCCCCACCTATGGCATCAAGCCGAGCCTGTTCGCGCGCAAGGACGTGCACGTCCACCTGCCCGAGGGCGCGGTGCCCAAGGACGGTCCTTCGGCGGGCATCGGCCTGGTCACCTCGATCGTCTCGACGTTGACGGGCGTGCCGGTGCGGCGTGAGGTGGCAATGACCGGCGAGGTAACGCTGCGCGGCCGCGTGCTGCCGATCGGCGGCCTCAAGGAAAAGCTCCTGGCGGCGATGCGCGGCGGTATCACCACCGTGCTGATCCCGCAGGAGAACGAGAAGGACCTGGCCGACCTCCCCGCGAACATCCGCCAGGGGCTGGAGATCGTGCCGGTCAGCCACGTCGACGAGGTGCTGCGGCTGGCGCTCACCGGCCCGCTGGAGGCGATCGACTGGACCGATGCCGACGAGCTGGCGGTGCAGCCGCCGGCGGCGGTGCCAGGCATCGGCGAGGTACGTCACCACTGATCCCGACGCTTCGGTCAAGGGCCGCGGGGGGTGGAGTAACCACTCCCGCGCGGCCTACGCCGGTGCGGCTGGATGGCGCATCCCTGGGGTGGGGTGCGGCCGAATTGCTTTGACAGGGCCGGGGAGAGGCGCATTAACTGCCCCGGCTGCCGGGGGGGCGGAAAGGCCGATCGCGTGCCCTGCTCCCCAACGACAAAAAGGGGTTAGAACGAATGAACAAGCAGGAGCTGATTGGTCAGGTCGCCGATCTTTCGGGACTGGGCCGCGGTGATGCGACCAAGGCAGTCGAGGCGGTGTTCGAGTCGATCTCGGCCGCGCTCAAGAAGGGCGACGAGGTGCGTCTGGTGGGTTTCGGCACCTTCTCTGTCAGCAAGCGCAAGGCGTCGACCGGCCGCAACCCGCGCACCGGCGAGCCGATGACGATCAAGGCATCCTCGCAGCCCAAGTTCAAGGCGGGCAAGGGCCTGAAGGACTCGGTCAACTGATCGACCTTGCGGGTTTTTGAGGCGAAGGGGCTGGACAGCCTGGTTTCCACCGCCTAAAGGCCCGCTTCCCGTTTCGCCGAAAGGCGCACGGGCGCGTAGCTCAGTGGTAGAGCACTGTGTTCACACCGCAGGGGTCGCTGGTTCAATCCCAGCCGCGCCCACCATATCGAACCCGCGCCGTCCGGCCGCTCCAGCATTGCTGAAGAGGCCGGGCGGCGTTGCGGTTTTCGGGGCTCGTCTCCTGCTTATCGGGGCGTGAGCTCGACCAGCGCGCCATTATCGCCGTCGCGCAGGATCCAGAGCGATCCGCCGGGCCCTTCCTCCACCTCGCGGGTGCGTGCGCCAAGGCCGATCCGCGCCACTTCGCTGGCTCGGTCGCCGATCACACGGACGCGGACCAGGCCCTGCTGCACCAAGCCGGCAAGCAGGAAGTCGCCGGTCCAGCCCGCGAAGGTCGAGCCGCGATACTGGATCATTCCGCCCGGCGCGATCACCGGCGACCAGCTGACCAGCGGCGCTGTGTAGGCGCTGTTCGTGGAATGCCGGGGAATCGAGGTTCCGTCGTAATTGTCCCCTTCGGACACCCGCGGCCAGCCATAGTTCTTGCCCGCGACGATCAGGTTGAACTCGTCTCCACCGGCAGGACCCATCTCGGATTCGAACAGCCGTCCGTCCGCGGCGAACACCAGCCCATAGGGGTTGCGGTGGCCAAGGCTCCAGATCTCGGGACGGGCATCGGCTGTGGATGAGAAGGGGTTTCCGGCGGCCGGAGTGCCGTCAAGGTTGATCCGGACGATCTTGCCGAGGGTTCCGGCCATGTCCTGTGCGGGCGCTCCTTGCTGGCGCTCCCCCGTGCTGATGAACAGGTATCGGCCATCCGGCGCGAAGGCGAGCCGCCCGCCCAGCTGCCCGCCCGTCGTCGCCGGGGTCTCCCGCCAGATCACCACGACATCCTCCAGGCGTGGTGTCCCGGAGAGGGTGAGGGTCGCACGCGCGACCGCGAGCCGTTCTCCGCCCGAAGCCGCCTCCGCATAGGTGATCCAGATGCGATTGTTCGAGGCGTAGCCGGGATCGAGGACGACGTCCTGCAAGCCCAGTTGACCGGCAAACCGGACGGAGGGCACGTTTGCGACCGCAGTCTTGGCGCCGGATTGGGTGACGAGTTGCAGGCGCCCGGGCTTTTCCGTCACGAGCATGCGGCCGTCCGGAAGAAACACCATGGCCCACGGGTTGTCGAAGGTGGCTACCACCCGTTGGTCGACGGCGACGACCGGCTCGGGAGTCGGGGAGGGGGTCGGCGTGGGAGTCGGTGTCGGAGAGGGGGTGGGCGTCGCGACCGGGGGTGGCGAACCGCTCTCTGCGCCATCATCACCACCGCACCCCGCCAGGCTCACCGCCAAGAAGGCCCAGAGAAACGAACTTGCCCGCATCTTGTGCTGCTCCATCCGCGATCACCCGCTTGGCTGGATTAGCGCACCTCTCGCCCACCGATGCAATGGGCGCTCGCCGGTATCTTGTTGCCGAACAATTTCACGCCCTGGACTATCCCGTGGACTGCGCTGCCCGGCTCCATTCTTGCGCAAGAAGGTGATCCGCGCGAGCGGTTGGCGTCCTGCACGCCCTCCGATCTTCGGCTCAGGTTCGTTCGGGGAAGGTCCGGGCACTGTTCATCGGGGGGTAGGTGTCGCCCGCGGTTCGGCTCATCGCGTCGCGATGAACCAAAGCCGGGCGCTGGGGGTTAGCCAGGGAAGACGCGGTGGCGGACCGAGTAAGATCCCCTGCCGCGCCTGGATATTTTCCCCGAGGAAAGGGAGCATGATCTTGAACACCACCCTCTTGAAGATCGCCGTGGGCATGGCCTGCGCATTGCCGTTGGGCGCCTGCATGGGGGACGACTATGGCCGTCCCGGCTACAACAGCCAGAACGGTTATGGCCAGTCAGACTACCGCCGCGGGGATGATCGCCGCCGTGAGGGCGAGCGCCGACGGCGCCTGTCCGAAAACGACCGGATCTATCGGGGCAATGACGGCCGCTATTACTGCAAGCGCGACGACGGGACCGAAGGGACCATCATCGGCGGCCTGGCGGGCGGCGTGCTCGGGAACATCATCGCCCCGGGCGGCTCGAAGACGCTCGGCACCATCCTGGGTGCGGGCGCGGGTGCGCTGGGCGGACGCGCGATCGACCGCAACAGCGTCGAATGCGACTAAGCAGAAGGCTTCCGGCGCGCGACAGGCTCGCGCGCCGGAGTTTCTCTCATCAGAAGCGCGTGCGCACGCCGACTGCGTAGAGGCTGTCGTCGGTGCGGGTGTCGCGCCACAGGAAATCCTGGTCGATGTAGCTGCGATAGCGGGACCGCAGGATGTTGCTGCCCTCGACCGTCAGGGTCACGTTCTTGTTGATGTCATAGCCCAGGCTGAAGTCCAGGCGGCCGTTGGGCCGGACGTAGTTCAGCCAGGTCTCCGTGCCGACCGGCCGGACGTCGCCCGCGCCCGAGCGGTCCTCGTCGAAGTACTTCGAGCGATAGGTGTAGACCACGCGGGCCGAGATGCCGTTGCGATCGTACAGCAGGCCGGCGTTGAAGTTATACTTCGACACGCCTTGCAGTGTGTAGCCTGCCAGCGGATCATCGCCCCCGATCTTGGAATCGGCGAGGGTGAAGTTGCCGAAGGCGCCGAAGCCGGCAAGGTCGCCCGGCAGGAACGAGAAGAAGGTCTGGGCGCTGACCTCGATGCCCTTCAGCTTGGCACTGCCGACGTTGCGGGGGCGCGAGATGTTGTAGACGATGCCGTCGATCTCTTCGGCGGTCACGCCGTTGACGACCCGATCGCTGATGTCGCGGTAGTAGCCGGCGATCGCGAAATACCCGTCATTCCAATAATATTCGAAGGTCGCGTCGAAGCTGTCCGACTTCTGCGGGCGCAGGTCCGGATTGCCGCCGGAGCCGCTGTTGCGGATGTTAGGGTTCGTCGAGACGATGTAGTTGAGGCCCGGGTTGAGCGAGGCGAAGCTCGGCCGCGCGATGGTGCGTGCATAGGTAGCGCGTAGCTGGAGCCCGCCGCCGAGCTGCAGTCGCGCGCTGGCGTTGGGCAGCCAATCCGTGTCGCTGTTCGAGCTGGTGGTCGTCACCGGCGAGCCGCTGACGACGCCGGTGCCGGTGATGTCCCGGTCCGTGCGCGTGTACCGGACGCCGAGCTTGCCATCGAGAACCACCGGGCCGCTGCCGAACGGCACTTCGTACCCTGCCTGGACATAGCCGGCGTAGCTATTCTCCCCGACATTGAACTCACGCGTGGGGTCGAATGCAGGCTGGCCATCCGGCGCGCCGAAGAAGTCCCGGATGGTGGCCTGGCCGGAATCCGACAGCAGATAGTCGCGGGAGGGGAGCAGGAAGGGGGCCCCGTTGTTGATCTGCGGAATGCCCGGCGCGCGCTCCAACGGCAGGTCGATCGCCGTGATCGGCGTCGCGAACGAGCCTCCCGGCGGCGCGACGCCCAGCTGGACCTGCTGGAAGCGGGCGCTGCGATCGGCATAGCGGGCGCCGACCTCGATCGTCTTCAGGATCGTATCGGTCTCGTACGTCGCATCGCCCTTGACCGCGAACAGGCCGCCGCTGGAGCGCACATAGTCCTGGAACAGGGCGTTGATGAAGGTGAGGCCGCGTGCATCCGCCATGGGGTTGCCCGGCGCGGTGATCGTCGCGGTCTGATCGTCATTCACCAACGCGAGCGTCGCCTCCGGCACCCGCTTGCCGATGTCGACGATGAAGTTCTCGTTGTTGACGATCGAACGTTCGTAGCTGACGTCGACGTTCGCCTTCAGCCGGTCGCGGTCGAAGCGGAAGCCGCCTGCCGCGAGCCAGGTGTCGGTGCGATTGTTGTGCGCCTGGGTGGAGCTGAACGCCTCCAGGTTGTTGAACGTGGCGGAAGTGAAGCCGCACAGCTGCTGCTGCGTGATCTGCGTGGGGTCGGTGGTGGCGTTCGGGTTGAAGCCGTCCGGCCCGACGTTCGCCGTAAAGCAGTTGTCGCTGCGCACGATGTTGGAGACGCTCTCCGCCGTTCCCAGCCGATACTCGTAGAAGCCGGTCGAGAACTTGCTGCGGTAGGCCGAATAGAGGCCGTCGATGTAGATCTCGAGGCTGGGTGTCGCCTGCCACTGGATCGAGCCGTTGGCCTGGGGGCGCTGGTAGCGGCCGTATTCGTTGAGGCCGCCCGTCGAGATCGGCAGCAGAATGCCTTCGCTGCTGCCGCTGCCGGCACGCCGCTCCGCCACATAGTTGTACGGGCGGTTGAACGGGATGTCGTACCAGGAGACGTTGAGCAGCGCCCCGATCTCGCCGATGCTGGTGTCCCAGCGATCGGTGGCAAGGAAGCTCACCTGCGGCCCCAGCTTCTCCACGTTGGACGGGTAGTTGAGCTTGCCGCTGATCGCGATCGTCGGCTCGGTATAGTTGAACGGCTTGTTGAGGCGCAGGTCGATGGTACCGGCGACGCCGCCCTCGATCAGGTTCGCGGTGTTCGACTTATAGACGTCCAGCCGCGCGATCGCCTCGGCCGGCAGATCCTGGAAAGCGAAGGTGCGTCCATCGGACGTGAAGATTTCACGTCCGTCGAGCGTGGTGAGAATGTCGCCGAGGCCGCGGATTAGCGGGTTCTGGATCTCGTTGTTGCCGCCCACCGTCACCTGGACGCCCGGCACGCGCTGAAGCGCGGCGGCAGTCGTGGGATCGGGGAACTTGCCGATGTCCTGGGCGACGATTGAATCCACGACCTGGGCTGCCGTCCGCTTGATCTCGGCCGCGCGGGCGAGGCTGGCGCGGATACCGGTGACGACGATTTCGGAACCATCGTCGGCGGCAGTCGCATCACCCGCCTGGTCCGGGGCCTCGGCGGGCGAGCCGGCCGTCGACTGGGCTGTGCCTGCAGCGGCGCCATCCTGGCCGTTGGCTGGCGTGGTCCCTTCCTGCGCCGCCTGGGCATGGGCGTGGCCGGCAATGGCAAGGGCGATCACGGACGCGGTAAACGCGGGAATCCTGCGCATGAAACACTCTCCTGAACTCCCGGCGTGTCGGTCAGGGGCCTCCGCCGGTTCTTGTCGGATACTACGCTGCTGCTGCCACCGGTTCAAGCATACTTGTCTTATTATATATGCGGTCTCAGGCTCGGGCCGGTGGGTCGTCTACCAGCGTCGGAACGGCGTCGAAGTCTGGGGCGATGCTTCCTGAGAACCGAAGCAACCGGCGCGATAAGCAGCGTGCGCCCCCCATTCAGGCGCGTCGGCCGGGAGCATCAAAAGGGGGCGCAGAACGGCCGAACAGGTTCTTTGGCCCGGGCTGTTGCTGCCGCTCAGTCCGCGGCCGCACCCTGTTCAGCCGTGGGGGCCTGTTGCCGCAGGAACGCGATCACGTCGGCGCGGTCCACGCCGTTCGGCATCCCTGCATAGATCATCGAAGTGCCCGGTGCGAACCGCTGTGGGTTCTGGAGCCAGGCGTCCAGACGCTCGGGCGTCCAGATCCCGCCGATTGCCTCCAGTGCGGCGGTGTAGCCGAAGCGGCGACTGCCGGCAGCGACCGGGCGTCCCACGACTCCGTGAAGGTTCGGTCCGTTACGATCGCCGCCGCCCGGAGCAACGGTGTGGCAGGCGGCGCACTGGCGGAACAGCCGCCGGCCCTGCGCGACGTCTGCTTGCGCGAGCCGCTCGACAAGAGGGGCGCGGGATCGCGCGTCCGCCCGGCGCGGATCGCTGCTGGACCCGTCACAGGCGGCGGGGACGGCGAGCACGGCGATCGCGATCCACCGGGGCAGCATGCGGCGACCGGCGGCTCGCCGGCCGTGCTCTCCGGTGTGCCATTTCTGCGCGCTGTCGGTGCGACGAAAACCGCTCATTGCGCAGCCATAGGGAGTCGCAAAGCGCGTGGCGAGGGATCCCTGGCGGCCCGGCCGGCTTGTCACGCTTCTGTAACGTTCCCGTCACCGCGTTGTCTCCGGAATCGCATCAACGTGTCACCTCCGCTGCCTAGGAGGGCCGCCGAGGCCGATGGGGGAACGTCCTCCGATCGGTCGCGCCTGTCCTGCAAGCCCCGGGGTTTTTCCCGGAACGGAGATTTCATGGCCGACCTGAAGCGCATGAGCCTGATCCTGCTGACGAGCTGCGCCGCGGTGGCGCTGGCCGGCTGCGACGGTTCCTCGAGTGTGGCATCGCCTGGCGAAGGCACCGTAGTGATCCCGGGAACGCCGACCCCGACGCCGACCCCTCAGCCCACGCCGACCCCGACGCCCGGCACGCCGGCCGCGGACTGCCCGACCGGCACCAGCAACGTCGGCGTCATCGGCAACTATCGCAGCTGCCGCCTGCCGTCGCAGATCACCTCGGCGCTGTCGCTGCCGAAGGTCGCAGGCGTCGCCTATGAGATGAACGGCCGCGTCGACGTGGGCGTCGACATCGGCGGTGCAGGCAACGCTCCGGGCGGCGTCAGCGCGACGCTGACCATCGCGCCGGGCGCGATCGTCTATGCAAAGGCCGACGGCGACAACGACTTCCTGGTGGTGAACCGCGGCTCGCGGCTGGTTGCCGAGGGCACCGAGACCCAGCCGATCATCTTCACCGCGCAGCAGAACCTGACCGGCGAAGTGACCGACGAGACGCAGGGGCTGTGGGGCGGCATCATTCTCGCCGGCCGCGCGCCGATCTCGAACTGCAACGCCACCGTCTCGCCGGGTTCGGCGCAGTGCGAGAACGTCGTCGAAGGCACCAGCACCGCGCTGTATGGCGGCGCGACGCCCACCGACAACAGCGGCACCATCCGCTACGTCCAGATCCGCTACTCGGGCACGATCATCAGCCCGAATAATGAACTGCAGGGCCTGACGCTGGGCGGCACCGGTTCGGGCACCGCCATCGACCACGTCCAGGTCCACAACAGCTCGGACGACGGCATCGAGATCTTCGGCGGCCGCACCAACCTGCGCTACCTGGTGATGACCGGCGCCGATGACGACGGCCTGGATACCGATGTGGGTTGGCAGGGCTTCGTCCAGTTCCTGCTCGCGATCCAGAAGCCGAACAACACGCAGAGCGACACCTACGCGACGGAGATCGACTCCAACGGCAACGAGGACGTGCTGCCGCGCCAGCGCTACAATCTCGCCAACTTCACCTTCGTGCATACGTCGAGCGGCGTGAACGCGGCGATCCGTATCCGCGGTGGTGCCGACGCACGCTTCGTCAACGGCATCGTCGTCAGCCCGGTCGCCTGCCTGAACATCGTCGCGGGCGCCGATGCCAGCGGCAAGACCACGATCCGCCCGGCCAACCCGGCGCTCGAGGATCAGGGTCCGCCGATGTTCGACTCGGTGCTGTTCGGCTGTGCGAACCCCTATGCGGAGACCACCGTCAACAACATCACCGTCACCAGCGCCGAACAGCGCGCGGTGTTCACGGCCGGCACGAACAACCTGGAGAATGGTTCGGGCCTGCTGTCCAACACCTACTTCCCGGCCGGTGCCGCGCTTTCGGCGACGCCGTTCGACGCCTCCACCCTCAACCCGACGGGCACCAGCTTCCTGGTGAAGACCAGCTACGTCGGCGCGGTGAATGGTGCGAACGACACCTGGTACCGCGGTTGGACCTGCAGCTCGAACCGGGCGGCATTCGCGACCAGCGCCAGCTGCACCGCGCTTCCCAACTAAGACCGATGGGCGGGGGACGTTCGCGTCCTCCGCCCCACATTTCCTGACCAGACCGCCGGGGCAGCAGCCATGAAGAAGACCGTGTTCCTGACCACTCTGCTCGCCTCGACAGCCTGGGCGCTGCCGGTTC
Source organism: Sphingomonas molluscorum (assembly GCF_039522995.1). Lineage (NCBI taxonomy): Bacteria > Pseudomonadati > Pseudomonadota > Alphaproteobacteria > Sphingomonadales > Sphingomonadaceae > Sphingomonas > Sphingomonas molluscorum. The sequence goes on along the minus strand of NZ_BAAAEL010000012.1, from coordinate 136,280 downwards.
AGGCGCAGACCACCACCACGCCTGCGACCCCGCCGGCCGGAACCACCGTCTCCCCGGACGCGGGTGCGCCCGCCGAACCGGAGGTCGACGTGTCGACGCCGGGCGCGGACATGGGCGGCGAGATCGTGGTGGTCGGCCGCAACATTCCCGACGCAGTCCGCGCGACCCCGCAGGTCGTGAACGTCCTTTCCACCGCCGACATCGCGCGGACCGGGGAAGGCGACATCGCCGGCGCGCTGCAGCGGGTGACCGGCCTTTCGGTCGTGGGCAACGGCTTCGTCTATGTCCGCGGTCTGGGTGACCGCTATTCTTCGTCGCTGCTCAACGGGTCTCCGCTGCCCAGTCCCGAGCCGCTGCGCCGCGTGGTGCCGCTCGACATCTTCCCCACCAACGTCATCGCCTCTGCGCTGGTGCAGAAGAGCTATTCCGTGAACTATCCCGGCGAGTTCGGCGGCGGCGTGGTGAACCTGACCACCCGCGCCGTCCCCGAGGAGACCTTCCTTCAGATCGGCGGCTCGCTCAGCGCCGACACGGTCACGACCAGCGAACTCGGCTACGTCTATGATGGCGGCCGCTACGACTGGACCGGGTTCGACAGCGGCGAGCGCGACGTGCCGGGCTTCGTCAACGGTGCAGGTGCGGACGGCACCTCGCTGACGCCGGCGCAACTCACCCAGATGTCGAACGCGCCCACGACGCTGCTTCAGGAGAATGCGCAGCTTCCGGCGAATTATTCCGCCGAGATGAGCTTCGGCACGGCCAAGGATGTCGGCGCCACGCGCATCGGCGTGATCGCGGCGGCGGGCTTCAGCAACACCTGGCGCACCCGCGACGCGGTCCAGCAGGTTACCGACAGCCCCGACGCGATCCTGCTGCGCGACTTCCACACCGTGCTGACCGACAATCGCGCGATCCTGAACGGGTTGCTGGGGCTGGGCGCCGAGTTCGGCGAGAACCGCATCCGCTTCACCAACCTCTATGTCCACGACACGCTGAAGCAGGGGCGGCTGTCGCGCGGCTCGACCGCGAACATCGGGACGCTGCCCAACGGCATCGATCCCTTCATCACCCAGAACACCAACTGGTTCGAGCGGCAGCTGATCGACAGCCAGGTCGTCGGCGAGTTCAAGCTGGGCGACGTCTCGCTCGACCTGCGCGGCGCCTACGCCAACACGCAGCGCAACGCGCCGTACGAGCGCGCCTTCACCTACCAGTACAACGAGGGGCTGGAGCGCTACACCAACAACCTGTCCGGGCTCCAGTCCGCCAGCGTCGCCTTCAGCGAGCTCGACGAGGACCTGTGGTCCGGCCAGGCGAACGTCAGCTGGAAGGTCCCCGCGGCGCGGGAGATCATTCTGTCGGCGGGCTATGCGTACAACGACACCGACCGGGACTCGACGCGCTACACCTTCCAATATTCGGCCGCCAACAACGGCGCGCTCGATCCGGTGATCTCGCAGCTACGGCCGGACTATCTGCTGTCCGACTATACGGTGCTCACCAACGGCATCTATCTGCGCAACACCTCCACGGGGCAGGGCGCAGCCGCCTATAGCGCGAGCCTGCGCGTCCATGCCGGCTATGCACAGGCCGAAGCGGAAGTCCTGGACGGCCTGCGCGGTACGCTGGGCGTCCGCTACGAGGATGCGGTGGAAGAGGTGCTGCCGTCGGGCGGCGCCGCCGGCACGCGGCTTGCCAACGATTACTGGCTGCCAGCCGCCACGATCACCTGGAACTTCGCCGAGGACATGCAGCTGCGGCTCCATGCCTCCAAGACGCTCGCGCGGCCGCAGTTCCGCGAACTCGCGCCCCAGCTCTACCAGGATTTCGAAAGCGACCGCCTGTTCTTCGGCAACGTGTTCCTGAAGGACTCGCAGCTCTACAACGGCGAAGCGCGCTTCGAATGGTATTTCGCGCGCGATCAGCGGCTTTCGCTTGCCGGCTTCTACAAGAAGATCGACGATCCGATCGAGGCCGTGGCGTTCTTCCCCGCAGGCACGGACACGCTCCAGACGGGCTTTGCCAACGCTCCGTCCGCACGGCTGTTCGGCGGCGAGGTCGAGTTCCAGAAGTACGTGCCGCTCGCCAGCCTCGGCGGGGATTTCTTCGCGACCCGCCGGCTCGTGCTGATCGCCAACTACACCTACACCGACTCCAAGATCAAAGCCGACGACAGCCTAATCGCAAGCCCGCTCCAGTCGGGTACCGAGCCGGTGCTCCGCCCGGCCAACGTGCTGTTCCAGGACGGTGCGCCGCTGGTGGGCCAGTCGGACCATCTGGTGAACCTGCAGTTCGGCATCGAGGATACCGAGCGGCTGTCCCAGCTGACGGTGCTGTTCAACTACGCGAGCGATCGCGTCACCAACCGAGGTCCCGTGGGCGGCGGCGGCGGCGTGCGTCTTCCCGACCTGGTGGAGCGTCCCGGCATCCGCCTGGACGTGGTGGGCCGGCAGGGCATCGAGGTTGCCGGCAAGGCCATCGAGGTGAAGGCGGAGGTCCGCAACCTGACCGGCACCCGCTATCGCGAGTCGCAGAGCTTCGCCGACGGCCAGCGAGTCGACATCAACAGCTATCGCCTCGGCCGCATCTTTTCGCTGGGTGCGAGCATCACCTTCTGATTGGCGGGGCCGGAAGTAGCGCTAACGACCTTGCGAAGTGAGCGGCAAGAACCGGCCCAGTCGCTGTCATCGAATCTCCACCGACCGCGTGCATGGAAGAGGGACTCGCGGGCACTTCTGGAGTATATAACGCAGGTGAGTGTCGCGTGAGCTGAGGAGGGACATACTCGCGCGGTGGGTGCGGTTCGCCGGCACCGCCAATGGAGAGTACGATGCAGAGGGAAGACGACCTTCAGTATTACTACAAGCGCGCTGAGACCGAGCTGGAGCGGGCGCAGAGCGCGGTCGACCCGGCGGCGGTGAAGGCGCACTACCTGCTTGCTGGCTATTACCTTGACCGGGTCTACAACCGCGAGCTTCCGGCCGGTCATGGCCGCTAAGCAGGGCCCTAGCCCGGAAGAGCTGGAGCGCCAGGCGCTCGGCGCGCCTTCGCTCGCGGAGGCGCAGGCGATCGCGCAGCACGCGGATCAACTGCGGCGGCGCAGCGGCATGGGCTCGCTGCGACCGCGCGGCATGCTGTCTCCGATCTTCCGCAACTGACGATGCCGCGTTCCGATCGGAACCGGCTCACCAGCCCCAGGGGCGCTCCCGAAACCATTTGGTGAGCACATATTTGGTGCCCGCGCGCACCTTCATGCCGTGGTGGATGGTCGAGGGGTTGCACGACCCGTCCGGCCGCTTGTTGTTCCACGCGAGGAGCTTGCCGGTTTCCGGCTGAACGATCTTGTCGATCGCCTTGAACCGCGTCGCGCCACCTGCCTCTGGTTCGTTAAGGTACAGCATGACCGTCCAGGTACGGTTTCCCGCCACCCCGCAGTATCGCTGGAAGTCGATGCCGGTCGGCTCGAAATAGTCGGTGTGGGCCTTGAACTCCTGACCCACGGCATAGCGCTGGCCCTGCAGCGGCTCGCCATGGGCCGGGTCGATGCCGCAGAAGCGGTGAATGCGCGCCTCAACCTCCGCGACCTCGGGATCGAACCGGTCCAGGTCGCAGGTCTCACTGGTGCGGAATGCCGCGTCGCCGTTGGAGTCGGAGATGGTGGAGGGCCGACGCTGCGCGTCGATCCGCGCGATCATCGCCGCGCAGAGTTCCGGCGGCAGGAAATTCCGGACCATGAACAGCGCGAGCTTGGGGCTGGGCACCCGCTGCACGCCCGGTTGCGCGAGAATTTGGGCGATGATCGGTTCCGCCGGAAAGCCGGAGCCGAGCGAGGGGGATGTCAGCGTCTGCATGAGGGTGTTTCCTGCCAAAGTCCGGGCCGCGTTTCCAGCCGAAGGCTGCCAGGCCCGAGGGTGGGGACATTCTTTGCGCCGGATGTGCGACACGCGCTTGACGAAGTTCACCGACCGCGTCTAAGCGGCCGGCTTCGCGGCGACCGTAGTTCAATTGGTTAGAGCGCCGGCTTGTGATGCCGGAAGTTGCGGGTTCAAGTCCCGTCGGTCGCCCCACTCCTTTCCCTGACACGCGGATATTTAGCCAGTGCAGACCGACTGGGGCTTCCCCGATTTCGACGATCACGAAGGCGTGCATCTCTTCTCGGATCGGGAGACCGGCCTCCAGGCGGTAGTCGCGGTTCACTCCACCAAGCTGGGTCCGGCCGCCGGCGGCGTGCGCTTCTGGCACTATGCCGACAGTGCTGCTGCGATCACGGACGCGCTGCGCCTCTCGCGCGGCATGAGCTACAAGAACGCGATGGCTGGCCTGCCGCTGGGCGGTGGCAAGGGCGTCGTGCTGGCTGATTCGGCACGCACCAAAACCCCCGAAATGCTCCAGGCGTTCGGCCGCGCGGTCGAGTCGCTGGGCGGCCGCTACATCACAGCCGAGGATGTCGGCATTTCCGAAGCGGACATGACGGCAATCGCCAAGGCGACTCGCTATGTCTCCGGCCTTCCGGCTGAGGGCGAGAACGTCGGTGGCGATCCGGGGCCCTACACGGCCAAGGGCGTGTATCTGGGCGTTCGTGCCGCAGCCGAGCGTGCGCTGGGTGCCAGCGACATGAAGGGCGTTCGCGTCGCGGTCCAGGGCCTCGGCAGCGTCGGTGGTCGGCTGGCTGAGATGCTCGCCGCCGATGGCGCCGTGCTGACGGTTGCCGATGTGGATGCAGCCCGTGCGCAGCGCTTCGCCGATGCCCATGGCGCCACCGTGGCGGCGCCCGACGCAGTGCTGACAAGCGAGGTCGACATCGTCAGCCCGAACGCGCTGGGTGCGATCTTGGACGCAGCGACGATCGACGCGCTCCGCTGCAAGGCGGTGGCCGGCGGCGCCAACAACCAGCTGGCGACTCACGCGGACGGCGCGCGCCTGCACGGCCGCGGCATCCTCTATGCGCCCGATTATGTCATCAACGCGGGCGGCATCATCAACGTCGCGCTGGAGTATCTGGGGCAGGGCGACCGCGCCGAGGTCGACGCGCGCATCGGCCAGATCCCGGAGCGACTGGTCGAGGTCTGGGACGAAGCGGAGCGCACCGGCGCCTCGCACGCCGAGGTCGCGGACCGCCTGGCGCAGCGCCGCATCGGGCGCTGAGCCGGCCCGCCGGTCTTCCGGCGAACTCGGAGAGGTTGCTGACCCGGGCCGCGGTCTGTGCAGAGGTTCCGCCTGGATGCCGAGCTTCCTCAGCACGACGGCAATTGGCGGGCCTGCGGTTCCCGCCGCACCAGTTTGACCCGGCGCAATGTTGTGGAAAGCGCCATCGCCGAATAAGCGCAGGCTCGGGGTGACGCCCCGGGCAATTTCGCTTAACCCTTGTGGCTGATCGTGCCGACCCTCCACGCCTTTGCCAATCCGACGCGCTTCCTGTCGATCGCCCGTCCGCTGACGCCGGTGCTGCTTGCGCTCGGCGCGGCGCTGCTGCTGTTCGGCAGCTGGGCGGGGCTGACCCAGACGCCGCCCGACTATCTACAGGGCGAGACGGTCCGCATCCTCTACATCCATGTCCCCGCCGCCTGGCTGGGCATGGGCGGCTGGACCGGCATCGCCGTGTCCAGCATCACCTATCTCGTCTGGCGGCATCCGCTGGCGGCAATCGCCGCGCGGGCGGTGGCGCTGCCGGGGGCGGTGTTCGCGGGGCTCTGCCTCGGGACCGGCTCGATCTGGGGGCGCCCGACATGGGGCACCTGGTGGCAGTGGGACGGGCGGCTGACGTCGATGCTGCTGCTGTTCTTCGTCTACCTCGCCTATCTGGCGCTGTCGCGCGCCGATGCCGAGCGCGACGGAGACGGACGCATCCCCGCCTTGTTCGGCATCGCCGGCACCGCGCTGCTGCCGATCATCCGCTATTCGGTGATCTGGTGGCGCACCCTGCACCAGGGACCGAGCATCACGCTCACAAAGTCTACCGTGGACAACAGCATCCTGTGGCCGCTGGGCTTCACGCTCGCCGGCTTCTCGCTGCTGTTCGTCGCGATCGTGCTGATGCGGATGCGGGCCGATCTCGCGCGCATCAAGGCGGAGGCGCGCCTGCGCCGGATGGCGGCCGCATGAACCCCTGGCCCTTCGTCATCGGCGCCTACGCGCTGACCCTTGGCGGCACCGCGGCGATGGCCGCGGCTGCCTGGATCGCCATGCGACGCGCCGAAGCCCAGGCCGAGCGCCAGAGGAAAAAGTGAAGCCCAAGCATCAACGCCTGACCCTGGTGGGGCTTGCCGTCGCCGCCGTCCTCGGCGCGAGCGGGCTCGCGCTCTCGGCCCTCCAGGGGGAAGCCGCCTTCTTCTACGCGCCGTCCGACGTCGCCAAGGCCGCGCCGCCCGTCGACCGAGCGGTGCGGCTGGGCGGCATGGTCGCGCCGGGATCCATCCAGCGCCAGCCGGACGGGGTGACGATCGCCTTCACCGTCACCGATGGCGCCGCGCAGGTGCCGGTGCGGTTCAGCGGCATCGCGCCCGACCTGTTCAAGGAGAACTCCGGCGTGGTGGCCGAAGGGCGCTTCCTTGCCGACGGCAGCTTCGTCGCGGACAACCTGCTGGCCAAGCACGACGAGCGCTACATGCCGCCCGAAGTCGCGGGCAAGATGCACAAGAGCGAGACGCTGGAGCCATGATCGCCGAAGCCGGGCTCGCGGCGCTGTGGCTGGCCGCCGCGCTGGCGCTGCTGCAGCTCGTCGCCGCGGCGCTGGGGCTGCGGATGACGCGCACCGCCACGCCTGCGCCCGGCGGCGTCCAGCTGGTCGAGGCGGTGCGGCCGGTCGCAGTCGTGCAGGGGCTGCTCACCGCCTTTGCCTTTGGTGCGCTGGTGCTGGTGTTCGTGCGTAGCGACTTGTCGGTGCTGCTGGTCGCGCAGAACAGCCATTCGGCCAAGCCGATGCTCTACAAGGTGTCGGCGGCATGGGGAAACCACGAGGGCTCGATGCTCTTGTGGGTGACGGTGCTTGGCCTTGCCGGTGCCGCGATCGCGCTGCTGGAGAAGCGCCTCGACCCGCGCACGTTGGTGGCGACGATGGGCGGCCAGGCGGCGATCGCGCTTGGATTCTTCGCGTTCCTGCTGATCGCCTCCAATCCCTTCGCGCGGCTTGATCCGGCGCCGGCGGAGGGCATGGGGCTCAACCCGCTGCTGCAGGACCCAGGCTTGGCCTTCCACCCGCCGACGCTCTACTTCGGCTATGTCGGGCTGTCGGTCGCCTTCTCCTTTGCCATCGGCGCGCTCGTCACCCGCGATGTCGGCCCGCAGTTCGCGCGCGCGATGCGCCCCTGGGTACTCGGTGCCTGGATCTTCCTGACGCTCGGCATCACCGCCGGCAGCTACTGGGCCTATTATGAGCTCGGCTGGGGTGGCTGGTGGTTCTGGGACCCGGTCGAGAATGCCTCGCTGATGCCGTGGCTCGCCGCCACCGCGCTGCTCCATTCGGTGACCGTGCTCGCCACCCGCGACGGGCTGCGTGCCTGGACGGTGATGCTGGCGGTGGTCGCCTTCTCCATGTCGATGGTGGGCACCTTCCTGGTTCGCTCCGGCATCCTCACCAGCGTCCATGCCTTTGCGGTCGATCCCAGCCGCGGCAGCTTCATCCTGGCGTTGCTGGTCCTCTACATCGGTGGCGCGCTGACGCTGTTCGGCCTGCGCATCGGCACGGTGCGGCAGGGCGCGACCTTCGAGCCGATCAGCCGCGAGGCCGGGCTGGTGCTCAACAACCTGCTGCTGTCGGTGATCCTCGGCATCGTCCTGATCGGCACGCTCTATCCGCTGGTCGCGCAGGCGATGGACGTGCAGCTTTCTGTGGGGCCGCCCTTCTTCAACAAGACCGTGGGGCCGATCGCGCTGCTGCTGGTCGTGGCGCTCGCTGCCGGACCGCTGCTGCGCTGGCGCCGCGACGATGCGCGGGCGCTCGGCCGGCGACTGCTGGTGCCGGCGATGGCGACCGGGGTAGTGCTGGTGGCGGTGCTGCTGCTCGCGCCGGAGACCGGCGTGCTCTCGCTGCTGGGGCTGGCGCTGTCCGCCGCTCTTGCGGTGGCGAGTGTGGCGCCGCTGTGGGGTCGCAACCTGCGCCGCACGCCGCTGTTCACCTGGGGCATGGTGATTGCGCACCTGGGAGTCGCGGTCAGCCTAGCCGGCATGGCGAGCGAGAGCGCCTTCACCCGCGAGGTGCTGGTGGCCGCTGGTGTGGGGGAGACCCAGCAGGTCGGCCCGTATCGTGTGACGTTGGAAGGCGTCCGTCCGGTAATCGGGCCCAACTGGACCGCCATCGAGGGGCGGATGCGCGTCGAGCGCGGCAGCCAGCGCTTCTGGATCGCGCCGCAGCAGCGCTATTTTGCGGCGCCGCCGACCGAGACGAGCGAGGCGGCGATCACCAGCGCGCTCGACGGCCAGCTCTACGTCGTGCTCGGCCAGGCGACCGAGGGCGGCAGGCGCCAGCTGCGCCTGTGGTGGAAGCCGCTGGTGACGCTGATCTGGCTGGGCGGCGCGCTGATCGCGATCGGCGGCCTGCTGTCGCTGGTCGGGCGGCTCTGGCGCGAGCGGCGGCCCGGCCACCGCGCAAGGCATGCGGAGGTGCTGGCATGAAGCGGTGGCTGCTCTGGGTGCCCCTGGCCGCGTTCGTGGTGCTGGTGATCGTGGTCGCGCTCAACCTGCGCCCCACCGACACCACCGTGCGCTCGCGGCTGGTGGGCAAGCCCTTGCCCGCATTCATCCTCGCCGCGTCCGTACCGGGTAAGCCCGGGCTTTCGGATGCCGCCTTCCGTGACGGCAAGCCGAAGCTGCTGAACGTGTTTGCCAGCTGGTGCGTGCCGTGCCTGGCGGAGGCGCCCAAGCTGCTGCGGCTGAAGGAAGCGGGGGCCGATATCCGCGCGGTGGCGATCCGCGACCGATCGACCGACGTGCAGCGCTTCCTCGCGGAGAATGGCGATCCATATGCGGCGATTGGCGACGATCCCACGAGCCAGGTGCAGCTCGCGCTCGGGTCGTCCGGCGTGCCGGAGACGTTCGTGATCGACGGCAAGGGGATCATCCGCGCGCAGCACATCGGCGACATTCGCGACAGCGACGTACCCGAGCTGCTCCGCGCGCTGGAGGCGGCGCGATGAGCCGCGCGACGCTTGCCGCGCTGGCGCTGTTGCTCGCCGCTCCGGCGCTCGCCCAGTCGGACCTGCCGCCGGCGCCGCTTGCCTATACCCAGCTGCCGGACTCGGCCAAGGAGGCCGAGGCAAAGGCGCTGATGAACACGCTGCGCTGCCTGGTCTGCCAGGGGCAGTCGATCGCCGACAGCGATGCCGAGATGGCCGGCGACATGCGCGCGCTCGTGCGCGAGCGGATCGCAAAGGGTGAGAAGCCCGAAGCGGTGCGCGCGTGGCTGGTCGAGCGCTATGGCAGCTATGTGAGCTACGATCCGCCACTGGATGCCGCGACGCTGCCGCTGTGGATCGCACCGCTGGTGCTGCTGGCGGCGGGCATCCTGCTCGCGCGGCGCAGCATCCGCCGGCGCAGGAGGGCGTGATGGGCTGGGTGATGTTGGGCCTGCTGGCGGTCGCGTCGGGGCTGCTGCTGTGGCGGCTGCGGGTCGCGCCCGCGCTCTGGTCGCTGGTCGGCGCCGCGATGATGCTGGGGGCGATAGGCTATTCGGTGCAGGGCCGGCCGGGCCTTTCCGGTGTCTCGGCCGAAGGGCAGCGCGAACGCCGCACAATTGATCCGAGCCTGAAGGAATTGCGGCAGGCGATGTTCGGCCGCTTCAACTTCGAGGAAAGCTACTTCATCGCCTCGGACGCGCTGCTGTCGTCGGGCGCGGTGGCACCGGCGGCGCAGGTGATGCTGGGAGCCGTGCAAAAGGCGCCCCAGAGTGCGGCCTTGTGGACCTGGCTCGGCATGATGCTGGTGGAAAAGGATGGCGGCACGCTGTCTCCCGCCGCCAAGCTCGCGTTCGAGCAGGGAATGCGGCTGGCCCCGAAGCATCCTGGGCCCGCCTTCTTCTATGGCCTGGCGCAGGCGCGGACCAACGACTTCGCCCGCACCCGCGAGTTGTGGATGCGCGCGCTGGCGCTGACGCCGGAGGACGTGTCGTATCGGCAGGACATCGCCGTCCGGCTGGTGCTGGTCGACCGACTGCTTCAGTTGCAGGCGCGCGAGCGTGCCGCCGGCACCGCGCCGCCGCAGCCGCAATAAGTCTCAGGCAACCAGATAGTCGGTGGACGCCCGCAGCCGCTCGACGTCGCGGCTGGGGGGAAGGCCCATGGTGCGGGCATATTCCCGGCTGAACTGGGACGGGCTGCCATAGCCCACCTGGAAACCCGCGGTGGCGGCATCCAGCCCACGCGCGATCATCAGCCGCCGCGCCTCTTGGACGCGCAACTGGGTGCGGTAGCGCAGCGGGCTGAGCCCGGTGACGGTGCGGAAATGCTGGTGAAGGGCAGACGGGCTCATGCCCGCGACCTCCGCCAGCGTGTCGATCGACACCGGTTCGGCATAATGGTGGCGCAGCCACTGAAGGGCCCGGTTGAGCTTGTCGCTCTGCGGCCCGCCCGCCATTTGCCGCAGAAGTTGACCGGCGGGGCCGCGCAACAGGCGCCAGAGCAGTTCGCGTTCCAGCAACGGGGCGAGGGCATCCCGGTCTTCGGGGGCATCGAGCAACGCCAGCAGCCGGCAGGCGGCGTCGATCATCTCGGCGGTGGTTTCACCCAGGATGAGGCCCGGGATCGGGCGGTCCCCTTGCGGATCCGCCATCGGGTGCTCGGCCACCATCTCGGCCACCCGCGCAGCATCCAGGTGCAGGACGAGGCATAGATAGGGCGCGTCCGCGCTCGCCTGGGTCACCGCGCCGACCACCGGCAGGTCGACCCCGGCGAGCAGAAAGCTGCCGGGATCATAGTAGAACCGGCTCCGCCCCAGCTGCGCTTCCTTGGCACCTTGCGCGACCATGCACAGCGACGGCGCATAGACGGTCGGCGTTGGCGTGGTCACCGCGGCGGATCGTATAAGCGTGACCGAGGGAAGCGCGGTGTCCTGGAAGCCGTCTTCCGGAGCGTGGCGCGCGATCAGCGCGGCAAGATCGGTGATGCGGTGCATGGCTGCCTTGCTTCCACGCGGAAGCTGCCTGCGCAAGCCGCCGAACGTCCGGATGCAGGATCGTGCAAGCATCCCGGAGTTCGCGTCTACCGTCCGCCGTGCCCTGGCGCGCAAAAAGGGTGCGGGCCAGCGACGATCGCTGGCGGATGGAGGAAGCACCATGTCCGACCTGAATGAGAAGACGATCCTGATCACCGGCGCCAGCAGCGGCATCGGCGAGGCGACCGCGCGCCTGCTGGCCGGTGCCGGGGCTCGCCTGATGCTGGGGGCTCGCCGGACCGATCGGCTGGAGCGGCTTGCCGCGGAGATCGAAGCAGCCGGTGGCACCGTGGCGTGGCAGCGGCTCGACGTGACCGACGCCGCCAGCTTCGCCGGCTTCGTGGACGCGGCGGTCGAGCGCTATGGCCGCGTCGACGTGCTGGTCAACAATGCGGGCATCATGCCGCTGTCGCCGCTCGCGGCGCTCAAGACCGACGAGTGGAACCGGATGATCGACGTCAACGTCCGCGGTGTCCTGAACGGCGTCGCTGCCGCACTGCCGGGCTTCGCCGAGCAGGGCTCGGGCCAGTTCGTCAACGTCGCCTCGCTCGCCGCGCATTATGTGGTGCCGACCGGCGCCGTCTACTGCGCGACCAAGTTCGCGGTGTGGGCGATCACCGACGGCATCCGCCGCGAGCACGACAACATCCGCGCCACGATCATCTCGCCAGGCGCGGTCGAGTCCGAACTCGCGGACGCCATCACCCACCCGGAGACGGCCAAGGCGATGGAAGCCTTCCGTGCATCGATCCTGAAGGCGGACGCGATCGCCCGTGCGATCCTGTTTGCCGTCAGCCAGCCGGATGATGTCGACGTCAGCGAGATCGTCGTGCGGCCGACCGCCAGCGACGCTATCTAGATCCGTCCCGCTGCCGCTCGCCCTGGGAAAAGGGCGAGCGGCACGTCTCAGGTGGCTGCGGCCGTGATCGCAAGGCCCGCGCGTCGTCGATGGGCGGCGATGCAGGTAAGCACGCTGGCGACCACCAGCACGCACGCAGCCGCTTCGAGCGGCGTCGGCAGACGCCGTTCCCAGACAAAGGCGTAGAGCAGGCCGAACAAGGTCTCGAACAGGATCATCTGGCCGACGAGCGTGAGCGGCAGCAGCCGGCTCATCCGGTTCCAGAGCAGATTGCCACCAATCGACGCAAGAAGCGCGACCGCGACCGAGACGCCAGCATATTCGAGCCAGGCCCGGGGCGTGTGGTTCAGCGGCTCGAACAGCAGCGTGACCGGGATCAGGGCAATTGCCTGAAGCCCCGTGACTACGCCGGTCAGCAGGTTCCAGTCCTGGGGGGAGACGTGCCCGAAGCGGCTGAGCGAACGGGTGTTGCCGATGGCATAGGCGGTCCAGGACGCCAGCGCTCCGACGGCGAACAGGAGCCCCGTGACCGCGCCTGCAGCCGGTGCCGCGATCGCCTGCCAGCCGATGCAGACGGCGCCTGCCACGCACAGCAGGAGGGACGGCACGAGCCTTCGCAGCGGCACCGCGCCGGAATCGCGGCTGCCGATGATCGTCACCGGGACCGGGAGGAAGCCGAGCACGAGGGACGTCATGGCGATGCCGCCCGTCTGCACCGCGGTCGACAGCAGCACGTAATAGAGCGTGTTGCCCGCCAGCGAGAGCCAAGCAAGCGACAGCCAGCCACGCGCCGGCACCGCCGCGACCAGGCTACGCCAGCGGGAACCGATCAGCGCGGCCGAGATCAGGCCGAAGGCGAGATACCGCCCGATCGCGAGCTGCAGGGGGGTGAACGCCCGCACGAGATCGGGAGCAAGAAACACCAGGCCCCAGAGCGCCCCGGCTCCCATGCCACAGGCGACCCCTAGAACGGTCCTGTTGGTGCCGGGCGTACCGGCCGCGGTGCTGATCATCGTCCTCCTCATCGCGAACACCGCGCGGAATAGCACCGCCCGCATGAGGTTTTTGCGCTTGCTCGCGGCCTTGGATGCAACAAAAACTCGCGCATGGCCCAAGCGAATGCCCTTCGCCGACGCGTCCTCGACGCGTTCGACCGCGCGATCCTCCGCATCCTCCAGCGGGACAACCGCACTCCACAGCGTACCATCGGGGAGGCGGTGAACCTCTCGGCTGCGGCGGTGCAGCGGCGGGTGGCAGCGATGGAAAAGGCCGGGGTCATCGAGCGCAACGTCGCGATCGTCGATACGCGCGCGGTGCAGATGGGGATCACCGCGATCGTCGAAGTCCAGCTTGCGGACGAGCGCTCCCGTACCGTCGACGCCGCCAAGGCGCTGTTCCGCGATGCGCCGGAGGTGCAGCAATGCTATTATGTGACGGGCGGCATCAGCTTCGTTCTGGTGATCGTCGCGGCCGACATGGTCGCCTATGATGCGATCAGCCGGCGGCTGTTCTCCGAGAACGACGCGATCGCCAGCTTTCGCAGCCTGATCGCACTGGACCGGGTGAAGTTCGGGACGGAGATCATGATCCCGGACGCCGCCATGGTGCCCGCGCCGGGTCGCTGCTAGCGAGAGCGGCCAGAGAAAAGGGGAGGGAAGACGATGCGGATCGGCCGGCGCGAACTATTGGCGGCGGGCATGGCGGGAACGGCGGCATCCGCCCTGCCGGCGTTTGCCCAGGCGGGGAACGGCGCGCGCGAACCGGTGCTCGCGCCAACGCCGCCGATGGGCTGGAACAGCTGGAACAGCTTCGCCACTACCATCACCGAGGCGCAGGCGCGAGAGACGGCCCGCATCATGGCCGACAAGCTGCTGCCGTTCGGCTATGACGTCTTCACGGTCGACATCCAGTGGTACGAACCCAACGCCGCCAGCTACACCTATAATGCCAAGCCGGTGCCGGCGATGGACGGCAACGGCCGGTTGCTGCCGGCGCCGAACCGCTTCCCTTCTAGCGCAAACGGGCGCGGGTTCGCGCCCCTTGCGGCGGAGGTCCATGCGCTGGGCCTCAAGTTCGGCGTCCACCTGATGCGCGGCATCCCGCGCCTGGCCGTCGAGCGCAACCTTCCGGTGCTGGGCACCAAGGTCCGTGCCGCCGACATCGCCGACACCAGCAGCACCTGCTCCTGGAACCCGGACATGTACGGCGTCGACATGACGAGACCGGGGGCACAGGCCTATTACGACAGCGTCTTCCGCCTGTTCGCGTCCTGGGGCGTCGACTTCGTCAAGATGGACGACATGAGCCGCCCCTATGATGCCCATGCGCTGGAGATCGAGGCGGCGCACAAGGCGATCGCCGCGAGCGGCCGGCCGATGATCCTGAGCCTGTCGCCCGGTGAAACGCCGGTCACCCGCGGCGAGCACGTGCGTCGCTTTGCGCAGATGTGGCGGATCAGCGACGACTTCTGGGACGAATGGCCGCTGCTGGAGGCGCAGTTCACGCGGCTGGAGAACTGGAACCCGTGGCGGCGACCCGGCGGCTGGCCGGACGCCGACATGCTGCCTCTCGGCCGGCTGGCGCTGGGCGAGCGGGATACCAAGTTCACGCCCGACGAGCAGCGCACGCTGATGACGCTCTGGTCGATCGCGCGCTCGCCGCTCATCATGGGCGGGGACCTCAGGCACCTGGACGATCCGACGCTGGCATTGTTGACCAACCGCGAAGTGCTGGCGGTGAACCAGGCGAGCACGGACAATCAACCGCACTTCCTGGCCGACGGCGTGCGGGTGTGGTCCGCGCGGCCGGCGGACGGCCGCGGCCGCTATGTCGCGCTGTTCAACACCGGCAAGGAGGCGCGGGAGATCACCCTCCCGCTCCGCGAATTTGGGTTGAGCGGCAGCCAGCAGGTGCGTGACCTGTGGGAAGGCAAGGCGCTGGCGCCCGCGAAGGACCGGCTCATCCGCCGCATCCCCTCGCACGGTGCCGGGCTCTACCGGGTCGGCTGAGTCCGCCCGGTCGAGCCCTGCGCGCGCACCGCCGCGACCCCCTGCAGGATGTTGTCCACCACGAACTCCGGCGCCTCGTGCGGCAGGCCGTGGCCGGCGGTCGCCGCGATATTCTGGTGCGCGTTGGAGGAAAGCGTGAGGAACTGCTTCTGCATGCGCTGGCTCGACTCCTCCAGTCGGATAGCGAGCGGCTCCGAAAGCCCGGGCACCATGCGAAAGCGCTGGCTGTGCGTCGCCACGATCACCGGCTTGTCGCCGAGCGTCTTCAACTGACGCGCGGTTGCCGCACTCGCGCGCCAGTCGAGCCGTTCCTCGTTGCGGTTCGGATCCTCGATCATGGCGGAGAGAAAGGTGCGCACGTCGGTCAGCGGCTTCTCCTCCCCGGGCTTGGCACTGGGCAGCATCGCAAGCCAGGTCGTCATCTGGTCCGGATGGGTCGAAGAGACGAGTACCAGCCCGGCCGTATCGTCCGGAAAGCGGCTCGCGAACACCTGCGCGTGGAGACCGCCGATCGAGTGGCCGACCAGCAGAAACGGACCCCGAACCCCCGCTTCTTGTAGCACGGCGTGCAGATCGTTCGCCGCATCCAGGCTTGTCCGGACCGGCTCCGGCGCTCGGTCGCTGCTGCCCAAGCCGGCGCGATCATAGAGGCAGATACGTGTGACGGGTGCGATCCGCGCCGCGATCCGTTGCCACCCTGCGTCTTCGACAGGTGCGGTACCCATGCCCGCATCCACCACCGCCGTGGGCTCGCCGGCACCCTGGCATTGTAGCCGGATCGCGCGCCCCCCAACGTCAAACCGGCCGTCAACTTCCGCGGATGTTGTCGCGGTCCCCGCCAGCGCTAGCGACGCAAGAAGGGCGGCAAGCAGGTCGTGCATCGGTGCGGGCTCCCGGGTGGACGCCGCAATCTACGCCGACGCCAACGGCGCAAACAACCGGTCTCAACCCGGCCGGGGAAAACGCCGCCACCCGAAGGTGGCGGCGCCGTGCCTAGTTCGCTCCGCGGCCGGTCTTTTCCTGCAGCGCATCGATGCGCTTGGAAGCCTCCGCCTTGGAGAGGCCTTGGTCGAATTCCTCGCCGGCCTCTTCGCTCAGCGTCTTGAGGTAGGATGCCTGGGCGCCGGTCATCGGCTCGTCGCCGGTGGTCCAGTCGTCCGGGTCCTTTTCGGCGTTGGAAAAAGGCTCGCTCTTGGGGTTCTGATCATTTGCCACGGGGTATCTCCTTCCCCGGGACAAACGTCTTTGTTCTCACTCCGTTCCGGACCAGGCTTCCATGGTGAACGTGAGGGCCTCCGCCACAGCGGCATGCCGGATCTTGGCGCGGGACACGTTCAGGCCTGCTGCCAGGTGCCGGTCGGCACGCATGGCGCCTTCCGCGCCGAACTTGGCGAGCCGCATCACGAACGGCAGGGTCGCGTTGTTGAGCGCGAACGCGGAGGTGCGGGCGACCGCGCCCGGCATGTTGGCGACGCAATAATGGATCACGTCCTCCTCGACGAAAACCGGGTCGTCGTGGGTGGTCGCGCGGGAGGTTTCGAAACACCCGCCCTGGTCGATCGCGATGTCGACCAGCACGCTGCCGCGCTTCATCGTGCGCAGCATCTCCCGAGTGACGAGCTTCGGGGCTGCGGCACCCGGCACCAGCACGGCGCCGATCACCAGATGGGCCTGCGCCACCGCCGCCGCGATCGCGGCGCGAGAGGCATAGGCGGTCTTGATCTGGCTGCCGAAGTGAAGGTCGAGCTCGGCCAACCGTTCGTTGCTGATGTCGTAGATGGTGACGTCCGCGCGCAGCCCCACCGCCATCTGCGCGGCGTTGATGCCGGCGACGCCGCCGCCCAGGATCGCGACTCGCGCCGGCGCGACGCCGGGGACGCCGCCCAGAAGAACGCCGCGGCCGCCCTGTTCCTTTTCCAGATAGTGGGCGCCGACCTGCACGGACATGCGGCCCGCGACCTCCGACATGGGCTTCAGCAAGGGCAGCGAACCGCTGTTCGACGTCACCGTCTCATAGGCAATGCAGGTCGCACCGGACCGCATCAGCCCTTCTGCCTGGGGCTTGTCTGCGGCGAGGTGCAGGTAGGTGAACAGCGTGTGCCGCGGCTCCAACAGCGCGATCTCGGACGGCTGCGGCTCCTTCACCTTCACGATCATGTCGCTCTCGGCGAAGACGGTGGCGGCATCCGCCACGATCCGGGCACCCGCCTCGACATAGTCCGAGTCGGTGAAGTCGATTCCGGCCCCGGCGGAAGTCTCGACGACGACTTCGTGCCCGGCCGCGACCAGTTCCGCCACCGAGGACGGCGTCAGACCGACGCGATACTCGTGGTTCTTGATTTCCTTGGGAACACCGACGCGCATAAACCTCTCCGATACGGTAGATGATCCGCTATAGAACGGGTCGTCGGGCTTGTCCCGTTGCTAGCGCATGCTGCGCGTGCTAACGGCCGGCGCTTTCACGGCGAAACGAGTAGCGTTCAGGCGATGGTCATGTTTCACGCGATCCAGCAATTGCCGCGCCTGTGAATTCCCCGGACTCTGCCCCGACGGGGGCTGCCCTGCTGCCATCAGATCGCGTCGAGGATGGGCACGCCCATTCGCGTGAGCAGGCGACGTGGAAGCTCATGCTGGGCGCCGTCGGCATCGTGTTCGGCGACATCGGCACCAGCCCGCTCTACGCGTTCCGCGAAACCTTCGACGGGCACCACAAGCTGGCGCTCGACCCGTTGCACATCATGGGCGTCATCAGCCTGATGTTCTGGTCGATGATGATCGTGGTGACGCTGAAATATGTGTCGATCATCATGCGCGCCGACAACAAGGGGGAGGGCGGCAGCCTTGCACTCCTCGCGCTCGTCTCCGGCCGCACGCAGGGGAAGCGCTGGACCAGCGGCATCGTGCTGCTGGGCGTGTTCGCCACCGCGCTTTTCTATGGCGACAGCATGATCACCCCCGCGGTTTCGGTGCTGTCGGCGGTGGAGGGCGTCGCCATCGCCGCGCCGGCTTTCGGCGGCCTGGTGCTGCCGATCGCGGTGCTGATCCTCGTCGGGTTGTTCTCGATCCAGCGGGGCGGCACGTCGCGTGTCGGCGCCTTCTTCGGCCCGATCATGGTCTGCTACTTTACCGTGATCGCGGCGCTGGGCGTCGTCAGCATCGTGCAGACGCCGACCATCCTGCACGCCTTCCTGCCGACCTACGCGATCGCCTTCTTTGTGCATGATCCGCTGGCCGCGTTTCTGGCACTGGGGTCGGTGGTGCTGGCGGTCACGGGCGCAGAGGCGCTGTACGCCGACATGGGGCATTTCGGACGCAAGCCGATCGCCTTCTCGTGGCTGTGGATCGTGCTGCCCGCGCTCATGGCCAACTACATGGGACAGGGTGCGTTGCTGATGCGCGAGGGCGCCGCCGCCCTGCAGAGCCCGTTCTACATGCTGGCGCCCGACGACTTCCAGCTGCCGATGGTGTTCCTGGCGACAGCGGCCGCGATCATCGCGAGCCAGGCGGTGATCTCCGGAGCCTTCTCGGTCACGCAGCAGGCGATCCAGCTCGGCTTCATCCCGCGGCTGCGCATCGACCACACCAGCGCCGCTACCGCGGGGCAGATCTACATCCCGCTCATCAACTGGGCGCTGATGGTGATGGTGATCCTGCTGGTGCTCACCTTCCAGACCTCGTCCAACCTGACCGCGGCCTATGGCATCGCCGTCACCGGGGCGATGTTGATCGACACCTGCCTGCTGGCGGTGCTGCTGTTCGCGCTGTGGCGCTGGCCGGTCTACTACGCGCTGCCGCTGCTGGCCGTCTTCTTCCTGGTCGACGGCGCCTATTTCGCGGCCAACCTCACCAAGGTGCCCGACGGCGGCTGGTTCCCGCTGATGATCGGCATCATCGTCTTCGTGCTGCTCACCACCTGGGCGAAGGGGCGCAAGCTGATGATCGAGCGCCTGCGCGAGGCCGCAATGCCGATCAAGGTGTTCATCCAGTCGGCCGCGAGCTCCGCGAGCCGGGTGCCGGGGACGGCGGTGTTCATGACCTCCACGCCCGATGGCGTGCCCCATGCGCTGCTCCACAACCTCAAGCACAACAAGGTCCTGCACGAGCGCGTCGTGCTGCTGACGGTGAAGATCACCGACGAGCCCTTCGTCGCCGAGGAGAACCGGGTTAAGGCCGACGACCTGGGGCAGGGCTTCCACCGCCTGATCCTGCGCTACGGCTTCATGCAGGATGCGGACGTGCCCGCCGCGCTTCGGCAGGTGAAGGTCGCGGGCGGCGATTTCCGGATGATGGAGACCAGCTTCTTCCTCGCCCGCCAGACGCTGTTGCCCTCGTCGCGGCCCGGCATGATGATCTGGCGCGAAAAGCTGTTCGCCTGGATGCTGCGCAACGCGGAAAGCGCGATGGAATTCTTCCGCCTGCCCACCAATCGGGTGGTGGAGCTCGGCAGCCAGGTCGAGATTTGATCGAGCCCGCGCCCCCAGCCTCCGCTCCGGGCGCGCCGATCATCGTCTCGGCCTTGTTCGGCGCGGCGGATCATGCCGCGCTGGACGCACTCCGCCGCCGCCACTTTCCGCCGGAGCGCAACCAGCTGGCCGCGCATCTGACGCTGTTCCACCATCTGCCGCCGCATGTGGCGCCCGAGCTGCGGCAGCGCCTTGCCGCCGAAACCCGCGGCGTCGGCGCGCCCCGCGCCAGGGTCGCGGGGCTGCGCAACCTGGGGCGCGGGGTGGCGCTGCGGATCGAATCGCCGGAGCTTGAGGAGATCCGCGCCCGCCTCGCGGACGCGTTCGCGATGCTGCTGACGCCGCAGGACCGGGCCGGCTGGGCGCCCCACGTCACCATCCAGAACAAGGTCGAGCCGGCAAAAGCGCGCGCGCTTCTGCACGCCTTGCAGGCCGATTTCCGGCCACGTCCGCTCGCGATCGCCGGGCTGGCGAGCTGGTGGTACCGCGGCGGCCCCTGGGAGCCGATTTCCCGTCACAAGTTCGCTTGACCGACGCGAAACGCCTTCGTATAGGCGCGCCCTCGCCACGGCGAGTGCCCATGGGGCGGAGTAGCTCAGTTGGTTAGAGCAGCGGAATCATAATCCGCGTGTCGGGGGTTCAAGTCCCTCCTCCGCTACCATTTTCCCAGATAGAAGCAGTTGCGTGCGGATCGGTGTCGATCCGCTGGAACACTGTACCGCACCATCCGTTTCGCGCTCACCAATTGGGAGACGAACATGCGGAAGCTGCTGATCACGATGAGTGCACTTGCGCTGGGGGCGATGCCCGCAGCCGGCATCGCGCAGACGATGACCCCGGAACAGGTCGGGGCCGCGCCGATGAGCGGGACTCCGTCCGAGAATTATGCTGCCTGGGCGGCGGACAGCGACAAGTATGAGATCCAGTCCAGCCGGATCGCGCTGACGAAGTCCAAGAGCGACGCGACCAAGGCGTTCGCGCGCGAGATGATCGCGGATCATACCACCACCACCAAGGCGCTGATGGCGGCGCTCCCGAAGACGGAGCCCAAGGTCAAGCGCCCGCCGAGCGCGCTTTCGGAGCCGAATGCGGCCAAGATCGCAGCTCTGAAGGCTGCGGATGCCGACAGCTTCGACGCGCTCTACATGCAGCAGCAGGCCGAGGCGCACCGCGCGGCCTGGTCGCTGCACAAGGGCTATTCGACCGACGGGCAGGACCCGGCGCTGAAGCAGGTGGCGGACTCGGCCGTGCCGATCATCGAGAAGCACCTGGCGCACCTGCAGAGCGCACCGGGCGGCATGTAAGCCGCGCGAGAAGGTGACATGGAGGAGGGCTCGCCGGACCGGCGGGCCCTCTTTTTTCGACTGGTCTACCCGGCGGAACAATGGGTTGCCGCGTCGCACGGTTGCGGCGCGACGCATCTGGGCCTAGCGGATGCGGCATCATGACCGATCAGCCTTTTGCCGTCGCCCTCGTCTCGGGCGGCCTCGACTCCATGGTTTCCGCCGCGCTCGCACGCGAGGCGGGATATCGTCTCCTTGCCCTGTCGGTGGACTATAACCAGCGCCACCAGATCGAGCTTGCCGCCGCCGGCCGCGTCGCCGCGGCGCTCGGTGCCGACCGGCACGTGACCCTGTCGCTGGACCTTTCCGCGTTCGGCGGATCGGCGCTTACCGCCGACATCGCCGTCCCGAAGGACGGTGTCGCGCCTGGTATTCCCATCACCTATGTGCCGGCCCGCAACACCATCTTCCTGAGCCTGTCGCTCGGCTGGGCCGAGGCGGCGGGCGCACGCGACCTGTTCATCGGCGTCAATGCGCTCGACTATTCGGGCTATCCAGACTGCCGCCCCGAGTTCATCGCCGGCTTCGAGCATCTCGCGGCGCTCGCGACGAAAGCCGGCGTGGAGGGCGAGGGGTTCAAGATCCACGCGCCGCTCCAGCACATGACCAAGGCGGACATCGTGCGCGAAGGCACCCGGCTGGGGCTGGACCTGGGCATCAGCTGGTCCTGCTACGATCCGCAGGGCGACCTTCACTGCGGCCTGTGCGACAGCTGCCGGCTGCGCTCCAAGGGCTTCGAGGAGGCAGGCGTGCCGGACCCGACCCGCTACGCCACTGCTGCGGCCTGAGCGGGCGCTGATACCGTGAGCTACGCCGTCAAGGAGATGTTCCTGACGCTGCAGGGCGAGGGCGTGCATGCCGGTCGCCGGGCGGTGTTCGTGCGCTTTGCGGGGTGCAACCTGTGGAGCGGGCGTGAGATCGACCGCGCCAGCGCCATCTGCCGCTTCTGCGACACCGACTTCGTCGGGACGGATGGCGAGGGCGGCGGGAAGTTCGCGGATGCGGCGGCACTGGTCGCGGCGGTCGAGGGATTCTGGGGACCCGGCGCCGAGCGCCGCTTCGTCGTGCTGACGGGCGGGGAGCCCATGCTCCAGATCGACGATGCGCTGGTGGAGGCGCTGCACGCGGCCGGCTTCACCATTGCTATCGAGAGCAACGGCACGATCGCCGCGCACCCGGGGATCGACTGGGTATGTATCAGCCCCAAGGCGGGCAGCACCGTGGTGCAACGCCGGGGCGACGAGCTCAAGCTGGTGTGGCCGCAGGCGGGCCTGGACCTAGAGGAGATCGAGGGCTGGGACTTCGCCAATTTCCTGGCGCAGCCGCTCGACGATCCCCAGGCCGATGCGAACCGCCAGGCCGCAGTGGATATGGTGCTCGCCCGGCCGAAGTGGCGCTTGTCTCTGCAAACGCACAAGCTGCTGGGGCTGCGGTAATCCGCAGCCCCGTCTGGATCAGCCGAGCAGCGGATAGGCGCCGCAGCGCTTGTCCTGCCAGACACCCTTCTTCCAGCACTTCGGCCGGGTGAGCGGCTCCATGTTGGTCAGCGAGCGCTGATAGAAGCCGCCGGGGAACTGCTGCTCGCTCGAAGGGACGAGGCTGTTGCGGAGCTTGCGCATGTGCTGTTCCGCAAGTGCGCCGAACTGGCCCTTGGGCGTGAACACCGCCTCCTGGCCGATCTCGCCCGCCGCCTGGCAGAAGTTGAGCTGTGCCGATACCGTCGAGAAGCTCGAGTAGACGCGGGTGCCGAACTGGTCGAGCGCGGTCTGCCCTTCCTTCTTGGTCTTGGCGTTGCGCTCGAAATATTTCGCCAGAACCTCATAGCTGCGCTTCAGCTCGTCCGCGTGCGTGTCGAGCAGGTCGTTGTAGTTGTTGAGCGTCAGCAGTGTGGGCTCGAACTGGCACTGAAGCGCGGCGACGTTGAGGCCCGCGCGCAGGTTCCAGGCCAGCGCTGCGCGCAGTTCGTCACCGGTCGCACCCGGAAGCGCCTGGACGGTGATGCCCGGCTCGGTACCGGTCACGCGCGCACCCGACAGCTCGGGCGACTTGAAGAAGAACTGCGCCGAGGCGGGCGCAGCATAGGTCGCTGCCGCAAGGGCCGCGCCGGCGATCAGGGTTCGCACTGACTTCATGGGATCCTCTCAAGCGCCAATGCGGCGCCACGAGGAGGGGTTACGGGGTTTTGACGTGCGTCGCCAAGACCCTTTTTGCTCGCCAGTGGCGATATGCAATCCGCAGCCAGCTGCTTGGGATTCAACGGATTCTTTATCCGGTCCCTTGCTGCAATGCGGCAGCCCGGCGGGCGAGCCGACAAGCGGTCCCGAGCCACCAAAAACAAAGGCCGCCCGGTCGCCCGGACGGCCTTTGCTGAACAGACGCCGAAGCGTCTGATTACATCGCGTTGGTGGTCGCGGTGTCGTTGCCCAGCGCGGTGTCGTTCGCGAGGGTCGTGTCGTTCGCGAGCATCGCGTCGTTGCCCATGGCGCCGTCAACGGCGGTCATGTTGTCGGTCATCGTGCCGTCGAGCGAGGTGTCGGTCGAGTTCAGATCGGTCACGATGGTGTTGTCCGTGGTGGTCTCGGCCGAGTCGCCGCAAGCTGCGACCATCAGCGCCGCACCGGCGACCATCGAGCTGGTAACGATCTTGGAAATGATTGCGCGCATGTAGAGCTCCCTAAACAAGTGGTTTGGCGGCTTATCTGCCGTTTAATACCCAACCGGGGATGGACATTAGTCGGTTCGCGGGCAGCCCTCAAGCGGGTTTTCGCGCGATGCGGTGAGTGACGCCAGCAACGTCGGAAATTCCAGCAAAAGTGCCGCGTCGAAGCTTTCCTGGCGGGCATCCCGCCCGAGCTGTTCGAGACTGGTTACTGGGAATTCGGGAAGGCCGCACGGCACGATCCCGCCGAAGTGGGTGAGGTCCGGAGACAGGTTGACGGAGAAGCCGTGGAAGGTGACCCAGCGCCGCACCCGAACACCGATCGCGCCGATCTTTGCCTCGTGCCCGCCATCGCGGGTCCAGATGCCGATCCGCTCGGGCACCGAGAACGCTTTGACTTCCAGCCGCGCGAGGGCGCGGATGACCCATTGCTCCACCGCATGGACGAAGCAGCGGACGTCACGGCCGCGCTGGGCGAGGTTCAGCATCAGGTAACCCACCCGCTGGCCGGGGCCGTGATAGGTGTAGCGGCCGCCACGGCCTGCCGGATAGACCGGGAAGCGCGGGTCGAGCAGCTCGGCCGGATCGGCGCTGGTTCCTGCGGTGTAGAGCGGCGGATGCTCGACCAGCCACACCAGTTCGCCGGCCGTGCCATCGGCGATCGCGGCTGCCCGCGCCTCCATGGTGGCCAGCGCCCGCGGATAGTCGGTGAGACCCGGCTCGATGCGCCATTCCGGCAGTATGGGTTGGGGCGAGGGGGGAGTATCGGGGGTAAGCATTGGCAAGCCCCGGTAGCACAGGTACAGCCACGCGTCATGCAACCAGTGGGGAATGGGGCGCCGATGCGGGCCATGGTCGAGATGGAGCAGGTGTGGGATCGCACCGCTGCATTCCTCCGCGCACGTCGCGCCACGCTCGTCGCGTTGGCGCTGCCGGCACTGTTCGTGCCCGCCGTGATCGGCGGTCTGGCCGAAACCGCTGCTGCGCAGGACGTCGGCGCATCGGCCGGGATCTGGATGCCGGTGCGGCTCGTGGCCGGGCTGCTGATGCTATGGGCCGAACTCGCGATCCTTGCCCTGGCCGCCGGGCTCGACAGCCCGCGCGCGGCGTTTCGACAGGCCGGGTTGCGCCTGCCGGTGGTGATCGGCTTCGCGTTGCTGGTGACCGCGCTGCTCCTGCTGCTGGCGATGCCGGCGGCGGCGATCCTTGTGGCCTTTGGCTTTGACTTCGTGGCCGCGGCGGCGGGCGAAAGCGTGACCCCGAGTGTCGCGGCCGCGGCATGGATCGCACTCTACGCGCTGGTGCTGATCCCGCTGCTGCTGTGGGTCGCCGCACGGCTGAGCCTCTTGCCTCCGGTTATCCTGGAGGAGCGGCGCGGGCTGCGCGCGATCGCGCGCACCTTCACCCTTACGCGTGGCCTTGCCGCCAAGATCATAGGCATGTTCCTGCTCTATGGGATCGTCTCGACGGTACTCACGGCTGCGACCCAGTACGCGGGCGGCACCATTCTTGCGCTGATCTTCGGCAGCGACGATGGCCTTGGCGTGGCATCCGTGCTGACGCTGCTGCTCACCACCCTGGTAGAAACGGCGCTCGCCGTGATGCTGTGGGTGTTCACCGGCAAGCTCTACCTTGCGGCACGCGAACGACAGGACGGAACGGCGGCACATCGATGAAGCTGAATATGGCCGCCGTGGTCGGCGGCGCGTGGACCCTTTGGCGGCGGGAACGTGCGCTGCTGTTGCCGCTGGCGGGTGTGTTTCTGGTGGTGCCGACGATGGCGGCGACCATCTGGATGGTCGTGCCGGAGGTTCCGGACCCGGCAGCGCCGGCGGACGCCGCCACGTTGCTCCAGTCCATGCAGGCCTATCTCTACGCCAACTTGCACTGGCTGCTGCTGCAGACCGTCCTGGGCCTGTTCGGCACCGGCACGATCCTGGCGCTGTTTCTCGATTCGAGCCAGCCCACAGTTGCAGGTGCGATGGGCGTGGCGCTGCGGCGGTTCCCGGCGCTTCTGCTGGCCCAGATCGCATGCCAGTTCGCCGTGGTGCTCGGCCTGATGGCGTTTCTGCTGCCAGGGCTCTACGCCGTCGGCCGGATCTTCCTGATCCCCGCCGCGATCGTCGCCGAGCCGCGGCGCAATGCGCTCGATGCCATGGCGCGCGGCATCCAGCTTACCGCGGGCAACGGCTTTGCCCTGCTCGGCCTCCAGACGGTCTTCTACTTCGCCGCACAGATGGTGGTGGCGCTTGGCGGCGCGTTTACGTCCGCGGGGCAGGGGAACGATGTCGCGGTGGCCCTGGGTGCGCTCGTCGCCGGCATTGCGAACGGCGGGATGACGCTCGCCTATGCCCTGCTCCGCGTCTCCGCCTATGCTCAGGCGAGCGGCAGCCGCGGATAATGCGGCGCCGCGTCGGGCGACAGGATGCCCGATGCGCGCGGATCGGCGAAGGTCTCGACGGTTCGCTTGAACGGCACGAACCCGCTCTTGCGATAGAAGCCAAGCGCGCGCGGATGATCGAGCGTGCAGGTATGGACCCACAGCCGCTCGACGTCCTTGCGCCAGGCGAGGGTCAGCGCCTGGGCCATCAGCCACTGGCCAAGGCCGCGACCGACCAGTTCCGGGACCAGCGCGAAGTAGGAGAGCTCGCATTCGCCTGCGCGACGGTGGTCGAGTTCCAGCATCCCGACCTCGATCCCGCGCGGATCGACAGCGGCGTACACCGAGATGCCGGGATCGTGGACAATCGCGCGCAAGCGGTCGTCGTCCATCACCAGCCGTGAAAACCACAGCCACGGCTCCCCGACCCGGCGGAACAGCGCCCGGTATTTGGCAAGGTCCGGTTCGCGCCAGTGGACGAGCCGAAGGGGCGCGTCGGGAAGCGGGCGCAGCGCGGGGCGCGCCCGCATCTCGAGCGAGGTGACGATGGTGGCGACCTCGTCGGGACGGACGGGGATCAGCCCCACGGGATCAGCTCCAGCTCGCCATCGGCGGCAGGCTCATCAGGATCGCGTCGATGTTGCCGCCGGTCTTCAGGCCGAACAGCGTGCCGCGGTCATAGACCAGGTTGAATTCGGCGTAGCGGCCCCGCCATTCGAGCTGCCGGACGCGATCCGCGCCGGTGAAATCCTGGTTCATCCGGCGGCGCACCAGTGCCGGGTAGATCGTGAGGAACGCCTCGCCCACGTCACGGGTGAAGGCGAAGTTCGCATCGAAGTCACCTTCCAGATGGTCGTAGAAGATGCCGCCGACGCCGCGATGCACGTTGCGGTGGGGGATGAAGAAATAGTCGTCCGCCCACTTTTTGAACCGCGGATAGTGGTCGGGATCGTGCCGGTCGCACGCCGCGGCCAGCGCCTGGTGGAAGTCGGCGGTGTCGTCGTCATAGGGAAGCGGCGGGTTGAGGTCGGCTCCCCCGCCGAACCAGCGTTTCGTGGTCACCAGGAAGCGCGTGTTCATGTGCACCGCAGGCACATGCGGGTTCACCATGTGCGCGACGAGGCTGATGCCGGTCGCGAAAAAGGCAGGGTTCTCCCCCGCGCCGTGAATCGACTGGGCAAAGCCGCCCTCCAGCGTGCCGGCGACCGTGGACACGTTGACGCCGACCTTCTCGAACACGCGCCCCTTCATCAGCCCGCGCACGCCACCGCCGCCATGGCCCCCCGCCGAATCGACCCGATCCCAGGGGCTGTAGTCGAAGCATGCGTCGGACCCGGCTTCGCGCTCGATCGCTTCGAATTCGGCGCAGATCCGGTCGCGCAGGTGCTCGAACCAGGTACGCGCGGCAAGCTGTTGAGAATCGAGAGGTTCCATCGCGACGGCTTAGCTTCGCCCCCCGCGCGAAGTCGAGAGCTTCAGCCGAATGGCGGCCATCCGCCGGTTTGGCGCAGCGCCTCGCCCACCACCATCGCGCCCGCGACGGCGACGTTCAGCGAGCGCATCTCGGGTCGCATCGGAATGGCGACCGCGAGGTCGGCGGCGGCATGCACCGCCTCCGGCACGCCGGAGCCTTCGGAACCCAGCAGCAGCGTGTCGCCTGCGTCGAATCGCGCACTCGGCAGCGGCACCGCACCGCGGGTGGTGAGCAGCACGAGGCGGCCGGGAAGTTGTTCGCGGAAGGCGTCCCAGTCGACGTGGCGCACCACCGACGCCTGCGCCGCATAGTCCATGCCGGCACGCGCCAGCGCACGGTCGCTCCACGGGAAGCCCATCGGCTCGATCAGGTCGATGCCCACGCCGAGGCAGGCACCCAGCCGGAGAATGGTGCCGACATTTCCGGCGATGTCGGGCTGAAACATTGCGATCCGCACCGCACGGCTTTGCCCTGCCTCAAACTCTTGCGCAACGATGCCGTGTAGAGGCGGCGCGCAGGCAGTAGCGCGGGGGCGGTTGGCAAAGTGACGCCCCCACGTCTATCACGTTGCGGAGGCGCCGGAGATCAAGGCTACTTGACGCAGCCGAATAGATGGCAAGGCTGCCTGTAATTCTCTGAGGCGCGTTCGCGCCGAATGGTTTGGGTGCAGGGGCAAATAGCGCATGGCGACAATAGACGAGGTTCCCCCCGGCGGAGTGACCGGCTCGCACGAAGATGTGATCGAGAATCCCCGCCGACGCGATTATCTATCCATTGGCGCGGTGGCATTTGCAGGGGTGGGCGTGGGGGTGATCGCCCTGCCGCTCATCAACCAGATGAGCCCTTCGGCAGACGTGCTGGCGCTTTCGACCACCGAGCTGGACCTGTCGGCGATCGAGCCGGGCCAGGCGATCAAGGCCTCGTTCCGCAAGCAGCCGCTGTTCGTGCGCAACCTCACCCCGCAGGAGATCGAGGCCGCCAACAAGGTGCCGCTGTCGGACCTGCGCGATCCGCAGTCGCTCGCCGAACGTACGAAGGAGGGCAAGGCCAACTGGCTCGTGACGCTCGGCGTGTGCACCCACCTGGGCTGCGTGCCGCTGGGCGCCGGCGAGGGCGAGAACAAGGGCCCGTTTGGGGGCTATTTCTGCCCGTGCCATGGCTCTGCCTATGACACCGCCGGGCGCATCCGGCAGGGGCCTGCACCGCTGAACCTGGCGGTCCCCGACTATTCGTTCACGTCCGACACCACGATCCTGGTCGGCTGAGGAGAGACACGCGATGAGCTTTCCCTGGGCCCAGCATTATGCGCCGAAGCACCCGCTGATGCAGTGGGTGGACAGCCGCCTGCCGCTGCCACGCTTCGTCTACAACGCGATCGGCGGCGGTTATCCCGTCCCGCGCAACCTCAATTATTTCTGGAATTTCGGCATCATGGCGGGTGCCGCCCTGATGATCCAGATCGTGACCGGCATCGTGCTCGCCATGCACTATGCCGCCAATGGCGCGGTCGCGTTCGACTCGGTCGAATCGATCATGCGCGACGTGAACGCCGGCTGGTTCCTGCGCTATGCGCACGCGAACGGCGCGTCGATGTTCCTGGCGGTGGTCTATATCCACATCTTCCGCGGGCTCTACTACGGCTCGTACAAGGCGCCGCGCGAGATGGTGTGGCTGCTGGGCGTCGTCATCTTCCTGCTGCTGATGGCGACCGCCTTCATGGGCTATGTGCTCCCCTGGGGGCAGATGAGCTTCTGGGGCGCACAGGTCATCACCGGCTTCTTCTCGGCGATCCCCGGGATTGGCGAGACGATCCGCATCTGGCTGCTGGGCGGCTATGCGCCGGACAACGCCGCGCTCAACCGCTTCTTCTCGCTCCATTATCTGCTGCCGTTCGTGATCCTGGGGGTCATCATCCTCCACATCTGGGCGCTGCACATCCCGGGCTCGGGCAACCCGACCGGCGTGGAGGTGAAGTCTGAGCAGGATACGGTGCCGTTCCACCCCTATTACACGGCCAAGGACGGCTTCGGCCTGGGCGTGTTCCTGATCATCTTTGCCGCGCTGCTGTTCTTCGCGCCCAACTACCTGGGGCATGCGGACAACTATATTCCAGCGAACCCGCTCTCGACACCTGCGCACATCGTGCCGGAATGGTATTTCTGGCCCTTCTACGCGATCCTGCGCGCGTTCACCGTGGACTTCATCATCCCGGCGAAGCTGTGGGGCGTGCTGGCGATGTTCGGCTCGATCCTGCTGCTGTTCTTCCTGCCGTGGCTCGATCGCTCGCCGGTCCGTTCGGCGAACTTCCGCCCGGTGTATCGCACGCTGTTCTGGGTGCTGGTGCTCGACGTGCTGGTGCTGGGCTTCTGCGGCGGTGCGCCGGCGGAACCGGCCTACATCATCGCCAGCCAGATCGCGGCGGCCTATTACTTCCTCCACTTCCTGGTGCTGGTGCCGATCGTCTCCGCCCTGGAGCGTCCGCGCCCGCTGCCGAACTCGATCACCGAGGCGGTGCTGGAAGGAAAGAGCGGCTCTCGCATGCGCGAAACTGCAGTGACCGACGCGCCGGCCGCGGCCGAATAAGGGGCATCGACTTTCATGATCTCTTCCCTTTTCCGGTTGGCGTTGCGCAACCTGAACATCCTGATCGGCCTGGCATTCGCGGGCGTGCTGATGCTCGCGCTGATCACGACCGTCTACGGCCTAGTCACCGAGCCTGCCGCACCGACCGCGGAGCATGAGTTCCACCGGGAGCACAAGCCGCTCAAGCTGGCGTCGGACGGACCGTTCGGCCGCTTCGACCGCCAGCAGCTCCAGCGGGGCTTCCAGGTGTACAAGGAGGTCTGCGCCGCCTGTCACTCGCTTCGCCTGGTCGCGTTCCGCAACCTGGAGGACCTCGGCTACAACGAGGCCGAGGTGAAGGCGATCGCCACCCAGTGGGCGATCCAGCAGCCGAGCATCAACCCGGAAACGGGTGAGACGGCGACGCGGGCCAACATTCCCTCGGACCGCTTCCCGTTGGCCTTTGCGAACGACGTCGCCGCGCGGGCTGCGAACAACAACGCGATCCCGCCCGATCTTTCGCTGATCACCAAGGCGCGCGAGGGCGGGGCGGCGTACATCTATTCGCTGCTGACCGGCTATCAGAACCAGCCTGCGGAACTGGTGCACGAATTCCCGGGTGCGAAGACGCCGGAAGGGTTGCACTACAACCCCTACTTCCCGAACCTCAACATCGCGATGCCGCCGCCGATCACCAGCAACGACCAGGTGACCTACCAGGACGGCACGCGCGCGACGATCGATCAGATGGCCAAGGACGTCTCGGCCTTCCTCGTCTGGACTGCGGAGCCGAACCTGGAGACGCGACACCAGGCGGGGTTGGCGACGATCCTCTTCCTGCTGATCTTCACGCTGCTGACCTTCGGGGCCTATCGCAACATCTGGCGGGGCGTGAAGCATTGATGACGACTGAGAGCGCCGCCGAAGCGATCCGGCGGCGCATCCGGACGATCCCGGACTTCCCGAAGCCCGGCATCCAGTTCCGCGACATCACGACCCTGCTGCTCGACGCCGAGGGACTGCGCCTTGCCGTCGAGCAGATGGTCGCCTCGGTCGAAGGGCCGATCGACCTGGTGGCGGGCAT
Source organism: Sphingomonas molluscorum (assembly GCF_039522995.1). Classification (NCBI taxonomy): domain Bacteria; kingdom Pseudomonadati; phylum Pseudomonadota; class Alphaproteobacteria; order Sphingomonadales; family Sphingomonadaceae; genus Sphingomonas; species Sphingomonas molluscorum. Next base: position 105,306 of record NZ_BAAAEL010000012.1, on the reverse strand, counting down.
CGAGGCGCGCGGCTTCGTCTTCGCGCCCGCCGTCGCACTCGCGCTGGGCGCGGGCGTGCTGCTGGTGCGCAAGGACGGCAAGCTGCCCGGCGCGACCATCGCCGAGGATTATGCCCTCGAATATGGCACCGACCGCATCACCATCCATGCCGATGCCTGCGCGCCCGGTGCCCGGGTGCTGCTGGTGGACGACCTGATCGCCACGGGTGGCACCGCACGCGCGGCGGTACGGCTGCTGCGCAAGGCGGGCGCCACCGTCACCCAGGCAGCGTTCGTGATCGACTTGCCGGACCTTGGCGGCGCCGACGCGCTGCGGAGGGATGGGATCACCGTCCGCAGCTTGGTGGCGTACGACGGAGACTAGGCGTCCTCGACCGCGCTGGCGGCGGCGACCTTCTGCCGCCCCAGCCGGTGCTCTCGCCAGACGATGAACAGGCCGCTCGCGACGATGACGGGCGCGCCGATCCAGGTTGCCGACCCGGGGAGCAGGCCGAACAAGAGCCAGCCGTAGAGCGTCGCCCAGACAAGGCCCGAATAATCCATCGGTACCACGACGGCGACCGGCGCATGCCGCAGCGCTGCGGTGAGCGCGATCTGACCCATGCCGCCCACCAGCCCGATCGACACCAGGATGCCCCAGGTCGCGGCGTCATGGGACTTCAGGTTGAACGCGTAGAGCAGCGCAAGCGGCGGAAGCGACAGCAGCGAGAACCAGAACACCGTGGTCCCGCTGTTCTCCGTCCGCCCGAGTTGGCGCAGCAGGATGGCAACGATCGCCACGAACAGCGCGGCGAGGAGCCCGATGACCGTGCCGAACGGCGTGACAGGATGCCCTGCGCCGGGCTGCGCAACGATCAGCACGCCCGCAAAGCCCACCAGTACGGCACTCCACCTCTGCCAGCCGGTGGGCTCGCGCAGTACCAGCGCGCCGAGGATCGTCGCAAAGATCGGCACAGTGAACTGGAAGGTGGTCGCCTCCGCCAGCGGCAGCAGCAGCACCGAGCCGAAGGTGAACACCATGCCGAGGAGCCCAACTGCCGAGCGGCCCAGATGGGCCCCGAAGCGCCGGGTGCGCAGCGTGGCCAGGCCCGGTCCCATCGCCACGAAGGCGACGACCACGGGCAGTGCGCAGAACTGGCGCCAGAACATGGTTTCGAACAGCGTCGCGCCCTGCGCCTCGGCGAGCTTCACCAGCGCCGACATGGTCGAGAGGAAGAAGATCGCGAGCAGCCGCAGGCCCACGCCCTTGAGGATGGTATCGCCCGGCATGCCGCGGCTGTAGGTGGCGGAGGGACGGGGCACAACCGCGGCGGGTGAGCGGCTCGATGGTCCGCCTCTTGTGAGGCTGCGTTTAGTGTGCTGCTCCAGGAACTGGCGAGCGGGGTCGGCGGGGTCGCGGGGGCGCGAGTCCCAAGCGCTGAGGTGACCGGGCGACCGGGCGTCCGCGGCTTGTGCATTCAAGCTGAAGCTTCAGGCTCGGAATGAGCGACAAGGAAATCTCGAGCTTCGCTTTCCAGGACATTGCTTCCCCCCCAAATCTTCAAGGTTACGCATCCATCTCGGAGGAGTGATTTGCACGGCTCATCCGGTACGGAGATAGTGCAGGGTGGAGGCGCGCGTTGCACACTCAAAGAGTGTCCATACTGGAACGAGCACGCTCAAGATCCCAGCAGCATGTGAAAAGTCCCGCCGATGTGGAGGTAGACCAAATCGTTGATCGTGGCGCGCCGGTGCACAAAGCGCGAACGATTGAATCACGATAGCTGTTGGGGCGCAGAGTGCAGTTCAGGTTGCTGGTGTCCGGTGCGCTCGCCTGCTTCCCGCGGCCGGAATTCAGCGATGCTCTTGTCAGCTATGACATGATCACGCCGATTGCAGCGCTCGGGCTCATCGAGAGGATTCACTGGAAGCCGGCAATCCGCTGGCGTATCCGGACGATCCATCTGCTCGCGCCCGTTCGGACGGTCGACCTGGTGGGCCCTAGGGGCGTCATGCGGGCGCTGGAGGCGCCGTGTTGGGCGCTGGACTTCGGCTTCGACCTGACCCTGCGCGCCGGACCGCGGGACAGCATCGATGCGCATGAGTCGATGTTTCTTCGCAAAGCGCGTCGTCTGGATCCCGAAAGCGGCTATCTGGGTCTGCTCGAGCTTCCGGCGACCCTGAAGCTCGCTTCCGTCGATACCCCGCTCGACAGCGCCTTCGATGGCCCGGCGCAACTGGATCTGGGTTGGCTGCCGTTCGAGCGGGTCCCGAAGGATCCCCGCCGCTTTCGCTACTTCCGGGCGCGGGCGGTCGACGGGGTAGTGACGCTCCCGCGGCAGGGCGAGGGGGTGTTCAGCTGAGACTGGGATTAGGCCGCCGCCTGTGCCCGCCACTCCCGGTACCACTCGACGAACCTCGCCACGCCGGTTTCGATCGGCGTGTCGGGCGTGTAGCCGGTGAGCGCGTGCAACAGCGTCGGATCCGCATAGGTGCGCGGCACGTCGCCGGCCTGCATGTCCATCATGTTGAGCTTGGCACTGCGGCCGGTCGCATGCTCGACGGTCCGGATGAAGTCCATCAGCGGGGTAGGCTGGCCGCCGCCGATGTTGACCACCCGGAACGGTGCCTGGTGCGATAGCGAGTCGATCGCTGCCTCGCCGATGACGCGGTTCTCTTCTGCGGGAGGTACGTGCGTGAGCCGCACCACCGCCTCGATCAGATCGTCGACATAGGTGAAGTCCCGCGCCATCTGGCCGTGGCCGTATACGTCGATCGGTCGGTCGTTCAGGATCGCGTCCGTGAACTTGAACAGCGCCATGTCGGGCCGGCCCCACGGGCCGTAGACCGTGAAGAAGCGGAACATGGTGCTCGGAACCCCGAACAAATGGGCATAGCTGTGCGCCATCGCCTCCATGCCCTTCTTGGTCGCGGCGTAGAGGCTCAGCGGTTCGTCCGCGCGGTGGGATTCGCTGAACGGCACCGTCGGGTTCGCGCCATAGATCGACGATGTCGACGCCATCAGCAGATGCTGTGGCTGGAGCGCGCGCGCGAGTTCCAGCACATTCCAGGAGCCGGTCAGATTGCTCTCGACATAGGTGCCGGGCGCCTCGATCGAATAGCGCACGCCGGCTTGCGCCGCGAGGTGGATGATCACCTCCGGCTCCGCGATCTCGGCGGCCTGATAGAGCGCGGAGCGGTCCTCCAGCATCCCTTCCACCATGCGGAACCGGTCCGACCGGGCGAGCACGGCGTTGCGGGCCTGCTTCAGGCGCACGTCATAATAACGCGTCATCCCGTCGAAGCCGGTGACGTCGTGCCCGTCCGCCAGCAGACGGCGCGCCAGATGGAACCCGATGAACCCGGCGGTGCCGGTGATCAGGTACCGCATCAGTCGACGGTCGCTTCCGCGGGGGTCGCCTCGCTGGTGGCCGCAGGCTTCGCGTGTCCCGGGCGGCCCACGCCGCAATAGGTGAAGCCGGCCGCCTCGACCGCTTCGGGGCGGTAGATGTTGCGCAGGTCGACGAGCACCGGCTGCGCCATGATGCGGCCCAGCCGCTTGAGGTCGAGCGCGCGGAAAGCGTCCCACTCGGTGACGATCACGACCGCGCAGGCACCCTCGGCGGCGGCATAGGCCGAATCGGTGTAGACGATCTCCGGCATCAGCGTGCGGGCGGCCTCCATGCCCTCTGGATCATAGGCACGCACGGTGGCGCCGGCATCCTCGAGCACCTGGACGATCGCAAGCGCGGGCGAATCGCGCATGTCGTCGGTGTTGGGCTTGAAGGTGAGGCCGAGCAGCGCGATCGACTTGCCGCGAACGTCCCCGCCCAGCGCGGCGATGACCTTGCGCGCCATCGCGCGCTTGCGCGTGTCGTTCACGGCGACCGTGGTCTCGATGAGCCGCACCGGTGCTTCGTAATCCTGCGCCGTCTTCACCAGCGCCAGCGTGTCCTTGGGGAAGCAGGATCCGCCATAGCCCGGGCCTGCGTGCAGGAATTTGGATCCGATCCGGTTGTCGAGGCCGATGCCGCGCGACACGTCCTTCACGTCCGCACCGACCTTTTCGCACAGGTCGGCGATCTCGTTGATGAAGGTGATCTTCATCGCGAGGAAGGCGTTGGCGGCGTACTTGATCAGCTCGCTGGTGCGGCGGCCGGTGAACAGTACCGGCGAACGGTTGAGGAACAGGGGGCGGTAGACCTCTTCCATCGGCGCGCGCGCACGCTCGTCCTCGATGCCTACGACGATGCGGTCCGGCCGCTTGAAGTCCTCGATCGCCGCGCCCTCGCGCAGGAACTCGGGGTTGGAGGCGACCGCGAACTCGGCGTCCGGGTTCACCTCGGCGATGATGCGCTCGACCTCGTCTCCCGTGCCGACGGGCACCGTCGACTTGGTGACGACGACGGTGAAGCCCTTGAGCGCCGCGCCGATCTCCCGCGCGGCGGCGTAGACATAGGAGAGGTCGGCGTGGCCATCGCCACGACGGGAAGGGGTGCCGACGCCGATGAACACCACGTCCGCCTCTGCGACCGGCGTGGCCAGTTCGGTGGTGAACGAGAGGCGACCGGCCGCGACATTGCGCGCGACGAGCTGGTCGAGGCCCGGCTCATAGATCGGGATGCCGCCCGCGCGCAGCTTGGCGATCTTCCCCTCGTCCTTGTCGACGCAGACCACGTCGTGACCGAAGTCGGCGAAGCAGGCCCCGGACACCAGGCCGACATATCCCGATCCGATCATGACAATGCGCATTGCGTGCTCTTCCTTACTGCCGGGTAGCCGCCGATCTGGCGGAGCCGAGGCGTATCACGGTTCCCGGCACATATGGGCGAACGCCGCGGCTGGGAAGCGTGGATTGGTTCGGATTCCATGAGGTGCGGGCAGGCGTCGCGCCATC
>NZ_BAAAEL010000012.1:0-100377 GCF_039522995.1 Sphingomonas molluscorum | reverse complement strand
CGGCCGTGATCAGTACGGACGGATGTCGTCGCCGTAGCTCTTCCGGAAGAAGGCGAAGATCTCGAACAGCATTGATGGTCTCCTCGGCTGGTTCGCAATTCCCTTAACCCTAATTTAACCCTAATGCAATCTTAACCTTCTCCAGAGCGCCATTAACTCGTCCTTCAGTCCTATGTGAGACGAGGGTGCGCCATGATGCCGCTCTCGCTCACCTCCGTGTCGCCCCTCGGTGGCTTCGGCTTGCCTGGTGAAAGGCGCGAGCTGTCCGGGGCGGAGATCGAGCAAGGTTCCACGGCGGTTGTTGCGAATTCAGGTGCTGCCGAAGCTTCATGCGTAAGGGCGTCCGAAACCTTGCGAATTTTGCTGCTGGCTGAGATTGCCAACTTCACGCTGCTCCGGCGGCATCTTGGTGTCACGCGAAGCGACACGATCGTTGCCGAGCTGGTCGATCGCTGCGCCCAAATCCTCCCAGGCGCGCGGAGCCGCTCTTCGTCCGACAGGCTCGTCGCCATCGAGTTTGAGGCGGCGTCCCTTGAGGATGCGGAGGCTGCGGCTGCTCGGCTACAGCAGGGTTTTGCAGAGCCCTTCAACTTGGACCGGGAAACGCATGCGATTCGGCTGCGAATCGGCGGTGCCGCTGGACGCAACTGCGACTGTGAGGAGGTCCAACTCGCCGAGTGGGCGGAGAAAGCCCTTGCCGAAGCCCGGGCTGAAGGACGGGACATCATTCGCGATGTTGCCTCGACGCACTTAGGTGTCGATCCGCTCGAGCTCATCCACGAATTGCCGCGCGCGCTCCGCGAAGGGGAGATTTTTCTCCAGTACCAGCCAAAGGTGCGGGTGCGACAGCAAGAGGTTGCGAGCGCGGAGGCACTGGTTCGGTGGCGGCATCCGACCCGCGGATTGGTTCTGCCGGGTGAGTTCATCCAGGCGGCCGAACAGAGCCGCGGGATCGGCGCGCTGACGCTCTGGACCCTCGAGCAGGTACTCCGCGACCAGCGCATGCTCGCGCAGGCCGGCTACGACATTCCGATCTTTATCAACATCTCGGGCGTGCTGCTCGCAGATGCGGGGTTCGTCGATCAGGCTTGTGCCAGGCTCGGAGACCATGGCGCCAAGATCGGCTTCGAGATCACGGAAACCGCAGTGATCCGGGACCCTGAAAGTGCCATCCGCCACTTGCAGCGCTTTGCCGACATCGGGGTGGTGATCGCGATCGACGACTATGGTGCCGGCCTTTCGTCGCTCGCTTATCTGAAGCAGTTGCCCGCCAGCGAGCTCAAGATCGACAAGCTCTTCGTCACGCAGCTGACCAGCAGCAACCGGGATCCATTGATCGTGCGCTCCACGATCGATCTCGCCCATGCGCTGGATATGGAGGTCACCGCGGAAGGCGTGGAGACGCCGGCCGCGATGGCCCTGCTCAGCGTCATGGGCTGCGACTTGGTCCAGGGGTATCTCATCAGCCGCCCCGTGGAGATCGACGCGTTCCGCCAGTTTCTTGAAGAAGACGAGCATCTCAAGGCGCTTGATGGGCAGCGCTTCTCCTTCCTACGTTCCGACAGGCTGTGGAAGAGCGCCTGAAGTGAGGTGGCACTTCGCGGTCGGGCTGGGGGAGCGTGGCTTCAAGTCCGCATTGGGTTGTCGCGGAGCGCCTATTCTCTTGCTGCTCTCGTCGACGGCAACCTCAGCCGCGACTAACGGGCAGGATGTCGACGGGCTTGCCGCCGCAGCGGCCGCGAACGTGGTCTTCGACCCCGCCGGGGCGCTAAACCTTGCCGAGCGAGCAGAGCGGGAACTGCGCACGACGGCCGACCCTTCGCCCAGTTTGCACGCGCGGGTGTATGCCGTGCAAGCCGATGCCGCAGAGCGGCTAGGGCAGACGGCCCGGAGCCGCTTGCTTGTCGAGCAGGCGCTTGCGATCCTGGGGGACGCGTCCAATCCGAAGCTCAGGGGCGACTTGCTACTGACCCGCGGCGCCGTAAACACGACGCAAGGCGCAGTTTCAGCGGCACTTGCGGATTTTCAGAAATCCTATCGGTATTTCGTAGAGGCGAAGGATCGGCGTGGCCAGGCTATCGCGCTTACCCACCTGGCATCCCTGTATCGCGAGGGCGGCGATTTCGGCGGCGCGCACCGCTATTATCAGCAAGCTTTAGAAACAAGGCCACCGGCGAGCGTCGCTTTCGCGATCTACAACGGTCTCGGCAATGTGCTCACCGAGATGAGTCGGTACTCGCAGGCTTCCGCTGCATTTGAGCGGGCGCTTCAGTACGCGCCGCGGGAAAGCGCTGCCGTCCGAGCTCGGATCCTGGCCAACATGGCGCGGGCGCAGCTCAACGGCGGAAACTTGACGGCAGCAACTCGAACGGCGGCTGAGGGAATGCGGCTCGTAGCGCGTTCGGACGCGGCGGAAGTGCTGCCGCAAATCTACAGCGTAGCCGCGCGGGTGGAACTGGAGCGCGGCAATCTGATCCGCGCCCGGACCCTCATCGAGCGAAGCTTCGACGGTGTCCCGCCGACGGAGACCACCCTTGCGATGCGCGACAACCACCTGGTGGCTGCCCGCATCTACCAGCGCAGCGGGGAGCCCGAGAAAGCCGTCGAGCATCTGCTTGCGCTGCGCCGGCTGGACGAGCAGGCGCTGGAGATCGCCACCTCCGCCAAGGCAGCGCTGATGGGCGCGCGGTTCGACTTCCAGAACCAGGAATTGCGCATCGCGCGCCTCAAGGCCGAGGAACTGCGTCGGAACGTCGAATTCGAACGCTCGCGCACGCGTTTCCAGCAGATCCTGTTCGGCGGCATCGCTGCCGCTGTTGCGCTCCTGATTGGGCTGCTGACCTTCGGCCTCGTCACAATCCGCCGCAGCCGCAACGAGGTGCGCGCCGCCAACGTCGGCTTGGGCATCGCCAACGCCTCGCTGGAAAAGGCGCTCGCCGCAAAGACGGAGTTCCTGGCAACCACCAGTCACGAGATTCGCACGCCGCTCAACGGCATCCTCGGCATGACGCAGGTCATGCTCGCCGATTCGGCGCTGGAACCTGCCACGCGCGAGCGGGTGGACATCGTTCACGCCGCCGGCATGCGAATGCGCGGCATGGTCGACGACATCCTCGACGTCGCCAAGATGGAGAACGGCAACTTCACGATCGACACGACCACCGTCGATCTGCCCGCCACCCTGAAGGAGGCCACCCAGCTTTGGGAGGAGCAGGCGCAGGGGCGGGGGATCGCTTTCTCCCTGGAGTGCGCCGATGTGCCGCAATGGATCGAAAGCGATCCGACGCGGCTCCGCCAGATCGTCTTCAACCTGCTTTCCAACGCGCTGAAGTTCACCCATGCCGGCAGCATCGGGGTCCGGGCGACGGTGGTGGAAGGCGATGGTGCCCGACACTTGCAGATCGCCGTCCGCGATACCGGGATCGGTATCCCCGCGGACAAGCACGCGCAGATCTTCGAATCCTTCCGGCAGGTGGATGCCGGCACGACCCGCCAGTACGGCGGCACCGGCCTGGGGCTCACCATCTGCCGCAACCTTGCGGTTGCGCTCGGCGGGACAATCCGGGTGGAAAGCGTGGAGGGCGTGGGTTCGACCTTCACCGTCGTCCTGCCTCTGGTGGAGGCGCCGGCGCCGGCGATGGCCGATGGCACTGCCGGGGCGGCGGCCGGCATGCTGGTAGTCGATCGCAACCCGATCGTGCGCGGCATGATGCGCACGCTGTTCGCGCCGCATGTCCTCGAACTGCGCTTCGCGGCTAGCGTCGAGGAGGCGCTCGACGAACTTGCCAAGGGCGGGATCGCCCGAGTGCTGATCGACGAGGCCGCGTTGGAAGCCGAGACGGACGACCCGAAGACTCGAGTTGAGCCGATTGCAAGCGCCGCCCACGCGGTCGGCGCGACGACCACGATCCTCTGGCCCAACCTGGACGAGCGCACGCGCGCGGCGTTGGAGGCAGCGGGGATGGACCAGGTAATCGGCAAGCCGATCTCGGGCGCGCGGCTCGTGCAGCTGCTCTTCGCGACGAAACGCAGGAATCCGGGCGATTCGGCCCTTGTTTCATGCGCGGCATAGCGCAATAGCCTTGGACACCATGCCCCCGCTGCTTACCCTCGCCATGCCCTTCAGGATCCGGGGGCGATGAACATTCTGTTTGTCGAAGACGATGCCATGAATCGCCGGGTCGTGCGCGACATGCTGGACGTCGCCGGGGCCACCATGGCGGAAGCAGATCGGGCCGAAGAAGGCCTGCGCCGGATCGATGAGGAAGATTTCGACGTGGTGCTGGTCGACCTGCGCATGCCCGGCATGGACGGGCTCGAGGCGATCGGCCGCATCCGGGCCCGCGACGATGCCAAGCGTGACCTGCCCCTGATCGTCGTGACTGCCGACACCGCGCTCGACCTGCGCGAGCGCTGCATCGCCGCGGGTGCCGACGAGGTGCTGTTCAAGCCCGTCGCCATGGAGGCGCTGTTCGACGCGATTGGCCGTATCCTCGCGAGCAAGTCCGACGAGGACGCCATTCTCTTCTGACCTTGGGCGGCGGTGGCAGGTTTTCGGCTGCGGAAGGCAAGGTGCCATACGACCCGTCGACCTCAGTGCGCGGGCCTCCGCGGGCACGAGAGCCGGCGAGCAGCCGATTCCTTAGCCCCGAACTCGTATGTCCGCAGGGGCCCCCAGCAGCATGCCGACGCGTGGCGTCGGCGTGTTTTCCAGTGCTGGGGTCATGATCCCGCGCGGCAGCGGACCTCCCGGCACTTCGCTGCACAGCGACGGTGGAAACAAGGGAAAAAGGTTGAACGCGTCGCCCCGCGCTGGTAGGGGCAGCGCATACCGCCGCGGCCTGCGCTCCGGCGACCTTTTGCTATTGCACGAAACGAATCGGAGTTAGACGGCCTCATGCAAATCATCGTCCGCGACAACAACGTCGACCAGGCTCTGCGCGCGCTCAAGAAGAAGCTGCAGCGCGAAGGCGTGTATCGCGAGATGAAGCTTCGTCGTCACTACGAGAAGCCGAGCGAGAAGCGCGCTCGCGAGCGTGCGGCTGCCGTCCGCCGCGCCCGCAAGCTCGAGCGCAAGCGCGCGGAGCGTGACAACGCCCGGTAAGATTTCGCGTCCGGCGCCCGCACTCGGGTGCCGGATGTCGCTTCCTGGTCGGGTTTCCATCCTTCTTCATCGCCGTCGCGGCGCCGGTACGCGCCCCTGACATAAGCGGGATCGCTGTTCATGTCCGTCACTGCCGTCCCGCTCCAGCCCGTGAAGCGTCGCTACCTCGTCTGGCTCTGGATTGGCATCGCGCTGATCGTTGCGGCCGCGGCGGCGCTCGCCTGGGCCGGAACTCCGCACAGCAAGGTGACCGAGTCGGGTCTCCGCTACGAAATCATCGAACCGGGTACGGGCCCCGCGCCCACGGACGATGATGTCGCGCTGATCAACTATGTCGGCAAGCGTCCGGACGGCAGCGTGTTCGACCAGAACCAGCAGACTCCCATGCCGGTGCGCGGCGTGGTTCCAGGTTTTGCCGAAGCGCTGAAGATGATGCCGAAGGGGTCGAAGTACCGCTTCTGGATCCCGCCGCACCTTGGCTATGGCGCGCCGCGGCCGGCGGGTGCCCCGCCGCTCACGGGTGAACCGGCAGAACTGGCAAAGATCACGCTCCAGTTCGACGTCGAGCTGCTCGACTTCATCCCGGAGGCGGTGCTGCGTCAGCAGATGATGCAGCAGATGATGCAGGGCGGCGGCGCCGGTGGTGCGATGCCTGGCGGCGGCGCACCGGAAGGTCCCGGCCGCTAAGCCTCTGCGGAGCGCACGCCGCAGTCTGCCCGCATTCTCTCAAGCTTCGAAGGCCCGGCACGCCACACGGCATGTCGGGCCTTTTGCTGTTGGTGCGTTGGGCTTCCTCGTTCTTGCGGAGCTTCACCATTCCGGGTGCGGCGCGACAGTGAAGTTCCGGCACTGGAAACTATGGGCGAAGTACCCGCCCGCTGGGGACTCGATTGGGGACGTATGATGCTTCCGAACTGGAGTAGTACGGCCGGCCCGCTTCTTGAGTTAACCATGAAACGCTTCCTATAACCTGCCGGTAGCCGTATCCAGGCCGGGGGGTAGGGGATGAGCGGAGAGGCCGATCCATGGGTGCTGCCATCCGGCCCGGTCCCCACCGCGGGGCGGCGGGTCATGCGTTGGCAGCCCTCGCGCGGTGTCCTGCGAACTCGCCTGCTCTTGTTCCTGAGCTTGCTCGATCTCGTGGTGATTCTCGGCAGCTTCCTGTTCGTCGGCGCGCTCTACAGTTCCGGGGGCGCGCAGCAGGGGCTGGTGATCGGGCTCGCCATGCTCTCGATCTATTTCCTTTCCGCCTTCAGCAGCGGGGCCTTTGCCGTCTCCGTGATCGACCGCAGGAGCAGTGGAGTAGCGTGCGCGCTCCGTTCCATGCTATTCGCAGCAGGGGCGGTCCTGTTCACCGCCTTCTACCTGCGGGCAAGTGCGGATTTGTCGCGAGTCATCGTTGCAGGCGGGACACTCGTCAGCCTTGCTGCCCTGGCGGTCGCGCGGAGTTTGTTCCTCCGCAACGCGCGGCGCATCATCGGCGGCAACCCGTACAATGTGGTGCTTCTTTCGGACGGTGGGGCGTTTCGCAGGACCGGCGCGGGCGAATACTCTACCATCCTGGCGGCTTCTAGCTTCGAGCCAGGGCGGCACGATCCGATGATGTACGATCGTCTCGCCGTGGCGCTGCAGAAGGCGGATCGGGTCGTAGTCGCCTGTTCCGCCGAGCGGAGGCACGCGTGGGTGCATGCGCTGCAAGGGGCAAATGTCCAGGGGGAGGTGCTGACGCCGGAACTGGCAGCTTTGGCTCCGCTGGGTGTGGCGCACTTCGGTGAAGATCCGACCCTCATCGTTGCGAAGGGGCCGCTCCGGGTGGAGGAGAGGCTCGTCAAGCGCCTGTTCGACATCGCGGTCGCCGGCGGCGCGCTGCTGCTGCTGGCGCCGATATTCGCGGCGATCGCGCTGGCGATCCGGATGGAGTCGCCGGGCCCTGTCTTGTTCGTTCAACGCCGGATCGGCCGCGGAAACCGGATGTTCCACATGCTGAAGTTTCGCAGCATGCGCCCGGAGCGGTGCGACGAAGACGGAAGCGCCTCCACCACGCGGGATGATGACCGGATCACGCGCGTCGGACGATTGCTCCGCCGCACCAGCCTCGACGAGCTGCCGCAGCTGGTGAACGTTCTTGCGGGCAACATGTCGATCGTCGGCCCTCGTCCGCACGCGCTCGGGTCGCGGGCGGAGGATCAGCTGTTCTGGGAAATAGACGACCGCTACTGGCATCGGCACGCGGCGAAACCGGGGCTGACCGGCCTGGCGCAGGTGCGTGGCTATCGCGGCGCCACCAACCACCGGAGTGATCTGGTCAACCGGCTGCAGGCCGATCTCGAGTATCTGCATGGTTGGACGATCTGGCGGGACATGCTGATCGTCGCGCAAACCGTCCGAGTGCTCGTACACCGCAACGCCTTTTGAAGGCATCAGGCGCACGCTTCGAGCCCCTCGCGGCCCCAAATCCCATCAGAATGCGTTGCGATGTACCAGCACGCGGAAGGTCTGCAGGACCAGCACTAGGTCGCGCCAGATCGTCCAGGAGTCGAGATAGGCGAGATCCGCCTGCAGCCGGTTGATCAGATCGCGGTCCGTCTCCGTGTTCCCGCGGAACCCTCGCACCTGTGCCAGGCCGGTGAGCCCGGGCTTTACCGCGTGGCGGTTCCAATAGTGCGAAGACACCTCCCAATAGAGGGAGTCGCCGGCCAGGGCGCCGGTCGCGTGCGGGCGCGGGCCGACGATGCTCATGTCGCCAAGCAGGACGTTCAGGATCTGCGGCAGTTCGTCCAGGCTGGTCTTCCGAATGAAGCGGCCGACGCGGGTGACGCGCGGGTCATCCCGGGTGGTGAGCTTATTCGCGTTATGATCAAGCTTGCCGACATGCATGCTGCGGAACTTGAGCATGCGAAACAGGCGATTGCCCTGACCGACACGGTTCTGTGCAAACAGCACCGGGCCGGGCGAGTCGAGCTTGATAGCGATGGCCACCAGGATCATCACCGGTGCCAGCATCGGCAGCGCCAGCAACACGATCGACAGGTCGAACATCCGCTTGAGGCAACGGTCGACCGTGTTGAGCGGACCGACTGCGACGAGGGCGGTCGACGTCCCGTGATAATGAGTCGCGCCGATCGCGCCGATCGCATCGAGTTCGGGGGCCAGCACCTCCACGTTCACGCCAGCACCCTTGAGCGCCAGCGACCAGACGGCGCGCCGCTCAAGAGGGCAGGCGACGATCACGCGATCGGCATGGCAGATCATGCCGCCGATCCGGCTGAGCATCATCGGATCGTTGATGTCGGGCGCGAGGCCGATCTGCTCCACGTCGATCCGCAACGCGCTGCATGCGTCGGGTGGCTGGATGCCGTCGACGAGCACGATCTCGCTGTCCGGACTGCCGCCGAGGCGCGCCAGGGCGAAGCGCGCATACAGCGCGCGCGAGAGCACCAGGGCGACGCAGCTTGCGAGGGTGCCGGCGACGACCACGACGCGCGATAGGTCTTCGGAAGCCTTGAAGACGAAGCCCAGGCCGATCGCGATGATCGAGGCCGCGAGCATGGCGAAACAGGCGCGCCGCGTGCTGCGAGTCGCGCTGATCATCGCCGTCGGCCGATACGCCTCCCGCTGCACCGCGAGGACGAAATACAGGGGCAGGATTAGGATGAGGAGGGTGGTGAGGCGGTTGCTCGTGACCTCGCCCAGCCGCAGCCACCCGACGAACCCCGTCGCGGCGGTGATCGCGAGCATGTCGAGCAGGATGAGGCCGAGCGCCAGCCGAACCCGGATGGCATGCTTGGCGGAGGCGCGCGGATGCACCTGCTTCTCGGTATCGGCAGCCGTCGTGGCCCGCGCTTCGTCGGCCGCGCTCAGGATAGTTGATGCAACCATGACCCTGTTCCTGCACCTTCTGCATGGCCTTGTCGAGCCGAGCGTCCGGGAGATGCTGCGCCGCAACCTAGCTCGTCGGTTTGTTCCCGCGTCAGCGGATGGCGGCCTAAGTGCCACGGGATGAACCGAAACTTTCTCGGCCTTGTCTCAGCAGGAGCCGGCACTGGTCGAATCCTGCGACTGGATCCTTCGCGGCAGCCCGTGGCGTGCGTACGGTTGTGCGGCCGCACGCGCCCGTTTACCGCGTCAGTGAGACGGGCAAATCGCCCATCAGTAGAGAGGCTTGTTCAGTGGTGGAGGCCTACGAAAGCTTCAAGGACGTGCTCGCGCCGTTCGGCCAAATAGGCCGATCAATAGCCCATATTCATATCGGCTTGGCTCTTTTCGTCGGCGGCGCAGTGCTGTCGCGTCGGGGATACGGCTCCGGTTGGTTGTTGCTTCTGCTGTTTGCGCTGGAACTCGTTAACGAGGCGGCAGACATCGCGGAAGGTTGGCCACACATCCAGTCTTGGCGGATCCGTGATACGGTAGGCGATGTGGTGAACACGATGCTGTGGCCAGTGGTTTTATACCTAGTCGCGAAAGTGCAGGGACGGGAGCATGCTGCGGCAGACATCGGCATGGATGTGGCGCCACCAGACTGACGGGAGCGCGATATAGGGTTGACCTTTCCAGGCGTGGAGCCGAACCGAAGCCTTCCGCAACCACCGAGACAAACGCCGTATGCACCTTCAGTCCGCGGTCAGAATGCCACTTCCGGCTCGCGCCGGCGTCCATCGGGTGACCGCGAAACCCCGCAACGGCGTGATTTTCATCACGATGGCGGTTCTGTTGGTGTTCAACATCGCCCTTGCAAAGGCGGGGTTCACGGCGGGCGGCACCCCAGTCACTTTTGGCTACATCCTTCTGGGTGCCGTGGCTCCGTTTGCGCTGATCGGCTTGGTTCGTAGGTCGGTGCTTTCACCATCGGCGTTCGTGCACCTATTGATCGGCTATCTGCCGATCGGCCTACTGGCGCTGTATAAGATCCAGACCTACACAGCGAGCCCGGTTGCCTTACTCGTGATGGGCACCGTGTTTTTGCTGCTGCCGGCGATCATCCTCGGGATACTCTCGCCGTACTTGGAAGAGCTCACCGAGGCACAGATTCTCTCTGTACTAAAGTGGTGCGTTCGGTTCGCCGTCGCATGGGGTCTGCTGAATTTCACGCTCTACTTCCTCACCAAGCAGTTCATCGCGATCCCGTACCTTACGATGAATGCGGCAGACGCGGCGGAGGTGTTTTCCAAGAATAACCGCCGAGGACCGTTGATGAAGCTTGTTTCAACATACAACAACGGAAATATCTTCGGCGTTTGCATGATCATGCTGGGGCCGATCTATATTCATGCGGAGAATAAAAAGTCCTGGGTGGCGGCATTCATTGTGGCGGTCATGCTTACGCTGAGTCGATCTGCATGGGCTGGTTTGCTGCTGATGGGGGCGATGATGGTTGTGGTTGGTCAGTTGAAGATAAACCGCGGACCTTTGTGGATCGCCATCTTGGTCGTCGCTGCACTCCTAATGACGATCATGCCCTTGCTTGGCTGGACAAGTGACAACCTCTTCGATGCGAACTTGGGCGGGCGACTTCACCAGATCTCCGACCTTCAATGGACATGGTGGGGCGCTCAGAGGATCCAGATTTCAGAGATCCTGTATGCAGGCCTGCTGCAGAGTTTCGGTGTCGCTGGAGGCTTGTTGGCGCTGCTCGCATTAGGAATGGGAGCCTTGTACGGCTTCAGCAACTTCCAGCGACTTTCGATGCTGCGCAAGGCTGCGCTGGCGGGCTTGTTGTGCTATCTTGGCATCGCGGCGTCCGATGCAGCGTTCATTTTCCCACCGACGATGGCGACGTTCCTGTTCTTGAACGCGATGGTGTATCGGCGCGGCTATCGCGGCGCGATCCCGGGGAGGCCGAACCCCGCCACTGCCGCGCGGGGCTGATGTCGCGGCTGTTCGTTTCTGTCACCGACCGTAGCAGCTCTGTGCCGGGGCAGCATGTCTCGCTGGCTTTACTTCAAAGCGAGTCGATCCTAGCGGCACCCTAGCGTGCGGTGTGCGGCTGCTTGCGTCATCCATTCAACGAGGTGTCCGCTTGAACGTTCTTTACGTCCGCGAAAACGTCGACAAGCCGAACTGGGGTGCTCGCGCCACCAGCATGGCGCTGCGAGAGATCATCGCGTCACAGCACGCGATCATCGGCGCCGTGCGAAGCGGGCCGATGGGGCGGTGGTATCGGGATGCGCATCATACGTCTCCGGCACTCTACGATCGAGTATGCGCCATCCTGGATCGTGAGAAGGTGAAGGCTGCGCCGGGTATCGGCGCGGCCGCGAGAGCCGTTATGGCTGGTTTGGGTGTGCCCCGGGGCATGGGTCATGATCTTGATGAGAATGCCCGTCTGATCGCGCGGGCTGGAGAGCATGTTCCGGAAGTCGCGCGCGTCCTGAAGGATCTCGAGCGTAGCGATGCACTGATGATGAACCTGGAAGGAGACGGGATTTTTCCGGAACAGCCGCGCCGGCATCTCCTGTTCTTTCTCACGCTTGCCCATCTCGCAAAGCGGCAGGGGAAGGGCGTCTACATCCTGAACGGTATGCTTTCGCCGGATCCGCGCAACGGGATCAACTCGGAAACCTTGGAAGTTGCTCGGGGAGTGTTCGAGGCGGCGGACCTGCTGGTGTTGCGTGAACAGGCCTCGAAGCGCTTTCAGGAGGCGCACATGCCTGCCGCGAACGCCTTCATGCGCCCTGATGCGGTGTTTACGTGGCGGGACCGGTTCGCCGATGACTCTGGCGGCGAGCGCTACGACCCCAGCGCGCTATGGCCGTTCTTCGACCGTTCTCCTGTGCCAATGCCTGCCGTTCTCGACAAGCCCTACGCCGTAGTCGGCGGCAGTTCGTCGGCGCAGTGGGCGAACGGCACGGCCCCGGCCGCCTATCGGGCCCTCGTGACGGCGCTCAAGAAGCTGGGGCTAGGCGTTGTCATCGTCGAATCCTGCCACGGTGACAGCTTCCTGCATGGTGTTGCCAAAGCGACGGACACACCGATCATCCCGGTGGACGTTCCTATCAGTGCTGCGGTCGCGCTGCTCGCCAACGCACGCGTGTTCGTCAGCGGTCGGTGGCATCCGTCCATCATGGCATCGCTGAACGGCACGCCAAGCGTGTTCCTGGGATCCAACTCGCACAAGACCTTGAGCATTCAGGAGCAGCTTTCCTATCCGGATCCGCACGAGTATCCGGTGGTGCCGAACGCGGGCGAGATCGACGCGATCGTGGCCGAGGCCGAGGACCTTCTCCAAGGTGGCGCCAGCGTTCGCCAGCGGATCGCCGCTGCCTCAGCGCATTTGGCGGCAGACGCCGCTTCATTGAAGGCCCTGCTGTAGGAGCGGCCCGGGAGGAGCCGTCTCTCCTACGTTCGGCTGCGCTCCCCCGCTAAGGAAAGCAGCGCGTGCGCGATCCTTTCGGATGCCCGTCCGTCGATGTCGCCCAACGCTTGGTCGAACAGGGCGGGTGCTGGAACAACGGGTTGCGTCGTCGCCGTCAGAACGAGCGAACCCAGTTCGTCGGAGTCGGCTGTCGTGTCGATGCCGAGTCCGGGGATGGCAGCGGCTTTGGCACCTTCTGCGGGGCGGGCGAAGGCTGCGACCGGTAGGCTGACGCTTGCGCACGGCATCCCACAGGCTGCCGCCTCCAGCAGTGCGGAAGAGTAGAAACCGATCGCCATGTCATGGCGCGCGAGCTGATCGTACAGCGGTTCCGTCGTCGAGATCCGTGCGAAGGACCCGATCGGTGCGATCATCCGCTCGAGGCGCTCCAGTTCCCCCGTATCAGAGCGGGGATGGGCGCGTAGGGTCACGGCAAGCTTCCGTCTGGCGCTGGCGCTCGCCAGTCCGGACACGAGCGTTTGCTCGGCTGCCCGGACAGCTTTCTGAGACACCTTACCGTCGCGGCCGAAGGGCTGGTGCAGGACGACGACGCGTAGCCGCCCCTGTTCGTCCGGCGCTCGATCTCGCCAGCGGCCGGCGACAGCGGGAAGGGTATCGAAGCGGGGCGCGGCTACCGTGACGATACGATTTGGATCAAGTCCACGTGCTTCAATCCGCCTCGCGCGCGCCGGCGAGGTCGGAAGAAACAGATCGTGTGTCCGGCCGCTTTGATCGCGTAGCGGCATCAATCCGAGCCTGTAGAGCATACGATCCCGCCACGTCGCCGAGGCCTGAGCGGGGCGCCCGGTCACCATCCCGCTGAAAGGCCCCTCATCGATTTGTGCGAGGCGCGTCCCTGTACGGCCGCAGGCCTGAATGAGCGCCTGCTCAGGTATGCCGTGATTGTGGCAGAGCAGCACTACGCCAACGCGATGGACGCGCAGCAACTCGGAGAGATGTTCCACGATCCGTCGAAAGCGTGCGGTGCCACCTGATACCAACAGATTTGCGGCGGCAGTACGGAACACAGAGCGCATGCCTACACTGGCCGGGGTGATGGTCAGCACCTCCGCACCGACGCCCGAGTAGCTGGCGGCGGCGCGCGTGTCGAACTGAGAGAGGTCGATCACGAGGCGGTCACCGCCAGGGTCAATCCTGGTCAACGCGGCCAATATGCTGCCGATCGTCAGGGGATGCGAACCGCCGGAACCGGCCAGAGCGATTGTTGAGGTCATGACCTGCCGTTACCGGTGCTCGGCGCAGCGCTGCAAGTAGCGCCGGCCTTACGGATATTTGCTGGCGTTTGAGGATGCCCCCAACGCTTTTCTGCGGAAGCGTCCGGGCCACAGCTTGGTCAACACCAGACGCAGCATTTCGGGGTGGCGCAACGAAAACCAGAGGCCGGAGAGTAGCGCTGCTCCGCCGAGCACGGGAAGTCGCCACCAGAGACTCTCCGGCGAGAGCCATTCCACCTGCAAGAAGGAGGGAAGCAGCGCTGTCGCGATCAGGGTACCGCCCAGCACGAGCGCCTCGACCGCGGGGAAGGTACGATCACGCAGCTTCCGGTTCAGCGCGAGCCACGTGAACAGCACCGCCAGCAGTGCGGTGAACAGCGAGCCGAAGACAGCGCCTGAGAGGCCAAAGCTGTGCGCGAGTGCGTAGGTGGCCGTCAAACCGATCAAGGTCGACATGCCCGTTATCAGCGGCATGAACTTGACTTCCCCGCGATCAAGCAAAGCCTTGATCAAGAGGCCTTGCATAGAGGAGACGAAGTTGGCGGTGACGAACAGGGGCGCATAGGCACCTGCTGCGTGATAGGGTGCTGGAAAAAGTAAGCGGAACGCTTCCGGAAGCACTGCGATGACCAGCAACGCCATCCCTGCCTGTATCGTAAGGAACAATGCGCCTGTCGAATTCAGGACGTGGGCAACCGCCTCCTCGCCCTTGCGCATCTCACGATAGAAGAACGGCTCGAACGCCCGGTTGAATGCGGTGCTGGTGAGCTGCAGAACGGAGGCTGGGGCCAAGGCCGCATTGTAGATGCCCAGGCTGGCAAGGTTCAGCGAACCAGCGATCACTACGCGATTACCGCGAGTACGGCCCCACTTCATCAACTCATGTGGCAGCTGGGGAAATGAGAACCGGCGAACCGAGCGACGAATAAGAGCGCGTACGCTCGCGTCCTCCTCGGGTGGCAAACGTGGCTGGATGGTATGGTATAGTTCGTACGCCGCCGTCAGGCCGAAAACAGCAACGCGCGTGCCGATCACACCCATCAGTCCCCAGTCGAACACGAACAGGATCAACAGCGTAGTCGCGGTGAGCCCGATCATGCGCGAGAGTGCCAGGATTGCGAACGATCGCGCGTCTTCCTGCGCACGATAGGTGGTGCCAGCGAGATTGTTGATCCGTTGGAACCAGGCCGAAGCAATCGTGAGACCGAATCCGATCACGATTTCGACCGGCTGTGGCTTCAGCGCGTCATACCCGATCAAGGCCAGGGCGATGAGAGCCATCATCGCGCTAGATCCGATCAGCGCCAGTCTCTGGAAGTAGCTGACGATCGTGGGACCACTGAACACCATGTCGCCATGTCGGCGTTCGTCATAGTACGTACGCACTGCGCCGCCCGAGAGGCCAAGATCCATCAGCAGTACGAACAGTTGCTCGAACGAGAGCAGCAGTCCGAACAGGCCGAACTCGCGAACCGGCAGGATATGTGCGTACGCTGGCGTAAGCAGCAGCGAGAATGCGCTCTGAAGCGAGCCGAGCCCCAGATAGATGAGCATGCGGTTGCGAAAGGAGGTTCTTGCCACGTCAGGCGTTCCTGCCCACCAGCCTAGGCTCGATCAGCGAGGCTGCGGCCTGCACACTCCGCGCCACGGCTCGTCCGTCGAGCGGCCCTACCTCCGAACTGATATCGATATCGGGTGCAGCGGCACTCATGAGCGCCGCTAGTACGCTTTGCCTCACCTCGTCCGCAGTCTGTGCGCAATGGATGTCGGAGCGGACGAACCAATCCTGCTTGTCCGCTTCCAACTTGGCGGTAAAACCTGCGAGGGGCACAGGAACGCACACGACAGGTACGTCAAGGATGATGCTTTCAAGCAAGCCGATCGAATAGTGCCCCACTACACAGTTGGCTGTTTGAAGCAGGTCAGGCAGAGCCCCCTCGCTAGAAAGCGTGAAGGGAACTTCCATCATCTGCTCGATACGTTGCATTGTTTGGGCATCACTTCGTGGATGCGCTCGCAGGATGAGTTCGAACGGTGCGGCGCGATAGGCGGTGTTCAGGCCAGCAACCAAGGTTTCGAACAGCGGGTAGGCCACCTCTGGCCTGACGCGGCCCTGTTTCACAAAAGGTTGGAAAACATACACGATGCGGCGCTTGCCATGCCGCTGCGTGTAGGCTGGTTCAAGCGTGTCGAACCTTGGCACCCCGGTGACACGGATGGTGTCTTTCGCAACTCCGGCAGCTTCGAATCGTCGACGATAGCTTTCGGAGCACGCTAGCACGAGGTCGTGACCGTAGGTGCCGTAGGGCATCGTCGGGGGCAGCAGGTGCGCCGCACGAGCGATCCGCGCGAAGCGCTTCTTCAGGGTTCTGCCCGGCCTCTCCTGCTTAGGCCGTACGATGCTGAAGGGACCTTCCTGGACCAGCATCGATGCAGCACCTTCGGCGCGCGCCGCTTTCAGGAAGGCGCGTTGCGCGAAGAAGGTGTCGTTGCATGACACGATCAAGTGAGGACGAAGCCCCCGGAACAGCTTGCGCGCGCGCCGTACGATGCGATCGAACGCGAACTGGCCGCCGTTGAACACGAGGTTCATGCTGGCGCCCTGCGAGGTCCCTTTGGTGAAGTTAATCAAGCCGAACTGTTCGGGCGCAAGCTCCATTAGTTCGCCAGGTCCGGTCCAGTTCAGCTTGGATGTCGTCCGGGTGTTGAATGCTTCAGTATCGAGGACGATCAGTCGGGCCTGCGGGTAACGCTCCAACAGACCCTGCGCGAGAAGTCCCAGTGTGACAGTGGCCGAGCCGGCTACTGCCAAGAAGCAAATCGTCGGGCGAGCGGTATCGCGCATCGTTTCTCCTGCCGCGCTACTGGAGGGCGCGCCGTGGCGCGGCTCAGCCGAAATACGGCGCCAACTTGTCCAGATTGGCCTGAGTCGTTGCCCACAAGCGCTGCTTCTGGTCGTCGATGCGCTTGTACATCGCTGGACGATTGGCATCGAAGCTGGTGACCATCTCCTGGACGCGATCCTCCAAATGCGGATCGTCCAGGTCGACGGTCTGGTCGCCTAGCTGCACTTCCTCAAGGAAATAGCGCACCTTTACGTGGTTGATGATGCCCATCACCGGCACGCCGATGCCATAGGGTAACATGACGCCGTGACCCCGCATGCCGATGACCAGCGTCTTGTCGCGATAATATTGAACGATGTCCTCGCGCGACATCATGTCCAGCATGCGATGCTTGAACCGCACGCCCGCTTCGCGGAACGCCGGCAATGCTGCCAGTTCCTCAATCGTGTGGGTGGCGATGTGGATCTCCCACCCGTCCTTCTGCATCCGCTTCGCCTGCTTGGCGATCCGCAGGATCTTCGCGTGATCCTCCACGATGCCGAGCTTCTTGAATCCCATGAACAGCACAAAGACCACCGCCTTGCGGTTGGGGTCACGCTTGGCCGCCCAGGTCTTCGGCCGGACGATCGACATCAGGTTTGTGGGGCAGGGCTGCAGGGTCAGTTGGTCGGCCACGCGCGAGGGCAGGTAGCTCGAGAGCTTTTCAAGACTGCTGGTGTTGCGCATCCCGAAGAACACCGACTTTTCGACGGTCGCGGCGATGTGGTCCTTGAAATAGGATCGGAATTCATCCTGACCCTTCATGCGGTTGTAGCCGATGGCGAACCCCATCATCGGCTTCTCATAGGCGGCCAGGTTATCGAGCGAGACGTTCCACAGCCAGTCGCTGTCGGTATTGGGGATCGCACGATGCCGGTCTGGCAGCAGCAGGCCGCCGCCACCGACCATGATCACCTTGGCATCCTTGTTGATGCGGGCGACGTCCGCGGCCTCGACCTTTTTCTTGTGGTTCTCGTCGACCCACACCTGGTTGCCGTAATAAGAGTCGATCAGCGCATGCTGCGCATAGACGATCATCACGTCGCCGGCGTTGCCGTGCCATGCGCCATAGTGGCTGACATAGCCGGATCCACGCTTCGCGCGGTCCGAGCGGAACTTGGACGTGAGCCGCTGCGCGACAAAGGCGGGAAACTTCCCGGGCTGCCGAGAAGCGATAAGTCCTAGACGACGAACCTTGTTTGCGATCGACATGTAAAATCCGCGTTGAGGATGCCGGGCGCATCACCGGGATATGACCATCGGCACCCGCGCATGACGCGACGTGCACGGCCAAAACGGGCATCACCGACCGCCCGGCGCTGCAGGGGCCAAGCGGTCGGTGCACACTCTACGACGGGGCTCGTTCTTCCGAGCCCCGCAGCATCAGGCCGCTTCGGCAGCCTTGGGCTTCGGACGCCACTTCAGCTTGTCGCGCTGAACCTGCTCGACCGGCAGGATCTCGGTCGACTTGTACTTGAGCGACTTGGCGACCGCGCGAACGTCGCGGCACAGGCGGCGCAGACCGTCAGGCTCGAGCGAGGCGGAGTGGTCGGTGCCCTTCCAGGTGCGGTCCATCGTGAAGTGGCGCTCGACCCACTCGGCGCCCAGGGCCACGGCAGCCATGTCGGCAGCGATGCCCAGGTGGTGGCCGGAGAAGGCGATCGACTTCACCTTGTCGCCGAACTTGTCCTTCAGACGGGTCACTTCGAGCAGGCAGAGGTCGTCGAAGGCAACCGGATAGCCCGAGGTGCAGGCGTAGAGGACCAGGTCCTTGGCACGGCCGCGCTCGACGAAGAAGTCGACGATCTGCTGCTCTTCGTCATGGGTGGTCATGCCGAGCGACAGGTGGATGTCGCCGTCGAAGTCCTTGGCGAGGACGTCGAGCATCTCGAAGTGCAGGTTGCAGGCCGAGGGGACCTTGAGCAGCGACGGCTTCAGCGTCGCCATCTCGCGTGCCGAAGTCGTGTCCCACACCGACGTCGAATATTCGATGCCGAACTTCTCGCACTCGGCCTTCAGCTCGTGGTGCTGGTCGACGTTGAACTCGAGGAATTCGCGGTGCGCGCCATAGGTGTCGCCGTAGGAATTGGCGGGGTTCGGGTGGGGCGCGTTATACTGCGCTTCGGTCAGAAGCTCCCGGTTGTTGCGCTTCTGGAACTTGACCACGTCCGCCTTGGCGTAAATCGCCGCGACCTGGATCAGCTCCTTGGCGATGTCCATGCTGCCCATGTGGTTGCAGCCAACCTCAGCGATAACTTTGACGCTCATAATAAACTCCTCGAATGACGCCGCGACGAGCCCCCGCCACGTCGCGCCGCGCCTGTGATCGCTTTATCCCCACCATTCATGGCACCGGTATGCGGTGACCAATGAACCTCGTTATCCACCGACCCTTCCCACTCTCGTGATGAAGGAGCTGCGCTTAAAGTTTCTTATACCAACTGCTACGGTGCAGCAACTCGGCGACGCATTCTTTGCTGCGATGCGGCATCAGACGTGCGCCGAACGCGATAAGGAGCGGGAACGAGTAAACCGCAGAGCAATGCGAAGACGGATGCCATCGTGGTGGTGCGGAGCGGATAATCTCCTAGCGAATGCAGCAGAACCGCCAGGATCGCCACACTGGCCGCAGCCCCCAGCAGGGAGGAAGGCTCGGCGCGGCCGAACCATGCCGTGGCCGCGGCCCATAGGAACCATGCGAGGAAAAGCACAACGAGCACCACGCCGATGATGCCATACTCGAGCATGATCTCGAGATAATCATTGTGCGCATGGTTCACGAAGGTGCTGGCGACCTGCTCTACCGGCTCTCGCATGGCGTAGACCTGCGTGAAGGTGGTCGGGCCGGAGCCGAGCGGGAAATACTGCCGGATCGCCTCGCTGGTGACCTGGTAGAAGCCGAGTCTCCCTGCATCGACCAGGCCTTGGGATTGTACGCGCCCGCTCAAAGCCGCACCGAAGGAATGAAGCGCCAGTGCCAGGCCGAGGATCAGCGCGAGGCCAAGTCCGAGCGGCAGCATCCATCGACCTGCTGCGCGACCCTTACCCCGAGGGGCGGAGTCGGGCAGCGTCAGCTTCCGAAACCGCACGAAAAGGGCCATCGCGCCAAAGATCATCGGCAGAACGAGCACCAGGCCTGCGCGAGCGGTGGTGGCGGCGATGCCGAGGATCGCAAGTGCGACCAGAACGGCGCTCGCGATCGCGGTCATGCGTTCGATCGGCTCGCGACCTCTCAACCACCGTATGCTGCATGCTGCGGCCATCGGGATGGCGCAGAGTAGAAGGGTGGCGAGATGGTTGCGATTGGCGAAGAAGCCGAGCGCGCCGTTGACGCTGCTCGTGCCGTACACCTTGATGGTATTGCGGTTGCCGAGGCCGGCTTGTGCAAGTCCGAGGAAGATCGAAAAAGCGGCAAGCGCAAGCAGGATGTAGACCAGGTTCCAGCGCTGCGTTTCTGTGGCCCGCGCGGTGCCGAGGAGCACTGCGGCAGGAGCGAGCAGATAAAGCGCGGCGGCGATGCCTGTGCCCGCCCGCAGCCCTACCGCGTGCCACGGAAGCGCAATAGAGGCCGCTTGATAGGTCCTCACCGCCTCATCCCGGCCGGGAAGCGCGGTCCAGATGCTTGGAGGAAGCGGTATCGTGTACAGCAGGGGCAGGGCCGCCGCGAGGATCAGCAGGACGACAGCGGCGAGTCCGATCCGGCCGCTGGGAACGAGGTCCCGCCGGACAAAGGCGAACAGCAACGAACCCAGGCCCATGAATTGCAGTGCCATGTTCCCGAAGGAGGGGCGGGAGGATCCGCCCAGCAGGATGGCGGCGATGAGCAGGACTGCGGCAAGAATCGCGTCTAGCTCGAGAGCGCCTGAGCGGCGCATCCTGACAGTCAAGGGTATATTCATATAGATCTTGGCTCGCCCGCGGTGTCGCGGCCGAGATGTCATGATCCGTATGCCGCTTCAAGCGGAGCCTGCGCCGCAACGCTACTAGCGGATGGCGGCGATCCCATCTAACCGCATAATTCCTGACACTGCGGAGCCTGAAAGCAAATGGCAATCGTGCTGATGGGCACCGGCGGATCTTCCGGTAGAACCCTTGCTGCGGTGGAGGCCGCTCTCCAGCGCCGGCGGCCGGCCCAGTCCGTCCGCTTCATCGACACGCAACCCTTCAATCTTCGGACTGGTGGCCGCACTTCATACCCGGGCAATGGTGAAGTCCGAGTGGCAGATCCGGATGCGTGTGGCATGCGTCGTGCGACCGGAAGCTGGTCGATGAACATGCTGCTGAACGGCGGCCCGCTGATGTACCGGCGGATGCAGCGCTACGGAGCTCGCCTGATCGGTAGCGACGCAGATGTACTCGTGATGTGTCACGACCGGATCTATATCGAGACGGCGATGATCCGCGCGGCTCGGCAAAGCGGTGCAGCTACCGTGCTCATCCAGGAAGGTCCCTTCTGCAGCATTGCCCATGGCGGTGCCAGGGCGCCGGTGCTGCGGCTGAAAGGGGCGCTGGCCCCGCTTGCGACCACAAGTGGCCTTCTGCCGAAGATCCCGGGCTATGGTTGTGCTGGTCACGACCTGATCCTCGCGGCATCCCCAGAATATCGCGCGCGGTGGATCGACGCTGGGGTTCAGCAAGAACGCGTTCGCGTGGGCGGGGTGCCGCGCTACGATCCGCTGGCGTTGCTCCCACCGACGAATGCACTGTCAAGCGATGGTGTGCTCCGGGTACTCTACCTGACCCAACCATTCGCCGCGCATGGTAAGGTAGATGCGCAGGTCGCCGCCGAATTGGAGACCATGGTAGCCGAGGGGCTCCGAATGGTGGCCGGGCGAATGCCTGTTGAACTCACCATTCGCGTTCATCCGCGCGCAGAAGCGGAGCATGTTTTCGCGCTGCAGCAATCTGTCAGCGGTCTAGTGCGGATCGACAAGGGCGAGCGCCCACTGGAGACCACGCTAGGGGAGTATGACGTGGTTCTCGGCCATTACTCCAGCGGGCTCTTGGAAAGCTTGGTCGCGGGAAAGCGCATCCTGTGTGTCCCGGTGCCGGAGACGGCCTTTGCGGAGACGGCCGAGGGAGACAAGCAGGCGTGGCTGACGGCTATCGGTGCTCCGGTAGCCCGCAGCGCCTCGGAGATCGCTGACTGTTTGTCGGCTATCCGACGGGGCGAGCCGACGAGGGTTCAGTGGGACAAGGTTGGCGCAGAAGTTGGAGTGATCGACGGGCAATCTTCCGACCGCTGCGCTGACGCGATCCTGGAACTGATTGACCGCCGCGCAAACAGGAACCAGGCAGCCTAGCTCTGTATGGCGACGAGGAAGCGTCGGAGCGCGTCCTCGTCCTCAGCCAGCCGCACTGGATTGGCCGGCCACTGGCGCAGCGCTCGGGCCATTCGCGTGCAGCCGAACATCTGCGGGACGTAGACGCTCTGGTCGGAGCGTCCGAGATCCAGCAGGCCGGTGGAAATGGCCGCGGCATAGGCACGGTAGCCGAACCTGCCCGCGTGCTCCATCAATCCGCCAGCGTTGGGTTCGATCTCCACGTTGCTGATGCCGGTGAGGTCCGCCCGCAGCCGTGTCAGATTTTCGCGGGGATGTGGCAAGTAGCGCACCGCGATCGGGCTTGCCGCCGCTACCTGGCGCATTGCTGTCAGAAATCGGGTGTGCCGGATGATGCCGTCCTCGACCAGGGGCGAGCCGACGAACAACAGCGCGTCTCGTTGCTTGCCGGGCATAGTCGGGGAATTCAGCACCAGGTTGCGTCGCTCGAACCGGTCGCGCACGACCACGGTCGATCGGTCGATCCGACGGTGGAGGATATCGCGAGGATAAAAGCCGACCGCGGCCTGTACCGCGCCCCGCGCTGCGTACCACAAAGGGCTGGTCAGGTCCGTGTAGTGCGAGAGCCCGTCCTCCCACAGTTCTACCGTGCGGATTTCGGGCAAGGCCATCAGGAACCGCTCCAGCGGCTCACCTTCGAGGAACAGGATCAGCCGCTCGATACCGAGCGGCTGCAGGAGTGCCGCGACCGAGCGATAATAAGCTGCATTTGCCCGCCGGGTGGCGAGCACGCTTGTAAGGGAGCGCCCGGGAAGTGATTCCCGGCCCAAATCGACGGCCCGCCCCGGGTAGCTCGCCTCGACGGGCTCGCGCATGAACGCGTCCCGGTAGAGCACCACGTCCGGCTCGGCTCCATTGTCGAGCAGGAACTGCAGGTGCAGGCGAGAGCGGGGAAGGGCGGCGACCTTCCCCGCTTCGGGTTTACGCGTCGACGACATGCCCGCCCTTGATCAGGCGGTCGGCAAGCTCGCGGATCGCGCCACGGCCGCCTTCAGCATCGAGGACCAGCTGCGCCGCTGCGAGGGCTTGCGGATGGGCATCGCGCGGGGTGACCGCGCAGCCAACGGCGGCCATGCACTCCAAGTCGTTGATGTCGTTGCCGACGTATACGGTCTCCGTCGCAGGAATACCGTTTTCAGCAAGCCATTCGGTGAGGAGCGCCAGCTTCCCCTCGATCCCATGGTGGTGCGGAAGCTCAAGCTTCCGGCAACGCGCCGCGACGACCGGATTGCGCTCCTTGGAGATGACGAGCATCGGCAGCCCGCGCTTGCGCAATTGTTCGATCCCCATCCCGTCCCGGCGCGAACAGGCCACGGTTTCCTCGCCGGTCTCGCTGACGAACACGCGATCGTCGGTGAGCACCCCGTCGAAATCCATGATCAAGGCGGAGACCTTCGCTGGCAGGCCTTCGGCGGCGAGGATGGTCCGGGACAGCCGCGCAATCCGTTCCTCGGCCATGCGGAAGTCTTCCGGCTCGTCGATTTCAAGCCGACGCTCGACGGGCGTGTCGAACAGCGCGGTCTTGCCAAAGAAGCGGTGCTTGGAGGCGACGAATCCGTCGGTCTTCATGACGTAGACGGCGCCGGTCTCCAGATACTCCGGTTCGCGCTGCTGGCGCATCAGGCGCACGGATTTGTCGTGGTTGATGCCGACGGCGGAGCCTTCCCCATCCTCCTTCCACAGAAAATAGTGAAAGGCGGTAACGGCGACGGCGCTGTCCGC
Organism: Sphingomonas molluscorum; assembly: GCF_039522995.1. Classification (NCBI taxonomy): domain Bacteria; kingdom Pseudomonadati; phylum Pseudomonadota; class Alphaproteobacteria; order Sphingomonadales; family Sphingomonadaceae; genus Sphingomonas; species Sphingomonas molluscorum. Next base: position 76,738 of record NZ_BAAAEL010000012.1, on the reverse strand, counting down.
GCCATTCGTCCGAAGCGCGTCCACGGTCCCGTCGATGTCTTCGGGCGCCGTCAGGGGCGAGGTGCATTGCAGGAAGACAAGCAGGTCCGGACGATAGCCTTCCGCCTGTTCCAGCGCTGCAAGGGTGTAGAGCAGCGCGTCCTCGGACTTCGCCATGTCGGAGGCGAGCGCTTCCGGGCGGCGCACCACTTCGGCGCCATAACGCTCGGCGACCTCGGCGATCTCGTCGTCGTCGGTAGAGACGACCACCCGCGTCACGTTGCGGGCAGCGCGGGCAGCATCGATCGTGTGCGCGATCAGCGGCTTCCCACCGAGTGGCAGGACATTCTTGCGCGGGATGCCCTTGGAGCCGCCCCGGGCGGGAATGATCGCCAGCACATCTTCAGCTGCCTCTACCATATGGCTCCCTTTCTGTTCCGCCGCTGCCATAGGCGCCTCAGCCGGCGCCTGTCGACGGGGTAGCGGCGTACGGTGACACGATGGCGTTAGCGGTGGCGTCTAGGGAACCATGATGCTAGGCAGCCCGGCCGATAGAAACAAAACCGACACGGGTGCCGCGTCCTGCGAGCCCGACCAGAACGGGAAGTGTTGATGCGTACAGGGAGCTTCGGGCGGTCGCCCATGCGTGCGGCAGTAATGTTGGGCTCGTGCAGTGCGCTGATCCTGTCTTCAGGCTGCGCCACCAAGAGCCCGATCAAGGAGGGAACCGCTTCGGCGGTGACGCCGGTTTCGCAGTTGCAGGTCCCGGACCCGCGCCAGGCGATCGGCGAAGTTTCCGACGCTTATTACATCGGTCCCCAGGACCAGCTCGACATCGCCGTGTACCAGTTGCCGGAGCTAACCCGGCAGGTCCGCGTCGACGCGGCCGGCAAGATCGCTCTTCCGTTCGTCGGCGAGATCAAGGCGAGCGGCATGACCACTGCCGAGATCTCGAACCTCATCGCCTCGCGCCTGCGCGCAAAGTACATGCAGCGGCCGGAAGTGACCGTCGGGATTACCGAGGCGATCAGCCAGCGCATCACGCTGGAAGGTGCCGTGACGCGGCCCGGCATGTACCCGATCCCCGGCAAGGTCACCTTGCTGCAGGCGCTGGCGCTCGCCGGCGGAACGAACAACATTGCGAACGAGCGTCTGGTCGCCGTCTTCCGGAACGTGGGCGCAGAGCGGCAGGCCGCGGTGTTCGACGTCCAGATGATCCGGCGCGGGGAGGTCGAAGATCCGACGCTGTACGGGAACGATCTTGTCGTGGTGGAACGCTCGCGTGGGAAGGTCCTGCTGCGTGACGTGATCGGTACGCTGCCGGTCCTGAACGCGTTCCGCACGGTGAATAACATCGCCAATTAATCTCAACGTCTAAGCTGGGCTGGCACCAATGAATGAACGAAGCGTATCCGGTGACCGCATGATCCCGGCTCCCGGTGACGTATGGGAGGGGGAGGGCAGCGCACGCGGCTTCAGCCGCGATGTCGCGGTAGAGGATGGCCATCGGAGCGGCCTCACGCACTACGTCATGATCCTGCGGAAGCGGAAATGGCTGATCGTCAGCACGACGGCCATCGCCTTGCTGATGGGCTTGGTTGCGACCTTGCTGGCCGAGCCGGTGTATACGGCGCGCGCAACCTTTGAGGTGCAGCGGGAAGCGCCCCGCGTTCTGGACGTCAATAGCGTCGAAGCCGACAACAACGGGGACGCTCTGTTTTTCCAGACGCAGTTCGCGCTCATTCGGAGCCGTGCGTCTGCGCAAGGTATCGTCCGTCGCCTGAAGCTCGACAGCAATCCGGAATTCGTGGATGTCAGCGGCAGCCTGTTCGACGCCAAGACCGGCTCTGCCGCCACGCCGCAGGAACGCCAGCGGGCGTTTGAGGCGGCAACGAACAAGGTGCAGGCGGGAATTCTCGCGGCACCCTACGCGGGTTCTTCCCTCATCGAGGTGACGTACGAAAGCAACGATCCGCGCATGGCGGCTGCCGTTGCGAACGCGGCGGTCGACGAGTTCATCGAGAGCACGATCGATCGCCAGTACGCTGCGTCCAACTACGCCCGCAACTTCCTCGGTCGCCGCCTGCAGGAGTTGAAGCAGCGCCTGGGCGCTTCGGAGCGCGAGCTCGTCAACTACGCCGCCCAACAGGGCATCGTGAACGTCACCGATGCGCGAAACGCGGGACAGAGCCAGTCGCTCGATTCTGCAAGCCTGAGCGCGCTCAACGCATCCCTCGCGCAGGCGACCGCTGCTCGCGTCCAGGCGGAGCAGAACTGGCGGCTGGCGCAACAGGCGAGCGGGCGCACCCTGCCTCAGGTGCTGGCAGATCCGCAGGTCTCGACGCTTACCGGCCAGCTTGCGACGCTTCGGTCCGACTATGAACAGCGCCTCCAGACCTTCAAGCCGGAGTTCCCGGCGATGGTCCAGGCACGCGCCAAGATCACCGAGACGGAAGGGGAACTCGCCGCCGCGCGCAACCGCGTCCTTCAGAGCTTGCGCGGCAGCTACGAACTGGCGCTCAACCAGGAGCAGGCGCTCCAGAAGCAGATGGAGCAGTCGACCGGCAAGGTCATCGACCTGCAGGGCCGCAGCATCCAGTACACCATCCTCCAGCGTGAGGTGGACACGAACCGCGCGCTCTATGACGCGCTGCTGCAGCGGTACAAGGAGATCGGGGTTTCCGGCGGCGCGGGTTCGAACAGCGTTTCCGTGATCGATCGCGCGCGCGTACCTGGTTCGCCGTCGCGCCCGATCCTGTGGCTCAACCTTGCGCTTGCGTTCCTGGCGGGTCTTGGCCTGGGCGTCGCGATTTCGCTGATCCTCGAATTCGTCGACGACACGTTCAAGCTGCCGGAGGATGTGGAGAACAAGCTGCACCTTCCGCTGCTGGGCATGATCCCCAAGCTCGAGGAGGATCAGGTCGCGGTCGACGAGCTGTCCGACCCGCGCTCCGGCTTCTCGGAAGCCTATTTCGCGGTGCGGACGGCGTTGCAGATCTCGGGACCGAACGGTCTGCCGCGCAGCCTGCTGGTCACCAGTTCGAACCCGGCCGAGGGCAAGTCGACCACTGCCGTCGCGCTCGCGTACAGCTTCGCCGGTGGCGGCAAGCGCGTGCTGTTGATCGACGCCGACATGCGTCGTCCGAACCTGCACAAGCTGCTGTCGACGACCAACGTGCGCGGCCTTTCGACCGTGTTGAGCGGCGAGGCCTCGATGCGCGACGCCGTGCAGACGATCGAGGCGGGCTTCGACGTGGTGCCGGCAGGACCGATCCCGCCGAACCCCGCACGACTGCTCAGCACCGGCCTGCGTCCGCTCCTGGCGGAGGCGATGGCGAACTACGACCTCGTCCTGGTGGACGGACCGCCGGTGGTGGGCCTGGCCGACGTGCCGATGCTCTCCGCCGCGATCGAGGCGACGGTGCTGGTCGTCCAGGCGAAGAAGAGCCGCCGCGGCGTCGTGCTGTCGGCACTCCGTCGCCTGCGCGGGAGCCGCGGCCAGATCGCGGGCGTCGTGCTCACCAAGTTCGACCGCAAGGCTGCCGCCTACTCGGACTCGCTCGACTATTCCGAGTACTACTACAGCTACGGCGAGAAGACGGCGGGCTAAGCGATGGAGCGGCGGCGAAGGAAGAGCGGGGCAAAGGCACGCAGGCGCCTGGATCCGCGTATTGCGGTCGCCGCACTGCTCTTCGTGGGGGGCGCTTGGGAGATCGGGGTGAAGGGCTTTGCGGCCGAACCACGATTGGCGCCCTCCGTGGCCGCACGGGTGGATCCTTCGAACGGGGCCGTGCTCGCTCGCTTTGCGCAAAGCCAGATCCTGCGGAACGTTCCGGTCGCGCGCGACGCCGCGCGACGCGCGCTGATCCAGGATCCGCTTTCGTCGCGTGCAACGCTCGTTCTTGCGCTCGCCGCGGTGGACTCCGGGGATATCGCGGCCGCCGACAAGCTCATGGCGCGCGCGTCTGAACTCAGCCGTCGCGAATCCACGGCCGACGCGTGGATGTTCGATCTGGACATGACCCAGGGCCGGTACGCGGACGCCTTCCGTCGTGCGGACGTGATGCTTCGGCGGGAGCCCGGCCTCGCCGCGCAAATTCTCCCGACGCTGGTAAAGGTGTCCACTTTCCCGCCGGCACTGCCGGACTTGGCCGCCCGGCTGGCCAAGCAGCCGCCGTGGCGCGGAGCCTTTTTCCAGGCGTTCATCGGCAGTCCCGACGCGGACCATGCGGCGCTTCTGGAGGCGCTCAAGGGCGCAGGCGGGCGGCCCACGCCGTCTGAACTCGGTGCATTGGTGGAGCGTCAGGTAAGGCTTGGCGATGCTGCCGGTGCGCGGGCGCTCTGGCGACAGGCCATGGGCCGTCCGCTGCCGCTTCTCGTCAACGGCGGGTTCGAGGATGCGGCGTCGGTTGGCAGCCTCGGCTGGCAGGGGGAGCGCGCGATCGGACGCGCCGTGGCGATCACATCGCGTCCGGACGGGAAGGGAGCCGCACTCCGGATCGACCCCTATGCCGTCGGAAAGCCCCGAGCAGTGATGAACCAGTCGCTGTTGCTGGCTCCTGCGAGCTACACGCTGCGCTACGAGGGTTTCGCGGAGAGCGGAATGGGGTCGCTTGAGGTGTCCGTGCGATGCCTGGGCTCGAACCAGCTGCTCTCGACGGCGCGGAGCGACTTTGCCCAGAACTGGGAGACGAAGACGCTGAGCTTTGTGGTTCCCGTCTCCGGATGCCCGGTCCAACAGGTCCGGATCGCCACCGTGTCGGGCCGTCGTAGCGACACGCCCCTCTGGATCGATAGCTTCAACCTTCGTCGCCCTTAGGGCAGCCCACCCGCGGTATTTGGCATCCACCGCCTGGGCGGAGGGGATGACCGCGTCTGCGGCGCACAGGCAGCAGTCGCTTCTGTGACGCGACCATTCCGAGGCTCACGCGTCAGCTTGATCCCATAAGAAAAAAAGCCCGGGCGACCTAGCGGCCGACCGGGCTTCCTTGTGAGATGAGACCCCGTTGCCGAGGTCCCGAAATCTCTGACTTAGACGCTCGCGGGAGCGTCGTCGTCCTCGTCAACCGCGACGTAGATGCCGAGGCCGACGGCAACCAGTGCGAGCACGCCGACGATGATGCCGCCGCCGGCGAGGTTGCTCGCCTCAGCGTTGGTCGGAACAACCGTGCGGTTCACGGCCGCAGCGCGAACGCCGAGGGTCGGGGCCTGAGCCGAAACCGCCGGTGCCGCCACTGCGGGAGCCGCCGCCATCATCAGGGCTGCGCACGAACTTGCTACAGCTACCAGTTTCTTCATAGACCATCTCCACTGTTACGATGCGGAATTAGAGAGCAGGTCGCATGCTGCACTGCCGAAGTCAACGCGCTTCCGGCCCGGCTTCCATATTCCAACCTCGGTGATGCATTTAGGCCACTTCCTCGTAAAGCTTTGAAATAGCGTTACTCATTTGTTCAACAGTGAACTTGGCGCGGAAGTGCTGACGAGCGGATACACCCAGGCGCTGAAGCTGGGGGCGGCTCATCGAGCGGATCAACTCCGTCAGCGCGTCTACGTTCCCAGCCGGGAAAATATATCCTGAAATACCCGGGACCACGAGCTCGGGGAGGGCATCTGCGTCGCTCGCACACACCGGCTTGCCCTGTCGCATGGCCTCGATCGCGACGAGGCCGAACCCCTCCCAGCGGGAAGGCATCATCACCACGTCGCACGCTTCCAGGAACGCCGGGATACGGCCGAGGGGAATCCACCCATAGCGCGTCACGTTCGGCGGATCGGGCTCGCCTGGCGAATCTTCGTTGGAGACGCTCCGGTCGCCGACGACGTGCAGGTGAACTGGCAGGTCGAGGGCGCGGGCCATGGCGTCGCGGAGGTCGTCATAGCCCTTCTGCGGATCCTGCCGGCCCACGAACAGCAGGTTGAGGCGATCGGTGGCAAACTCCGGCAACTCCGAAGGTGCTACGACAGGCGTGTCGGGTGCAATGCCGTTGTAGACCATGTGGAGCTTGGACGAAGGCAGGCCCACTTCGACAGCGCGTCGCTGCTCGAATCGGGAGATGCAGAGGATCGCATCGGTTACCCGGGCCAGCAGCCGTTCTGCGGCGGCGTAGGCGCGGCGTTTGGCTTGCGACACCTGCATGTTGAACGCCCAGCCGTGGGCGCAATAGATGATCTTCGCGCGTGTGCTGCGCCGCAGCAGAAATGGCAGCCGCACGACCAGGCCCGCGAAGGTGCTGTGGATGTGCACGATGTCCGGCTGCTCGCGCCGGATCAGTCGTGCGACGTCGCGACCCATTGCGGCGAGTGCCCCAGGGCTACGCGCCGAACTGCCGAACAGGCGCAGGGTCGAAGGGGGCAGGGAGGCGAGGTGCTCGGCCTCGTCCGCGGCTATCGCGACCAGAACCTGATCCTCGCCGTACCGCGCCTGTTGTTCCGGGATCAGTTCGCAAAGATGCGTGGCGACGCCACCCTTCACCTTTTGCGCGACGTGGAGGATCTTCATGGGCGCGCCTTCTAGTCGCGCGACCCGCTCTTAGGGAAGCGCGGCCTCGTCAGGCGTCGACGGGGACATCGGTTTGCAGCACCCACCGTTCACCCGCCTCGATCCCCAGGGCGGTGAGCACGCCGCTGCGGTAAGCACCGGTGTCGATGCCGATCCGGTTCGGCTTCTCCTGGACCTCAGATGCGATGGTATGGCCATGAACCACCATCATTGCGTGGTCGTGGGCGCTGTCGATGAACTCGCGCCGGATCCAGCGGAAGTCGGACGGATCCTGCTCGTCCAGCGGAACGCGGGGGCGAATACCCGCGTGCACGAACAGATAGTCGCCGCTGCGGTACCAGTCGCGCGCGCGGTCCAGGAAATCGACGTCGGCGCGAGGAATACGGTCGACCAGCAGTTCGGCCAGATCCGCAAAACTGCCGCGGTCGATCTCTTCCTGCGTGATACCGTAGCTCGCGAGCGTAGCGCCCCCGCCGATCTGCAGCAGGCCGCGCGCGGCGCGTGCCTCCCCGCGTGCGGCCTGTACGAAGATCTCCTCGTGATTGCCCTTGATCAGAACCGCGCGCCCCGCCGTTACCAGCTCTCGCACCAGGGCAACCACTGCGGCCGAGTCGGGGCCGCGATCGACCAGATCGCCGAGGAACACCAGCAGGACGGTTCCGGCAACCGGTCGGGCCCGAAGGTCGGCCTCGACCCGATCCAGCAACTGCCGCAACAGGTCGATGCGACCGTGGATATCTCCGATCGCATAGATCCGCTGTCCGGCGGGAAGCTGATAGGTCCGGAATTCCGCTTTTCGGCGCTTGAAGAACATCATCACCTTGAATTGTCGCAGGAATCGCAGTGGTCGCCGCTCTTGATAAGAGTGCAGGCTGAACGCAAGGCGAATCGCGTGTGCTTGCCTGGCGAGGTCGAGATGGTAGCAGGGGGCATGCCGCGTCTTTCCTGGGCCTTGTGCGCCTTCCTGCTGTCGTTTGCGACACCTGCCGCTGCAGTCGGGGCTTTCGCCCCCCCGGTGTCCGCGAACGATGGCCTGCTGGCACTGCGCACGCTGGATCGGCGGATGGAGACGGTCGGGTATCGCCTGGCGGCGCGAGCCGCGCGTTTGTGCCCGGAAAAGGCGCCCCTGCCGGGCTTTCTGCTGCACGACATCAGCCAGTACGGCGGATCGGATCGCGCGGAGGTGCGCACCACCTTCGGGATCGGCAACGCGCCAGCGGTGCTGGCGCTGGCGCCGGACAGCCCCGCCGCGCGCGCGGGGCTTCGCGAGGACGACGGGATCGTCGCGATCGACGGCCGCCCCGTGCCCGATCTGCCGAGCGGCACGAGCGGGACCTTCACGCGCCTGCTCGCAGTAACGGACCAGCTCGAAAAGGCGCTGGCAGGCGGTGAGGTGACGCTGACGGTCGAGCGGAACGGCGTGCGGCACGAGATCCGCTTCAGCCCGGAACAAGGGTGCCCGTCGCGCTTCCAGACGCGACCATCGGAGACGCTCGATGCCCGCGCCAACGGCGACTATGTCGAAGCGACCACCGCAATGGTCGCCTATGCCGGTGACGATGCGGAGCTCGCGGCCGTGCTGGGGCACGAGATGGCGCACAACATCCTGAGGCACCGCGCGCGCCTCAACGCCGCGGGTATCCAGCGTGGGTTGCTCCAACAATTCGGGCGCAACGCGCGGCTGACCCGCAACACGGAGGTCGAGGCGGACCGGTTCGGCGTGTACCTGATGGCGCACGCCGGTTTCGACCCGCAGGCGGCGGTCCGCTTCTGGGAGCGGTACGGCCGCGAACATGGTGCCGGCATCTTTCGCGCGGCAACGCACCCGAGCGAGCGCCGCCGCATCGAGATCATCGAGGCCGAGATCGCCCGCATGCAGCGCCTCGCCCAGGCTGGGCAGGAGCCGTTGCCCGATCTCGGCAGCCAGCCGAACTAAAGCCTAGCCCGCGACCCGCAGGCGGGGAGCCGCGGGCGCAATCTTGGGCTGGTCCGGCCAGATGCCACGCGCGTCGTGCACGCGCTTGTCGGCGCGTTCGTCCAGGGGCACCGAGCGGAAGATGTCGTGGTCGACCAGCACCACGAACGCGGGGCAGGTCTCCAATGCGGTGTCGAGATCGATCAACTGCGCACCGGTGCCTTCGAACGCCTGCGGCAGGCGTGCGGCATAGGGCTCCACGATCCGGACGCGATCGCCGAAGCGCTCCGCCAGGTGCAGCGCGACCTTGAGCGCGGGACTCTCGCGGAAGTCGTCGATGTTCGCCTTGAACGCGAGGCCCAGGCACGCGATCGACGCTTCGGGCACCGCTTCTGCGAGTGCTTCTGCCCGCGCGATCGTGTGGGCGACCTTCGCGTCGTTCACTTCGCGCGCGGTTCGGATCAGCCTGCTGTTCTCCGGATCGGCATGCACCAGGAACCAGGGATCGACGGCGATGCAATGGCCGCCGACGCCAGGCCCCGGGGACAGGATGTTGACGCGCGGGTGGCGGTTGGCCAGGCGGATCACCTCCCACACGTCGATGCCCATCGTGTCCGCCACCACCGAAAGCTCGTTGGCAAAGGCGATGTTGACGTCGCGGAATGCGTTCTCGGTGAGCTTGGTCATTTCCGCCGCACGCGCCGTGGTGGTCACGCAGGCGCCGCGCACGAAGCGGCGGTAGAAATGCAGTGCCTTGCGAGCACAGCGCGGGGTGATGCCGCCGATCACGCGGTCGTTGTCGATTAGTTCGACCAGGATTCGGCCGGGCAGCACGCGCTCCGGGCAATAGGCGATCGCGACGTCCGCGGTGCCGCTGCAATGGCCGGGGATCGCGAGGTCGGCACGCCTGTCGGCGAGCAGTGCCGCCACCTTTTCGGTGGTGCCGATCGGGGAGGTGGACTCCAGGATCACGGTATCGCCCGCCTTGAGCACGGGCGCGATCGTGGCGGCGGCTTCCAGCACATAACCGACGTCGGGCTCGTGGTTCGGGCCGAAGGGGGTCGGCACCGCGATGACGAACACGTCGGCCGGCGCGATCTGGGTCGAGGCCCGCAGCAGACCGCGTGCAACGACGCCGGAAACCAAGCCGTCCAGGTCGATTTCCTCGATGTGGACCTTGCCCGAATTCACCGTCTCGACCACCCGCGGGTCGACGTCGATGCCGAGGACGGAGGCACCGGAGCGGGCGATCACCGCAGCGGTGGGCAGGCCGATATAGCCCAGCCCCACCATGCAAACCTTCAGTTCAGAGTCCGAAATCACGTGCCACGATCTCCGCGATCCTTGCCGATGCCCGGCCATCGCCGAACGGATTATGCGCGCGCGCCATGGCCGCATAGGCGTCCTGGTCGTCTAGGAGCGTGCAAATTCCCGAAACGATACGGTCTTCGTCCGGGCCGACCAGGCGGGCGGTGCCCGCGGTGACGCCCTCAGGCCGCTCGGTGGTCTCGCGCATCACCAGCACCGGCTTGCCGAGTGCGGGTGCTTCCTCCTGCACCCCGCCCGAATCGGTAAGGACGACGTGCGCGAGTTCGAGGGCGCGGATGAAGTTGGGGTAATCCAACGGGGCGATGCGCGCGACGTTCGGGCGATCTCCAAGCACTGCGTCCATGGCTGCGACCACGTTCGGGTTGGGGTGGACCGGGAAGAGCACCGCTACATCGGGCCGGTCGGCGATCCGGCCGACGGCGCGCGCAATCGCGGCCATGCCGTCCCCGAAGTTCTCCCGCCGGTGGGTGGTCACCAGCATGACGCGCTTGCCGGCAAAGCGTTCTGCGATGGGCGAAATCTCGGCGGCGAGCCCCGGATCGGCCGCAATTCGGTCGCGGGTCGCGTGCAGGGCGTCGATCACCGTGTTGCCGGTGACGTGGATGGATTCAGGAGAGACGTTCTCCGCTCGCAAGGCGGCGGCGGCGGTCTCTGTCGGCGCGAAGTGGAGGTCGGCGATAGGGGCGACGATGCGGCGGTTCACCTCCTCCGGCCAGGGCTGGTAGATGTCGCCGGAGCGAAGGCCCGCCTCGACATGGCCGACCGGGATCTTGCGGTAATAGGCCGCCAGCGCACCCACCATCGCCGTCGCCGTGTCGCCCTGGACGATCACCCGGTCAGGACGCTCACGGTCCATCGCCTCGCCCAGCGCCAGCAGCAGGCGGGCGGTCAGGCGATCCAGCGATTGGCCGGGCTCCATCAGGTCCAAGTCGATGTCCGGGGTCACCCCCGCGATCGCAAGCACCTGATCGAGAAGGCCGCGGTGCTGGGCCGTGACGCAACTGCGCACCACAAGTCCGGGGCGCTGTGCCAGCGCGTGCAGGACGGGGAACAGCTTGATCGCTTCGGGCCGTGTACCGAATACGACCAGAATGCGTCGGTTTTGGTGCGTTGCCATGGCAGCCTTCTATCGCGGAAGTTTAGGGAGTGCTAATCGCGCGAAGGTATCGGGCAGGGGGGCCTGACCGTCTATCGGCCGTCCGGCCGCGCTGACACATCACAGGGAGCAAGCATGTCCATCAAACCACTTCGCAAGGCGGTGTTTCCGGTCGGGGGTCTGGGGACCCGCTTTCTGCCGGCGACCAAGGCCATGCCGAAGGAAATGCTGCCGGTGGTGGACCGTCCGCTGATCCAATATGCCGTGGACGAGGCGATCGAGGCGGGCATCGAGCAGATGATCTTCGTCACCGGTCGCGGCAAGCATGCGATCGAAGACCATTTCGACATCGCCTACGAGCTGGAGTCGACCATGTCGGGTCGCGGCAAGTCGCTCCAGGTGCTCGACGCAACCCGCCTGAAGCCGGGTCGTGTTGCCTATGTGCGCCAGCAGGAGCCGATGGGTCTGGGCCACGCCGTCTGGTGCGCACGCGACATCGTCGGCGACGAGCCGTTCGCGGTGCTGCTCGCGGACGACTTCATGGTTGGGCAGCCCGGCTGTCTCAAGCAGATGGTCGAGGCGTACAACAAGGTCGGGGGCAACCTGATCTGTGCGCAGGAAGTGGCGGACGACCAGACTGACAAGTACGGCGTCATCACGCCGGGCACGCGCGACGGCACGCTGACCGAAGTGAAGGGCCTCGTCGAGAAGCCCAAAGCGGGCACGGCGCCGTCGAACCTGGCGGTGATCGGTCGCTACGTGCTCCAGCCCGAGGTCATGCGCATCCTGGAGACGCAGGAGGCCGGTGCCGGTGGCGAGATCCAACTGACCGACGCAATGGCGCGGATGATCGGGAATCAGCCGTTCCACGGCGTGACCTTCCAGGGCGTCCGCTACGATTGCGGCGACAAGGCGGGCTTCCTCCAGGCCAATCTTGCAACCGCGCTGGCGCGCGAGGACGTCGGCCCCGCAGTCCGCGCCTTTGCCAAGGACCTGCTCGCCTGACGACTGCGCCCGGCACGCAGCCGGGCGCTAGAACGACAGCAGGCGATCCTCGCCAAGGGTCGCCAGCAGGCTGACCAGCCCGCCGGCGGCCGTGCCGGCGGGAAGCTCGGCCATCGAGAGGCCAGTGAGGGCGAGACCCGACTGGCAGACCAGCAGTTCCACGCCGCTCTCGCGGGCGATCGCGATGAGATCGGCCCGGCCCGGCAACCCGGCCGCGGCGAGCCGGGCGGCATCGGGATCGGCGGACGCCTGGAGCAGCACGACCGCGTCTTCATGAAGGAACACCCGCGCCCGGCCGCCGAGTGCGGCAGTGGCCGCAGCGGTGGAGAGTGCCGCCCGGAAGCGGAGGGGATCGGCGGTCGCGACGAGGACGGTCAGCCCCCGCATGCGGGGCACCCAGGATCCTTAGGGAGCAGCAGCGTCCTGAAGCGCAGCGCCAGCGTATCGATCAGCAGCAGCTTGCCCGCGCTATCCTCGCCGAAGGCGGTAATGGCGCGGATCGCCTCCAGTGTGGCGAGGCTGCCGACCACGCCGGTCAGGGCGCCGAGCACGCCCGTGTCGGCGCAGCTGCGATCCGGGCGCTCCGGGTCCTGGCCGACGAAGCAGCGATAGCAGGGCTTGTTCGCTTCCCAGCCGCGGAACACCCCAAGCTGCCCCTCAAACTCGCCGACTGCGGCTGCCACCAGCGGCACGCGGGCCGCAAGTGCGGCATCGGCCACCGCAAGCCGGGTCGCGAAATTGTCGGTCCCGTCGACCACGACGTCCATGCCGCCGACCAGCCCGGCTGCGTTTGCCGAATCGATCCGGAGCTGGTGCACGGTGACGGACACGTGCGGATTGAGGCGTGCGACCGCGCGCCGCGCGACCTCCGCCTTCGACTGTCCCAGATCCTCGGTGCCGAACAGGGTCTGGCGCTGGAGGTTCGACAATTCGATGCGGTCGTCGTCGATGATGCTGAGCCGCCCGATTCCTGCCGCGGCAAGATACTGGATCACCGGCGAGCCGATGCCGCCTGCACCGACCACGCACACATGCGCGGCGGCGAGCCTGGCCTGCCCGGCGCCGCCGACTTCCTTCAGCACGATGTGGCGGGCGTAGCGCTCCAGCTCCGCGTCGGTCAGGATCATTCGGGCAGGTCGAAGGTCATGCTCACACGGTACCAGGTGCCTTCCACCGCGAAGCGCGTGTTCAGATTGTCGCGCGCGAAGCCGAGCACCAGCCCGGCGGCATATTGCTCGACCGTGGGGCAGTTGATGGCGCGCGGGATGGTCGCCCGCACGCTCGCGCCGCTCCCGATCAGGACGGCGACGTCGGCATGGACGCGGCGCTTGCCGGCGATCGGTGCAGGCGGCGTGCAACGGCCCTGCGCCATTTCGCCCTGGACGAAGCGGACCATCTGCGGCGTCACTTCCGGTTGGGTACGATAGGGAAGCGCGTCCAACGCCTCCCAGTCGATCGGCGAGGTACGAAGGCGATTCGGTTCCGCCGGTGGTGGCGTCAGCTGCGCCGTCAGCGCGACCATCAGGGCGAGGAAGGGGTTCACCGCCCGGTCGACCCGAAGCCGCCACTACCGCGGGCGGTGTCGTCCAGGCTCGCCGCTTCCTCAAGCGTCGCGCGCAGCACCGGCGCCGGCACGAGCTGTGCGATGCGCTCGCCGCGACCGATGGCAAACGGCTCCTGTCCCAGATTGACCAGGATCACCTTCACTTCCCCGCGATAGTCGCTGTCGATCGTGCCGGGCGTGTTGAGGCAGGTGATGCCGTGCTTGATCGCAAGGCCGGAGCGCGGCCGAACTTGCACTTCATAGCCGGCGGGGATGGCCAGGGCGAAGCCGGTCGAGACCGCGTGCCTGGCGCCTGGCGCAAGCGTGCAGTCTTCGGCGGCCACGATGTCCATGCCGGCGGCGCCCGCCGTCGCATAGGCCGGCAGCGGCAGCCCCCGGCCATGTTCCAGCCGAAGGACGGCGATACGGATCGGTTCGCGGCTCATTGGCCGGCCTGCAGGGATGCGAGCATCCGGGTCGTGGCCGAGAGCACCTCCGGGTCGTTCAGGATCTCGTTGCCCTTGCCCGGCAGCACGCGGAAATCGGTCGCAATGCCGCGCAGCGCGAGTGCCTCGGCATAGCCGCGCGAGAACTTCGGCGGGGTGATCGGGTCCTCGGAGCCGACCAGCAGCGCGGCCTTGGTCTGCGGGCGCACACCGCCCACCGTCATCAGCGGATCGAGGCTGTCGGGTGCAGGCTTGAACGATGTGCCGGGCATCCGCTTCTCCATATGCTTGCGCCATTCGGGCAACATGCACGGACAGGCGGCGAGCACCATACCATCGATCAGTTTCGGCCGGAGGCCGGCAAGGTCCGCCACCAATGCCGCGCCGCCGCCGTCTCCGACGACGACGGTGGGAACGTCCGGGTACCGTTTGCGCCCGGCCTCGATCCGGTCGGCAAAAGCCGTGATGCGCTCCCGCGTGAAACCGCGGGCTATGCCCTTGTCCGCGTCGCCCTCTGCCACGGGCTGGGTGAGCGCCACCACCCGCGTCCCAGGGGCGGCCGCCGCCAGGTCGCGCCCGAAGCGGTGGGGATCGGTCGCATCCGACGTCGCCCCGTCCCGATGCAGCACATAGACCAGCGCCTTCACCGAACGACGGCCACTGGCGCCGAACGCCTGCTCCCGCACCGTCGCCGTGGCACTGTCGGCGGCCGGACGAACGCCGCCGCCGGCGCAGCTTGCGAGCGCGAGACCTAGGGCGAGGGAGAGCAGCCTATGCCAGCGCATGTGCGATCCGCTCCGCCAGACGCTCCGCAACCAGGTCCTTGTCCATTCGCTCCCAACTTTCCACGCCATTTTCCGTCACCAGGTGGATCGCGTTGGCGGTCCCGCCCATCACGTCCCCCGATACGTCGTTGGCGACAATCCAATCTGCGCCCTTCCGTGCGCGCTTCCCGGCGGCATGGTCGATCACGTCGTGCGTTTCCGCCGCAAACCCGACCAGCAGCCGCGGTCGCCGCGGGCTATGGCCAAGCGTCGCGAGGATGTCCGGGTTGGGGACGAGTTCCAGCCGATCGCCCATGTCCGCCTTGGCCCGCTTCAGGGGCGCGGCCTCGACCCGCCAGTCCGCGACGGCTGCCACCATCACCGCGGCGTCGGCCGGAAGCGCCGCCTCAACTGCGTCCGCCATCTCGCGCGCGCTTTCCACGTCCACCCGCGACACGCCCGGCGGGGTCTGAAGCGCCGTCGGTCCGGACACCAGCGTCACGCGCGCGCCGAGCTTCGCCAGCGCACCGGCGATCGCATAGCCCTGGCGGCCGGAGGAGCGGTTGGCGATGTAGCGCACCGGGTCGATCGCTTCGTGGGTCGGCCCCGCCGTCACCAGCACGTGCCGGCCGGCGAGGGGCCGGGGCGCGGGTGCCAGGGCGCGTTCAATCGCAGCAAGGATCGCTGCGGGCTCCGGCAGGCGGCCCGGGCCATATTCCCCACATGCCATCGTGCCTTCGTCGGGCTCGAGCACCGTGATGCCGTCGCGCCGCAGTTGCGCGACGTTGCGGACGGTGGCGGCGTGCTGCCACATGCGCACGTTCATCGCGGGCGCAGCGAGCACCGGCTTGTCGGTCGCGAGCAGCAGCGTGGTAGCCAGATCGTCGGCCATGCCGGCTGCCATCTTCGCGAGCAGGTCTGCCGTCGCGGGCGCGACCACGACCAGGTCCGCCTCGCGGCTGAGCTGGATGTGGCCCATCTCGGTCTCTTCCTTCAGGTCCCACAGGCTGGTGTGGACCGGTGCCTCCGACAGCGCGGCGAGCGTCATGGGGGTGACGAAGTGCGCACCTCCGTCGGTCAACACGCAGCGAACCGCGATGCCGGCCTTGCGGCACAGGCGGATCAGTTCGCACGCCTTGTAGGCGGCGATGCCGCCCCCGACGATCAGCAGGATGCGCTTCATCGCGTGATCCTCTGCACCCGAACCCGCCGCCTGTCGAGCAGCACGCGGGCGAGGTCGCGCAGTCCGTCCGGCGCAAAGGCCAGGCCGACGAGCAGCAGGGGAGCGACGAGGAAAGCCCAATAGAACCCGTCCGCGCCTGGGAGGATGGCTGTCGCGGCAGCATAGACCGCCAGCGTCACGGTCACGCGCAAGGCGACCGGATCGTCCCACATCGCCCAGCCGAACAGCGCGAGCGCGACCAGCAGCGCGGCGATCGCGGCCGGCAGCAGGTGGAGCACGGTCGTGGTGATCGAGGCGCGCACGAAGAAGCCGAAGCCGTGCATCCCTGCTGCGTCCGAGGCGGTCGGATCCAGTGGACCGACGACCTGCGCGACGGCCTGGGCATGGAACACCAGGACGACGGCCAGCAGGCCGATTCCCGCCGCCCAGCCCAACGCCTCGCGGCGCCGTCCCTCGGCAAAGGCGAGCAGCCCCATGGCGATGGCGTAGAAGGCGGCGGTCTCGCGGATCAGCATCGCCGCGGTGGCGACGGCAACCGCCTCCACCCAGCGGTCCTGCTGTCGGATCGCCAGCGACATAGCCACCAGCATGCCTGCCCAGGTCTCGGGAAAAAGCACGACGTCCGGCGCCAGCAGGCCCACCATCCCGCCTGCGAGGAGCAGCATGCCCCCGAACACCGGCAGCGGCCGGGCCAAGGCCTCGCGCAACCGCTTCTGCCAGGCAAAGGCGGTGCCGATCGCCAGCAGGAGGAGCAGCAGGGCCGACACCAGCCCCGGAAGTACGGCGAGCACTACCGGCAGCGTAGGCAGGGGAAAGGAGAGGAACGGCTTAAGCGGATAGCCGCCACTGCGCAGCATCCGTGCGGTTGCCGGGTAATAGGCATCGCCGCCGCGCAGCGCGCCGACGATGCCATCGTGCACGCTGATGTCGCTCTGCTCGATCGCTGCACGCGGCGCTGGCACGCTCCCGCCGCGCACGCCCATCAGCGCACCGGCCGCGACCAGCAGCAGGAACAGGACCAGTGCCACTGCTTGGTTGGCCGAAAGGCCGCTGGCCCGGCTTGGGCGGACCAGCCACAGCGGGCGGGCGGGCCGCGCCATCAGCTGGCCAGCAGCGTCGCCGCTACCGCCAGCGCGGCGCTCACCACGGCCACGCCGATGTATCGCCACCCGCCGCCGACGCGAATGACCTCGATTTCACGCAACGGCGGGGCAGGGGGCGCACCGCCAGGTGTCGGATAGCGCGCTTCGAGGTTGCGGATCAGCTGCGGCAGCCGCGCAAAGGTGCGCAGGTCCGTGACGATGCGGTCGGCGACCGCCGCCTCGGGGCCCAGCTCATCGCGGATCCAGCCGCGCACGAACGGCGCCGCCGTTTCCCACAGGTTGATGTCGGGATCGAGCGCGGTAGCCACGCCCTCCACCATCACCATCGTCTTTTGCAGCAGCAGCAGGTGCGGCTGGGTCTGCATGTCGAAATCGCGGGTGATGTTGAAGAGGCTCTCCAGCATCATGCCGACCGACATGTCCTTGACCGCCAGCCCGCGCATCGGCTCGCCGACGGCACGCAGTGCTGTTGCGAACTCCGCGACATTGTGGTGGGCGGGAACATAGCCGGCCTCGAAGTGGATTTCGGCGACGCGGCGATAGTTGCCGGTGATCAGGCCGTAGAGGATTTCGGCAAGCCACACCCGCGCACGGCGGTCGATGCGGCCCATGATGCCGAAGTCGATCGCGCAGATGCGCCCGTCCGGCAGCGCGAACAGGTTCCCCTGGTGCATGTCGGCGTGGAAGAAACCCTCCGCGATCGCCTGGCGTAGGAACGCCTGCACCAGCTTGCGCGCCATCGCCGGAAGGTCGTGGCCAGCCTCGATCAGGGCGGCGCGGTTCGACAGCTTGATGCCGTCGATCCACTCGATCGTCAGCACCCGGCTGGTGGTGCGCTGCCAGTCGACCGCCGGGACGGTGAAGTCCGGCTCCGCCTGCATCGCTTCGGCAAGTTCGGAGGCCGAGGCCGCTTCGCGCCGCAGGTCGAGCTCGCGCGCGGTCCAGCGCTTCATCGTCTCGATGACGAGCCGCGGACGCAGCCGCTTCAGCTCGCCGCCATAGGCTTCGAGCTGGGCGGCGGCCCATTCATAGGTGTCGATCGCCTGGTTGAACTCGTGCTCGACGCCAGGGCGCAGCACCTTGACGGCGACCGTGCGACCATCGGTCGTGACGGCGCGGTGCACCTGCGCGATCGAGGCCGCGCCGACCGGCACTTCCTCGATCTCGGCAAATACGCTTTCGATCGGCCGGCCGAGACCCGCCTCGATCGCCGGGCGGATCACCGACCAGGGGAGCGGCGGCAGCGCGTCCTGCAGCGCGAGCAGATCGTGCGCCGGGCCCTCGCCGACCAGGTCGGGACGGGTGGCGAGCGTCTGGCCAAGCTTGATCGCGGCCGGACCAAGCGCCTGCAACGCCTGCGCGTAGCGCGGTTCCTTGGGCACGAACATGCCCATCTGAAGGAGGCGTGCAACGCGGCGGAGCCCTGGCGGGGTGCTCGGGTCTCGCTCAAGCCCGCGCAGCGCGCCGTGGCGCGCCAGCGTGCGGCCCCATTTCCAAAGGCGCCAGCCGTGGGTGATCTTGGAGGTCATGCCCGATCCTCGATGCGGCGGGGACGGGGGCTCAGATCTTCCACCCGCTGTGGATCGCGACCAGGCCGCCGAGCAGCGGCTCGACCTTGGTCCGCACGAAACCGGCGTCGCCGATCATGCGCTCGAACGTCGGCATGTCCGGGAAGCGGCGGATCGACTCGATCAGGTAGCGATAGCTGTCCTCGTCGTCGGCGAGGAGCTTGCCGAGCTTGGGCACGAGCTTGTGCGAATAGGCGTCGTACACCTCGGCGAACCCCGGCCACTGGGTGGTCGAGAACTCTAGGCAGAAGAAGCGCCCGCCGCGGCGCAGGACGCGATGCGCCTCGCGCAACGCCTTGGGAATGTCGGTCACGTTCCGGATGCCGAAGGCGATGGTGTAGGCGTCGAAGAAGCGATCGGGGAACTGGAGCACTTCTGCGTTCGCTTCGGTCCACACCAGGCCGTCGATCCCGCGCTGCTGCGCGCGGCCCATGCCGACCTCCAGCATCGCCGGATTGATGTCGGCGACCGTGATCGACGCGCCGCGGGCGGCCATACGGAAGGCGATGTCGCCGGTCCCGCCGGCCATGTCGAGGATCTGCTCGCCCGGCTGCGGCTTCACCCGCCGCACGAAGCGATCCTTCCAGAGCCGATGCATGCCTCCGGACATGGCATCGTTCATGAGGTCGTAGCGGGAGGCTACGCTGGCGAAGACGTCCCCGACACGGCGGGTCTTTTCCTCGGGGGCGACTTCTTCATAGCCGAACGAGACGGTGTTGGTCATGCAAGCGCCTTAGCCAAGCCTTGTGGCCCGGGCAAACCCTGCCTAGCTCCCACCCATCATGCCCGAGCTTCCCGAAGTCGAAACCACCGTGGGTGGACTGCGCCCGGTGCTGGAGGGGCAGCGCATCGCGCGTGTCGTGCCCCGCCGCGCCGACCTGCGCCGCGCGATCCCCGAGGACCTGGGCCAGCGGCTCACCGGGGCGCAGGTCGTCGCACTTGGTCGCCGCGCCAAATACGGCCTGATCGACACCGACCGCGGGGACACGCTCGTCTTCCACCTCGGCATGTCCGGGCGATGGCGCGTCGATCCTTCGGAACTGCTGCCGCACGACCACCTGCTGATCGAGACCGAGGCGGGAAGGTCGCTCGCGTTGAACGATCCGCGGCGATTCGGCTCGCTCGATCTGCTGCGCACCGAATCGGTCGAGGAATGGGCGCCGTTCCGCGCGCTGGGGCCGGAGCCGCTGGGCCCCGAGTTCACCGGCGGCTATCTGGCGCAGGCCTTGGCCGGCCGGGCCGCACCGATCAAGGCGATGCTGCTCGACCAGCGGATCGTCGCCGGGCTCGGCAACATCTATGTGTGCGAGGCGCTGAACCTGGCGCGAATCGCTCCGTCACGGGCGGGCGGGCAGATCGCCCGCGCCCGGCTCGACCGGCTGGTGGAGGCGATCCGCGCCGTCCTGCTCGCCGCGATCGAGGCGGGCGGCTCCACCTTGCGCGATTATGCGCGGCCCGATGGCGAATTGGGCTATTTCTCCAAGCAATGGCGGGTCTATGGGCGTGAGGGTGCAGCCTGTCCCTGTGGAGGGACGGTGCAGCGCCGCACCGAAGGCGGGCGTTCCACCTTCTGGTGCCCCAAGTGCCAGCGCTGAAAAGCTTGACCTTTTCGACGGTGCGCGGTAGGGGCGCCGCTTTCCCGGGCCGTGGAGTTTCTGCGCCCGATCATGCAGCACAGGATCAGGACGGCACATGGCGAACACGCCACAGGCGAAGAAGCGTATCCGGCGCAACGAGCGTCGCGCGGAAATCAACGGCGCGCGGGTCAGCCGCATCCGCACCTTCATCAAGAAGGTCGAATCGGCGCTGGCATCGGGCGATCGTGAGGCGGCTTCGGCTGCTCTGACCGCAGCGCAGCCGGAACTGGCGCGGGGCGTCGCCAAGGGCGTGCTCCACAAGAACACTGCGTCGCGCAAGTTCGCACGCCTGACCAAGGCGGTGTCGTCGCTCGCCTGAGCACACGCACGACCAGGTTGAAAAAGGGGCTTCGCCGGGTGCCGGCGGAGCCCCTTTTTCGTGCCCGGAATCCGCCGCCGCGGGACGAATCAAGTACGGCGGTCCAAGTCACGGACAAGTCACGGATTTGTCACGATTCGAATGGGGCCGTAACAAACCCGATCGACTAAGTGCCTGTTATTGCTTGAAAAAAAGAGAAACCCGCGGAATTCCGAGGGGTTCGGGGTGTCAATGCTCTATATTATTTTTTTGGGCGTGACCGGCTCTTGATCTTCCTTCCGCCGCCTTCCTAAACAAGCCCCACGCCCCGGCTCCGGGGCACGGTATCGCGGAGTTTCGCGTGCGGTTCCGGTCTTCACGGCCAGGTTACCGTTGGAGCTTATCGCTAGTTGGAATCACAGGCTGAAAGCGCTGCTTTCGGTCGGGGGAGAGGTGTGTTCGCGTGACGGGAACGGGGGAAGGAACAGCAGCAGCCGTGGAAGCCGCGTGGGGGCGCGTGCGCCACAACCTGCGCCTGTCCGCAGGGCAGCGGCTGTTTGACCGCTGGCTGAAGCCGATGGTGCTGCTCCCGGACAGCGACGCCGACATGGTGCGCCTGGGGCTGCCGTCGGCGTTCATGACGAACTGGGTGAAGAGCCACTACGCGGATCGGCTGTTGTTCGAATTCCGCGCATGCCTGCCCGAGATCCGCACCGTCTCGGTCGAGACCGTCAGCACGCTGGAGCCTGCGCGCGTCCTGACCGGCGAGTCGATTGCGCCGGCGACGCCGGTGGCCGGCGCGACGCTGCTTGCCGATTCGGCCGCGCCCGTCCCGGCTGCCGAGCCCGTTCCCGCACAGCCGATCGGTGCGCCGGAGCGCTCGCAGTTCGATCCGCGCTTCACCTTCGATCGGTTCGTGTCGCATGATTCGAATCGCGTCGCCCGCAACGCAGCCCAGCTGCTGGCGGAGCCCGGCGTGCCGCGGTTCAGCCCGCTCTACCTCCACAGCGGCACCGGCCAGGGCAAGACGCACCTGATGCACGCGATCGGCCACGCGTTCCTCGCGGCCAATCCGCAGGCGACGGCGATCTACATGCCGGCCGAGCGCTTCATGTTCGAGTTCGTGAGCGCGGTCCGTGCCCGCGACACCCACAGCTTCAAGGCGCGGCTGCGTGCCGTCGACCTGCTAATGATCGACGACCTCCAGTTCGTGGCCGGCAAGGACGCGACCCAGGAGGAGTGCTTCCATACCGTCAACGCGTTCATGGACGCGGGCAAGCGGCTGGTGATCGCGTGCGACCGCAGCCCGCACCTGCTCGACGGCGTCGAGAGCCGGCTGGTGTCGCGCCTGGGCGCGGGCTTGGTCGCCGACATCAAGCCGCCGGCACTCGAACTGCGCCACGCGATTCTCTCGCGCCGCCTGGCCGAGAACGCCGCGGTGCCGGTGCCGGCCGACGTCCTAGACCTGCTCGCCAGCCGGATCCACGGCAGCGTGCGCGAGCTGGAAGGCGCGTTCAACCGTGTCGTCGCCTATGCGCAGCTGATCGGGCAGCCGGTCACCATGGACTTCGCGGTCCAGACCTTGGGCGAGATGCTCCAGGGTCCGAAGAAGCGAATCACCATCGACGACATTCAGCGCGCGGTCTCCAGCCACTTCGAGCTCAAGCAGCTCGATCTGGTCTCCGCCCGCCGTGCCGTCGCGATCGCGCGTCCGCGCCAGATCGCCATGTACCTCGCCAAGCGGCTCACCACCCGCTCGCTGCCCGAGATCGGCCGCAAGTTCGGCAACCGCGATCATTCGACCGTCATCCATGCCGTGAAGCGCATCGAGTCGCTGCGTAGCCTCGACGGCGAGATCGACGGCGCGGTCCGCCAGCTGATGCGGCAGCTCGAAGGCGCCTGAAGCGCCGGGCCAGCCGCACGGGCTGCCCCTTGCAACTAACGTCGCGACGTCGGACGCGGTCGCAGCTGATCCAGCGCATCCGCGTTGTCGCGGCCCCAGGCGTAGAGCAGCTCGACCGGCTCGACGAATCGACGCCCGAGCGGCGTCAGCGCATATTCGACCGCCGGCGGGATCGTCCCGTGGACGTGGCGGGTGATCAGTCCGCTTTCCGCCATCTCGCGTAGGGTCTGGGTCAGCATCTTCTTCGAAATGCCGGGCAGGCTGCGCAGCAGCACGCCTGTGCGCGCGACTCCTGCGTGGCGCACATGCAGGGTGTGCAGCACCATGCTCGTCCACTTGGTGGCAAACAGCTCCAGCGTGCGACGGGGCGCGCAATCCTCGCGCCATTCCTCCTCGGCCGAACCGATCCGCATGTGGGTACCTCCTGGTGCCTATGTCCCTGAATGGTGCCGTCTAGAAGCTTGTGCCCTGGCTGCCTAGCTGAGGTGCCAATCGGACAAGGACGCAGGATCATGACAAAGACGGCATTGGTGGTGGGCGCGAGCGGCATCGTCGGCAGCGCGACGGCGGATCTGCTGCTGGCAGAGGGCTGGAGCGTGCACGGCCTCGCGCGGCGGCCGCAGGCGCAGCCCGGCGTGGCGGCAGTCGCTGCCGACTTGAACGACCGGGACGCTACCGCCGCCGCGCTCGCGGGCGTGCATCCCGATGCCGTGTTCATCACCACCTGGGCGCGTCAGGACAGCGAGGCGGAGAACATCCGCGTCAATGGCGCCATGGTGCGCAACCTGTTGGATGCGTTGCCGCCGGCGCAGGGGCCGCGGCACGTCGCCCTCGTCACGGGGCTCAAGCACTATCTCGGGCCGTTCGAGGCCTATGGAAAGGGCGCGCTCCCGCAAACGCCGTTCCGCGAAGAGCAGGGTCGGCTCGACGTGCCCAACTTTTATTATGCGCAGGAGGACGCGGTGTTCGCCGCCGCCGAGCGCGACGGCTTCTCGTGGAGCGTCCACCGTCCGCACACCGTGATTGGCAAAGCGGTGGGCAACGCCATGAACATGGGAACGACGCTGGCGGTCTATGCGACGCTGTGCCGCGAAACCGGCCGGCCGTTCCGCTTCCCCGGATCGGCAGCGCAGTGGGAGGGGCTGACCGACATGACCGACGCCCGACTGCTCGCCAGCCACCTGCTGTGGGCGGCGACGACGCCTGCGGCACGCAACGAGGCGTTCAACGTCGTGAACGGCGACGTCTTCCGCTGGAAGTGGATGTGGAGCCGTATCGCGCAATGGTTCGGGCTCGAGCCCGCACCATTCGACGGAACGGTTCTGCCGCTGGAGGCGCAGATGGCCGGCGACGCAGACCTCTGGCGCACGATTGCCGCACGGGAGGGGCTCGTTGAACCGGACCTCGCCCGCCTCGCGTCGCCCTGGCACACGGATGCGGATCTTGGTCGGCCGATCGAGGTGGTCAC
Organism: Sphingomonas molluscorum; assembly: GCF_039522995.1. Classification (NCBI taxonomy): domain Bacteria; kingdom Pseudomonadati; phylum Pseudomonadota; class Alphaproteobacteria; order Sphingomonadales; family Sphingomonadaceae; genus Sphingomonas; species Sphingomonas molluscorum. Next base: position 52,999 of record NZ_BAAAEL010000012.1, on the reverse strand, counting down.
GGACATGGGCAAGAGCCGCAGGCTCGGCTTCACCGGCTACCAGCCGAGCGACGATGCCTTCTTCGATCTGTTCGAGCGGCTGCGCGCCGACCGGCTGATCCCCTGAGGGACGCCGGCCGACGTGGAGCAGGGTCGGCTCAGACCTGCAGGCCCAGAGCCTCCTGAGCCGACCGCAGCGTCGGAGCGGCAAGCGCCGTCGCCTTGTCCGCACCCTTGGCGAGGGCGGCCGAGACCGTGTCACGGTCGTCCAGCAGCCGGGTCAGGCGATCCCGGATCGGGCCGAGCACGGCAACGGCCAGATCCGCCAGGGCAGGCTTGAACGTCCCGAAGCCCTGGCCGGCGTATTGCTCCACCACCGACTGCGGCGTCGCGTCCGCGAGTGCCGCATAGATGGTGACGAGGTTCTTCGCCTCGGCCCGGCCTTCGAGGCCGTCGAAGCTGTCGGGCAGGGGATCCGGATCGGTGCGCGCCTTGCGGAACTTGGCGGCGATGGTGTCATCGTCGTCGATCAGGTTGATGCGGCTCATGTCCGACGGATCGGACTTGGACATCTTGGCCGTGCCGTCGCGCAAGCTCATGATGCGCGGCGCGGCGGCCGAGATCAGCGGATCGGGCAGCGGGAAAAGCTCTACGCCGGTGTCGGTGTTGAACTTGGTCGCGATGTCGCGCGCCAGCTCCAGATGCTGCTTCTGGTCCTCGCCCACCGGCACGTGCGTCGCCTTGTAGGCGAGGATGTCCGCGGCCTGGAGCACCGGATAGGTGAACAGCCCCGCGCTCGCGCCCTCCCGGTTCTTGCCGGCCTTGTCCTTCCACTGGGTCATGCGGTTGAGCCAGCCCATGCGGGCGGTGCCCATCAGCAGCCAGCACAGCTCGCTGTGCGCAGGCACACGCGCCTGGTTGAACAGGATCGAGCGGTCGGGATCGATGCCGGCCGCGAGCAGCGTGGCGGCCATACCGATCGTGTTGTCGGCGAGTTCCTTGGGATCCTGCGTGACGGTCAGCGCATGGAGATCGGCCAGGAAGAACAGGCAGTCGTCGCCCGGCTGCATGGCGTCCTGCATCGCCACCCACTGCTTGATGGCGCCCAGATAGTTGCCGAGGTGCAGATTGCCGGTGGTCTGGATGCCGGAGACGACACGCATCTTGTGGTCCTTGCGCTTGGGCGGTGCAGCGGCCGCCGATCAGTTGGTGCTGCGGCGCCGAATCAGCGCCTTCACGTCCGCCACCCGGAACGCGCCGGTGACGAAGCAGGCCAGTCCATAGATCGCGCAGCCGGTTCCGACCAGCACCACGAGGGCTGCGTACCGCATGGCCATCGGACCGACCAGATACGGGTCGAGCAGGCTCTCCAGACCGAACACGGCTGCCCCCATCAGCAGCGCCGCGACGGCGAGGCGGGGAAGGCGGCGGCGCAGTTGCGCGTCGACGGCGAAATGCCCGCGCTTGCGAAGCGTGCGGTACAGCATGGCTACGTTGACGGTGGAGGCGAGGGCGGTGGCGAGCGGCGGCCCGACATGGCCCAGCAGCGGGATCAGGATGATGTTGGCGACGATGTTCACGCCCACCGACCACATCGCGTAGCGCACCGGCGTACGCGTATCCTGGCGCGCGTAGAAGCCGGGCGTCAGCACCTTGACGAGCACATAGGAGGGCAGGCCGACCGAAAAGCCGGCGAGCGCCCAGGCGCAGGCGCGCGTGTCGGCCGCGTCGAACGCGCCATACTGGAAGAGCCCGCGCACGATCGGCTCGGCGGCGACGATCAGCGCCACCATTGCCGGCAGCGTCAGGAACAGCGCGAGCTCGGTGCCGCGGTTCTGCGTCTCCATCGCCTCCGCCTCGCGCCCGGCCCCCAGCAGGCGCGAGATGGTGGGGAGGAGAATGGTGCCGAGCCCGATACCGATCAGCCCCAGCGGCAGCTGGTTCAGCCGGTCGGCATAATAGATGTAGGAGATCGACCCGGCCGCGAGCAGCCGGGCTGCCAGCGCGCTGGAGATCAGCAGGTTCACCTGCGACGCACCGGCTCCCATCGCAGCCGGGAGGATCAGCTTCATCAGCCGCTTCACTTCCGGATCGACGCGGGGCAGGCGTGGGCGCAGCGACACGCCGGCGCGGCGGCAGGCGAGCGCCAGCCAGGCGAGCTGCAAGAGGCCGCCGATCGGAACCGCGACGGCCTGCGCGCGCGCGGTCTCGTACGGATCGCCGTTGAAGAAGACGAGCGCGGTGACCATCGCGATGTTGAGCAGGATCGGCGCGGCGGCGTTCACCCAGAACTTGTCGAGCGAGTTGAGAATGCCGCCGAGCAGCGAGGCCAGCGAGATCAGCATCAGATAGGGGATGGTGATCCGCGACAGCTGGACCGCAAAGGCGAACTGGTCGGGCGTAGCGTTGTTGAAGCCGAGCGACATCGCCCAGGTGATCGGCCAGGCGGCAGCCAGCATGATCGCGGTGAAGCCCAGCAGCACCGCGAACAGCATCGACAGCGCGCGCTCTGCGAAGTCGAGCCCCGCCGAAAGATCACCGGTCTCGCCGACCTTGCGGTTGAACATGGGGATGAAGGCGGCGTTGAACGCGCCTTCCGCGAACAGCGCGCGGAACATGTTGGGCAGGCGGAACGCGATGGTGAAGGCGTCGGAGGCGAAGCTCGCCCCCACATAGCGTGCCTGCAGCGAATCGCGCACCAGCGCCAGGACCCGGCTGGCGAGCGTGAGCCCTCCAACCGAGCCGAGTGTGCGAACGAGCTTCATTCCGGTCAGCCGCCTTGGTCAGCCCGTCCGCAGGTCAAGGATCAGGCGTGGCCGATGGTGCCGGCAGCGTTGCCCGACAGTTCGCCGGCAGCGGCCGCCGCCTGCTGCATGTAGAGCGCGCCGAAGTCGATCGGCTCCAGCATCAGCGGCGGGAAGCCGCCGTCGCGGACCGCATCGGCGAGCACGCGGCGCGCGAACGGGAAGATGATGCGCGGCGCTTCGGCCAGCAGGAACGGCTGGAGGTGCTCGTCCGGGATGTTGCGCAGGCCGAACAGGCCGGCATAGCTCAGCTCGATGAGGTACAGCGCCTGACCCTCGACGTCGGCGCGGGCCTCGATCTTGAGCACCACCTCATGAACACCGTCGCCGACGGTGGTGGCGCCGATGTTGAACTGCACGTCCAATTTCGGCTGGCCCTGCACCTGGTAGATGCCCGGCGCGTTCGGGTTCTCGAACGACAGATCCTTCACATATTGCGAAAGGACGCCGACCTGCGGCTGGGTGTCGGCACCGTTGGCGAAGCTCTCGTCGAGGCCGGCGTCGTTCTGGTCGTCCATGGGAATTTCCTTGCTGAAGGATAGCTTTGCGGCCTGCCGCGTTTTTCGGCTCGGCGCCTAGCAGGCGATCGGCGCCAGTTCAACGGCGGCGCCCGTGCGATGGACCGCCCGCAGCCATTTGAAACTGGCACTGCTTGCCCCTATGTTGATCGCGTCAGATTTGGGAGGCGAAGTGCTGGTCGTTGTTCTTCTGGGAATGGTCGCGGGGTTCCTCGCACTGCGTCTCTACGCGGTGCTGGGCAAGCGCACCGGCCATGAACAGCCGCTCGCCCGCCCCGCCGAGGAGCGCGTCGGCGTGCCGCCGGTGCCCCGCACGATCGATGTGCAGCCGGAGCCGCGCGACGTCACCCAGCGCCATGTCGAGCCCGCGGCCGAGAACGGCCTGCGCGCCATCGTCGCCAGCGACCCGACCTTCGACGTCGCCGAGTTCCTGGAAGGTGCCAAGTCCGCCTACCGCATGATCCTGGAAGCCTTCTGGAAGGGCGACCGCGATACCCTCGCCTGGCTCACCGAGGCCGAGGTGCAGACGTCGTTCGCGGCCGCGATCGAAGCGCGCGAGGAAGCCGGCCACACGCTGGACAACCGGCTGGTGTCGATCGAGCGCGCGGTGATCAGCGACGCGAGTGTCGCCGGCGGCCTCGCCCGCGTCACGGTGCGCTTCGACGCCGACATCGCGGCCGTCACGCGCGACGCGGAGGGCCAGGTGGTCGCCGGTTCGCTGACGGACGCGGTCGAGACGCACGACGTCTGGACCTTCGCACGGATGCTCAAGAGCGGCGATCCGAACTGGAAGCTTGCCGACACTGACGAGGCGTGACCTCGATGCGGATGTGGGGGGCGGCGGCACTGGCGGTGCTGCTGGCAGGTTGTTCGAACACCATCGTACCGCGCGGCATGGAGACCGCGCCAGCGCCGGCGCGGCCTTCCGCCACGCGGCCGCCGTCGACCGCCCTTCCCGTGCGGCAGCCGGTGGCGGCGACGCCGATGGCACCGGCTGCGGTCGCCCCGGTCGCGGGCGCGGTGACTGCAGCTGCGAGCGGCGTCCTTGCCGGACCGGCCAGCTTGCCGATCACGCCGGAGAGTGCCGAGCGGGCGCTCGCGGCCTTCCGCATCAGCTGCCCTTCGCTCGTCCGCCGCACCGATGCGAGCGGCCTGACGCAGCCCGGCGACTGGGCCGCCGCCTGCAACGCCGCAGCGACGGTGCCGGCAGGCGGGGCGATGCAGTTCTTCGCGACCCAGTTCGAGCCCGCCCAGGTGGGTGAGGGCCGCGCGTTCGCGACCGGCTATTTCGAGCCCGAGATCGCCGGATCCCGCCGGCGCGAGCACGGCTATGACGTGCCCGTCTATGCGAAGCCCAGCGATCTGGTCGAAGTCGACCTCGGCCTTTTTTCGGACGCGTACAAGGGTAAGCGCATCCGCGGCCGGGTCGAGGGCAGCAGCTTCGTTCCCTATTACGACCGCACCCAGATCGAGGAAGGCGCGCTCGAAGGCCGCGGCCTGGAGATCGGCTGGGCGGCGGACCCGATCGAGTTCTTCTTCCTCCAGGTCCAGGGCTCGGGTCGCCTGCGGCTGCCGGACGGGTCGGTCATGCGGATCGGCTACGCCGGCCAGAACGGGCGCGACTATACCGGCATCGGCAAGCTGATGAAGGACCGTGGCCTGCTCGGGCCGGGCCAGTCCTCGATGCAGGGCATCGTCGCATGGCTGCGTGCGCATCCTGCCGAGGGCCGCGCGATCATGCGCGAGAACAAGAGCTTCGTGTTCTTCCGCGAGCTGACGGGCGCGGGGCCGCTCGGCGCCCTGGGCGTTCCGGTCACTGGGCAGGCGAGCGTGGCGGCGGATCCGAAGTTCGTGCCGCTGGGCGCGCCGGTGTTCCTGTCGATGGATCGCACCGATGCGTCCGGCCTCTGGGTCGCGCAGGACACCGGCGGCGCGATCAAGGGCGCCAACCGCTTCGACACCTTCTGGGGCGCCGGGGACGAGGCGCGAGCGATCGCGGGCGGCATGTCCGCGCGCGGCACCGCCTTCGTGCTGCTCCCCCGGGGTGCGGTGGCGCGATTGAACGCAGGGCGCGGTGGCCGGCCGACGCCTTAGCGAGGGCGAGGCGGCGCTCTGGGCGCGGGTCACCGCGGGCCTGAGACCGCTGCACGCCACGCCGGCCAAGCCCAAGCCCAAGCCCAAGCCCAAGCCGCTTCCGCCGCCACCGATCCCCGAGCCGAAGCCGAAGCCGCCACGTGGCCGGGTCCCGCCGCTGCGCCAGCCGGCGGCGGTGCAGGCTCCGGCCCCCGCGGTATGCAATCTCCTCGACGGCAGCTGGGATCGCCGGCTCTCGCGCGGCCTCGTCTCGCCCGACAGCAGTTTCGACCTGCACGGCCACAGCCTGGCCTCGGCACATGCGATGCTAGACCGGGCGCTGGAACGGTCGATCGCCCGCGGCGATCGCGTGCTGCTGCTGGTGACGGGACGTGCGCCACGCCCCGATGCGGAGCGCCCCTTCGCCAGGGGCGCGATCCGTGCGGCCGTGCCCGACTGGCTCGCCGCGTCCCGGCATGCGGATCGCATCGCGGCGGTGCGGGGTGCGCATCCCCGCCATGGCGGCGCAGGCGCCCTCTACGTAATTTTACGTCGGTCGGTTACGCATGGGCGCTGAAATTTAACTCTTTCGCCCACACTGTGTCGTTTCATGAACGCGCAGAAGGGAGACGTTTGAGTTGCTGCACGCCAAGTCGCTCAAGCGCCGTGCGATCGTGTTCGCCGCCTGCGCAGGCGCCGTCAGCTTCTTTCTCGCTCTCCTGGCGACCACCCACGGGCGGCTGGACGCACTGACCGCGTCGAGCGCGCTGATCCCGGCGGTGGTGTGTGCGACCATGTGCTGGGCGTCGGCCGAACGCCACGTCTCCACCACCGCGGGCGCTGTGGACGAGGCGATCCTGCGGCTGAGCAAGGCGACGCGGGGCGATCTCCAGAGCCCGATCCCGCGGGAGGTCTGGAGTTTCGTACCGAGCCTTGCCCGCGCCATGCAGGCGCTGTTCGAGCAGTTGCGCACGACGCTGGCCGCGGTGGAGCGCGCTGCGCAGATCGACACGGTGACCGAGCTGCCCAACCGGTCCCATTTCCAGCAACTCGTCGAGGAACGGCTGGAGCGGCTGGCGCGGATGCAGCCGAGCCCGCCGGCCGCGCTGCTGTTCCTGGATCTCGACCGATTCAAGGCGGTCAACGACACCTATGGCCATGCGACCGGCGACTTGCTGCTGGCGCAGGTCGGGCAGCGCCTTCGCCAGGCAGCGGAGCATCTTTCAGGCGGGCTGGTAGAGGAGCAGCCCATCGTGGGGCGGCTGGGAGGCGACGAGTTCAACATCCTGCTCTGTGGCCAGGCCGCAAAGGAACCAAAACGTGCCGCGCTGGGCATTCTCAACGTGCTCGCCGGAGCGCATCGGTTTCACGGCGGGGAGATCCAGGCCGGTGCCTCGATCGGCATCGCGCAATGGCCGGTGCACGGCACCAGCTTCGTGGACCTGACCCGCGCCGCCGACATCGCGATGTATGCCGCAAAGGCTGGCGGGCGGGGGCAGGTCCACGCCTTCGACGCAACGCTTGCCGCCGGGCTGGCCGCGCGCAAGGCGCTGGAACAGGAGTTGCGCGCCGGTATCGACCGAGGTGAGTTCGGCTTGGTGTTCCAGCCCCAGGTGTTGGCCGCGACCGGCTCCGCCTGCGGTGCCGAGGCGCTGGTGCGGTGGCACCATCCGGACGGCATGCGCCTGCCGGGCAGCTTCCTGCCGTGCGCAGAGGAGACGGGGCTGATCATCGAACTGGGCGACCGGATCGTCCAGGACGTGGCGGCCACCATCGGGCGCTGGCACGCGAAGGGGATCCGCCACCGGCTGAGCGTCAACATCAGCGCGCGCGAGCTCGACCATGCCAGCTTCGTGCGCAAGCTGCGCGATGCGGTCGCAAGTGCCGGCGCGCCCGCCTCGATGCTCGAGCTGGAACTCAAGGAGTCGCTGCTGATGGGGTGCAGCGAGGACGCGCTGGACGCGGTGACGCTGCTGCGGGGCGATGGCGCCAGCATCGCTCTCGATGATTTCGGCACGGGCTTTTCGAGCATCGCGCGGTTGCGCGAGCTTCCGATCGATCGGGTCAAGCTCGACCGGGCGCTCACCATCCATGTGGCGCAGAGCGAGGAGGCGAGGGCGATCGCCCAGGCGCTGGTGGGGCTGGTCCACGGGCTCGGCTGCACGGCGGTTGCCGAAGGGATCGAGAGCGCGGACCAGGCGAAGATCCTGCGCATGATCGGTTGCGACGTGCTGCAGGGCTATGCGATCGCCGCGCCCATGGAGGAGGCGGCGTTCCTCGACTGGCTCGGTTCGCCCGCGGCGGGGCGGCGACTCGCCAGCTAGGCGTCGAGCGCGCGCCGTGCCAAGGTCGCGTAGATCGCCTGCAGGCTGCGCAAATCTTCCACCGGCACAGCCTCGTCGAGCTTGTGCATGGTCGCGTTCAGCAGCCCGAACTCGACCGTCGGGCAAAGCCTGGAGAGGAAGCGCGCGTCCGAGGTGCCGCCCGTGGTCGAAAGCTCCGGCGTGAGGCCGGTGTGCTCACGGATCGCTTCGGCGACGAGGGTCGAGAAGGCGCCCGGCGGGGTCAGGAACGCCTCGCCCGAGACCTTGCCGATCACCTGCGAATCGGGCGCGTGTCGCGCCACGATCGCGCGAACCCGCTCGATCAGCGCGTCGCCACGATGCAGGTCGTTGAAGCGGATGGACAGCCGTGCAGCTGCCCGGCCCGGGATAACGTTGGTGGCCGGGTTGCCGACGTCGAGGTCGGTCACCTCGATATTCGACGACTGGAACCAGTGGGTTCCCTCGTCGAGCACCAGCGCCTCGATCTCCGCAAGCGCGCCGACGAGGCGGGAAATCGGATTGTCGGCAAGGTGCGGGTAGGCGACGTGCCCCTGCCGGCCGTGCACGTCGATCCAGATGTTGACCGACCCGCGCCGGCCGATCTTGATCATGTCGCCCAGCCGGGCGGTGGAGGTGGGCTCGCCGACCAGGCAGAGATCCGGTGCCAGGCCGCGCGCGGCCATGCGATCGATGATCGCGCGGGTGCCGAAGATCGCGGGGCCTTCCTCGTCGCCGGTAATCAGCAGCGACAGCGTACCTGCGTCGGCCGGCACTTGGGCGCAGGCGGCGACGAACGCGGCGACGGCGCCCTTCATGTCGACTGCACCGCGCCCGTAGACCAGTCCTCCGCGCTCCTCCCCCGAAAAGGGCCCGGCGGTCCAGCCGTCGCCCGCCGGAACCACGTCCACGTGGCCGGCGAACGCCAGGTGGCGGCCGCCGCTGCCGCGGACGGCGATCAGGTTCTCGACCGGCCCGTCCGGAGCCTCGCCGCAGACGAAGCGGTCGACGTCAAAGCCAAGCGGGAGCAGCGCGGCTTCCAGCACATCGAACACCGGACCGCGGGCGGGGGTCACGCTCTCGGCGGCGATCAGGGCCTTGGTAAGTTCGACGACGTCTGTCACGCTGGTTCCCTCAAATGACGGAGGGGGCATTGCCCAAGCTCGACTTGGATACAATCCCGCAGACCAACATGACCGGCTATCCGGCGCCGTTCCGGGAGGCGGTTCAGGGGCGGTGGTATCGGCGCCTTGCGCCTGCGAGTGGACTTGCGGATTTCGGCGTCAGCCACGTCGTCCTGCGCCCCGGCGCCTGGTCGTCGCAACGACACTGGCACGAGGGGGAGGACGAATTCGTCGCCATCCTGTCGGGGGAAGCCATCCTGGTCGATGACACCGGCGAGACGGTGATGCGGGCCGGCGATTGCGCCGCATTCCCCAAGAACGACGGCAATGGACATGTGCTTCAGAACCGCAGCGACGCAGACTGCGTCTTCGTGGCCGTCGGCCGGCCGGCGCAGAGCCGGTGCCACTATCCCGACATCGACATGATGCTAACACCGGGAGAGGGATATCGCGTCGGCGGAAAGCCGGCCTAGCCGGCGTCGGTCGCCTGTTCGAACCGCTCGATCACCCATTCCTCTTCCTGGGCACTCGCGATCCAGTCCTGCATCCAGCGGTGGGAGAGCACCGCCTGCATATAGGCCGCGGCGAACGGCGGCATCGGGATCGAATAGGTGACGAAGCGGGTCACCACCGGCGCGAACATCGCATCCACCGCGCCGAACTCGCCGAACAGGAACTCACCGGTGCCGCCGAACCGCGCGCGCGCCTGCGCCCACAGCTCGAGGATGCGGGTGACGTCGTGTACCACGTCGTTGTCGAGGCGGGCCGGGGGATAGACCTGCCGGATGTTCATGCTGTGCTTGCGACGCAGCGCCTGGAAGCCGGAGTGCATCTCCGCGGCCATCGAGCGCGCCATGGCGCGCGCGGCCGTGTCTGCCGGCCAGAACCGGTCACCGCCCGACTTCTCGTTCAGATATTCGACGATCGCCAGGCTGTCCCAGACCACCACGTCGCCGTCCCACAGGATCGGCACCTTGCCCGAGGAGGGGGCGAACTCGTCGCCCTCGCGTCGGCGATCCCAGCCCTCGTCATAGAGCGGGACGACCACCTCCTCGAAGGGGAGCCCCGAAAGCTTGGCCGCGAGCCAGCCGCGCAGGGACCAGGAGGAATAGGCCTTGTTGCCGAGGATGAGCTTGAGCATGCCGCGGTCTAGCCTGCCGCTCCGCGCAACGGAACCGCCTTGCGACAATTCCGTTGGCGCAACGATGACGGAGAAGAACCAGGACCCGCAGAGCGTCGGCGACGTGCTCGACCGGCTCAAGGAGCTCGGCGAAGAGGCCGGGCAGGACAAGGCGAAGCTCGGCGACGCCGTCGAGGCGATGGGCCACCGCGCCTACGGCCCCTTTTTCATCATCTTCCCGCTGATCGACATTTCGCCGGTGGGCGGCATCCCGGGCCTGCCGACCGCGATGGCCGTGGTCATGGTGCTGCTCGCCCTTCAGCTGCTGTTCGGGCGCAAGGACCTGTGGCTGCCCGGCTTCCTCGCGAACCGCGGCCTGAAAGGCGAGAAGCTGGTCAAGGTCGCCGACAAGATGCGGCCGGTCGCCAAGTGGCTCGACCGCTGGTTCCACGGCCGCCTGCCGGCGCTCACCAAGGGGCCGATGATCAAGATCGCGGCGATCGCGATCATCGCGCTGTGCACCACGGTGCCGCCGCTCGAGCTGCTGCCGTTCGCAAGCACGCTGCCGATGGTGGCGATCCTGGCGTTCGGGCTCGCCCTGCTGGTGCGCGATGGGCTGCTGATGGTGATCGCCTGCATCCTGTCGGTTGCGGCGATCGGCGGCGGGCTGGGCTGGTTCTTCGGCCGCGGCGGCCAGGGCGGGGGCGGCTGAACCAGGCCGCGCGTCAGTCGATCGATTCGATGACGGCCGCGCGCAGTTCGGGAATGCCCATGCCCTTTTCGCTGGAGGTGGCGAGCACCTCCGGATGGGCGGCGGGGCGCTTGCGTGCTTCGGCAACCGTGGCGGCATGGACGGCGGCGAGCTCGCTCGCCTTGATCTTGTCCGCCTTGGTGAGGACGACGCGGTAGCTGACGGCTGCCTTGTCCAGCATCTCCAGCACCTCGCGATCGACGTCCTTGATGCCGTGGCGCGAGTCGATCAGCACCAGCGTCCGCTTGAGCACCACGCGCCCGCGCAGATAGTCGTTCACCAGGTAGCGCCACTTGCGCACCACGTCCTTCGGCGCCTTGGCAAAGCCATAGCCCGGCATGTCGACCAGCCGGAAGCGCAGCGGATCGCCCACGTCGAAGAAGTTCAGCTCCTGCGTGCGGCCCGGCGTCACCGAGGTGCGCGCCAGGCTGTTGCGCCCGGTGAGCGCGTTCAGCAGCGACGACTTGCCGACGTTCGACCGCCCGGCAAAGGCGATCTCCGGCACCACCGGATCGGGCAGGTGCTGGAGTGCCGGGGCCGAGCGCAGGAAGGCGATCGGCCCGGCGAACAGCTTGCGCGCCGCTTCGATCGCGTCCTCGTCGAACGCCTCGATGGGGGCGGGGACGTCCGTCACTTGGCGGGCGCCGTCTTCAGGCCGGGGTGGCGCGAATAGAGCAGCTGCTGCTGCGCGATGGTCAGCAGGTTGGACGTGATCCAGTAGACCTGCAGGCCGACCGCGAACGGCGCCATGATGAACATCATCACCCACGGCATCAGGCCGAACACCTGCTTCTGTGCGTCATCCATCGGCTGCGGGTTCAGCTTGAACTGGAAGTACATCGACACGCCCAGCAGGATCGGGATCACGCCGATCGCGATGAAGCTCGGCGGCGTGAACGGCAGCAGGCCGAACAGGTTCACCGGCGTCAGCGGATCGGGTGCCGAGAGGTCCTTGATCCAGCCGACGAACGGCTGGTGGCGCATCTCGATGGTGAGCATCAGCACCTTGTAGAGCGCGTAGAACACCGGGATCTGCAGCAGCGTCGGCAGGCAGCCCGCGACCGGGTTCACCTTCTCCTGCTTGTACAGCGCCATCATCTCCTGCTGGAGGCGCGGCTTGTCGTCCTTGTAGCGCTCCTGCAGCGTCTTCAGCTTGGGCTGGAGCGCGCGCATCGCCGCCATGGAGGCGAACTGGCGCTGGGCGATCGGGAACATCAGCAGGCGGATGGTGAGGGTCAGCAGGATGATCGCCACGCCGAAGTTGCCGATCATGCGGAACAGCCAGTCGAGATAGGCGAAGATCGGCTTCTCGACGATGCCGAACCAGCCCCAGTCGATCGCATTGCCGAACTGGACCACGCCCGCATCCTCATAGCGGTCGAGCAGGTCGACTTCCTTGGCGCCCGCGAAGAAGCGCGAGGTCGCGGTCACCTGCTGGCCCGGCTGCACGGTGGACAGGGTGGCCGGGCGGTAGTCCGCCTGGTGGACGTTGTCGCCGGTGTTGCGGAACTGGATGACGTTGCTCTTGCCCTGATCCGGCACCAGCGCAGTCAGCCAGTAATGGTCGGTGAAGCCGGCCCAGCCGCCCTGGGTGTCGAACTTCTGCGGCGCCTCGTCGACGTCGGTGTAGTTGACGTCGAAGTTCACGCCGCCCTTGATTTCGTAGATCGGGCCCGAGTGGATGCTCCACGTGTCCTTGTCGCGCGGCGGGGCACGGCGGCTGAGCAGGCCGTAGGTTGCTGCCTGCACCGGCTGCGTACCTGCGTTGCCGATCGTCTGGCGGACGGTGAACATATAGCCATCGTCGACCGCGATCTGGATCGCATAGCGCTGGCCGCCCACCTGGGTCGTGAGCGTAACCGGCGTGGCCGGGGTCAGGCGCGTGCCGCTGGCCTGCCAGACGGTGTCTGCGCCGGGCGCCTGCACGCCGTTTCCGGACCAGCCGAAGCTCGCGAAATAGGCGTCGCCCGTGCCAGAGGGCGACAGGATGCGGATCGGGTCGCTGTTCTTGGCGATCGTTTCCTTGTGGCGGGTGAGCACCAGGTCGTCGATGCGCGCGCCCTTGAGGTTGATCGAACCCTTCAGCCGCGGCGTTTCGATGGCGATGCGCGGCGTTTCGCGCAGCACGAGCGCGCGGTCGCGCACGGCCGTGGGCGAATCGGCGGCCGGATCGGCGCCCGGGTTCGGCACCACCTCGCTCTTGCCCTCGACGATCTTGGTCGCCGGCGGGTTCGCGGCCGGGAAGAAGTAGCTGGCGATCGGCTGCCAACCGAACAGGATCACCGCGGCCAGCACCGCGAAGAGGACGAAGTTCTTCTGGTCGTTCTTCACCGACTAATCCCTGTGTGCTCGGTCGTCATGGTACCGGATCGTAGCTGTGGCCGCCCCACGGATGGCAGCGCGCGATCCGACGCGCCGCAAGCCAGCTGCCCTTCAGCGCGCCATAGCGGCCAAGCGCCTCGATTGCATAGGCCGAACAGCTTGGGCTGTAGCGGCAACTGGAGGGCAGGATCACCGAGGGACCCAACTGCCAGCCGCGCGCGACGAGGATCAGCAGCCGTGCGATCACCGCACGGCGCCGAAAGAAGAGGGGGGAGGAAGGCACCCGGTGGTCACCGGGTCACCTTGCGCAGCGCCTTGACCAGTTCGGTCTTGAGCGACTCATAGGGCCGCTCGATCGCGGAGGTGCGTCCGATCAGCACATGGTCGGCACCGGCGATGCCTGCAGTCGGCAGGACCTCGCGCGCAAGCGCACGGAAACGCCGCTTCACCCGGTTGCGGGCGACGGCGTTGCCGACTTTCTTGGATACGGTGATGCCGATCCGCATCGTCGGATCGGCATCCTCGCGCGCGCGCACCAGCAGCACGAAGCCCGGCATCGGCGCACGCTTGCCTCCGTTCGCAGCGAGATACTCGCTGCGACGGGTAAGGCGCGTCAGGCCGACAGCTTCTTGCGGCCGCGGTTGCGACGGGCGCGAATCACCTTGCGGCCACCCGGCGTCGCCATGCGAGTCCGGAAGCCGTGGCGACGCGAACGCACCAGGTTGCTCGGCTGAAAGGTCCGCTTCATCACTCATTCCCCGGGATATCGAACGTCTACAATAACGGAAAAAGCCGCCCTGAACGGCGGCCGTGTGCCCGCAGCCCATAGGCAAGCCGCCCCTCCAAGTCAACGCGGCTGTGCCGGGACAGGATCGGGAACCGACCATCACCGGCTCGATGTGGGGCATGTGTGTTGTGAGGGCAAGACACGCTCGGCTGTTTTCCTTCCCCGGAAACCGGCTATGCAGTGGCGGGGGATAGGGGGGCAGCATGGTCGCGATCGTATCGACGGCGGCGTATCTCGGGCTGGAGGCGCGCGCGGTCGAGGCGCAGGTGCAATTGGCACCCGGCGTGCCGGCATTCGTCGTCGTCGGGCTGCCGGACAAGGCGGTGGGCGAAAGCCGCGAACGCGTCCGCGCCGCCATCGCCGCGATCGGCCTGTCGCTCCCGCCCAAGCGGATCACGGTCAACCTCTCCCCTGCGGACCTGCCCAAGGAGGGATCGCACTATGATCTCCCGATCGCGCTGGGGCTGTTGGCGGCGATGGGCGTCGTCGATGCGGAGACGCTGTCCGAATATCTGGTGGTGGGGGAACTCGGCCTGGACGGTCGTATCGCCGCCACGCCCGGGGTGCTGCTGGCGGCGCTCCACGCGTCGGAGCGCGGCCTGGGGTTGATCTGCCCGGCAGCGCAGGGCGCCGAAGCGGCGTGGGCGGGGGGCAGCATCTGCGCGGCGACCGACCTGATCGGTCTGCTCAACCACCTGAAAGGGACACAGTTGTTGCCCGAACCCGCACCGGGCGAGGCGGAGGAGCTGGTGCTCGGACCGGACCTGCGGCGGGTGAAGGGACAGGAAACCGCGAAGCGCGCGCTGGAGATCGCGGCGGCGGGCGGCCACAACCTGCTGATGGTGGGCAAGTCACAATCGCGGAATTCCAACCCGCATCCCGACGCGGCTATGCTCGCCATGGTGGATCAAGAGGTAGTGCGGGTGCTGCGCGAGCGGGGTGCGCCTTAGCTCAAATGAGAGTTGGACGATGAGTTCAAGCCGCGCGGGTCGGCATCCATCCGCATTGTTTCTCGACAGTAGGGATGGTTTGGGCATCCCCAAAACGTCCGTGCCGGGTTTCGCCCCCGCTTGGCTGTGCGCCTTACCATGGATCGTGAGCACTTCGGGCAAACCGGACGATCGGGATCGAGGGGTTGTAGAGGAGGTGCGGGCGGCATCCTTGGAGGCGTCGGAGCCTTAGTTCCGAAATCGGCTACCGCGATTCCGATGATCGCAGCGGGAGCGATCAGGAGCTTTGCCCAAGCGTCTCCTGAGCGATCCACGCCGCCGTGATGAGAGCACGCGCCTCTTGAGCCGATACTTGAGGAAGCCCAACCATCCCGACACGTCGTCGGTCCTGAGAAGTAGGACACCGCTGCCACCATCGCGACCCAAGAGCCGACGCCTGCGATCCAACCGCGCGCACTCATTCGGCGGCTCAGCCTATCACTTCGGCAGGGCAGGTGCGCGCTACCCGCAAACCATCGTCCCAATCGCTTCGATAGGACGCCTGCCCCTGTGATAACTGCCAGCACGACAAGTCGCCACGATCTCCCGCTACGGTCGCCAGTGTGCGCCCATAATGGTCGGTGCCTACTCGGTTGATGCGCAGCGTTCCCGTCATTGCGGAACGAAGGCTATGGGTAGAGGCGACCGGATCACCGGGCGCGCACTTGCGACCGGGGCGGCAGTGGCCGGTAAGCTCGGGCGCATCGATGCCAAGAAGCCTGATGCGCTCGTTGCCACAACGGATGGTGTCGCCGTCTGTGGTGCGGCAACCGGAGATGATCTCGCGTGTTGCCGTCGAGGCGGTCGGCTCAACCGTGGAGCCGATGCCGACGATAGCACCGATACACGCGGCACCTATTAGGATGGCGATCGGCGACAACCGCTTACGTCGTGATCCCGTCCTGTAGGCGTTCCGGCGACGTTTCGAGTTGCCGCTTAGCGTTTTGCGCACGCCACCTGAACCGCAGTGTGGGTGCTCGATCCTGCAACCAAGGGTGCCATGTCGCCGGGGTTGGGGGAGGGGCGTTCGGCATCCTCGCGCGTGTCGCCCTCGCCGACATAGCGAGCAAGCTGAGCGTCACAGTCAATCTCACGATTTGAATAGCTGGTGCCGGAGGTGCCAGTGCGTCGCGTAAGGGCAATGATGTGGCCGTTCTGCCCCGGTGTCACGCTAAGCAAGCTGTAGCGGGCGTTGGGATCGGCAGGAACGTCGAAGGCGGTTCCGTTCTCAACAGGAGGAGAGTCGTTCACGATCGGCGCTTCGGCGGTTGTGTTCTCAAATACCGGTTCAGCACTCGAACATGCCGCCAATGACAACGCCGCCAACATCACGAATGTGCGCATTGTGCCCTCCCTTTCCGGCAAGCTCGATCAACAAGCAGCCGAACGCAAGCGCCGTTATCGCTCAGAACGCCTTACCAGCGCGTCGCTTGCGCCATTCGTCTAAGCTGGTCGGCGCGCTGCCTTGGGGCAACGACGATCTCACGAAACGCGGCTTAGGGGGCGTTGGCTCGGGTGGCGGAGGATCGCCAACCAACCATTGGACTTCCGGGCCACGCGCCCCGCACTCGCACCGGAGGCGCTTAGCGAAGTGCGGCCATGAATCGGACCAACCGCGCTGGCGGAAGTAGCTCCCCAACTCATAGGGGGAGAATAGCGCTGCGTGCCCGCACTCCCGACAAACTGCTCGAACGGAGCCGCCTTGGTGTAGAAGCTCAGTTAGGCTCTTGATCCCTTGAACCACGTCACAGCGGAAGGGGAAGTTGCGCCGTGTCTACGGAAGCGGGCTTGTAGAGGGTGCTGTAGACGTGCCGCGCCATCTCGCGCCGCGCGTCCTCGCGAAGGCGTTCCTGCGGCATCGTGAGGCCGATCTTCGCCCAGCCCGGTGCGGTCGCAAGGGCCTCTGCGATGGTGTCTTGCTCGATGGTCATGGCGTCCGAATCTCCGTGCGCCCAGTTAGAACACAACGGGAACGCCCCTCAACCCCGGTGAGGCTTGCAAGGTTCAAAAAAAATTGCTCGGGCGCTCAACGCGCCATAATCCCGATCAGGTGGGATCAAACCCACAGAGGGGCACTGTTGCGTTCCGCCACCCCCCTCTTGACCTGCGATCCCTATTCGCGTCCTACAGCCCGGAGGGCTCAAGAATGCTCCACGATCTCCACCACCGATTTTGTTTTTCCGGTGGAGGAAGGTCCATGAAGCTCACCGAAATGATCTACAACACGGTCGTAGCTTTTGAGCCCAAGCGGCACCCGTGGTTCGCTCTGGCGGCTTTGGCGATGCTGCTCATGGCCTTCGTAGCCGTCTGCTACGCTGGTGGCGTCGGGGCGGGCGCGCTCGTCAAAGCGCTGCTGTGAGTGTCATGCGGCAGAAGCTCCAATTCCTCTCCGCAAACGCGGACCAATTCGCGATCGAGGTTAGGCTTGAGCGTGAAGCCACCGGCCCGATCACGCTGAGTGCCTTCTACCGTCCTGAGCAATTGGCCGATGCTGCCGAGCTTGAGACGATTGAAGAGGTCGCGGATGCGGTGGAGCGACGGGCGGCGGAGCATTTTGAACGATACCCGCTCCGTAGGATCGTTAGCAGCGGTGAGGAGCTACTTGGTATTCGCGAGCTTGGACGCTTCGCCGTGCCGGTTTCGTTCGCCGTGGGGGATCACTGACGCGGCCGCGTGACGCGGGCTTCAATCCAACTGAAAATCTGGATCGCCGTCCAAGCGATCGTGAACACTGCCGCGATCGGCGGCAACCAACTCGCCAGCGTCGCCACCGCGATTGCGCCGCTTATAACGTCCGCTGACGCCTTCACCGCCTCACCGCCAACCATTACTCGCCCTCGATCTGGGGCGTGGTTGCGCTCCAACTGCCCGCAAGCCCGCCAATGGCGATCTCGATAATGAGCGCCACCCGGTCGGCGTCGAGCGCTTCGCCGAGTAGGTGCGTAGCCAAGAGCGCGACAAGCGTTGCGACAAAGCGGCGGTGCGCGGCATCGCCGAGATAGGCGACAACCGCCTTCAAGCGGGATTTCAGGGGCGTGATCATCCCTTATTTAGGACGATCACCCCGCTGAGCCGCCTTATAGGCGGGGGCTTAGCTCCCCGGTCGATAAGGCCGGTTGTTGGTAGCTTGGTGAAACTTATACCAAGTCTGTCCCGCTTCGAGCGGCCCCTTAGCCGTCTCGCTGGTAAGGCGCTCCTGAAAGCGCTGCTCAGCGAGCGTGATGGCCTGCTCAAGGTCGGAACCGGACATGCCCATATCCTTGAGCAACGCGGGAGCCGCAAGCAACTGATCCATCGCTTGTCCGTCACGGCTCCCAACGGTGCCGTCCGGTAGCTTGAAGCTATCCCAACTCGGGGCCTTCACCGTCTGCTTGGTAGCAACCTCAGCGAAGTTTTGCGGAAGCTTCGAAACGTCGCCATTCGCCGCAATCATCTGATCCATCGTCCAAATGGGGGTGATATAATCAACGTCCTGAGCCGAGTTTACCAACGGGTTGTTGGTGCGCCCGATCGCGCGCTTGCGATGCGAGGCGAGCAACCAATCGATCACCGCCTTAGCCTTGGGCGAAGCATCGCGAAGCGCTTGGTTGAAGCCAAGGCGCTCGCCGACGTGAAGGCACTGAAGCCAATAACCAACCATGAAGTCATGGGTGTAGCAGCCATCACCGGGGGCAAGATAGTTCATCATACCGATGCCGAAGCGTGCCGCCGAAGCATACATCACCTTGTTCAAGTCAACCGCGCCATTCGTGAAAACATTCGTCGGCGGGTTCAGGAACCCCGGATTGCTCGCATAGTGCTGATCATAAAACGCCTCGAAGTCGAACACTACCCAATCGAGGATTTCCGCCTGAGTGTAGAGGCGCGGGCTATTGCGTGACGCGGTTTTCCAGCAAAGCGCGGCATGGCCGAACTTCCAAGCCATTTCGCGTTGAGCGTAGTTGCTGGCATCGTCCCAAGTCGCCAGAATGACGTTGCCGTAAAGGCGCGTCTGATCGCTGAGCTTGTGGCCCAGCATCGCAAACTCAGGCGACTTAAAGAGCATCGAACCCCAGTGCGGAAACTGGTGCGCGTGCGCCGCATCGATGCTGTTCGTGCCGTAAGTGGGACGGTTCGGAGTCAAGCCGTAGGTAGGGGTTTTTACCCGTAGCGGGCTGTTGCTCGCTGCCCACTCATAAACGCGGCCCGACTGCCCATACCAAGATGCGCTATCCGCACGGGCGGCTTCGCCATAGCCGTAGTAGTGGCGGCGCAAGCCGACGTTGCGGCGCGCGTTGCCCTTGTAGACGGGCACGCAACGTCCGTTCTCCATCCCGTAATAAGGATCGGAGGCGTAGCCGGTGAGATAGTCGATCGTGATGCGCTTGTTCGAAAGCCCGTCCATCGCGCGCGTGCTGGTTACGTCGCGGGCATAGTGCGCAATCGGCTCCGGCATGATCTGGCGATCGTCGCGCACGCCACCGGGGGCGGTGAGCGGCGAGCGGCCCATCTGGTTAAACGGAGCATACTTGAGGAAAACGCCCGCATTCGGCGTAGCCGCGATGAGGTTGTTCAGCCCCTTCCACGGGTCTTGTGATGCCGCAACCTGCGCCTGAATACCTTCGTAGGTCGTGGGCTCATAAGACATGATCCGCCAGTTGGCGAAGCCGTTCGACTGCCCGATGCTGCCATATACGCGCATATCGCCGCCGTTGACGGAAAACGAAGTATGGCACGCGAACGGAACCCGAATGTCGTAAACCGGCACCGTGTTATAGATATCCTGCTGAGAATAAGCCTCGGGATCATGCGAGCGCCAAATCACCGAAGAGCGGGTCGTGCCAAAGTTGTAATGCGGGTTATCGTCCGTGATCATCGCCACGCCGCGCCCGTCATACTGGCCTTCCCAAACCGCCTTCATGCCAGCGCTGTTGAGCGGCTGTCCGTTCGGCTGCTCGATACGCGCCAAGAGCGTCCCCGCCTTGTCGTAGATGAGCCACTTGTGCGCAACCATATAGGAATCCAGCCCCTCGGGATCACCGAAGGGGTTGTTCGGCATGACGCTGGTATCCCAATCATAGATGAACTGGAATTGCGTGTAAGTGCCCATACGGATGCCTTCGCAATAGTAGTTGATACCATTGATCGATGGCACCGCGCCTTGCGGTAGAACCTCAGTCCAAGCGGGCTGAGAGTTGTAGAGGGTCGGGTCTTCGAAGCGGCAATTCTGCGCACCCGGCTTCGTCATCACAAGGTGATTGGGGTGCGCAACGCCCGTGCCGGTGCTCCAATCCTCAAGAACGGCCTTGTAAGCGCGCCCTGCGGGCATATCCATTTCGCCGACGACAAGGCTTAGCTCATACTTCTGAGTGCCGTTCGCGGTGTAGCTGAGCACCTTCGCGGGCTGAGCGGACAAGCCGCGTGCGTCCACAACAAGCGCCTCAAGATCGGCGGCGCTAATCGCGCCGTCCACTACGTCGGTGTAGGTCGAAACAACGTCGGGGCGACCAATGCCAAGGCTGACATACTCGATTTCGAGTTCGCCGCCCGTGGCCGCGCTGTTGCCCGACGATGCGTTGACTTCGAGGCGAGCGCCGGGGGCGACGCGAACCTTGCGTTCGGTCGGCTTGGGTGTGCCAAGCTGCTGCCCGTCTACCCAAAAGGTGACGGTGCCACCGGGGCCGCTGGGATCGTCCACATACTCCGCTTCGTAAAGGTGGTTGGACCCAAGCTGGTAGAGTGGTGACTCATCGGCGAGGATCGTCTGAGAACCGTTGCCGCCCTCGATCTCGACGGAAAGCACGCCGCTCCAGTGCGGGCCAAGCTGATACTTGCCGTTGTTGTAGAGGCTCACCACTGCGAACACGCTCTTCTCAACGCCAGCGGGGCAGACGCCCTTGAAGCCGAGCTTGATCGACGGCGGCACCTGATTGAAAACAGGGTCGGCAGTCTGCGGAAGGTCGATGCCGAGCGGCGCGGATTCGAGATAAGCGCCATACCCAATCACAAGGTGGCCGTTGCGCGTGCTGAATGCGGCACCCGGACGGGTGTCGAGCTTCTTTTCCATCACGGCATCCGAACCAACCGCGTTGCCGGTGTTGCGGATCAAATCGTCTGCCGGGTTCACCTGCCACTTGGTTGAGGTCGGCGTGATGCCGATCGACTTGCGCTCAATCCTGATGGGCAGTCCTTTCGGGACGGCGACGGTGAAGTTGGCGGTGCTGCCCGCGAGGTAGATGCCGAGCGGATAGACGGTGTTAGGCTGGATATAGATCGTGCCGGTGCCGCTGAGGTCCAATTCCTCGCCCGGAACGTCGGGCTGAGGAACGGGCGCGTTCGATAGGCCAAGCGTGATCGCATAGCCGCTGGTCGTGCTCTTGATCCAAAGCCCGATGCCAGCGTTTGCCTTGTCCTTGGGAAGGATCACCTGCGCGGTCTGCGTGAGCGTGATACCCGGTTCGCCTTCAGCCACGGGAACGATCATGTAGACGCCCGAACCGCCAGCGGGTTGGCCGCTGTATTGGGTGAAGTTGACGATCGAACCGAAGCCCGCATCACCATCCTTGCCCCTCGGACCTTCCGGGCCGGGGGGGCCTTCCGGGCCTGCCGGTCCAACCGTCGCGTCGATAAGGTCGCCCGCGATATCGAGGATTTCGTTGACCTTCTTCGAAAGCTCGTAGTTTTCCGGCTGAACCGGGGCGAGCGTGTATTCGACGCCGGAAGCGGTCGGACCATCGAACGGGCGCACAAGCGTGAGACGGTCGCGCCCATCGATCGAAGCAACCGGGTAGCTCAAGCCTCCGATGATCAAGATAACGCCGGGGTAGCCGGTTGCCCAACTGGTGCCGTTACCGCTTACCGCAACCGAGCCCTCGGTTACGCTTACTGTCCCGCTCGCTTCAAACTCAAACGCCATCGAAAAAGGCTCTCCTACTGGATTTGCCTATATTTATGCCGATGCGTCGGGGAGCTTACCGAAGCTTAGTAGCCAAACGCCATCCAGTCGAAGCCGTCCAAGCTCTGCGCGTCCGATCGCGCCGCCTGAGTGTAGAACGTGGCTCCGTTCTTGCTGCGGTTGGAGGTGGCCTGAATCCACAAGTCCTTAAAGCTGTTGTTGCCAACAATGTAGGGCGTGGCACTAACCGACATTAGGGCATTGGTGAACGGGCGCGGGAAGGTAATGTTCACCGACATTTCATCGCTAATGATACCGCGATACTGGCCCCACATGATCGTAAACCCACCCGGTAGAATCTGATAGCCACCGCTCGGGTTCTGTAGCGACTGGCGGTTGATGAACTCGAAGTCGATCGTGCCAGCCTTGAGGCGATCAACGCGAACATCGGGCATATAGACGCCATCGGCATCCGCATAGAAGACCTGCTTGGTGCCGCCGCTCGCGTAGATGCGGAAAGCATCAACCGAAAATGCCGCATCAACCATGCCGTTCTGAGCTACCAACCCAAAGCCGCCGAAAACCTTCACCCCATTGACTTCCGTCTGAAGCTTAACGGTATACTCCGCGCCGATGTTGTTGACCTTACCGTTCACGGTATCAACCGCCTCGGCAAAGGTGGAAAACTTCTGCTCGAAGGTCGCGCCGTTCACATTATCGAGACGGGATTGAAGCGTCTGGATTTCCTCAGCGCGCGCGCCGTTTTCGTCTGCTTGCGTCTGCTGGATCGTCTGAATCGTGCCGCTGATCTCGCCAAGCGTTTCGTCGATACCGCCCACGCTCGCGCTGATCGTATCGACGCGCTCGGTAAGCGCTTCGGTAGCGTCAACGATCGCCTTCTCTACCGTCTGAATAGCCGCTTCGCGTTCGGATACCTCATCATCGATCTTAACCCCAAGGTTATCGATGCGGGTTCCGGTCGCGGTGTCGGTATCAACGACAAGCTGGCGCACGTCGTTGATCTGCCCGGAAAGCGTCTCATTACCTTCCGTCACGGTTGCCGCCAACTGCTCGATCGTCTCGGCGAGCGCTTCGTCCTCCGTCGAGCGAACGCGCCGTTCCTCGTTAAGCGCGGCGGTTACGGTTTCGCCATAGTTGGCGATCTGGTCGGTGATCGACTCCGAAAGCGCTTGTTCCTTATCGGCGATGGTGCGGTTGATTTCGAGGAAACCCGCTTCCATCGTTTCTTCGGCTTCGCCAACGCGACTGGTAAGCTGAGTGAATCGCTCAGCGACAAGCGCGCCGTTTTCATCAACGTAAGTGCGCAAACCCTCGATCGCGACATGGTTCTTCTCATGAAGGGCCTTGGTGGCTTTCAAGTTAGCCGAGCTACCGGCGAGGTGGAGCGCTGAAATCTGGTCGATCGGTTCCTTGAGGATCGGGAGCACCAGCGCGGGAAGCTGCTTGCGAATGTCGTTGGCGTTGTCCTTCGCGTCGTCAACGTCCTTCACCAAGTCCTCAGACGGACGATCGCCAACGATGGTGCCGGGAGGTGCGCCAACTGTGGCGTTATCCTCGGGCTTACCGGGGCCGGTCACCTTGTCCCAACCCGCCGTTTGAGCCGCCTTCTTAGCAAGCGCTACGTCGAGGTTTTTGCGCGCGACATAGTAGTTGACGAACCGCGCCTTGAAGGTCGCGGCATCAATCGGCGTATCCTCGCTGGTGTCGGCGAACGCGGGGTTTAGCGTCGCGAGATAGTCGCTCAGCGTCGTGAAGGTGCTCGCGTAGGCGTTGGCCTCAGCCGTGGCCCCCTGAGCCTGTCCCTCAGCGAATAGGCCATCGAACTCAGCCGTCGCCGCTTCGAACTCGGCGATCCACTGGCGCTTTTCCGCTCGATCAAGAATGCCATCGTCAACGGTAGCGTCGAGGCGTTCGTTCGCCAGCTTTGCCGCCGCTTCCGCCGCTTCCGCTCGATCGCGTGCCGCCTCAGCCGCCGCGATAGCCGCCGTGAGGTCCGCGCCCTGAGTGGCGACGGCGGGGCTGATCTCATTCGCGCTGTGGACGCTCCAAACCGGCGTATGCCCGATTTTCACGCGCCAAGCGGGCGAAGCCGGGGCTTCCTGAACAATCGTGTCGCTACGGACGAACGGGAGCGCCGAGCCATCGCTTGCGAGCGTGCCGGGAGCCTTGCTCGACGCGATCGGGGCGAGGTGGAGCACGCCCTTGCTGTCGGTGAGGAGGAGGCGGCTTTCCGCGAACGCGGCATCACGCGCGAGATCGCCGATGGTGGCGTCTTCCGTGAGATACAGAGAATAGCCGCGCGTGCCGGTCGTGAAGCTCGGGCCAAGCCGAGCGTCGAGCACGCCCGCCAGATTCACCAAGCGACGCGCGATGCTCGCCGCGCTGTCGGCGGTGCCAACGTCGGCGGTGATCTTGGCGGAACCCGGATCGCCACCAAGGCGGAACATGCCGAGATTGGGGCACGCGGCCCATTGGCCGGGGGTGAGGGTGAGGGCGACAAGCTCAGCGTAGGTCGCGACGGTGGCGTTGGGAGCGCCAAGGGTGAGGGCGCTCGAATAAACCGCGTTGATCGGGCACGCTCGGTAAGCGTCCACCTGATACACCCATTTGATCGGATCGAGCAAAACCGGGGCGACGTTGACGCAAGCGCCGAACGCCATCGGCTTGAGCTTGCCCAGCATGGTGGAGGGGCCTTCAACGCCCCCGGTGCCCTGATAAACGCGGGTGAGCGCCGAGCCCGTAAGCTGCGCCTCAACGCCCAGAAGCGAGAAATGCGCTTCGCGAGAGGAGTCCTGAACAAGCGGGCCAATGTTGCCCGTCCAAAACTGCTGATAGGCTTCGAAGGGGTCGCCCATGTTGCCAACCCAAAGGGTGGCGCTCGCACCTTCGAAATCGAGCTTAGGCCAAGCGGTGTTGCCGAGCGAACGGCTCAACTCAAAGTTGATCTGCCCATAAGAGGCGGTGAGCGCCTGAGCGCGACCTTCGCCCCAATAGCCAAGCCCAATCTCGGGATCGCTGGTGATGGCCGGAAGCCAAGTCTCACCGTCGAGATAGATGCCTTCTGCTTTGGCGTGCGCTGCCGCCATGCGAAGCACGGTGATAGCTTTAGTGTTGGGATCAAGGGCGCTGATTTCGAGGAGTAGGTTCCGCATTTCAATATTTATGCGGTTTTCGGCTTTCGCTCACGGGGCGAACGCGAGGATCGTTCCCGCGAAGACCCACCAGTTGTAAGCCTTGGCCTCACCGTAAGCTTTCGAGCTAATGCGCCCGAAAACGGCATCCGTCTGCCACGTCGCCGGGGCCTTCTCATCGCGAACAAACAGGATGCCCGCGCTTGAACCGGCTTCGAGCAAGAGCGGTGCCCACTGCTCGCGCCATTCCTCATCCGTGATACCCGTTGTCGAGATATCCCACGCTGGGAGCACGTCGTAACGGTCGGTGGTGGTGAAGCCGGGGCCGGTGGTGATTACGGAGCGATCCTCGAAGTTCAGCTTCGCACCAAACTCGATACCGTAGGTCGAAACCGCCTTGCCGATCACAAGCCGCTGAAACTGAACATAGCCGTTCGGGTGGTTCGGTGCCGCGAAGGTGATCTTTACGAAGCGCTCGGCGCGCGTGGCGGGGAGCTTGAGCACCGACTTAGCGGTAAGCTGCTTGGGCTTTTTGCCCTGCCATGCCGATTTAGCCGTGCTGTCATAGCCGTCCATGGTGTCGGGCGCTGAGCCCGTCTGAACCCGCACCGTATCGCTCGCGCGTAGGTTGGAGCCGATCACCGCGACGGTATTATACTCGACGGGATCGGGGCCAAGATCGATCATAACCGCGCCATTGGTGGCACCGCGCCAGACAAGGCCGGGGCGATCGTCGTTGAGGAAATCGACGCTGCCCGCGATCGGCGCGGCAATGCCGGTGGCGGTGGTGCCAACGAAGGGCAGGGGCGAGACGAACAACGCACGCATCAGCCGCGCACCGTAAGTGTGGTGGTGTTGGAGAGGGGGCGAAACCGCGCCGCAATCACCGTGTAGGTTTTCGCCGGGTTCGCTGCCGGGTTGCGGTCGAACTTCAAGCGATAGCGCGGCGGGCCACCCACGAAATCATCAAGGCTTAGCGCTCCCTCGATCGTAAGCGAAAAGGTGCGGGTAGAAACGCCGGATGCGTCAAAGATTTCGCGCGCAAGAGCTTCGCCACCAGCCTTGTCGAGGTTGGTGGCGATCTCGATCGCCTTCGAGTTACGATAGAGCGCAAGCGTATCCTCATCATCAAGGATCGCGTAGCGGTAAGGCTGACTTACAAGGGATGCGCGTTCGGGGTCGAGTGCCATCCTTTATTTAGTAGGTTCGCCCCATGTATCGCCCGTTGTATGCCACGTCATCATTGGCGATACGCTTGCCGATTACGGCGGCACCCGCATTGGTGTTCGCCGCAATCTGCTTGAGGTAGCTTTCCTGTAGCGCGTTGCTTGCCGCAACCTGCTGATAGTGAGCCGCCTGCGCTGCCGCCTGAGCTTGGATCGCCGCCGTAGTGTTGTCGATCGAAGTAGTGGCATTGCCCACATCGAAGCCCGCCGCCGTGTTCACCGCCTTGGTGACATTATCGGCGAGGCCCTGAGTGGTGCCCATGAGCATGGCGCGGATATCCTGAAACTGCGAAGTCGCGGTTCCGTAGATATCCCCAGCCAAGCTAAAGATTGACTGCCCAAGCGCCGTGAAAGCCGCCTGATCAACCGAGCTATCGCCATTGGCAATGCGCGTGCGGTAGTCGTCAAACTCCGCCATCTTGGCGCTAAGCTGATCCATCTTGGTTACGCCCGATCCTTCGCCCTTCAACTGGTCGAGGAAGTCGGTAAGGCTCGAAAGCTGTTCCTTGAGCGCCGCCTTGAGCTTGATGGTGCGATAATCATCAATCTTGGTGAGGTCTTCCGTGGAAGCACCAACCTTAACCATCGTCTCGCGAAGCGTATCGAGCGGGCCAACGATGCCGTCGATTGCCGCCGTGATCGGATCGGTAAGCGACTTGTAATCGTCCATCGCCGCTTTCCAGTCCTTAGCGAACTGGATCGCGGAATCCGCACCAAGCGCGCCAAGCGCCTTCTGAATCAGCGGGTCGAGGCCCTTGATCGCGCCATCCTTGATGGCGTTTTCGATCGCGTAGGCGATAGCAGCCGCCTCATCGTCGCCGAAGTCGTGAAGCCCGTTCGCGCTGGTGCCGCCGAAGTTAAGCTTGCCGTCGAACGCCTCATCGCGAACGCGCCAGTTGTCCTTATACTTGCCGATGGCGAGCGAGTAGCTGCCCACGGTGCCGCCAAGCTCAGCCGCCAGCTTCGCAAGCCCTTCCTGAACCGAACCCGCCGCGCCGGTCGCCGCCGTGGTTGCGGCTGCGCCTCGGCCCGAGATCACGGCATCGCCCGCGCCCGTAAGGCTGGCGGTTCCAAACTTGGCCTTCGAGGCGAACAACGAACCGATGAGCCCGCCACCAAGCGAACCGATGATCGAGCCGATAGGGCCGAACAAGCCGCCCACTGCGCCACCGATCTGGGAACCCGTCGAGAAACCCTTACCGAGCCCCAAGAGATCGCCCACGCCCGCGACCATGCCGCCAACCTGCGCGCCCGCCTGAACCTTGGTGAGGCCCTTCACAAGGCCCGCAGCGAGGTCGCCGCTGAACATGGCCTTGAAGTCGCCGAAGCCGGTGCTGAGGCTCTTGAGCGGGTCTTTTAGCTCCTGCCCGATCGTCTCGATACCGAAGCCCTGAGCCGTGCCCTTATACTCGGCTTCGCGGTTCAGGAGCTTGGCGAGGAACCCAGCGGGGCCGGTCGGCTCGCTCATCATCTGCGCGATGCGGTCGAACCCATCCGCAAACTTGCCGAGCACCTTGCCGAGCTTCCCGCCGAAGTAGTCGGCGAGATCGTCAAACTGATCGACCCATTCGCGCGTGGTTTCTGCCGCTATCTTGCCCAGCGCGGTGCTCAGCGTGCGCTCGATATCCTGCTCAGCACGCTTGCGCGCTTCCGGCGAAAGGGTGAGGTCCGCAAGCTGCGCACGCGCTTCCTTGGCATCGGCCTGCGCACGATCGGTGGCGGCGATGCGGCCAAGGGTCGGCGACATTTCGAGCAACACGCGAATGCCATCTTGCTGAATCTTGAGCTTGGCGTTCTCATACCCGGCGATGATCTGCCCGCCGAAGGTGTCGGCGAGATCGCCCTTGGCGACGGCATCGCGCCACGCCTGATACTCAGCGTTGAGCTTCTTTAGATCGTCCTGAGCGCGTGCGCCGCGGCTCATGTTAAGCGCGAAATCCTGCGCCTTCTTTAGAAGCTCATTCTGGTCTTTGAGCGCCGCGTTCTTCTCAAGCTGCTTACGAAGCGCGTCCTCTTCCTGCTTGTAAGCGGTCGCGTTGATATCGACGCCCTTGTTGAGCGCATCAACGCGCGCCTTGAAAAGCTCATCCTCGACGCTCTTTTGCGCATCCGTAAGGCCCTTCGCGCGGCCAAGCTCAACGGTATATTCGTTCTGAGCTTCAAAGGCGCGCTGCTTGAGCGAGGTGAGGGCCTTCGCGGTGTTGATCTCGCCGAGCGCCGTAGCAACGCGCGACTTGTCGCCTTCCGTAAGATCGCGTTCCACGATCTTACGAAGCTCAAGCTGCTTGTTGTAGATTTCCGCTTGGTTGGTGAGCATCCCCGCCGTCGCGAGTTGATCCTTCAACGCCTGCCAGTATTCGGCTTCACGCTTGGCACGCTCAGCGGCTTTCTTGGCCGCGTCCGCATCGGCATCCGCCGCACCCGGTTTCGGGGCTGCGCCCGCCAACTGATCGAGAGTGGCACCATCCTTCGCGCCAGTGCGCCCGAGCATCCGGTTCTTAGCGCGCTCGGCTGCGTCCTCATCCTGATAGGTCGCGACGGCAACCCGGCTAACCGCGTTGATGGCGCGGCCCGTGTTGGTGAACAACGGCTTCGAGGCCAACTCCTTAGCGCGTTCCCACTGCCCGCTAAGCAAGGCGGTGATCGCCTGCCCAAGCGTCGAGAACATGCCGAGCAAATCATTAACGGCAATCTGGAAAATCTGGGGAAGCAACATGGCAACCGCCTTCGACGCGCGAAGGATACCAAAGATGCTGTTCGACCAAGCGCGGCCCGACGTGTCAAACTTGATGCCCAGCCAATCGAGCGCGCCACCAAAGGTGCTGCTCAGCATCGAAGCCGCGCCGCTTACGGCGGTGCCAACGGCGGAGAAAACGCCGCCGATGATCGCGCCAAGAACCTGCGCAACCTGCCCAATGGCGTTGAAGCCTAAAGTAAGCTTCTCAAGGATCGTGACGCTACCCGCGCCGCCCGTGTTGAGCGCGCCGAACATGTCGCCGACGCCGCTTAGGATCGACGCCACGCCATCGATGATGCCCGACATTGCGCGGCCAACGCCCACCAAGAGCGGAGTAAGCGTTGAAATCCCGTTTGAGATCATCGTAATGACGCGAGCAACCGACGTGTTAAGGCCACCATCACCGATCGCGGCGAGGGTCTGCGACCAAGTATCCTCAAGGTTGCTCAAGGCACCGTTAAAGGTCGCCATCTGCTTTTCCATCGCACCAGCAAAGTTGACGTTGCCGATGCCCATCAAGTAGCCCTGAATGGTGGTCGAGTTGTTCGCTACGGAAGTGGTGACGCCTTGGAAGGTGAACTTTACCTTGTCACCTTCCGTCTTTGACTTTATGCCAAACTCTTTGAGCCTTTCGAACTCACCAGTAGCCGCGTCGGCAACCGCCTCAACTATCTGGTTAAGGTCTTTGCCAAGAGCGCTGGCGGTATTGCCGTAACTCATCATCGCGGCTTCGGTCGGCTGAAGGCCAAGGGCCTTCAACTTGATGAAGCCCTCAACTGACTGGTCGAGTGAGAACGGGGTCTTCGCCGCAAACTGAGTGAGGCGATCCATTGCCATAGCGGCTTTATCGCTGTCGCCCAAAACAGTGGTGAGCGAGGCGCGATAAGCTTCCATCTTGGCGCTCGCGCTCACCGCCGCCGAACCCAGCGCGATAAGGCCACCAGCAACCGCCGTGATGCCGAGCGCGGCACCCGCAAGGGCCACGCCACCAAGTGTGCCGGTCATGCCGCTAAGGCGGCTCATCGCGGCTTGTGCGGCCTGATTAAGCCCGCCAAGGCTTCCGGTAAGCTGGCGCACATTGTTGTTGGCCGCATTAGCTGCGCCACCAACTCGATTGGTCGCCCCCTGCGCGCCGTTGAGGTTGTTCACCATCGCGGCGAGCGCCGGGTTCACGCCCGCAAGCGAAGTGTAGGCGCTCTGAAGCTTATGCGCGTCCGCAATCGCCTGATTGATATCAGACTTAATGCGGATGATTTTGTCGTTAGTTGCGGTTCCAGCCATCCACTATTTAGGAGGAGGTGGAGGCTTTCGACTTGATAGCATTTAGGAACGCGGAATCCATGTTACGGATAACGCGCGTTAAGATCGCCTCATCTGTTCGGCTGAACCCGTGCTTTTCGGCATACCAACTGATCTTATCGATTGGGATTGGTTGCGCGCTCATGCCAACCGGGCGCATCGTCGCGATATCACCGAACGATCGCCAGAATGACTCCTCATACTTTGTGAGGTTAGGGCACTCGCTCATGATCTCGCGCGCGATCTCGCCTTGCGGGCCTTCGAGGTCGAGCGCGTCTCTGAGGCTGGCAAGGTCTTCCCCCTGCTCAACCTCAAAGAGCAAGCGCCGGATTAGTTTCCCTCGGGGGGGTCCGTCTGTTCGTCGGGCTGGAAGTTGCGCACGTCGCGCGCGAATGCGCCGATTTCCTTGAGCACGAACAAGGCGCGCGGGTCGCTCAGATACTCGATCGCGGCTTCCGGGGTGAACGGAATTGTCTTGCCCTTGGCATCCTTCATTTCCCAATCAACGACGCTCATTTCAACAAAAAGCTCAACGGCCCATTCGTCCTGCGACTTTGCCGCGAGTGCTTCGTTGGGCTTGCCCTTTTTGGCCGGATACTTGCGCTGAAGACGCTCAAGCGTCACGCGGTGGCGCGGGGTGGTTTCGTCAAACAGGCAAAGCTTGAAGCGGCCCCAGACGTTCTTCATTTCGTCAACGACGGAGGTCCAAACGCCCTCATCGGCCTGAGTTTCATCGTAACGGGTCGGGAAGTGAAAAGCAGTCATTCTAAAGTTAGCTCCTACAAGAGATAACTTATTTATGCCGCCGCGCCGATCGCCCGCTTTAGGCATAAAAAAAACGCGGCCCGAGCGAACCCGAACCGCGCTTAACATCGCTTATCTTGTAGGAGCGGCGATTACGAAAGCAGCGAGAACATCGAACCGTAATCGGCGGTTTCGTCATACTGCGCGGTGAGAACGACGTTCACAAGCTGCTTGGAGCCGTTCGCTTCGTTCTTGGGGTAGCTGCCAACCATCGCCGGGTAAGTGAAGCCGTAGCCGTCTGCGCCGTCGCCAAGCTCGATATTGACGGCAACCGGCTCATCACCCTCAAAAAGGGTTTCCGGGTTCAAGTCCTTGCGGAAAACCTTGGCGGTGATCTTAACAACGCGGTTCGCGCTGGTGCCGATCTCGAAGGCATCACGCTCGCCGAGCGCGTAGTTGGGTTCACGCGGCTGCTCGATCGAGATTTCAAGGCTCATGTAGCGAGCGGTAAGGCCCGCAATGTTGATGGTGCCAACGTCGATACCCGCAAGCTCCTTACCCTTCTGAGTCTTGGCATAGGTCGCGCCAGTGATGATCGCGGTATCGTGCGTGCGAGCGCCACCGACGAAATCGAACGTCACCTGAGCCTTGGACTCGGCGTCAACGGTGATCGTCGCCTTCGAGACATGCTGGTTGCGGCCACGGAAGTAGAGCTTCCCGTCATCAACCGTCATGGCCTCCTCGATCGTGAAAGAGGTATCCTTGTTGGACGCAACGAAGTCGTTGCCATCGGCAACCGCCGAGTGCGCGGCGGCGAGGAAGTCGGTGATAACCGGATCGCGGCGAAGCTCGAACTTGAGCGAACCCGACGAAGAACCGGCAACCTTGCGGATACCAGCCATATCACGGCTCTGCTTCATGGTTTCGGAGCTAAGCTCCTTCATGTCGAACGAAAGGGTCGCGCCGCCGCTGGTAACATCGGCATACTTGAACGCCGGGTTCGGCGGAGTCACGCCCTTGGCGACTTCCGTAACGACGGCAATAGTGTTGTCTGTGGGATTGCTCACTGAAAAGCTCCTAAATGAGTTGGTAGGAGCAAGGCGCTCCACGATTATTTAGGAGCGAGGGGGAGCTTCGAGCGGTTTTAGTGGCGTGCTCGATAAGCGAGATTGACGATCAAGCGCATGAACTTGCCTTCATCGGCACCGTTGCGGAATGAAGCCGTCTCGCAACGAATGCGCCCATCGTCGCTGCGCCAGTCGCGAAAGATCGAAGCGGCGCGATCGGCGAGGCTCCAAGCGGCTGCGTCCTTATCCGCAAGGGGGGAATAAACGTCGATCCAGACGATACCCTTAGCCTCATAGTCGGGCTGGTAGCCGATCGTTAGGCGATCCTCATCGTTAGGAAACACGTTGAGCACGACATAAGCCGTAGCGGGCTCATCGTCTGCCTCGTCCGCGCCGGGAATGATCACGGGCGTGAGATCGTCCCAAGCGTCGAGGAAGCGGAGGCGCAAAGCCGTAATGTCGTCGTGATTGGTCACGCCAGTATTTATGCTGGCGCTCAGTCCGTATGCTTCTGAACCGCTCGCTCAACAAAGCCCGCCGGGGTTTGCTTCGAATGCCCATCGTTGAGCTTCCCGATATGCTTTTCCCGATTGTAGATTTCCATATTGAGCGGGTCGGTAGTGTCGAGTTGCCAGCCCAGACGCGCTTTGCCTGTATCAACCGGGGTGCCGGTCGGCGGCGGAGCCGTAAGCTTGGCATAGATATCGCTCATGATATCTTCGCAATCCTCAATCATGAGGTCGCGCAATTCCTCGGCGAGCGTCGCAAAGTCGCTCATATCGAGCGTGATCGAGATCACTTGAGCGCCGCCACATACGTGAACGCGGTAGCGCCGCCATCCGGGTTGTTTCCCTTGAAGTCGATCACCTCGAATGACTTGGTGCCGATGGTGAGCTTATCGCCCTTACGCGGGGCGATCGTGAGCAAGGCGGTTGAGCCATCGTGTGTGGAGCCATCCGCAAACTTGAACTCAAGCTCGCCAAGCTTGCCGCGCCCGGTGAGCGTGGTTGTGGTGCTCGCGCCTTTGCGCCCCGCTGCGCGATCGGCGTTCGTCTGAGGCGCATCAACGGTGCGGGTGATGGTGGCAACGGGAAGCTCGAAGGCGTCGAATAGCTCGCCCGTGAGCGCCCGGAAGTCGTCAAAGAGGCTCATCGGGTAAGCTGCCCCATGATGAGCGCGCCGCCCGTGTCGCGAGCGATCACGCCCGCCAGCATCGCCGAGACGTGCGGGTAGGGATCGGCGGGGGCCGCGTCATACTCAGTGGTAAGCTCGCCCACGCCTTCGAGCTTCTTGGTGCTCTTGCTGGTGCCACGCTCAGCCGGGGCCATGAGCGGCCCGTTGAGCGCGTAGAGCGCCAGCGTGAGGGTTGCGTTCACAACCGGGGCAGGAACCGCCGTAGCGCCCTCTATGGGCCACTGTAGCCCCTGCTCGGGGCTGAGGCGGGCCTTGGGCGCGCGATAGTTGGCTTCGATATAGTCGGTAGCCTTTACCAGCCCCGCGACGATCTCGGATTCAGGAAACCCGACGAACTCGCCTCGAAGCTCATGGTAAGCGCGAAACGCCTCAGTAGTCGCGTAGCTGTTTGCGCCGGGAACGCCCGCGCCATCCTCACTGATCATCATGAGGGTATTTATGAAAAAGGGGCAGGCTTTCGCCCGCCCCCGTTAGAGTGAAACTTAATCGAGAGATTAAGCCGCGTGCTTGATCGCGCGGATACCGATGAGCGACAGGTCGCCCTTACGGGTCCACATATCAGCGTTAGCAAGCTGAGCGAGGGTCGGCTTTTCGATAGCGACGCCATCGATCTCACCAACGTAGCTCATGCCCTGAACCTGAGTCACGATGCTGCGACGGGTGCGAAGCACCTCACCGCCACCGCCATTACCGGCGTCGGCATCGCGCTTGTATTCCATCGCGATCTCACCCGGAACAACGCCGGTCGAGAAAACGAGCGCGCCGTTAGAAGCGATCACGGTCACGTCATCACCGAAAGCCTCGGTAACGATGAGGTTGTAATCGGCATACTTCGCGAAGTGAATGTTCACGTCCGACTTAGGGCCAACGTAAGCAGCCGCGTTCGCCTTCTTCAGCTTGGCGAGGGTGCGCTTCGAAACAAACAGGTTCTCGGCGGGGCCATCAAGCTCAACCTCGGCGTCGATGATCATTTCAACGCTGAACGGCAGTGCGCCACCGTCAACGGTAAGATCGGCATCAGCGGCGAGCGAACCCTTTACGGAAGCAACCGCGAAGTTTTCCGAAACCTCATTCCAGTAGGTCGGGATAGCGGTCGAGAGAAGGTGTCCGTTGATATCGAACTTGGTGATCATCTTCAGGAGATCGGTGTGCGTCCAACCCCAGTTGAGATCGAAACGGTGCGCGTTGTAGCGGCCCGACGTGATCTTGCCGGTCTTACCCTTCTGTTCGTAATCATCCGAAGAGTGATTGAACTCAGTGGTGTCAACCTTGTTGATGTAGGCAAGGCCCTGATCCTGCGAACCGCCAGTCATGAGGAGGTCGGCTTCCGGGCCACCAACGGCGATGCCGGAAGTGGTGAGGGCGTTGAAAGTAGCGAACTTCTGAGCAACGAGCGGCGAGAGCACGCCCACGCCACCCTGAGCGTTCAGGAGATCGAGGAGACGAGTCTGGGACATTTAAGTAAAGCTCCAACAATGGGGTAAAACGGCCCGCGTTGGAGCCGTGGAGCTTTAGGGCTCCACGGTTATTTATTTGGATGCCTTACGCCAACTCGATTTTAGACTTCGAGGTCGGGCCAACCCCAGCTCTTAGCCATAGCCTTGGCCTGCTCAGGATTAGCGCGCACGATCTCGCTAAACTGCGCCATTTCAGCCGCGTTGGTAGGTGCCTTGGTAAGGCCCCCAACGGTGCGGTTGGTGCTGCCCTGAGTGCCCGCGCCAGTGTTGGCCGGGGCGGCGACGTATTCGAGCGCGTCCTTAGACTTGAAGTAAGCGCTCATCGCGTCGTTAAGCGGGGTGCCATCGGCGGTCACGGCTTCGCCATTCTCGATCTTGGCCTTGGTGCGCGTGCGAAGGATCGCCTCAACGGCCTCAGCGTGCTTAGGATGAACATTGTTCTTGCTCATCGCCTCTTTGATCGCGTTATCGATCAAGAGTGTGCCAAGGCGCTCATCGCGTGCGGCGAGATCGGCAGTGAGCTTATCGATCGCCGCCTTGTGCTTCTTTTCGAGCGATGCCTTCACCGCGTCTACGTCACCAGCCTTGGAGGCGGCATCGTTGGCGGCTTCCTCGCGTGCCTTCTCGGCTTCGTCGGCTGCGGTCTTTGCGGCCCTTTCGCGGTCCACAAGCTCTTTGTTCTTTTTCAGGATAGCGGCCTTTTCAGCCTCATGCTCCGCGCGCATGGTTTCGATCGCGGCAAGAGCGTCTTCAAGTGTTTTCATTCGATCCTTTCGGCCAGAAGCCTCAACGGTTTGCGCCAGTAGCGCGGTTGATGCTCGCCAGTAGCAAGCATCAATATTTATGCCCGCTGGTCGAAAGGATCGTGATTAAGCTTCCTCGCCGTCCTCGAAGTAGTCGGCGGGAACGTCGCCCTCATAGATCGGATCGGTGATGATGAGCTTAACCGCGTCGATCGCGCGGCAAGCATCCTCCCAATCCATCTGGGTAGTGAGAAAATCAAACTCGCTCATATCATCAAGCGTGAGATCATAGCCCTTACCGATTAGCTCGGTAAGGCGCTCAACTGTCGCGGGCTTCATCAAGCAACTCCTCAATTAGCTTAACAAGGTCGGGGTCAGCGAGATCGTGCCGCCCCATCATGTATGCGGCGAAGCCCTCCGCCCACCACTCATACTCATTCGTTGTGGCGTAGGTGCTGGAGAGCTTGTTCTTGTTCTCGGTCGCTTGCCCCATGTTCTTAGGGAAAGCCGCCCCGTGAAACTTGTTAAAGAACATCTGCTTTAGGCGACGCTCAAGCGGCGGCGATCCAACGATGCCGCGCCGCCCCTCTTTCTTCCACATTTGGTGAACGTGGTGCGCGGTTTCGTGGTAGAGCGTCGAACGCATCTTATCGATGCCGCTAAAATACTTGTCGTTGGTGTAGGGGCGGAGCTTTACGTCGTCGCCGGGTTTCCATGTCGAAACCGGCTCGGCACCGCCTTGGCGTTCCATCGTGCGGATTTGACCGCGAAGCTTAAACTCGCGCTGCGCGATGATGCGAAACTTTGCGACGAACTCGCGCTGTTCCGTTGCCAGCACAAAGCGGGCCTCGCGGTTCTCAACCGACGTGCCGAGCGCCACCATTCGCTGGCGCATTTCCGTGAGGGTCGCGTTCATCTTATCGATCTCGGCCTTCAACTCCGCATGTTGCGCCTTGAGCTTCTTTAACGCGGCGGATTCCGCGCCAGTTTCACTTACACCAATCTTGCTTGCGAACGCATTTAAATGCGTCGCGTGCGCGCCAAGGGTGCCATCGCCCATGTTCGCGATAGCGGAGCTTCCCGAGATCGTGCGGATGGCGCGCAAGCGGGGGATTTTGAAAGCGTCCGTGATGCGGTCGATCTCAGGCCAAAGCGCGACGATCGCCGAAGCCGCTTCGTCGCTAAACGCTGCCCCAAGCTGCGCCTTGCCGAAGTGTTCCGCCTTGATGCCCTTAAACTCGGGGCGAGGATCGTAAGCCGCCGCCTTGGCATTCTCGCCGAGCGCCGCGTTGAGACGCTTGGTGGCATCCTTGCGCGAGATCACCGGAACCGTGTTGTCGTTGATGGCTGGATCAACGGCGCTGGTGAGGCGCTGGGGCGGCTCAGGGGCACGCTCAGGCTCGGGCGCGGGCTTCGGAGCCTCGGGCTTAGCCTTGGCTTTACCGGGGCTCTTAACGCCTCCCTCAGCGAATAGGCGCTCATCGAACTGCCGAAGCTCGCCAAGCGACTTGTAGCCGCCGCCTTCCTTGAAATAGCCCGCAAAGTCGAAATCGGGGTTCTTGCGGAAGATATCGGCGCGAGCCTTCCCGAGCACCTCATCTTGGACGCTGTCGGGCTGCTCGCGTAGCCAATCGCCATAGGGCTTATGCTTAGTGCCCTCATTGTCGCGGCGGGGGAGCAAGTGCGAGCGGCAACGCGGGTGCGCCGGGGGCTGGGGATGCTGTGATCCCTTCACATAGATGGTGCCCGACCGCCCTTGGCAAATCTGGGAAGTGCGCCCGTCGAGAATGGCGCTCCACTCGACATAGCGAATGGATTTCATGCGCGAGTAAGACTCATTTCGAGCCGCATTCGAGATCGCGTTATTGGCGGTGAGCGCGATCGTGGTTGCGTCCTTACGCGAGGTCTGGAGGATGCCATCGGTATAGCCGCCCGCCTTGGTGCCCATGATGCGGCGCACCGCCTGTCCGGTGCTTTCGCCAAGGCCCGCGCTCATGCGAAGCGAGCCTTCGAGGCGGCGCAAGCGGCCCGCCTCCTGAACCTCAAGCCAAGGCATCAAGAGCGTATGCCCATCATCCGCGAAGGGTAGGGGCGTAGTGGTGATAAGGGCTTTGAGGTATTGGGGGCCGGGGATCGTCGCGCCGAAGTCGAGCTTCTCGCCCGCGCTGCTTACCGCCTTCGCGGCGAACGTCGCTTCATGCTTGGCGATCTCGAATAGGTCGGCGGTAAGCCCGCCAGCGGCTTTCTTGTAAGCCTCGGCGTTCACCTTGGCATAAGCCGTGCGCATATCCTCAAGGGCTTTGGTCGTGGCGGGGCCTTTGTCGAAGCCGTCACGCTCAATCCGCGCATAGCGAGCCGCAATAAGGTCGCTCAATTCTTCGTCAAACGCATTAAGCTGGCTAACAAAGTCGTTAGCCAGCCCCTGCCCAATGTCGCGCGCCGCTACCGCGTGGCGATAAAGAATGTCCCTGAGTTTATCTTGATCCACCTCCTATTTAGGAGGCGTCCTCATCATCCTGCCCCGCGTTGTCGTTTGCGCTTCCAAAAGCGTTGGGCATCACGATCGCCGGGGGACGATCTGCCAACTCCTGCGCGATGATCTCGGCATCGACTTCCTTGTCGTAAGTCTCGGGCAAAATCTTCTGCGCAACAACAACGTCAAGCAAGGTGGCGCGCGAGATATCGCCGCTTTCCTTGAGGCCCTTGAGGAAATTAAGCGCGGCATCGCTCAGCGGCACCGCGTTGAAGTCCGTCGAGCCTTCGTAAGTGATCGCACCCTCTTCGAGGTCGAGCCACCAAGCTACCCAAGCGAGGGCATCGTTAAGCCCCGCATCGCGTTCGCGAACGAAGTTGGCAACAATCGCGTTCTCAGACGCGCGACGGATAGCCGCCGTTTCCGCCGCCTCATTGGCGGCGCGATCGTCGGCGAGCATCCGCAAGCCGTTCTTGGCGAGATCGGCCTTGAGCGTTTCCACCTCATTACGAAGCTCAGCAACCTGAGCGCCGCTCCATTCGAGGAAACCAACCGCCGCCTCAGACGGCAAGCAGTCGAAGCGCCAGACGGTGCCCGGTGCGACGCTAAGCGCGCCTTCGCTTTCCGTGAGCTTCTTGATCACGTAGGGGATCGGCTGCGAAATCCACCAATGGCACTGAGCGAGGTTCGAACTCGCAAGGAATAGCTGCCGGTTGATCGAGCAAACGTCCGCCATCGGGGCCTTGGAAGGCTCGAAATCCTCAGTCGTGCTCACCAGCGTGAACGGGATTTCATCGATTGTGGCACCGCCCTTGGTCGGCGTGATCGTCTCAATGGGTGTCCACTGCCCCTTGATGCGCCGCCACTTGGTGACGCTGTAAACGCCATCATCAAGGCGAAGCTCACGGATATTATCGGCATCGTCGCTCAGGCGCACGCGGGTGACGCGCTGGCGATTGTTGATCACGCCCGTTTCGATCCCCAAAATATGCTCGGCATCATACATGCCGATATAAGGGCGAACGCCCGCCGCGATTGCCTGAGCCTGAGTGATGCCAGCCGGGGCGACCGGGTAATCGACAACGAGCCCGACGAAATTGGTAAGCAAAAGCTCGCCGAAGATGCGCGCCGCGAGATTGTCGAGCCCATACCCCTGAGCGGTGATCGTCTTTAGGATATCCTCAACACTCGCCGGGGCGGTGATGATCGCGGGCTTATGCGTCGCGAGCGCCTTCAAACCGTCGAACGTGCGCGCCGCGCCGGGGAATACCGGCGTGCGCTTTTTCATGTTCTCATAAGCGAGATCGCTCATGCCCTCATCCTTGGGCAGGAAGCGCGTGCCGGGGCCTTTCATCGCGCGCTCACCCTTTACGGTAGCGCGGTTGTCCTCCCACTCTTTAAGGTAGGATGCGATTTCTTCTGAGCGGGTATCGATACCAAGGGTCATGAGGGTATTTAGGAAACCTAAGCCCCCATGAATCCGCGCAACTTATAAGCCCGCATCGGCCCCGCGCCACGCTCGCCGGAAAGGTGCGTAAGCGCGTAAACAAGCGCGTCCACGCGATCGGGCGAGCCCCTGAAGTGCGGGCTATCGAACTCGATCATCTGTTGCTCAAGCTCAGGGAAAACCCGCGCGTGCGTGACGCGCCCGCGATCATACATCGTGGCAACCGGCGAAGCGCGAAGCTGCTTGCCGCGCCCCATCGCATCAACGAACTTGTGAGGCTCATTCGGCGCGATGCGGAACAAGAGGCTTTCGAGGATATCGCGCCCGTAGTTCTTTTCAGTGAGTATCCACTTGGCATCATACTTCTTTCGAAGCCTGATCGCCTCCGCAATCCAATCGTCGGGCTTAGCCTTCATGGTCGCGTCTTCGAGCACGTAAAGCCGTCCCTCAGCGTCACGCCCCGCAACGATCAGGCCGGTGCTGTCGCTGTTCTTATTGGCGGTGCCTGCCGGGTCGATCGCAATCACGATCTCGACCAACGATGCGAGCACGAACGGGGCGCGCTGGATCGTCGCGAGATTGAACATGGCGTGAGGGTTATCCTCAGTCCACATACCGTGTTCATCGCGACGGCGCTGTTCCTCCGTCATGCTTTCGAAGTCCTCAAAGAGGCTTTCGGGAAGGTTCGGCTTGTTGTCGATCGCGTTGATTATGAGGTAACGGTAAGTTTTATCGTGATTGGGGATCGGGCGACGCTCACCCGGAACCAACCCTTCAACGAATACCTGATAATCCCAACTCGACTTAAAGGTTGGGTTGAGGTCGAAAAGCATCTTGGTTTCGAGCGGCGGGCCATCCTGCTTGCCAGTCGGGCCAAGCGTCGCAACGCTTTCCGATAGACGCCCGCGAAGCGTCATAACCGTTTTGTAGTCAACGAAGTTGGCTTCGTTGAGCATGATGGTGCTAAACTTTAAACCGCGCACCTTGTCGGGATCGTCCAAGCCCATGAATAGAAACTTCGAGCCGTTGGGCAGGCGAACGGTAAGGTCGGCTTGGTTGACGTAGTTTTCGGGAGCGGCCTTCAGGTCGCCATACCAACCCGGCATGAGGATATCCAGCGTCTCGGGAAAGCTGGTTTTGAAAAGGTTGCGCTCGCAAATGTTGCGCTGAGCGTGAAAGAACCCGTGCGTCGATCCGGGCGCGCGCATGGCCCTAAAGAACATGCCGCTAATCTCAGTGATGGTCTTGCCGGAGCGGACGCCACCAGCGGCGAGGATGTTGCGAACGGTAGGGTCGGCGATCCACTGGAAAAGCTGAAGGTGCTTGGGCTGGAAAGTCGAAATATTCGGATGAACGGGTTTAAGGGTCGCCATGCGATATTTAAGCTGATGGGCTTAATCGTCGTCGTGAGCCCAGCCGATGCGCTCAAGATGTGCGCGCGTTATTCCCATTCACAGGAATTTGACTTCAGTCCGCTGAAGAGCGAGTCCTTCCAGCCCTTGGGCCCTTTGGGCCCTTAACGGAGGGTAGGGCAATGGTTCGCCGCATCTGTGACGCGCTGTTTGCGTCCGCTGAACCGGAGCCTGCGTTGACGCTTCGGGGCATCGTTGCTCGCGTGATTTACGGGAGCGTGCTGGCACTCTTGGCGGCGCGGTTCTTTTGGGCTTACTGCGCCTCGCTGGCGGGCTTATAGAGCCTCACCAAATGCTAATCGGTGATGCCGGGATGATTGCCCCTTAACCCGTGATGGTAGCAAGAAACTCGAAAGCGCCGATCTCGCCGCTGCTGAGTCGCGCCAACTGGCCACCGATGGCGGCGCGCACCGTTTCTTGCTTTGCCTTGGGCATCCGGGCAATGGTCGCCGCCATGCTGTCTACGAGCTTCGTGATCGAAGCTCGAAACGCCTCATCGGCGCGCTCAGACTCAGCCTCCAAAGCTGCGATCTGCCGGGCGTGTCGAGCCTTGAGACGCTCATCCTCACGTGCCCACGCCAGTTCAGTTGTGCGGCGCTCACTTTCGAACGGCCTGAGTCGGCGAGGCCACGGCACGCGCCCGGTTGTTGGGCGCATTGCAAGCACCTTCAACAAAACTTCGTCCTCCACTTGCGAAAGGTGCGCCTCGGCTTCCGCAAGCTCAACGATGCGCTCGGGAGCCCGCCGCTCGTAGTAAGCCAACTCCTCCCGATCTCGTCCGATACGGGTCTGAACCGGGTAGCTGTCCACATCCATGCCTCGATAATACTCATTGGCATAAGCGGAGGGGCTGGCATCGTAGAGGCTCACCCGCTCACTCGCCTTATCAATGCGGCGATCTGCCATGATGATGGATTGTCGAATACCCTTAACCTTCGCCTGAGCGGCGCGAATGCGTGCCGCCAGCGACTTCGGGACATGGGGGCGGGGTGGTGCCGCCATTAGCGCTTGCGCACCGCCCTGCGGGTATCAGGCTTGGGATCGGGCTTGTCTATGTCCTTCACGGATTGCGCGAAGTCGATCTTAACTGTTGCCATCGCGCGCTCGAAGTCGCCCGCGCCGGAATATAGGTTGTGCGCGATCCACTCATCGCCTGCACCTTCACGGCACTTGGCGTAAACCGACTTAAAATAGCCACGCATCGTGTCCACAAACAGCTTTTCAGCCGCTGCCGCTGAGGACGGGTCCGCGCGCGCCGCAAGCAGCGCATCGGCGGCGCGTTCGTGGGTGGGCTTGGCGATCTCACTGTCGGGATCGGCATAGGGCAACCATCCCGCCCAACGCTCAACCTCGATCGACGGAGTTGAGGATAGGAGAAGGTGTGAGTTGATCTTTGGCTCCAGCGCTTCGTTGGCGAGCTTGGGAGCACGCTCGAAGTAGAAGACATTGGAGCAGAAATCCGCCCAATGATTCAGCGCGCCAGCAATCTTGATCCTGTTCGGCTTGGTTGCCCAGTAATCGCCCGCTGATTGCGCGTTAGCCGCGCACGGTGCCGCTGTCAGTGCAAGCGCGATCAAGCCGCGCATCATCGCGCGTTTCATCCCTTGAGCTTCGAAAGCGGGTAAGTCTCATCGCTCATAAGCTCGCCCTCGGTCGAAACCTTCACATGAAGGTTCTTGCCTTCAACGCTAAACCCAACGGTATCCTCGGTGCGCCAGCGGCCTTGCTGCCCGTCGCCGAAAGCGTCGAACTGAGCCCATGTAAGGTGGTTGGCATCATCGATGCGGCACCGCGATTGCCAGCGCTTCCCGTCATCGGGGCGGATATAGGAGACGTGAACGAGATCGTCGGTGAGCTTCTTGCCCTTCATCGTCGCCGGATCGCGCCCGTTGAGCGCGGCAACTGCGGCCTTACATGCTTCAATAGCGTAAGGGGTGGTTGCCGCCACGGTCGCGGCAGGGGTTGACCCGCTCGCGAACGGGTCGCTCATAAGATTGGTGATGTCGCCGGTGTCGGCTTCGTCGGTCGCGGTCGGCGTCGGCGAGCTTCCGCAAGCGGCCAGAATGAAGCTCAGCGCCAGCGGCGCAGCAACGAAACGCATCCTGTCTATCCCCCGGAATTCCAAGCGCTCACTTTGTATCGAGGATCACTCGATATTCCAGTTCCTTCGAGTCAGGAGCGTAGCCCTCGATCCTTGGCGCGGATGAGCAAACCTTGAAGCTCTCGCCGGGTTCGATGATCCGGTCGGTTCGCCGGTTCGCGTCAGTGAATGGCGTGCCCATGTCGAGGCCCGTCAGGTTGTCTGAGTGATTTACCCGGTTTACGGCGAAGTGCCATGACACTGAGCGTGTTGCCTCCGAACCGTTGTTCTTGAGCACCAACGCTATTGGAAGCCTCTGAGCGGCACATTCCTTGTCATCGAAGGCAATTGACTCGGCGACGACGGATTGTTGTTCCGTATACGAACTACTCACTTCTTCGTTCGAGCCTCCACAAGCCGCCAGCATGATGCTTGCCGCGACAGGCGCTGCCATCAACCGCATCTATTATCCCCCATTCTTGTCGCCGTTTGCGCTTCTTATACATGCCGTGAAGCATCGAGAAACGGGCAAGAGGGGGGTAGACCCTACGAACGCCCTCACAGCGCTCTACGAGTTTCGTTTGGGCGTTCTCGGTCGTTGCCCTACGCTGGTAGGATGGAAGGGGGCTACGGTGGACGCTCAGGAACGCTACACGGCGGAAGAGGCTGACTTCTTCCGATTGACGGGTGAGATCATTCGCGAATGGATCGAGCTTGAACTATTCCTGTCGCGATGGCTGATCTACCTACTCGCCGTTGATGAGTTTCGCGCTCGCATCGTTTGGGATAGCTTCACGAGCTTCCGAGCGAGATTGGCACTTGTTCGCAAGCTTATCCGCAACTTCGCAGATGAAAGCATTTGGGATGACGCCGAGCGCATCTTGTCCAAGGTCGAAAAGATCGCTGAAAAGCGGAACATGCTTGCCCACAAGTTCGGACACCTTGGCGAGCGCGTTGGCAATCTGGTGTTTGTCGAGGATGCCTATGATCGCGAGGGGGAAGCGAACTTCATAGCGGTGAAGTCAATCAACCGGGCCAATCTGCGCTCATGGCTTTCTGATATCAACACCGCGCGCAACGAGGCCGCTACGTTCAAGCAAGAGCGTCTTGCTACAGCGATCTATCGAGAATCGCTTTTTCATCGTCGCAAGATTAATGAACCACCAGTTGAGGAGGGTTAGGCGAGCTTAGGCGGCAGCGTCGAGAAATACGGTAGCTGGAGATCGGCAAGGTTAGCAACGGCGAACTCATCGAACTCATCGGCTAACCTCTCAAG
Source organism: Sphingomonas molluscorum (assembly GCF_039522995.1). Taxonomy (NCBI): domain Bacteria; kingdom Pseudomonadati; phylum Pseudomonadota; class Alphaproteobacteria; order Sphingomonadales; family Sphingomonadaceae; genus Sphingomonas; species Sphingomonas molluscorum. The sequence goes on along the minus strand of NZ_BAAAEL010000012.1, from coordinate 9,030 downwards.
GGCATGCGGCAAGTAGCGCTCGGCGAAGGTGAGGGCGAAGCCATATATGAACTCATTAAAGTTGGTCGTTTGATCGCGCGTGTCATTGATCAACTGTTTGATCGCGTCGGCGAGGTTCGGCGCTCCCGCAAGATTCTTTAAGGTTTCATATTGAATGATCTCGGTCGTGTAGAAAAGTGTGTTGCCTACCTTTTCGTGGAGATAGTCGCCAAGATCATCGAGGGGCTCAAGGCTGTCGAATGCGGCAGCAACGTGCTTTTCATCATGGTGGAACGCTGCCCCGTCACGCACTCGCCAAATCAGACTACCGGGTTTCGGATGATCGAAGTAAGCAATGAGTGCCCTTAGCCCTTCCTGAGCGTTGGTTGATAGCTCGGCTTCATACTTGCTGGCGATCATGTCCCGGTTTTTGCGCACCAGCTTCCAAGCTTCGTTGAGACGCCCCGCAATCATGCGAAGAATCACGAAGGCGAAAGCGGAGTTGCCTTGGTTGGTGATGCGATGTTCGTCTTCAACGGTTTGGAGGATGATCGCGAGTGTTTTGTTGAGCGCTTGGGTGTCGTTGGCGACGCTGGTAGCCATAAGGTAGAACGTGCGTTCATCTTCGGGCACAACTTCGAGATCAGCCTTTGAGTAGATCAGCGTATGAAGCTTCAACGTGCTCATGGTGCCCTCCCGTTGGCGTCGAGCCTCGCCAAGAGATTGCGCACGGACGTTGCGTGCCACTGCCCGCCACGGGGGGTGCGAATGGCGCGATCGTTTAGCGCCTTGGCAATGCCGCTCAGGCTGGTGGTGCCGCCCTCCCGTATGTCCGCTATCACGGGCGCGAGGTCGAGGGCGTGGGCGTCGGCGCGGCTGGTAATAGTCGCCAGTGCCGCCGTATTGCCTCTCTGAGCCCGTCTGAGAGCCGCTGAGCCGTTGGGGTTGCCCAGACGCTGCCCGCGCGCCTTTGCGGCCTGTAGCGCCTCACGGGTGCGCTGAGAGGTCGCCTCACGCTCTTGCTGAGCGATTAGAGCCATGATGCCAATCGTAAGGTTGTTCGCGTCTGCGAGATCGGCTGCTACGAACTTGGTGCCGCTGTCCCTCAGCGTCATAAGGAAGGCGGCATTTCGACTGAGGCGATCGAGTTTAGCAATCACGACGGTTGCCCCTGTCACCTTCGCATGGTGGAGCGCGCGGGCAAGCTCGGGCCGATCGTCGCGCTTTCCGCTCTCAACCTCGATATACTCGGCGAGGGGCTGGCACCCCCGTGTTGCGCAGAATGCTTCGATTGTTGCCCGCTGTGCGTCGAGCCCAAGTCCAGAACGGCCTTGGCGTTCGGTTGATACGCGAAGGTAGTTTACGGTTCTCATATCAAAGCGGGCCAAAGTAGCTTTAGGTTGGCGGCATCCCGGCTATCCTCGAAGCAGGCGGTTACGTGAGTGATGCCAAAGCGTAGCTCTACTTTGAGGGTATAGTCACCCCGGCAACGCGCTCGGCACCAGCCGCCAAGGATGCGCTCAACGTCCTGCCTCCTCGCCAGCATCCCAACGGGCAGCGGCTCATCATCGACCGGAAAGTTTAACGGTGTCCATTCCATAGCGATGATCTACCACTTCTGATAGAACCGCGCTACGCCCGTTAGGCGGTTTTACAAGCTCTTCGAGCAGTCGTTTCAGGAAGGATCGGGATCGTTATCGCTGTCGGTCGCATCCTCGATCTCAGGGACGTGAAGCGCGATGGCCGGGAGCATCACGGGCGCGACGCTCACGGTCTGATCGACTTGGACACGCTCGCCCAGCACCTTGTTGGCGAACGATCGGGCAAGCGCGAGGTCATACTTCGCAACAAGCTCATCCCGGCGAACATCACCAGTCGAGTAGCCGGGGACACCGCGCGTAACCATGCGCAAATCCTCGGCTATGCTCACATAATGATCTTCGAGCGCGTCCTTGTAGCGTTCGTTGAAGCCCGGATCGCGCCGACACTTCGCGGTGAGCGTCGATTTATGTAGCCCGAGCGACTTCATGACGTGCGCGGCGATCTCGCCGTTGGCGATGCGCTCAAGAACCTCATCCCACTGTTCGTCCGAGACCATCGGGAGAAACTTGCCGCCCTCATCGATCTCTTGGGCGCGCTTGGTAGCCATGGTTCGACGGTGTTGGGCACGATCCGCGAGAGCGGCTGTGATCGCGGGGCCGCGATCGTCGGGGCAAGATGGTTGATCGGTCATCTTGTATTTACGCTGACGGTCCCGCTACCGTGCGCCTCAAGAGGGGGTAAGGCATGACGGCATTAGAGTTGTTGGGCTCGGTCGGCGTGAGCGCCGTGACGGCTGGCGGGATCGTGTGGGCTGGCGCGCAGAGGGTCGCCGGGAAGTGGCTCGACTCTCGCTTCACTCATCGCCTTGAAGCGGTGAAGCTTGAAGGTCAGAGGCAGCTTGAAGCGACGCGCCAAGAGCATACCACTTTCCTTGAGCGGCAGAAGTTCGAACGTGCGACGCTCCTCGACCGCTCAGCTAAGCTCAATCAGCGCGAGTTTGAGGTTATCCCCGATATCTGGGAGCGCGCTACCGAAGCTCATTACGCAATTCTAAAACTGATTAGCATATGGCAGGAGGGTGCAGACGTGGGGCGTCTGTCCGAACCCGAGTTCGAAGCATTCTTGGATAAGTCGCGCCTTGAGACGTGGCAGAAGGACGAAATACGGGCGCTGGATCGTTTTAAGCGCACCACCTACTACAGCGATGCTCAAGGATGGTTCCGGCACCAAGACGCTAACTTAGCGGTTGTGGCGTTCAACCGGGCCGCAGCTAACGGGAGCATCTTTCTTCATCCTGAAACGCACGCACGGTTTGAGGAGTTTGGCGAAGCCATGCGGCAAGCGTTTCGGCACTGGTCAATGAACTTACAGTTTAGACTCGACGGTAATCCGCTCTCCAAGGAAGAGGATGATCCGGTTTCACTCTACCGAAAAGACGGCGACGAGCGGTATCACACGTTGGCGGGATACCTGCGCGAGCGATATTGGATCACCCCAGAGGGCGAGGCGCTCTGAGCGATGGCTAAAGTGACAGGGAAAAGCAAAAAGCGGGATGATTACGTTTACGGCATCATTGATGCGCGAGATACGAAGGAAATTCAGGTAAGGTATGACTCTCGCACGGGTAAGATTGAGCTTGTAGGAGCCGAGCCCGGTTCCACTAAGGTGGTGCGGAGCTACAAGCGCGACAGCGGAAAAGATGACAAGGTGGTGTCATCCATCCCGCACGACGTTGGAGCGCCATTTGATCCCGACGATGCTCTTAAAAGCTTCGATCATGTCGTCGTGATGGATACAAACAAGCGCACGATTGGGGGCAAGGAATGCGCGGTATGCTTTTCATATTTTATTCCCGTAAAGCTTAGCAGTCACAAAGGCGATGTCCCCTACAATCCGCTAACCGCCTACTTCATCGTGGGGCTTGCGAAAGGCGTTAATCCCGAGCGGATTGGCTGGCATCTAACGCTTACGAATAACATCATGCCCGTGTATGATCCGAGCCAGCACGGTCGTCTTGCGCTTGTGACGGATAGCGAGCTTGGCCTCCATGCTGATATCAATGCGCGGAAGGTCGGCTACTACGGAGACAATCTTCTGCCCGAGTGGGCAACTCTCGTGTATGCGTCCGATAAGGAGACGGATACGCTTGGTGGGGCTATCCTAAAAGCCTGCCACAAGAGCGCCACTGCTGTAATTGAGGAAATGCGCAAACGAGTGAACCCCTTCGAGAAGATCGGGAACGGCGACGGTAACTTCGAGGGCTACGCAGTGGTCGAGTTCATTCGAGAGTGACGCAGGTTCCGGGGAGGGCGAATGGTCGAGATCAAAGCTGAGTTTTCCGGTCCCGGTGTCGAGGCGCTCAAGGAGGTTGCGAGCGGCGGACGGGGGGCGCTGCGGCGAGCGTTTGGCTCGGCACTCACCGAGTTCGGCGACATGCTAAGCGACCAGATGAAGCTTTGGCGCTTCCAGAACCTGCTCAGGATACAGCGGAAGGTCGATCGGATCGCGGCTGAGCGCGACTTTCCCGATGCTCTGCTGCAAGCGCTCCCGTTCGGAGACGCAATGCGAACGCTCGAAGCGGCATCGCAGGAGGATGAGGACGACGTTCAGGAGCTTTGGGCTCGGCTGATCGTGAAGGCGGCGACGGCGGAGAGGCCATCGATCAACAAGCTTCATATTGAGCTACTTCGGTCGCTCACGCCCGCCGATTCTGCGCTCCTCGACCTTCTTTATCCCCGCGTTGCTGAACGGCTCTTTCACAGCAAGGAAGAGGTCAACGCATACACTGCGGAGGCGAACGCGAAGGCGGATGCCAGTTGGCGAACTTTCAGCGAGGAAGAGCGTGGCGTCTCCATCCAAAACCTTCACCGGCTACGCTGCATCACGGCAACGCCCCGTTTCTTCAATGCCAACGGGGTGCTGACAGCCTTTTACGATCGGGACCGGCGCATTGACGCGGCGCTCATCGATCCCCAGCGTTTTCAGGAAATGCTCTCTTCACTACTCACCCTCATCTATCAGGCATCGGGGGCCGTCCCGTATGCGGAGGATCAATCGATCCCGATCCAATATCAGAGCCCATTTGGCGTAGGCGGTCTGATGGGCAGCATTGCGGTGCCGGAATTGAGCCACATGCTAACGCCGCTTGGGATGGAGTTCATGAAGGCCGTCACGATGGATCGGTCGGACCCGAAATGATGTTGTCCTTGTTGCTCTCGGCGCTTGCCCTTCAACTCACCCCCGAACAGAAGGCGACGCTCGATGCTGGCGTGAAGGACGTTCTGGCGATCGATGCTGAGCTTGAGGCGATCACTGAGCATCACGACACGCTGCGCCGGTCGCGGGCGGCACGGCTTGACGAAATCGCGTCGCTGCGCAGCCGCTACCCTGAAATCGTGCTCACGGATGGAGCGACGGTCGAACAGGTCTACAAAGCCCTCTATGCGGTGCGGGTAAGCCGTGCAGCCAAGCTGAAACCGCTGGCGCAAGAGGGTGAGCGGTTCGCGCATCAGCAGGCTTGTCAAGCAAGCCGCCGCGTTCAGGAGAAGCGTGCCGAGATCGAGGCCGGGGAGGGCTACAAGGGCATGAGCCTCAAGGATCGGCTCGACTGGCGCGAGTCCTTCGACGGCATCGACATTGAGGCGGAATGCGAGGACGTGCCGAAGTAGATGGTCTCGCGAGGTTCCCCTGCGACTCCCGCCAAGCACCACTACGTTCCCGAGTTCTATCTGCGTGAGTGGGCGGGCGCTGATGGCAAGCTTGAGAGATACACGAAACCGCACGTGGCCAAGATTATGGTCAAGCGGGTGTTTCCGAGCGAGACCGGGTTCGAAAAGCACCTCTATAGCTCCCCGGATGACAAGCGGCTCGGCATGGCTTGGCTGGAAACGCGCGTCTTCCAGCGCATTGATGATCTCGCGGCCCCTGTGCTCAGAAAGCTCAATGCCACGCCTGTTCTCAATCTGAGTGACGAAGAACGCTCCGCGTGGAGCGTGTTTGTGCGGGCGTTGTTCTACCGCACGCCCGCCACGCTACGCGCAGTGAAACACTCCGGGGCTTACGATTGGCGCAGGGCGATTGAGAGTCTTGGTGAACGCTATCCGGCAATGAAGAACCCGGACGACCCCGCGACGTTAGAGGAGTATATCGCCCGTCATTCTGTCTCCGACATCGAGAGCGCGGTTTTGCGCGTGCTCCCGTCCATCTTCGTGGGGGAGAGGGTAGGGCAGATACTGAATGATCTGCACTTTCGCGTGATCGTCATACCGCCCGAGGTGCCAAGCTTTCTGATCTCGGACGATTTCGTCGTGCGAACAAACGGAATTGCGGTGCCGGGTGGGCACTTCGCAATCCCGATATCGCCGCGTCGAGTGGTAGTGATGGCTTGGGAGAAAAGTAAGCTTGAGGAAATTACCGCTTTGCCGCCGCGCTACCTTGTCACGCAGGTCAACCAATGGGTCGCCGGAAGCGCACGCTGTTTCGTCGGAGCGGTCGATCGCGCTCAGGACCGCTTCATCAGAAATCGCTTTGGCACGGATTTGAAGAACCCGTTATCCAGACGTGAAGAGGGCAACTCGTGACCTCTAATCCGTTGTGAACAACGGGGCCGCTGGCGGAGGTGGCTCCGACATTCGACGGTGCTACATCCGGTTTAGACGCTGCGATCGTCTGCCCATTCGATAAGCTTCGGAGTGATCGCTATCGGTCGCTGCCTTGCAACTTCCGCGATCTTTGAAAGCCTTTCGAGCACCCCCGGTGTGAATACAAGATCGACAGAAAAGCGCTCCCTCAGCCACTCTTTGAAGGTCTGTGCTGTGGCCACTGTCTCTTGAGCAATGTTCCGGGTTTTCGCTCGCTCGAACAGGTTGTCCTCTACAATCCCCACCGAGCGAACCTCTTCATGGAACCTGTTCCAGCCTTCAATGTCCGTGATCGAACTTCCGAACCGCTTCCGCGCGTCACGTAGAAGTTCGGTCTTCGAACTCTCGATAGAGCGCCTTACGCTCGCCACCAACGGCGAGCACATGTCAAAGAGGAACGCGCTTTCGACATCGTGACGAAGGCCACTGAAGTCGATTTGCTGCCCCAACTCGCCGTGACGACCTTGTAGCTCGTTGAACAAGTCCCACCGCTTTTGCCAGCTATCGCTACCGCCCAAGCGCCCGCGCAGCACGCTGTTCATCACGATCTCGCGCGTATAGACGGTGACAACACTCTTTAGCCGTTCGATGAGGTCGGCGGCTTCCTTCTGCTTATCCTCCCATAGCTCGGCTTCGAACCCGAGTCCTTTGAAGCGCTTGAAGCGGGCAAGGTTGGAGTAGAAGAAGGCGAAGAACCCCATCGCGAACACGGCTGAGGCGGCTGTCACTTCTTCATTCCAAAGGAACACAAAGGTAAAAGCGAGGCATACCGCGCCCACGCAACCGAACAAGATGCGCTCCCAACTGCCCTGAAGATATCGCCATAACTTCATCTTTGCCCGCGCTTTCCTGTTGGGTCGATCTCTGGCCTGCCATACTTGCCGCCAAGTAGCCGCATAGACGTAGCAGGTTTGCTCTCAAATGGCGAGCTAAGCGCTCGCCAGCGATCTTGTTCGTTCTCGCTCACATGCGTTCGCTCTAACGAACGATCGCGTCATAAAGGCGAGTGAAGAGGTCACGCTCAATCATCATCCGTAAGCACATTAGCCTTAACCCCCATGACAGATGCTCGGGCAAGGGAGTGGAGCATCTGTCATGGGGAGTCGTGGCTAATCATCATCCGTGAAGGGGCTTAGCTTCCGATCGGCGGCTTGAGTGTCAGTCGAACCCTCGGTTAGCGGTAGGTCCATAGCCGTGCCTCTCTCCCCCGGCTCCCCGGTCGCTTGTGATCGAGACGTGGCGGTAAGTGGCTGGTGCCTGTCGGGTCTCGCAAGCGGCGGATCATCGCCTACTAACGGTGCGCCCTACCGATCCGATCGAAAGCATTCAGGTAAGGCGGCGGAGGATGCGCTAAGTGCTCAAGCGTCCCCCGTCGAGAGAAGTGCTGTTTCACGCCTTTCCTGCTTCGGCGCGTGGAGGAACAGCCGGATCGCTCCCACTACACCTCGCATCGCCACTCGGGCGGCGGTGTAGCTCCGTGATCCCTCGGGGTCCAAGGGCGGGGCTATATTCCACTCGGCGGGGCACCTTCCGCCTATCTCGCTGCTCGAAACGCTATGTCGAGTTCAACGCGCCGTTCGTGGCGAGGTTCTTAGCGAGATCACCGCTCGGGTTCCGTGAACAACGGGCTGACGACCCGATGCTCTATCATCAAGTATATTTATACAAGAAGGTCGAACACGCGCGCAATATTGGCGTTTAGGAGCTTAACGGCACCAGTTTTAGCCGCGCGCATAAATATCCATGAGGGCAGGCCCGCCCTCATGGAGAACTTCTATGTCCGCTACCATCATTACCATACTGGCGATCCTCATCGCCATAATCTTGTTCAGCGCACTGGTGCGCCAGACGATGCGCGCGGAGCGTGCGGAAGCTGCCCTTGGTCGTGTCGAGACGGTCATCGCCGACGAGGCGCGCTCGCTTCGCTACTTCGAGGTTCGCGACGCGATCAACGACAACGGGGAGGATCGCTAAGGTGGCCCGTCCTCGTAAGCACCCGCTCCCCTCGATCGCCGAGCTTCGCCAGCACTTTACCTATAATCCCGAGACTGGCGAAATCCGCACGCGCGAGCGTGAAGGTGATGATCCCTACATCCTCGCGTTCAATCGCCGCTATGCCGGGAAGGCGGTCGGCTCGGTCATGAACGGCGGCTACCGCTGGATCAGGGTGCCCGGTCACGGCAACCATCTTGGGCACCGACTGGCGTGGGCCCTCCACTATGGCGAATGGCCCGGTGAACTCGACCATCGCGACACGAACAAGCTAAACAATCGGATCGAAAACCTCCGCCCCGCGACCCGCTCTCAAAACATGCGCAACGTCGCGGGCAAGGGGAGGACGAACTTCAAGGGGGTGACTTGCCGCCCCGTCAATCGCTTTAACCCTTGGGAGGCGGTCATCAGGATCAACGGGCAGCGCGTCCACCTCGGTTCATACCCGACGCCTGAGCGTGCTGCGGAGGTCTATGCGGAGGCGGATCGCCGGTATCACGGCGAGTATGCCTTTATGGTGATCGGGGCGATCACGGCGGCAATCATGTTTGGGGTGGCCGCATGATCGCGACCATGCCGGGTGATGTTCTCCGCCACCGAAGGGGGGCGGTAGCTGCGCAGCTACCATCCTCTTAACTTAAAACACGTGGAACACGCTCGGGAGGAGGCGAAGCTGGCGTGACTCTTGTTTAAAAGGGGTTTCTCCACGAAACGCTGCGTCTTCGACAATACCCTCAATCGTCTCCGCATGTGCCCGCCAGTTCTCGCAAAGCGCGCGCCACGCTATAAAGCTCAGGATGGTGCCGCTTTCTAGGGTCAGGACTCGTTGATCACAGCCAGAAGATGACGGTGGCAGCGAGGGCGATTGCGGAGAAGA
>NZ_BAAAEL010000011.1:0-132650 GCF_039522995.1 Sphingomonas molluscorum | reverse complement strand
CAGGCGCCAGCATCGGATGATTGCGCCAACGTTGGTGCGGTTCTCCACTGTCAGACAGCAAAGCCGCTGTCCGATCACCGCTTGAGGCGGGAGGTCGGAGGCGGCTTTTTTCGTGTCTGCGGCACATGGGAGCAGTGCGGATGAAGGTCGCGGAACTGTTGCACGAAGGCTTCGGCTGGATCGGAGGCGGTGCGGACATCGATTTCGGTCCGAAGCGCAAGAAGTCGGACTTCTGGAGTAGCGGCCACACGCCGACGCTGATCGCCGCCTTTTTATACTTCGACCTTGCCTTCATGGTTTGGGTGTTGCTGGGGCCGCTCGCCCCCCAGATCGCGGCCGACCTGGGACTCAGCCCGGCGCAGAAGGGGCTGATGGTTGCGACGCCCACCCTTGCCGGCGCCATGCTGCGGTTGGTCGTCGGTCTGCTCGCCGACCGGACCGGGCCCAAGCGGACCGGCGTCATCGGCCAGCTGATCGTGATCGCAGGGCTGTTCGCCGGCTGGTCGCTCGGCGTCCACAGTTTCGCCGGGACCCTCGCATTGGGGATCATCCTCGGTTTCGCAGGTGCAAGCTTCGCCGTCGCACTCCCGCTCGCCAGCCGCTGGTACCCACCCGAGCATCAGGGCAAGGCGATGGGCATCGCCGGAATGGGCAATTCGGGCACCGTTCTCGCCGCCTTGTTCGCGCCTGCACTAGCCATCACGTTCGGCTGGAATGCGGTGCTCGGTCTCGCCTGCATCCCGCTGACGCTCGTGCTCGTCGTCTTCATCGTGCTGGCGAAAGACGCGCCCGACCAGCCAGCGCCCCGGCCGCTCAGCGCGTATCTGGAGCCGCTGCGCACGGCCGATGCCTGGTGGTTCATGCTCTTCTATGGTGTGACCTTTGGCGGCTTTTCCGGGCTCGCCTCCTCGCTCACCATCTATTTCTCGGACGCGTTCGCGCTGAGCCCCGTCACCGCGGGCCATTGCACGGCGGCTTGCGTGTTCGCGGGATCGCTCGTCCGGCCGCTCGGCGGTGCACTCGCGGATCGGATCGGGGGCGTGGCCACGTTGACTGCAGTCTATGCCGTCGCCGCCTTCGCGCTGCTGGGCGTCAGCACGTCTCCTGCCAATCTTGGTGCCGCACTGGGACTTTTCGTGGTCGCAATGCTGGCCCTTGGAACGGGAAACGGTGCCGTGTTCCAGCTCGTGCCGCAGCGGTTCGGCAAGGAGATCGGCATCCTCACCGGACTGGTGGGCATGGCAGGCGGCGTTGGTGGTTTCTATCTCGCCTCCTCGCTCGGGTTCGCGCGGCAAGTGACCGGCGGGTTCGGCCCCGGCTTCCTGGTCTTCGCCATGCTGACGCTCGTCGCACTGGCCGGGCTGACCTTCGTCAAGGCCCGGTGGCGCGTCCGTTGGGCTGCCGCTGCCGGCGTGCGGATCTAGTGCCCGCGCCGCTCTCCCACGTTCGATCCAAGCTGTGAGGCTGCATCCATGACGCACCACATCAAGCGCCCGCACCTCGTCGTGATCGGCAACGGCATGGCCGGCTGCCGTGCGATCGAGGAACTGCTCGCCCGCGATCCCGACCGCTACCGTGTCACCATCTTCGGCGCCGAGCCGCATGTGAACTATAATCGCATCATGCTCTCCCCCCTGCTGGCGGGCGAGAAGACGTTCGACGACATCGTGATCAACGGACCCGACTGGTACCGCGACAACGGCATCGAGCTGGTGGCGGGCGATCCGGTGACGGCGATCGATCGCGCGGCAAAGACCGTGACCTCGCGCAGCGGCCGCACCGTGCAGTACGACAAGCTGCTGATCGCAACCGGCTCCGACCCCTTTATCATCCCCGTTCCCGGCAAGGACCTGCCCGGGGTGGTCAGCTTCCGCGACATGAACGACGTGGACGCGATGCTCGCGGCGGCCCAGCGCGGCGGCGAGGCGGTGGTGATCGGCGGCGGCCTGCTCGGTCTGGAAGCAGCGCACGGGCTCTCCTTGCGTGGCATGAAGGTGACCGTACTCCACCTGATGCCCACGCTGATGGAGCGGCAGCTTGACGAAGCGGCAAGCTGGCTCCTCCGGTCGGCGCTCGAAGCGCGCGGACAGACCATCCTGACCGGCGCGGACACTGCCGAGATCGTCGGCGGGGACACCGTCGAGGGCGTGCGGCTCAAGGACGGGCGCTTGATCCCGGCGAGTCTGGTGGTGATGGCGGTCGGCATCCGGCCGAGCACCACGCTCGCGCGGGCCGCCGGGCTCGAGGTCGCGCGTGGCATCAAGGTCGATGACCATCTGGTGACCAGCGACCCCGACATCCTGGCGGTCGGGGAGTGCGTCGAACACGACGGGCAGGTCTATGGCCTCGTCGCGCCGCTGTGGGACATGTGTCGCGCCCTCGCCGATGGGCTGACCGAGCGACCCACAGGCTACAAGGGTTCGGTCACGTCGACCAAGCTTAAGGTATCGGGCATCGACGTGTTCTCCGCGGGCGACTTCTCCGGCGGCAATGGTGCCGAGGACATCGTGCTGCGCGACGCCAGCCGCGGAGTCTACAAGCGCGTGGTGGTCCGGAACGACCGCATCATAGGCGCGGTGCTGTATGGCGATACCGCGGATGGCAGCTGGTATTTCGACCTGCTCAAGAAGCAGGACGAGATTTCCGAACTGCGCGACCTCCTGATTTTCGGCCAGATCTATGCCCAGGGAGGGGGGCAAGCGGACCCTAAGGCGGCCGTTGCGGCGCTCTCGGACGATGCCGAGATCTGCGGCTGCAACGGCGTCAGCAAGGGCCAGGTGGTGGCCTGCATCGCCGACGGTGCCGCGAGCATCGACGCGGTGCGCGCCGGCTGCAAGGCGTCGGCGAGTTGCGGGTCGTGTACCGGTATCGTCGAAAACCTGCTGGCACTGACGCTCGGCGATGACGTCCAGACCGGTGCCAAGACGATGTGCGAGTGCACCAGCTTCGGCCATGATGATGTCCGCCGCGAGATCGTCGCGCAGGGAATGCGCTCGATCCCGGAGGTGATGCAGAAGCTGCATTGGAGCACCCCCGACGGCTGTTCCTCCTGCCGGCCTGCGCTGAACTATTATCTGCTCTGCGCGTGGCCGGGCGAATATCAGGATGACCAACAGAGCCGCTTCGTCAACGAACGCATGCACGCCAACATCCAGAAGGACGGCACCTACTCGGTCGTGCCGCGCATGTGGGGCGGGCTTACCAACCCACGCGAACTCCGCGCGATCGCGGATGTGGTCGAGAAATATGACGCACCCATGGTTAAGGTGACGGGAGGGCAGCGGCTCGACATCTTTGGGATCAAGAAAGAGGATCTGCCCGCCGTCTGGGCCGATCTCAACGCCGCCGGGATGGTCTCCGGCCATGCCTATGGCAAGTCGCTGCGCACGGTGAAGACCTGTGTCGGCTCCGAATGGTGCCGCTTCGGCACGCAGGATTCGACCGGGCTCGGCGTGAAGCTCGAGCGGATGAGCTGGGGCTCATGGATGCCGCACAAGTTCAAGATCGCGGTCTCGGGATGTCCCCGCAATTGCGCCGAGGCGACGATCAAGGACTTTGGCGTGGTGTGTGTCGATAGCGGCTATGAGCTGCATGTCGGCGGCAATGGCGGGATCAAGGTGCGCGCCACCGACCTGCTGTGCAAGGTCGCCACCGAGGCGGAGGCGATGGCGTATTGCGCCGCGTTTATCCAGCTGTACCGCGAGGAGGCGCGGTATCTGGAACGCACCGCCCCGTGGCTGGAACGCGTCGGGCTCGATTACCTCAAGGCACGCATCGTGGAAGATGCGCAGGGCCGCGAAGCGCTGACCGCGCGCTTCCTGCATTCGCAGCGCTTCAGCCAGGAGGATCCTTGGGCAGAGCGCGTCGCCGGGCAGGAGCGCGCGCAGCATGCCCACATGGCGGCGTTCACCCCCGTTCGTGAGGAGGAAATCGCATGATCGGCGAATGGCTCGACATCGGCTGGCTCGACGAGATCCCGCCGCGAGGCGCGCGCACCGTGCCGGTGGAGGGCGGCGAGGAGATCGCCGTGTTCCGCACCGGCGACAACCGCGTGTTCGCGCTGGTCAATCGCTGTCCGCACAAGGGGGGACCGCTCGCACAGGGCATTGTCCACGGCCACAGCGTCGCCTGCCCACTGCACAACTGGAACATCGCGCTGGCAAGCGGCGAGGCCGAGGGACCAGACAAGGGCTGCACGCCGACGATCCCGGTGAAGGTGGATGCCGGACGCGTGCTGATCTGCCGTGCCGGCGTGATGCAGGCCGCCGCCTGATGCCGGAACCGGTCCGTACCACCTGCGCCTATTGCGGGGTCGGCTGCGGGATCGTGGCGACGCGCACCGGCGAGCGCTCGGTGTCGATCCAAGGCGACCCGGACCACCCGGCCAACCGCGGCAAGCTCTGTTCGAAGGGCACCCATCTCGGTGAGACGGTGGGTCTCGAAGGCCGGCTTCTCCACCCGATGATCGGCAGGGGCCGCGCCAGCTGGGACAAGGCGCTGGACCTGGTGGCTCATCGCTTCGCCAAGACGATCGCGGAGCACGGGCCCGACAGCGTCGCCTTCTACGTCTCCGGACAATTGCTGACCGAGGACTATTACGTCGCCAACAAGCTGATGAAGGGCTTCATCGGTTCGGCGAACATCGACACCAACTCCCGACTCTGCATGTCGAGCGCGGTCACCGGGCACCTCCGGGCCTTCGGCGAGGACGTGGTGCCCGCCAGCTACGACGACATCGATGTCGCCGACCTGATCGTCCTGATCGGCTCCAACACCGCATGGTGCCATCCAATCGTCTATCAACGAATCCGTGCGCGCTGGGACGCGGGTGCGAAGCTCGTCGTCATCGATCCCCGCCGTACCGAAACGGCAGAAGGCGCCGACCTGCATCTTGCCATCCGCCCCGGCAGTGACGTCGCGCTGATGAACGGCCTGCTGATGCACTGCCGGGAAGCGGGGCTGATCGACCGCGCCTATCTCGCGCGAAGCGTCTCGGAGCCGGAAGGATTTTGGGAAACGGTCGGCGCGGGAAGCGACCTCTGGTCGGTGGGCCGCACCTGCGACGTGCCCGCCGCCGACCTCCTGCGCTTCTACGAGATGTTCGCGGCCAACCCGCGCACCGTCACGCTCTTCAGCCAGGGGATCAATCAGTCGCTGCGCGGAACCGATCAGGTCAACGCGATCCTCAATCTCCACCTCGCCACCGGCCGCATCGGCAAGCCGGGCGCGGCGCCTTTCTCGATTACCGGCCAGCCGAACGCGATGGGCGGCCGCGAAGTAGGCGGGCTGGCGTCGACGCTGGCCGCGCACATGGATTTCGCGCCTGAGAACCGCGCCCGCGTCCAGCGCTTCTGGGGGGCACCCACCATTGCGGCCAAGCCGGGGTTGAAGGCCGTCGACCTTTTCCGCGCCGTCGGCGAGGGACGTATCAAGGCATTGTGGATCATGGCGACGAACCCGGCGGTGTCGATGCCCGACGCCGCAACGGTGCGCGAGGCGCTGGCGCGATGCCCGTTCGTCGTCATCAGCGACGTGATTGCCGAGACGGACAGCACGGCCTTCGCCCATGTCCGCCTGCCCGCCACCGGCTGGGGCGAGAAGGACGGCACCGTCACCAATTCGGAACGCCGCATCAGCCGCCAACGCCCGATCTTCGAGGCTCCCGGCGAAGCGCGGCCGGATTGGTGGATCGTCAAGGAGGTTGGCCGCCGCATGGGCTGGGCCAGCGAGTTCGCCTATGCACGCCCCGCCGACATTTTCCGCGAGCATGCGCGGCTCTCGACCTATCAGAACCAGAGCACTCGGCTGTTCGACCTGGGGGAACACGTTGCCATCGGCAATGCCGACTATGACGCGATGGAGCCGTTCCGCTGGGGCGGCGAGGCCTTCGCGAACGGCCGCTTCCCCACGCCGGAAGGGCGGGCGCGCCTGATCCCGCTCGAGCAGATGTCCTTGCCGAAGCCGCTGGCGAGGTGGCCGCTCACCCTCAACACCGGGCGCTATCGCGACCAGTGGCACACGATGACTCGTACCGGGCTCAGCCCGCGCCTGGCGCGGCATCGGGAGGAGCCGATGGTCGAGGTGCACCCCGAGGACGCCGATGCGTACGGGCTAGCCGATGGCGGCCTCGCACGCGTATCCACGCCGCAGGGCGAAAGCCTGTTCCGCGTCGTGCTTTCCACGGGCCAACGTCGGGGCGAGATCTTCACCCCGATTCACTGGACCGACCGCAATTCCATAGGCGGCCGCACCGGGCTATTGCCACGCCCCCTGGTCGATCCGCATTCGGGCCAGCCGGGCTTCAAGTCGACGCCCGCAGTGGTGGCGGCGGTACCCACCGCCTGGCGCGGCTTCCTGATCGCTGCCGAGCCGGTTGCCCCACCCGAATGCCTCTGGGCTACCCGCATCACTGTGCCCGGCGGATTGTTGTACGAGCTGGCCGGCGGCGAGGACGCACAGGGCGTCGAGCGCGTGCTGCCCCGCGGCGACCGGATCGAGAGCCTAGATCGCGCACGCGGCACTCGGCGAGTGGCAGTACTACGGGAAGGACGGTTGGTGGCCGCGCTGTTTCTGACGGAGCGAGGGCTACTGCCCAGACGCGACTGGCTGATCCAGCAGCTGGGCGCCGTCGCCGCCGGACCATCGCTGCTGGCGGGCATCGCACCGGGTGTGCAGGAGGATCGGGGACCCATCGTCTGCCTCTGCTTCGATGTCGCGCTCAACACCATCGTCACAGCGATCGCCAGCCAGAACCTCACCACGGTCGAGGCTGTCGGCGCTGCGCTATCGGCCGGGACCAATTGCGGATCGTGCCGACCGGCGATTTGCCGGATCGTCGAGGAAAGCAAGAGTGCCGCCAATGGATGATACGATCCTTCCCGGCGAGGTCTGGCTGGTAGGCGCAGGCCCGGGCGACCCCGAATTGCTCACGCGCAAGGCGGAAAGGCTGCTGCGCTCGGCCAGCGTCGTCTACTACGATGCCCTCGTGGGGCCCGGCATACGGGACCTGATCCCCGGAGGCGTGCGGCAGGTTCCCGTCGGTAAGCGGTCCGGACGCCATTCAAAGGACCAAGGTGCAATCAACGCCCTGCTGGTCCAGGCCGCGCTCGCCGGCGAGCGGGTCGTGCGACTGAAAGGCGGCGACCCGTCGATGTTCGGCCGTTCGACCGAAGAAGTCGCGGCCCTCGCAGCGGTCGGCGTCCCCGCGCGCATCTGTCCCGGCATCACCGCCGCCAGCGCCGCCGCGGCTTCCGCCGGCGTGTCCCTCTCCGTCCGCGGCGTCGCACGTCGCGTCCAGTTCGTGACCGCGCACGTGCGGGCAGGCGAGCCGCTTGCCCTGGATTGGACCACGCTCGCCGATTCCGGTAGCACCACCGCCTTCTACATGGGGCGCGGCGCTGCCGGCGAGATCAGCCGGCGCCTGATCGCAGAGGGGCTTGCCGGTGCGACCCCGGTGCTGATCGCGTGCGACATCAGCCTCGCGAGTGAGCGCCTGCTCCACACGCGCCTCGATCTGCTGCCCATCGCGGCGGGTGCCATCACGGACGAGAAGCCCACGCTCATCCTGGTCGGGGAAGCAGTTTCGGCCGGGAACGCCGCAGCCGCGATACCGGCTTCAGTCCGGGACAGTGCGAGTTGTTCGCAGAACCCTGCCGGCGCTGGCGCTGACCAGGACGTCCAGTTCCCCGCGACCAGTTCGGTCAAGGCGGCCACCTAGCTCCCGCCGCGCAGGTGGAGCGCGAGGAATTCGACGAACGCGCGAACCCGCGCCGGCGTGCTCGCGCCGCCGACGAAGACGGCGTGGATCTGCTCGACGTCGCCAGGGTTGAACGCCTCCAGCAGCGGGACGAGCTCGCCCCTCGCGATCTCCTCGGTCACGCTGAACGATCCCACACGGGCAATGCCGACGCCAAGCGCCGCCAATTGCCCCAGAGTCTCGCCGTTGTTTGCTTCGATCCTTCCCTTCACGGCGAGGGTGAAATCCTGGCCGGCACGACGGAACGGCCAAACCGGCTCGGCACGCCGGAAGTTGAAGTTGAGGCAGTTGTGCCGGTGAAGATCCTCCGGCACCTCAGGTGTGCCGCACCTCTCCAGATACTCCGGCGATGCGACGATCACCCGCCGGGTCTCGCCAAGCTTGCGAGCCGTGAGCGTGCTGTCGGGCAGGGGTCCGAAGCGGACGGCCACGTCCGCTTGACCGCCGGCGATGTCGACCAGCGTGTCCGTCAGCGCGATGTCGACGAGGATGTCGGGATACCGGGCGCTGAACCTCCCGAGCAGCGGCACCACGCAGAGCCGCCCGTGCGAGAGCGCGGCGCTGACCCGCAGACGCCCACGCGGACTCCCCTGGTCGGCGATCTGCTGCTCGGCATCGTCGAGGTCGGCGAGGATGCGGCGGGCCGCCAGCAGATAGGCCTGCCCCTCTGCCGTCAGCGACAAGGCGCGGGTCGACCGTAGCAGCAGTCGCACGCCTAGCCGCTGCTCGATCCGGTCGACGGCACGCGCCACGGCGGACGGGCTCATGTCCAGCGTCCGCGCGGCAGACGAGAAGCTTCCTGCCTCTACCACCGTCGCGAACAGCGCCAGCGCGCGTGCCCTGTCCGTCCCCGCCAGCTTTGCGTCCAATGCAAAGATCCTCCGCGTCGGGAGGCGCTACTCCAGCACCCCAGCCCCGTCCATCTATGCGTTCAACTAGCAACACAAGGATCGATGATGGAATATCGGCAACTCGGCACTTCCGGGCTTCGCGTGCCTGCGCTCAGCTTCGGCACCGGCACCTTCGGCGGCAAGGGCCCGCTCTTCAGCGCCTGGGGACAAAGCGACGCCGCTGAAGCGCGCCGGCTGATCGACCTGTGCCTGGAGGCCGGTGTGACGCTGTTCGACACCGCCGACGTGTATTCGAGCGGCGCGTCCGAGGAGATATTGGGGCAGGCGATCCAGGGAAAACGCGATGCGGTGCTGATCTCTACCAAGACCGGCCTGCCGATGGGCGACGGACCGCAGGACTGGGGCGCATCGCGGACCCGGCTGGTCCGGGCGGTCGAGGAGTCGCTGCGCCGCCTCGGCACCGACCACATCGACCTCCTGCAACTTCACGCCTTCGACGCATCGACCCCCACCGAAGAAGTCA
The DNA here is from genome assembly GCF_039522995.1 of Sphingomonas molluscorum. NCBI lineage: Bacteria > Pseudomonadati > Pseudomonadota > Alphaproteobacteria > Sphingomonadales > Sphingomonadaceae > Sphingomonas > Sphingomonas molluscorum. The sequence goes on along the minus strand of NZ_BAAAEL010000011.1, from coordinate 123,520 downwards.
TGGGCACCCTTGCGACGCTGATCGCTGCGGGCAAGGTACGCTATGCGGGCGTCTCCAACTATCCGGGTTGGCAGCTGATGAAGGCGCAGGGGCTGGCCGATCGCCACGGCTGGCCACGCCTTGTTGCCCATCAGGTCTATTACTCGCTCATCGGCCGCGCCTATGAGGCGGACCTGATGCCGCTTGCGGCGGATCAAGGTGTGGGCGCACTGGTGTGGAGTCCGCTAGGCTGGGGGCGGCTGACCGGAAAAATCGGCCGCAACCGCCCGGCACCGGCGAGCAGCCGCCTCCATGAAACCGAGCAGTTCGCGCCGCCGGTCGAGACCGAGCATCTGTACCGGGTCATCGATGCCCTCGAGGCAATAGCTGCCGAAACCGGTAAGACCGTGCCGCAGATCGCGATCAACTGGCTGCTGCGACGTCCCACCGTCTCCTCCGTCATCATCGGCGCGCGTAACGAGGAGCAACTGCGTCAGAATCTCGGCGCGGTCGGCTGGACGTTGACGCCCGAGCAGGTCGCCGCCCTCGACGCCGCAAGCGACCTACTGCCGCCCTATCCCCATGCCCCCTATCGTCAGCAGGAGGGTTTTGCCCGCCTTGCCCCGGCACTGGTCTGAGGGGGACGACCATGAAGCTCAACCTTGGCCTCCTCTCGTTGGCGATCGGTGCGTTCGGCATCGGCGTGACCGAGTTCGCACCCATGGGGCTACTCCCGGTCATCGCCGAAGACCTCAACGCCTCCATTCCGGCCGCCGGGCTGCTCATCAGCGCCTATGCGCTGGGCGTGGTGCTCGGCGCCCCGCTGATGACACTGACCACAGGGCGTGTTCCCCGACGCGCGCTGCTGATCGGGCTGGCCGGCATCTTCACGGTCGGCAATCTGCTGGCCGCGATATCCGACACCTATTGGATGCTGCTGGCGGCCCGCGTGCTCACCTCGTTCAATCACGGCGCGTTCTTTGGTGTCGGGTCGGTCGTGGCAGCAAGCCTTGTGGCACCCGAGCGCCGCGCAAGTGCGGTGGCGGAAATGTTCATGGGATTGACCATCGCGAACGTCGTGGGCGTACCGCTTGCGACCTGGGCGGGCGAGCACCTGGGCTGGCGCACCTCCTTCTGGGGCATCGCCGCGCTGGGCGTTGCGACCATGGTGGCGCTGCGGCTGACCCTGCCGCCCCTCCCCGCCCCGCATTCCGGCAGCGCGATGGCCGAACTGCGCGTGCTGACGCGAGGGCCGGTGCTGGGCGCGCTCGCGCTGACGGTGATCGGATCGAGCGCGATGTTCACCGTCTTCACCTATATCGCGCCGATCCTGCGCTTTGCGGACCGGTCGGTCGATCGGACGCTGGTCATCACCCTCGCCGCGCTGTCGGCGATACTCGTCGCCTTCGCCGCCTTGATGTCCCATGCCGGTCCGACCGCGGTGCTCATCTTCCTTTGGGGCTTGGCGAGCTTCGCGCTGGTGCCGCCGCTACAGGTGCGGGTGATGCGCGCCGCTGCCGACGCGCCGAACCTTGCCTCCGCGGTCAACATTGGCGCGTTCAACCTCGGCAACGCATTCGGGGCGGCGCTGGGTGGCGGCGTCATCGCGGCCGGGCTGGGCTACCCGCTGGTGTCGCTCGCAGGAGCGGCAACCTCCGCAATCGGGCTGATCGCGCTGCTGATCAACGGCCGCAGCCACGGAAGCGCACGCAAACTGCCGCAGGAAAGGACGGCGTAGCCCGGAGCCACCGATCTGCCCCCTGATCGGCCGTCAAGCACGTGCGTCATGGCACCGTAACAACTTCTCTCCAACGGGGCTCCCGAGACGGGTGGAGAAAGCTTTGCGGCCGGCAGCGGTGGTTCATCGATCGCTGCCGACGCACGGGTACGAAGCAGAAAGAAATTGGTGCCGCATTTTGGGAGAGGCGGCGCATCGGCAGGTGAAACATCGCCGAGCACCATGACGATCGACATGAATTGCCTGCGATTTCTCCGGACGTCGGGGAACGCAGGCGTTTGCTGCGGACCAGCGGCAGCCCTCCACCCGGACAACTATGAAAAAGGGGGGCAAGGTGCTTCAGAAATACGTTCGCTTTGAAAGGACTGCACGTCTTCTGGTCGGGTCAGCGGCCGCTGCCTTGTTGTCCGTCCCAGCTTCTGCCCAGACGGCTCCGGGTGCGGATGCAGGCGACGAGGAAGCTGGTCAGGAAATCACCGTCACCGGCTACAGCCGCAGCCTTGAGGAAGCGATCGACATCAAGCGCAACACGATCGGCTTTTCGGATTCGATCGTCGCGACCGACATCGCCGATTTCCCGGAGCAGAACCTGTCCGAAGCGCTGCAGCGCGTTCCTGGTGTCACGATTGAACGCGAACGGGGCCTCGGCACTCGCGTGAACGTCCGCGGCCTGCCGACCGAGTTCACCTTCGTGTCGATCAACAAGCTGGCGACCGCATCGGGCTCCGGCGGGCGCGACGTCGAGTTCGACATTTTCGCCTCCGAACTGATTCAGTCGGTGACGGTGCAGAAGTCGCCGACCGCAGCCGATGAGGAAGGCGGCATCGCCGGATCCGTCTACATCCGCACCGCGCGGCCGTTCGACAATCCCGGCCTTCGCCTCGTCGGCAGCGCCGAGGGCGCGTACAACTCGATCTCCGAGAAGATCGATCCGAACTTCTCGTTCCTGGCGAGCAACACCTTTGGCGACTTCGGCGTGCTGGTGTCGGTCGCCAAGCAGCAGCGCAGCAACCGCACCGACTCGAACTCGGGCATCAACTTCCGCCCGATCTCGCGCTGGACCGACAAGGCCGGCGCCAATCGCGATCAGGCGATCGCCGTGCTCGCGCGCGACGCCGGCGTGACCTTCACCGACGACATGAAGAACCGGATCGTGTTCCTCGATAAGGTCGGGGACCGCGTCTATCAGAACGATCAGGACCGGCTGGGGCTATCGGGTTCGATCCAGTATCAGCCCAGCGACCAGTTCAACCTCGTCTTCGACGCCTTTGCGGGCTCGTACGACACCGTCGAAGACGAATATGACGCTGCCGGCTATTCGGCATCCAGCAACTCGACGCTGGACACGATCCACGAGTTCGACGCGACCACGCTGGCCGACGATGGCATCATCGTGCTGCGCGACGTGTCCTACACCAACACCCAGCATGAGTTCCTGAGCAAGGAATACCGAAACAGCACCGACTATCGCCAGTTCGGCGGCGAGATGAACTGGCAGACCGGCGACTGGAAAATCAATGCGCTGGGCGGCTACTCGGGCGCCAAGAAGGTCCTCGACTACGCCAACCTCAAGCATGTCGCCTATGCGCCGTCGCGCACCCGCTATACCGAGACCGGCGGCGAGACGATCCCGAGCGCCGATCCCGACACAATCGACATGTACAACGCGCCGGAGAGCTATCTGTTCGAGGCGTATGAGACGACGCGCGAGCGGATCAAGGACGACAAATATGCGGCCCAGCTCGACATCAGCCGCGAGTTCCAGACCCCGTTCCTGAAGCGCTTCAACGTCGGTGCCCGCTACACCAACAAGACGAACGAGCGCGACTATGGCGAGGAGAAGATCCAGGGGCCGACGCGCGGCAGCACGGCCTATGTGAACAAGCGCACGCTGGCCGACAGCCCGCTGGAATCGGTGACGGAGATCGTCGGGGGCAAGGGATATCAGGCGCGCGACCTGGACTGGGCCCAGGTCTCCAACGAATATGCCCGCGCGTTCTTCCGGCCGGACGGCTTCGTCACGCCGTTCGACGACGGCCAGTATTACAAGGTCCGCGAAGAGACGATCGCCGGCTATGCGATGGCCGATTTCGAGTTCGAGCTGGCGGTGCCGGTGTTCGTCAACCTGGGCGGCCGCTACCTGAAGACCACGGTGAAGTCGGAAGGCTTCCACCAGGTGCAGAACGCGGACGGTTCGACCGGCTACACCGACGCGCCCGTGTCGAGCGAGGGCAGCTATGGAAAATTCCTGCCCGCGATCAACGCGCATGCCGAGCTGACCGACAGCCTGATCCTGCGCGCGGCCGCGTCGCAGACGCTGATCCGCCCGGCGCTGACCGATCTCGCGTACAAGCGGACCGCAAGCTGGAACAGCTTCCGCTTCACCGACGGCAACCCGGATCTGCAGCCGACCTATGCCGACCAGTGGGAAGTCGGCATCGAGAAGTATCTCGGGAGCGGGGGCATCCTGGCGGCGTCCTATTTCTGGAAGAAGATCAAGGGCGTCGTCCAGAGCGAGCTGACCGGCGTGGTCGAGGGCGTCACCAAGTACAACGCCAACGGCACGATCGACGGCGTGTACGACTTCGACGTCTATCAGCCGGTCAACGCCGAGGGTTCGTACAAGGTGAGCGGCGTCGAGCTGAACGCGGTGATTCCGTTCGGCATGTTCGTCGACTGGGCAGAGGGGTTCGGCGTCAACGCCAATGTCACCTTCCTGGACAGCTCGCTGACCGGCCAATCGGATCTCGACATCGCGACCTCGCCAATCGGTCTTGCCGACAACACGTACAATGCCACCGTGTTCTACGAGCGCGGACCGGTGTCGCTGCGCGTCTCGTACAATCACAAGGGCGCCTATGTGGAGCGCATCGAGCGCAACATGTATCCGGTGTACCGCGACGCCTACGGCCAGTTCGATGCGTCGGCCAGCTACCAGCTGACCCCGAACTTCCGCCTGGAGTTGCAGGGCATCAACATCGGCAACGCCAAGACCACCGGCTACACCATGGATCCCTCCTTCCCGACCACCTACGAGTTCTCGGGAAGCCGCATCAGCCTGGGCGTGCGCGCGCAGTTCTGATCGCTACGCTCCCTCGTCGCGGCGCGGCGGGGGAGCGGCCATGCCTGCTCAGTTTCTTCCCCGGAGTACCCCCATCATGAAAACGCGCATCGTCGCCGCAGCGCTCGCTGCCCTCGCCAGCCAATCCGCCGTCGCCCAGGACGCAGCACCCGATCTGTCGCGCGCGGCGCGCGGGGACGTGCGTGAGCCCGGGGGTGCGCGGCGGCTGCAGGGCGACATGCGCGAGACCTATGCGAAGCTCCGCGCCGACGGCGTGGTGCGCAACGTCATCCTGCTGATCGGCGACGGCATGGGCGATTCCGAGATCACGGTCGCGCGCAACTATGCCGAAGGAGCTGGCGGCTATTTCAAGGGCATCGATGCCCTGCCCTTCACCGGCCAGTACACGCATTATTCGCTCGATCGGAAGACGGGCAAGCCGAACTACGTCACCGACAGCGCCGCGTCCGCCACCGCCTGGGCATCGGGGGTAAAGAGCTACAATGGCGCGATCGGGGTCGACATCCACGGCAAGCCCCACCAGACGCTGATCGAGCGCGCCAAGGCGGCAGGCTATGCCACCGGCGACGTTTCCACCGCGGCGATCCAGGACGCCACGCCGGGCGCACAGATCGCGCACGTCCTCCAGCGCAACTGCTTCGCCCCGGCGGAAACCAGCAAGAGCTGCCCGCAGAACGCACTGGAGAAGGGCGGCGCGGGCTCGATCACCGAGCAGCTGCTCGACACGCGCGCCGACCTGGTGCTGGGCGGCGGCGCCGAAAGCTTCGAGGAGGCGGCAAAGGCCGGCAAGTGGAAGGGCAAGACGCTCTTCCAGCAGGCGCAGGCCCGCGGGTTCCGCGTGGTGCGCACCGCGGCCGAGCTGGACGCAGTCACCCGGGCCGACGACAAGCAGCCGCTGATCGGCCTGTTCGCGCCGGGCAACATGCCGGTGCGCTGGACCGGACCCAAGGCCAGCTTCCACGGCAACCTCGGCAAGCCGGCGGTCACCTGCCAGCCGAATGCCGCGCGCACCGCAACCACCCCGACGCTGGCGGCGATGACGCAAAAGGCAATCGCGCTGCTCAAGGACAAGCCCAAGGGCTTCTTCCTGCAGATCGAGGGCGCGTCGATCGACAAGGAAGATCATGCCGCCAACCCCTGCGGTCAGATCGGCGAAACCGTCGACCTGGACGAGGCGGTGCAGGTCGCGCTGGAGTTCGCCAAGGCCGACGGCCACACGCTGGTGATCGTTACCGCCGACCATGCTCACACCAGCCAGATCGTCGGCAACGGCACGCGTGCGCCGGGCCTCACCGCCGCGCTCAACACGCGCGAAGGTGGCGTGATGACGGTCAACTACGGCACTGCCGAGGAAGGCTCCCAGGGGCATACCGGCACCCAGCTGCGCATCGCTGCCTATGGCCCGCGCGCGGTGAACGTGAGCGGCCTGCTCGACCAGACCGACCTCCACTACATCATCCGCGACGCGTTAGGCTTGCGGTAAGGCTTCTCTGCCGGCCGGCGTGTCGCCGGTCGGCAGCGGAGGACGCTGCTCCCGCGCGGCAGCACGCGGGTTCACCCAGACCGAACGATCCTTTGCCCCCCTGCCCTCAGGTGCTGGGCACATTTCCGCACGCGCATCGTTGTCGCTTCAGCAGCAGACCGGGCCACAATGGCACGCGCCTGGCTACGTCGCAGGACCGACTTCAACGAAAAGGGCAGTTCCGGGTGCGTGAAGTTGAATTGAAGCTCGACCTGACCGGGGCCGCCGCAGATGCTTTGGAAGCAGCCGGTATCCTGCCCCAGACCCCCAAGATCCGCCAGATGCGCGCCGTCTATCACGACACGCCCGAGCAGGACCTTGCGCAAGCCGGAGCCTCCTTACGGATCCGCGCGGCAGGAGACGAGCGCATCCAGACCGTCAAAGCGGACGGTGCGGGAAACACGGGCCTGTTCGCACGATCCGAATGGGAGACGCCGGTCGACGGGGACGCGCCGATCCTGGACGACTCCTCGCCGGTGAAGGCGTTGCTCGGAGACCGAATCCAGGCGATCACGCCCCAGTTCGAGGTCCATGTCGAACGCCGCGCCTGGGTCGTCACTCAAGACGACGCCGAGATCGAGGTCGTGCTCGATCGTGGCGAGGTCCTCGGGGAGGATCGCCGGGATGCGATCTGCGAACTGGAGCTGGAGCTGAAGGAGGGCGCGCCCGCCGCGCTGTTCGCTCTGGCCAGGAAGATCGACGACATCGTTCCCGTCCGGCTGGGCGTCCTCACCAAGGCGGAGCGCGGCTACCGTCTGGCGGAGCCCGCGCGCTCGGTCTTCAAGGCCGAGCCGGTCGCGCTGGATGCGGGGATGACCGCCGCGCAGGCTTTTCAGCATATTGCCCAGGCATGCCTGCGGCAGTTCCGGCTGAACGAGGCTGTCCTCCTCGCGGATCCCACTCCGGAAGCGCTGCACCAGGCACGTGTCGCGCTGCGTCGCCTCCGGTCTGCCTTCTCGATCTTCAAGCCACTGTTCTCCGCCGACTCCAGCGCCGACCCATTCCGTGAGGACTTGCGTTGGCTAGCGGGCGAACTGGGACATGCACGGGACCTGGACGTGCTCCTCGGCCGCGCCCCCGCGGGAGCGTTGCACGAGCGAATTCGAACGGCGCGCGAAGAGGCCTATGCCCATGTGGATGCTGCGCTCTGCTCAGGGCGCGTGCGCCGGCTCATGCTGGATCTGACGCAATGGCTCACCGATGGCCCCTGGCTGCTGGCCGCCAGCACGCAGGACCGTCGCAACGAACCGGTACGGGATTTCGCGGCCACGGCGCTGGAGCGCTTCCGGAAAGCGGTGAAGAAGCAGGGCCGCCATCTCGCGAAGATGGACGATGAAACCCGGCATGAGCTCCGCAAGAGTGCCAAGAAGCTGCGGTATGCGAGCGAGTTCTTCTCGGCCCTGTTTGAAGCGAGGCGCCGCCGCTATCAGAACTTCGTCGGTGCGCTGGAGGAGCTGCAGGACCAGCTTGGCGCCCTGAACGACCTCGCTACCGCCCCGGAGGTGATCTCAAGGCTGGGGATCGGAGACGATCCCGAAGCCGACGCTCTCCTGGGAAAGGGGAAGAGAAAGGCGCTGATCGGGGCCGCCGCAGAGGCATATGATGCGCTCGTGGATGCGAAACGCTTCTGGCTATAGGCAAGGAAAGCCGAGCGTTGCTTGCGTGACCTGAGAGGTCCTCGGCATTGCACGGCCGCCGGCACATCGCAGCCGGACCTTTCTCGGCCGTCACAGCGACTTTGCGCGTTCAGGTGCCTCTTCAACGCCGCAGGAACGTAACTTTGGCGTAACAACCACGCCCTCCCCGCGCAACAATTCGCTCCCACAGGCACCTCGCCGACGCTGCCGCGCCGGAGGGGGAGATCTACGAGATGTCGCTACGCCAACGCCCGCTTCGGGCCACGCTGCCCTTTACCCTGCTTGCGCTCGGGTTGATCGAGCCCGCCCTTGCGCAAACCACCGCCGGGGAGACCGAGCCGGCCGCGACCGAAGCGGAGCCGGAGGAAATCGTCGTGACCGGCTCCTATGCGCGCAGCCTGGCCGCAGCCACGGAAACGAAGCGGCAGGCATCCTATGGCGTGGACTCGATCAACTCGACCGAGATCGGCAAATTCCCTGCTCAGAACGTTGCGGAGGCACTGCAACTGGTCTCCGGCGTCGCCATCACCCGCCCGCGCGGAGAAGGGCTGTACGTCACGGTGCGTGGCTTGGGACCGCAATTCCAGAACACGCTGCTGAACGGCCGCTCGATCGCGATCAACGACCTGATCGAGAATGGCGGCGCCAACGGCCGTCAGTTCCGGTTCGAGATGCTGCCGGCCGAACTCGTCGCTCAGATCGACGTAGTGAAGACCCCGACCGCCGACATGACGGAAGGCGCGCTGGGCGGAAACATCGACGTGAAGACCTTCCACCCGCTGGATATCGGAACCAAGACCACGCTCAACCTGCGGGGCACCTACACGACGCTGGCGGAGAAGGTGAAGCCGAACGCCACCGGTCTCACCAGCTTCACCACCGCCGACGAGACACTCGGTGTCCTGATCGGCGGGCAATATTGGGGCAAGGAGGTCCGCAACGACCGCTGGTACCAGGCCGGCTGGAACCTCGACAAGTTCGTCGCAGACCTTGGCAGGGGCTATTACACCCCGACCCGAACCCGTCCGACCGTCGAGACCGAAGAGCGCAAGCGCCTCTCCGGCATCGTCTCGGCTCAATGGCGGCCCACAGCCGAACTGGAGACGACGCTGGACGTGCTCGCGACCCGGCTCGACGTCGCCTATGACGAATATGGCCTCGACATCTACCCGGACGATCCGGGCACCTCGATCGTGCCGGGTTCGGTCAAACTCGATGGCAAAACCGTAGTCGGGGCGACGATCAACAACGTACGCTTCATGGCCTCGCGCGAGTACAGCCTCAACCGTCACGACCTGATCACCGTCGGCCTCAAGCAGAACTGGCGGCCCGAGGGCTGGGACATCTCCGGCAACGTCAACTGGTCGTACGCCCACAGCTTCCACCCGAGCTATGCCGAAGGCACGGTGCGCAGCCGCGCGATGTTCCTCGCCCCGCTCACCTACGATGCGTCGGGCGGATACAAGGTGATCCCGACCTTCACTACGCCCGTCGATGTCACCGACCCTGCGAACTACGTCCTCTATCCGTTCAACATCGCGCCCAAGAACAGCAAGGATTGGGACACCTACGCCCGCCTGGACGTGGGTCGCGAGATGAGCGGCTTCCTGACGAAGATTGCGGCCGGCGGTGAATATCATTGGCGCAAGCGCGACTATCGACGCCGCGACTTCAACGTGACGCCGGCAGCAGGAACCCCGCTGACGAGCCTGCCGAACGGCTACGAAGCGATGCCCTTTGACAACTTCCTGCGCGGCGTGTCGGGCAACGCCCCACGCCATTGGGTCGTGCCGATCACCAGCGCCTTCTACGACGCCTTCTTCACCGATGCGGTGGCGAACGCTCCCCTCACCCCGGCCGACCAGCGCGCCTCCTATGTCGTTACGGAAGAGACGGCGAGCGGCTATGTGCGCGCCGATTACGGCTTTGTACTGGGCGGGATCGACGTCACCGGCAACCTGGGCGTGCGATACGTGCATACCGACCAGGTGGCGAGCGGCACGCTCACCATCGGCACCGCTCCGACGCCGGCAAGCTTCCCGCAGACCTTCAACAACTGGCTGCCGAGCTTCAACCTGCGCGCGGAACTCAGCCCGACCCTGGTGGGGCGTCTTGCGGCCAGTCGCGTGCTGACCCGGCCGAACGTCACCCAAAGCGCCCCGCAGATCAGCGTCTCCACCGACGCACCGACTGCGAGCGGCGGCAACCCGGAACTGCAGCCGTTCCTCGCGACCCAGTTCGACGGCTCGCTGGAATGGTATTTCAGCCGCAAGGGCTCGCTCACCGGTGCGCTGTTCTACAAGGCGATGGACGATTACATCACCGCCCAGAACATCAACGTCGAGATCCCGGGACGCGGCACGGTGCTGCTGAGCACCCAGGTCAACGGCGGCGATGCCAAGGTCTATGGATTGGAAGCGGCCTACAACCAGGTGTTCGACTTCCTGCCCGCGCCGTTCGACGGCCTGGGGGTACAGGCCTCCTACACCCACACCTCCGTCGAGGCGAACTACACCGCCGGCGCCCGGCCGATCGAGGATCAGCTGATCGGTCTTTCCAAGAACAGCTTCAACATCGTCGGCTTCTATGACTACGGTCCCTTCTCCGCGCGCCTGTCTTACGTGTGGCGGGACAAGTATCTCGCGGGCACGGGCAGCACGACCCAGGCTCCCACTTATGTCGATGCATTTGGATCGTTGGACGGAAACCTTTCGTTCCGACTGAGCGAAAAGACGATGCTGAGCCTGGAAGCGATCAACATCGCTGGCGCGAAACAGTACAGCTACAATGACGATGAACTTCGTTATGGTGAGATCAACTATTGGGGTCGCACCATCTTGTTCGGCGTGCGGACGGAGTTCTGAGGGTGAAAGCACTCCTTCTTGCAGCCGCGGCACTGGTTGTCGGCGGCAGCGCAGGCCCCCGCGCGATGAACGACGTTCAGATTGTGGGGTCACACAACAGCTTCAAGGCGCGCATCCCTGCCGCAGTGATGGCGAAGATCCGGGCAATCGAGCCGAAGCTGGCGGACGGGCTCGATTATTATCACCTGCCGCTTGCGCAGCAGCTCGATGCAGGCATCCGCCAGCTCGAACTCGACATCTTCGCCGACCCGCAGGGCGGGCGTTACGCAGACCCGAAGGGCGAAGCCTGGGCGCGTGCGGCGGGTGAGCGTACCGTCTTCGACCGAGAGGCAATGCTCAAGCCGGGGTTCAAGGTCTTCCATATCCCGGATGTGGATTATCTGAGCACCTGCCCGACACTGGTGCGCTGCCTGGGTGAGGTCGATCGCTGGTCGCGCGCCCATCCCGATCACCTGCCGATCATGATCACGATCAACGCAGCGGACACACCTTCGGACAGGCCGGGGATCACCACCCCTCTGCCCCTCGACAATCCCGAGCTGCTCGACGCCCTCGACGCCGAGATCCGGTCGGTGCTGCCGGGCAGGCGGCTGATCACACCGGACGAGGTGCGCGGGGGTAGCGCGACCCTGCACCAGGCGGTGCACAGCCGCGGCTGGCCAGCGCTGTCGGCGGCGCGGGGCAGGATCTACGTGCTGCTCGATGTCCGTGCCGCCGTGTCCGAGCTGTACCGCTCCGGCCACCCCTCCCTCGCCGGCCGGGCGATGTTCGGCTGGTATCCGGACGACCAGCCCGAATCCGCGATCCAGATCGTCCAGGACCCGCTGGTCGACGGCGACCGGATCCGGAACTGGGTCGCCAAGGGCGTCGTCGTTCGTACCCGCACTGATGCCAACACCGTCGAAGCGCGCAGGCGGGACTACAGCAAGGCCGACGCGGCCATGGCAAGCGGCGCCCAAGCCGTGAGCACCGATTATTATCCGGGAGCGCCGAACCCGCTGCGCACGAACTTCACGATTACCTTGCCGCAAGGTGCAATGGCGCGGTGCAGCCCGGTGCGCGTGCCGGAGGGATGCTCACTGGCGCCCTAGCGGCAAGCAGGAAGGCGCAAGTCCTCCTGCCTGCCAGGGGGCTGCGCCTGGCGGCGGTTCGGGTCCGGTATAGAGGTGGCGCCAAGGCCGGGGCGAGTCCCGGCCCTGGCAGCCGATCCTGCGCGCGGAGCCGCCTAGGACAGGACGCCCACCTCCCCGCTGCCGATCAGAGCGGCAGCAGGTCCTCGATGGCCTTCAGCAACTCTGCCCTGCTTGCCGCAGGCTTGGCGGGAATCTTGATCGTCACCCCCCCGCCCCGGCCCCTGGCATAGCGCAGGATCGCCTTTCCGCTCGGCCCGCAAACCTCCTTCTCGCCTGCCGCTTTCTGCGTCGGCTCCACCGTTGCGCGAACGAGCCGTTTAGCCACTTCCGGGCCGCTGAGCCGCAAGCCGCCGGCACGTTCCTCCGCGATCCGCTTTGCCTCCTCGCGCATCCGCGTGAGCGCCCTTGGATCGTTCGACAGCGGCTTGATGTCGCGCGCGATCCTGACGGTGATGTCGTGGGTGTCGGCGAAGGCGGCGACGATCTCGTCCGGTAGGCGCGCCACGTCGAGCAGGCGGCTAAGCCACGACCGTGAGAGCTTCAGATGCTCCGCCATTTGCGCCTGGGAGCCGTCGTAGAACTCGGCGAGCGCGAGCGTATATTCCTTTGCCCGCTCCCAGTCCGAGATGTCCTTGCGCGAACGGTTCTCGACGTCCGAGATCCGGAACGCCTCCTCGTCGCTGACGCTCTGGATCGTGACGAGATAGTCGAATTCGGGGTGGTGGTGCGCCCGGAGCCATCGCACCGTCCACCAGCGCCGGACGCCAGCGATGATCTCGAAGTCATGATCCGGATCATCCTTCAAGCGGCGGACGATTGCGGGAATGCGCTGTTTCTTGGCGGCAAGGAACGAGTCGATCAGATCGCGGCACGTCTCTTCGCTCAGATGATCCAGATCGCGGTTGTGCAGCCTCCAGGGCCGGCACCGCGCCGGGTCGACCCACTCCGTGCGATCGGCGACGGTCTTCCCCGTCGCGATGCGGGCGAGCGTCTGGCTGCGGCTGGCGATGATGCCCTCCGACGGGCTCGACTTGTCCAGCTGGCTTTCGTCGTCGAGGTTCTCGGTGAACATCGAGCCGAAGCCTCTATTTCCCTTAGCCATTCGGCTCGCTCCTTCCACCTTGCGCGGCCGGCACGCCGCGCGCTCCAAACCTCGGTTGCCACGTGGCAACATCCTCGCGATGAGCATTTCGACGACCGATTGCCGCGCGCGTAGTCGAGCGACAGACAACCCGTAAGTTATTGTTTGTTGGCATAATTCGCTGCTGGTTGCCACGTGACAATCGCTCTCCCGGCTGTTGCGAAAGTCCGAGATGCGCGACCGCTATTGGCCACCGTTGCCACGTGGCAACGCGCCTCAAAGCTGATCCCCCGCCCTGCTCGCCCATGTCCGCAAAACATCCTGCTCGATGTCCCGGCACACCTCGTTCAGGTGCTTCATGCAGCGGTTATACACCTCATGCGAGGTGACCGGCTTCTCTAATTCGAACACGGTCTTCATCCGGGAGCTGGCATTATCGATCTCGGCACTCGTCACCATGACTGACGATGACATCGATCCGCCGAACACCTGGCGCATCATCGACAGCACCTCCCGATGCATCGACTTGCTGTCGTCCACGCGGCTGCCGACGAGACGGATGAAGTTATAGGCCGGCCGCCCCCTGCCCGCGAGCTCTTCGAGCTGCTTCATGGTGGTTTTGGCCATGTCGATGAACGACACGGTCGATGCGAAGTCGACCAGGCTCGGCGGCACGGGAATGACCATGGCGTTCGCAGCCTGGAGCACTGCCATCGAGACCATGCCCAGGGCAGGCGGCGGGTCCATGATGATCACGTCATAGTCGTCCACGACCGTGTCGATCGCCTCGGCGATCAGATCGATGATCGCCAGGTTCTGGTTCCGCGCCAGATACCCCGCAATTTCATACTCGAGGTTGTAGAGGCGCAGGTTGGCCGGGATGAGATCAAGGCCATGGAAGTGGGTCTTGCGGATGATTTTCCGGATCCCCAGCAACTCCGGATTGTGGAAATGGCCATAGAGCGTGTCGTCCTCACCCAGATCCACGTCCGGGCGGTACCCGAACATCATCGTGGAGGATGCCTGGCTGTCGCAGTCGATGAAGAGGACCCGGTAGCCCCCGATCGCGAAATGCTGGGCGAGATGCAGCGCGATCGTCGACTTACCCACACCGCCCTTGAAGTTGCAGACCGAGATGATCGCGGGCACGTCGCCAGGATCCCGCCAGGGGCGGGTGCCGAACACCTCGCGCATATGGTCCAGCTCTTCGAGTGTATATTGCACGCGGTGCCCGGAGGCCGTCCGGCCGCGCTCCGGAAGACGCCCGTCTCGTTCGGCTTCGCGGATCGCGGATGCGGTTCTACCCACCAGCTTGGCAGCCTTGGAGATGGGGAAGGTCGGACCACGCTTCTGCCCGGTTTCAGGGTCTACGGCACTGTCGCGGATCCGTTTCAGGATCGTGAGTGCCTTACGATGGAGGACCTCCAGTCCGCCCTCGATCAAGTCCTCGTCCCGGACGTGTGCAGGTTCATTGGCCATTTCAATCCGCTTTTGAAGAGTGCGACCCCGTCCGTAGCTTTCCTGGCAGTTTCGAGCAACGATCGGCCACCAAAGTTACAATTTGACCGATGATCTTCGAGCACATTCGACAGGGGCGGTCGCAATACCGGGCGAGAGGCGGGCTCCACGGGGGCTAGCAACCTCAGCAAGATGGCCGCTGTCAGGGGTCGGTCAAGCAAGACGGCCGGGTGAGAGCACTAGCTCAAGGCGCACCGATGATCTCGGTGCCAGACGATGATGTCGGTGCGAAGCGGCGATGATCTCGGTGCGATTCCACCGATGATCTCGGAGCGCCAACCTATAATAAGAAACCCTGTATCAAAACCGATACGCGAATCGGCTTTGATGATTTTCCGGAGTAGAGGGCAGGTGAGGGTGGTCCCACCGCTTTAGCACCGAGATCATCGGTGGATTTGCAGGTTTTGACGCGGGATCGGCTCGCAAACTGCCAACCATCTTGATTTCGGCGTCCAAAGCTGTTGAACACGACTCATCCGAGGCCCGCGAGATTCGGGGAAGGGCAGAGACGATGAGCGGGGATGAGCACAGGCCGATCGGGCATCAGTATGCCCTAGCGATGCTCGACGGGGGAGCGGCGCGCGTTCGCGAAGTGGCTACTGCATCCGGTACGCAGGGTACGTTGGACGCATTCCTTCGGGTCCATGACGAAGAGCCAGTGCCCGCCTTCCTGCACTCGGCGCTGTGCGCGATGTCGCTGCCGACCAAAAGGCCCAAGGACGATACCCAGCCGATCGTCCGGGAAGACGGCAAGTACGCGCTTGCGATCAACCCACGGCCCGTGCTGCAGAACGTGGACGGCAAGTCCGTGCTGCGAAGCCTGGGTGTGCCATATGGCGCCTATCCGCGGGTCGCGTTGATCTACCTGCTTTCCCAGGCCGTGATGAAGCGGTCGCGTGACGTCTATCTGGGACGCAACTTCACCGAATGGATGCGTCGCCTGGGATACCAGACCGTCTCCTATGGCCCACGGGGTACGGCGAACCTCATGCGGGAGCAGGTGGATCGGTTGCTCGCCTGCGAGTGGCAGATCCGCTGGGACGGCACGGGTGCGGAGGACAATGCGTTCGCGGTTCGCGATGTGAAGATTTCCAATGAATACGCAGGGTCACTGGACAAGAACGGTGCTTTCGCGCGCGAAATCCGGATGTCGGAGGTGTTCTACAGCCACCTCATCGAGCACGCGGTTCCTCTCAACGAAGTGGCGATCCGGGAGCTGAAGGGGACGCCGACCGCACTCGATCTCTATACCTATCTTGCCTATCGCCTGCCTCGCATCAGCTCCGACAAGGGGCAGGTGATTTCATGGGATCAGCTGGCCAAGCACCTCGGCAACGACGCCGATAGCAAGCGCTTCCGGCAAACCGTGCGTGAGACCATGCAACTCGTCTCGGCGGTCTATCCCAACGCGAACGTGGACCTCTCCGGTCGCAAGGTCATCCTCCATCCGTCTCCGGCCCCGATGGAGCGCAAGCTGGTCGGCCCCCATCTTCGTCTCGTGAGCCCAGCGGTTCCTGAAAAGGCTCCGAGATCATCGGTCGGAGCAAGGGCAGGGAGGGGCGCTGCACCCGCCAAGGACGGGGAGCCACGCGTCGCCTTTCCCGAAGGGACTCTCTCCTATGGTGACCGCGAAAAGGCGTTCCGCGCCATCGGGCTCAGCAAGGGGCATCCCTGGTCGGTCGATGACATGGCGGCAGCCTTCCGGAAGGGGTTTCCCGATATCAAGAAGCTGAGGACGGAAGCCGAATGGCTTCGCGTCTGGGAAGCGTTCGTGATCCGGTACGCCGAACGTCGGGCGCTGCGACCCGACGACTGACCGATGATGTACGAGCCGTTTTCCCGAACGGCTCGTCGTTTTCGCGCGCCCATGAACCCTGTCTCGTCCGCCTTCGATGCCTCGCCAGCGGGGCACCGAAGACGGAGCGACGGGAAGCTGCGACTCTTCATCTTCTCCGCAGCCCTTGGTGAACGCCTACGCACATCGAACTCCAGCGCTCGCCATAAGGCAACGTTTACCCTCGCGGGAGAGCAGGGAAGGGGCCGCGACTGGAACGGTCAGTTCTTCAGCCGCCAGCCGCTCTTGAAGATCCAGGCGACGACCGCGAGGCAGGTCACGAGGAACCCCAGCGTCACGGCCAGGCTGACCGCGATGTCCACGTCGCCCTTGCCGAAGAAGCTCCAGCGGAAGCCGCTCACCAGGTACACGACCGGGTTGAACAGGCTGATCGTCCGCCATGGCTGCGGCAGCATGTCGATCGAATAGAAGCTGCCGCCCAGGAAGGTGAGCGGCGTGATCAGCAGCATGGGCACGAAGTTCAGCTGCTCGAAGCTCTTGGCCCAGATGCCCAGGATGAAGCCGAACAGGCTGAACGCGACCGACGTGAGCAGCAGGAAGGCGATCATCGCCGCCGGATGCATCACCGTAAGCGGCACGAAGAAGGCCGAGGTGGCAAGGATGATGGCGCCGATCACGATCGACTTGGTCGCGGCCGCGCCGACATAGCCCAGCACCATCTCCATGGCCGAGATGGGGGCGGACAGGAGCTCGAAGATCGTGCCGGTGAACTTCGGGAAATAGATGCCAATCGACGCATTCCCCACGCTCTGCGTCAGCAGCGAGAGCATGATGAGGCCGGGCACGATGAAGCTGCCATAGCCGACGCCCTCCACGCTCTGCATCCGGCTGCCGATCGCGCCGCCGAAGACGATGAAGTAGAGGCTGGTGGTCAGCACCGGGCCGACGAGGCTCTGCCACAGGGTGCGGAGTGACCGGGCCATTTCGAAGCGATAGATCGCCCAGATTCCGTGCAGGTTCATGCCCGTTCCCCCACCAGATCGACGAAGATGTCCTCAAGGCTCGACTTGGAGGTCTCCAGGTCCTTGAACGCGATGTGCCGGTCCGCCAGCGCGCGCAGCAGCGAGGGGATGCCGGTATCCTCCCGGGTGGAATCGAATACGTAGCGCAACGTGGTGCCGTCGTTCACCAGGCTGAGCTGCCACGCTTCCAGGCCCGCGGGCACCGCGTCGAGCGGCTCGACCAGCGTCAGGTCGAACTCGCGCTTGCCGAGCTTCTGCATCAGCGCGGTCTTGTCGTCGACCAGCAGCAGCCGGCCCTTGTTGATGACGCCTACGCGGTCCGCCATCTCTTCGGCTTCCTCGATGTAATGGGTCGTCAGGATGATGGTCGTGCCGCGCTCGCGCAGGCGATGGACCAGCTTCCACATGTCACGGCGAAGCGCCACGTCGACGCCGGCGGTGGGTTCGTCGAGGAACAGCACCTCCGGCTCATGGGCAAGCGCCTTTGCGATCAGGACGCGGCGCTTCATGCCGCCGGACAGTTCCATGATCCGGGCGTTGCGCTTGTCCCACAAGGACAGGTCGCGCAGCACCTGCTCGATGTAGGCGCTGTGGCCTGATCGCCCGAACAGCCGCCGTGAGAAGGTGACGGTGGCGAGCACGGTCTCGAACATGTCGACCGAAAGCTCCTGGGGAACGAGGCCGATCAGGCGCCGGGCGGCCTTGTAGTCGCTAATTGCGTCGTGACCGGCAACCCGGATCGTCCCGGTCGACGGCGTCACGATGCCGCAGATGATGCTGATCAACGTGGTCTTGCCGGCGCCGTTCGGGCCCAGCAGCGCGAAAATCTCGCCCTTGTTGATGGCGAGGTCGACGTCGTGGAGTGCGGTGAAGCCGCCCTTGTAGGTCTTGGACACGCCGCTCACGGCGAGGATCGGTTCTGGCATGAGGCCCCCTTTGTCGCGCGTAGATAGGAGCGGGCAGGGGGGCATTAAAGCCGTTCCTGCTCCTGGGGGCGCGCCGTCCCTCTCGCCGGTCGGGGGGAGCGCGTCCTGTCCAGCCTCACTGGCCGAACAGGACGCACCCGATCAGAGGCCGACGACGCCGCCGTCGTCGCGCGTGATCACGATCGTGGACGAGCGCGGACGCTGGCCGGGCGCCGCGGCCGCCTGGTTCGCGGGCCAGTTGCTGGTGATGTTGGCAGGATTTCCGTTCTCGCCAGGATGCTGGATGTTGACGAACAGCGAGCGACCATCCGGCGTGGAGTGGATGCCGGTGATCTCGCACTCCTTGGGCCCTACCAGGAACCGGCGCAGGGTCGCGCCGGGCGCCCGGCCTGCCCGCGTCGTGACGGTGGCCGTCTGGCCGTCCAGCGTGCTGGTCACCGTCTGCGCCTTGCCGTCGCCGACGATGCCGGGGATCGCCGCCAGCATCATGCAGTTGGTTTGGTCCGTGAATGCGCCGTCGTCGGTCTGCATCCACATCAGCGGCGTGACCTGTCCCGACGGATTGCTGGGGAGGCCGAACCAGAGGCCGTCGGGCGACGAAAAGTCGTTGGTCGCGTCGAGCCCCGACAGGTTGATGCCGGCCGGGTCGAGATCCGACCCGGCACCAAAGGCATAGATGTCCCAGGTGAAGCTGGTTGCCTCCGACGTGTCACCCGCTTCGCGCAGCCGCACGACATGCCCGTTGGCATTGCCGCGGGTGGGCGAGCGGCCGTCGCTGCGGGGGTCCAGATACGCGCGCGGATTGGCCGCATCGACCCGGCGCTGGCTCCCGCTCGCCGGCGCGACGGCGCGATTGCTGTTGTTGGTGAGCGTGCAGTACATCTCGCCCGTGACCGGGTTCACCGCCGTCCACTCCGGCCGGTCCATCGGCGTCGCACCCAGCGCATCGGCCGCGAGGCGGGTATGGATGAGCACATCGGCCTGGCTGGTGAAGCCATTGGCGGGGGTGAGGGGGCCCTGGCCGAAGACGAGCGGCAGCCACTCACCTTCGCCGCTAGCGTCGAAGCGGGCGACGTACAGGGTGCCGGTGTCGAGATACTTGTCGCCTACCGCCAGACGGTCGGGGCGGTTTGCGTCTGCGGCTGCCCAGGGCTGCTGCGACACGAACTTGTAGATATACTCGTTCTGCGCGTCGTCGCCCATGTAGAAGGCCGGACGGACGCCCGCCACCGTGCGGCCGATCTGGCAGCCCTCGTGGTTCATGCGACCGAGCGCCGTGCGCTTGCGCGGCGTGGAGGTGAGGTCGAAGGGATCGATCTCGACGACCCAACCGAACTGGAACGGCTCGTTGCGGAAGTCGCCGGTACCGTTCGCCGGTAGGCCTGCCGATGCGGTCGCATTCCAGCGCCGGAAGATCGTGCTGTCGACCGCGGCGGGCATAACCGTGGTCCAACCGTAATTGCCCGTGCGGCCTTCCGCGATACCGTAGCGGGCGAGCGATGCATTCTGCGCTGCTCGACCGGCGGCCGCGCGGGTCGCTGCATCGCCCGCGTTGCGCCGGAAATAGCCCGCCCAGTTCTCTTCATTGGTGAGATAGCTGTGCCAGGGCGTGGAGCCGTTGGCGCAGTTGTTGATCGTGCCGCGTCCGGCGGTGCCGTCCGGCGAGTAGGCGGTGCGCAGGCTGGCGTCGCCGCGTGCGGGGCCGTGGAACGCCATCGGCGTGTTGGGGGTGATGCGGCGGTTGAAGGCCGACCCCTGTGCATAGCTCCATCCGCCGTTGCTGCCGCGGGTCACCTCGATCACCGAGACGCCATGCGCCTCGATCTCCTTGAGCGCCTCGGCTTCGGGACGCACGCCGGCGACCGACGTGGGCCCGTTGGCGTGGAGATACGCCTGGGTGATGTTTTCATGGTTCAGCACCAGCAACCCGCGTGTGCTGTTCGCAGCATCGGGCGCGCTGCCGCTCGCCTGAAGCCCGAAGTAGCTCATGCCGTCATGGTGGTCGCCGGCGCGCCGGGCGAAGTCGCCGTCGGTGCCGTTGTTGCCATAGGGCGCGAGCGAAGATGCGATCGGATCACCCAGGCGGTACAGCACCGACACGGTGTAGCCGGCAGGTACGGCCACGACGTCTGCGAGGCTCTTGGGTACCGCCGCGAAGCCCAGTTCGGGCGCCCCTACCAGAACCGTCACCGTCGCCGAGGCGGTCGCAAGATTGGCGCCCGCGCCGGTGAAGCGGAAGGTGAGGTTGGTCGGTGTCGCCACCGCAGGCGCGATGAAGGTCGCAACGTTGGAGGTGGCATTGACCAGCGTGACCGACGTGCCGCTCGTCTGCGCCCAGGCGACGCTGCTGGCACTGCCGCCCGAGACCGTGCCGGTCAGCGTCACCACGCGGCCGGCCTTGGCCTCACCCGACGACGTAGCGGACACGGTGAAGCCGGGCGTGGAGCCGGTGTCGTCATCGTCGTCGTTGCATCCGGCCAGCACCGCGCTGCCGAACACGGCCGTCGCCATGGCCGAAATCCCGCCCATCAGGGTCTGCCGCCGCGAATAGCGCTCGGAGACCAGATCGTTCAGATGCCGCGAAGCGGTACGATTGGTGTCGATATCGCCATCGTCATAGCCGATGTCCGTCGTGTTCGAAGTCATGCAGAGCCCCCGAAGTTCTATTACCCTGGGGTGCCTGTGCCCGCGCCGTGCGTCAGGGCGGTGTAAGCTCGGCGAAATCCGCGTTGCATCCCGAAGTCAGGCTGATGACAGCCCTCCGATGGCGGGTGCTGCCGGCCTGTGCGCCCGTCTCACTCCTCGCTCCTGGAGCGGCCAGCGTACTTCCCGGTAAATGCCTCAGGCGACAGTACGTGCCGCCTGCGCAATGCCGCGCTCCAGACCGCGCAACTCGGCCAGCCCGCGCATCCGCCCCAGCAGCGAATATCCCGGGTTCGTGTGCTTGTTGAGGTCGTCCAGCATCTGGTGCCCATGATCCGGACGCATCGGGATCGATCGGCCCTCGCGCTGCTGGAGCGCGTAGATCGCCGCGACGACAGCGGGCATGTTCGCATCGCCTTCCAGGTGCTCCGCCTCGTGGAAGGCGCCGTCCGGCTCGCGCTGGACGGACCGCAGATGCAGGAAGCCGATGCGATTGCCCAGCCGTTCGACCATGCCCGGAAGGTCGTTGTCGGCGCGCACCCCGAACGAGCCGGTGCAGAAGCAGAGCCCGTTGGAGGGGTTGGGGACCCGGGCGAACAGGTCCGAAACGTCCGCCTCGGTGCTCACCACGCGCGGCAGGCCGAAGATGGGGAAGGGGGGGTCGTCCGGGTGAACGACGAGCCTGATCCCGAGCGCGTCCGCTTCCGGACAGACCGCCTCCAGAAAGGCCAAATGGTTGGCGCGCAGCCGGGCGGCGTCCACATCCGCGTAGGTGTCGATGCAGCGAAGGAATTCGGCAGAGGTGAAATGCTCTTCGCTTCCCGGCAGGCCGGCGATGATGGTCCGCTCCAGGCGGAGCCGTGCCGCCTCCTCCATGGCGTGATGGGCACGGTCGGCGGCATCGCGTATCGCGGGATCATAGTCCGCGGCGGCATCGGGGCGGCGCAGGATATGCAGGTCATAGGCCGCGACCATGACCGGATCGAAGCGCAGCGCGCGGGCGCCGGTCGGTAGCGGCCACGCAAGGTCCGTCCGCGTCCAATCGAGCAGGGGCATGAAGTTATAGGTGACGACGGTGATGCCGCACGCGGCGAGGTTGCGCAGGCTCTGGAGATACGCGTCGATCAACTGGTCCCAGCTGGCCGAGCGGGTCTTGATCCCCTCATGCACCGGCAGGCTCTCGACCACCGTCCAGCCAAGTCCCGCCTCCTCGATCTGCGCCTTGCGAGCGGCGATCGCCTCTCGCGACCAGACGGCGCCGTTCGGCACCTCATGCAATGCGGTGACGACTTCGCTGGCCCCGGCCTGGCGGATATCGGCCAGCGCGACCGGATCCGCGGGGCCGAACCACCGCATGGTCTGCGTCATCATCATGGGCGTCGAACCTCTGGAGAAACGGCACCGCCGGAACGGCGGATCGGGAGGATACGACGCTAGTACGCAGCCCGCGGTCAGACAAGTAGATGGGCACGATGGCACGCCTTGCAGACGAGCCCGGCTGAAGTTATCTGAGTAATGTCTCGAACAGGCGAACCTTCCCGATGCACCTGATCCGTTCCGCGCTCCAGGTCGATCCCCGCGACGATGTGGCCACTGCCCTGCGCGACCTGCCGGCAGGGGAGACGGTGACGGTTGGCGACACGACGGTGACGCTCTGCGACCCGGTGGCGAAGGGCCACAAGCTGTCGGTGCGGCCGATTGCGACCGGCGACGAAGTCGTGAAGTTCGGTTGGCCGATCGGACGCGCGACGATCGACATCCCGGCCGGGGCGCACGTCCATACGCACAATGTGCGTACGCTGCTGGAGGAGGCGCAGCAGTATGTCTATGCCGCGGCTCCGCCGGTCCCCGCCGTGTCCGCCGCGCCGCGTACCTTCGAGGGCTACCGCCGTGCGAACGGGGCGGTTGGTACGCGCAACGAGATCTGGATCCTGTGCACGGTCGGCTGCGTGGGCGCGACGGCCCGGCGGCTGGCCGAACTCGCCGCGCGGCGCTTTGCGGGTCGCGTGGACGGCATTCACGCCTTTCCGCACCCCTACGGCTGTTCCCAGCTGGGCGACGACCTCGATCATACCCGGACGATGCTGGCGAGCCTGGCGCAGCATCCGAATGCCGGCGGCGTACTGCTGATCGGCCTTGGGTGCGAGAACAACCAGATGGACGCGCTGCTCGCCTCCGCGCCCGGCATCGACCGCAATCGCCTGCGCGCCTTCACCACCCAGATGGTCAGCGACGAATATGAGACCGGCCTCGCGATGATCGAGGAACTGGTCGCGTTGGCCGAGCAGGACCGCCGCGAGCCGGTGCCGCTGTCGGAACTGGTGCTGGGGCTGAAGTGCGGCGGCTCCGACGGGTTCTCGGGTGTTTCGGCGAACCCGCTGGTCGGGCGCGTCGCCGACGCGGTGGCGAACGCAGGAGGAACCCCGGTGCTGACCGAGATCCCCGAGATCTTCGGCGCCGAGCGCATCCTGATGGCGCGCGCCAAGGACGAGGGGGTGTTCGGCGAGATCTGCACGCTGGTCGAGGACTTCAAGGGCTATTTCATTGCCCATGGCCAGCCCGTCTATGAGAACCCGTCGCCTGGAAACAAGGCGGGCGGCATCACGACGCTGGACGAGAAGTCCCTGGGTGCGGTGCAGAAGGCGGGTCGAGCGCCCGTGGTCGACGTGCTGCGCTATGGCGAACGTGTGCGGCAAAAGGGGTTGGTGCTGCTGGAAGCGCCGGGTAACGACGCGGTATCCTCAACGGCGCTGACGGCCGCGGGCGCGACCGTGATCCTGTTCACCACCGGGCGCGGGACGCCAATGGGCTTCCCGGCGCCGACGCTCAAGATCGCCTCCAACACCGGGCTTGCCGAGCGTAAGCCGGGATGGATCGACTTCGACGCGGGGCCGCTTCTGGAAGGGGAGGCGCCGGAGGCGGTGACCGAACGGCTGCTCGACTTGGTGATCGCCACGGCCTCCGGTGCAGAGACACGCGCCGAGCGCAACGGCGAGCGGGAAATCGCGCTGTGGAAGCAGGGTGTGACCGTCTAAGTCGATGGATGACAGGGCCAGTCGTGCCGCCTAGGCTGACGGCGTGCAGGAACCCAGCATGACCCGACCCGCCGGACGCAAGCTCTACCAGGCGATCATCGATGCCCTTCAGGCCGACATCGTCAGCGGGCGCTTCGCACCGGGCGATCGGCTCCCCACGGAACGCGAACTCGTCGATCGTTTCTGCGTCAGCCGGCTGACGGTGCGGGAGGCGGTGATCGGCATGGAGATCCTCGGACTCGTCGAGGCGCGGCGTGGATCGGGCGTCTATGTGACTGCCCACGCGCCGGGATTGCTGCAGCCGTCCGACCTGGACATCGGGGCGTTCGAATTGATCGAGGCGCGCCGGCTGGTGGAGGGGGAGTGCGCTGCGCTGGCTGCGCTCACCCGAAACGAGGCGGACGTGGCAGCGTTGCGCGACATTCTGGAGCGGATGATCGCCGAGAACGCGATCGACAGCCCGGACGAATATGCCGATCGCGAGTTCCATCGCCAGATCGCGCGGGCGACCGCCAACGACGCGATGGTGCTGACGATCGAGACGCTGTGGGACGTGCGGCATCGCTCGCCCCTCTGCATGGCCGTGCTCGACCGCGCGCGGCGGGCAGGGGAGAAACCGCGCATCGAGGACCATCGTGCCATCCTCGATGCGATCGCTGCGGGCGATCCGGACGGGGCGCGCCACGCCATGCGCCGCCACCTGGGCCGCGTGATCGAGCACCTGCTCGAGGCGACGCAGAACGATGCCCTCGAACGAGTCCGGGCCGAGGCGGCCCAGTTGCGGGATCGCGCAAACCGTTTTTCCGCGATCCGCTGATCCTACAGCCGGGCGAGGGTCGCGCGGGCGCCCTCCGTCTCCAGGCGGTGCAGCCAAGCCGCGAGAAGCTGTGCCAGAGCGGCGTCTTCGGCCAGAGCAGGGGGGAAGATCGCATCGAGCGCGAGCAGCGCTGCCACCTTCTCCTCGGCCGTGACGGTGCCTTCCAGTACCGCGGCGGTGCGCGCAGCGAGTGGATCGTCGACGGTGAAGGCTCTGCCCTGATCGTCGATGCCCTCTTGCCAGCGCATCCAGGCGGCAACGGCGAGCTTCAGGGCGGGGCAGCGGGTATCCGTCGCCCGACACGCGGCGATGCTTGCGAGCAGTCGCTGCGGCAGCTTTTGCGACCCGTCCATCGCGATCTGCCGGGTACGGTGCTGGAGCGCGGCGTTGGCGAAGCGCGCCATCAGCTGTGCCCGATAGGCTGCGACGTCGAGGCTGGGCGGCGGCGACAGCGTCGATTCCGCCTCGTCCCACAACCGCTCGACGAAGCGACGGCCTTCGGGCAGCGCCACCACCTCGTGCACGAAGTCGATGCCCGCGAGACCGCCGAGATAGGCGATGCCCGAATGTGCCCCGTTGAGCAGCCGGAGCTTGGCCTCTTCCCAGGGCGCGACGTCGTCGGTGAGTTGGACGCCAAGCGCTGCGAAGTCCGGCCGCGGACCCGCGAAGCGATCTTCGATCACCCATTGGGAGAAGGGCTCGGTCTTGACCATCGCCTGGTCTTCCACGCCCAAGCTCCGGGCGAGTTCGGCGATATCGGCGTCGGTGGTGGCGGGGACGATCCTGTCGACCATGGTCTGCGGGAAGGCGCCCTCCGCCTCGATCCAGGCGGCGAGCTCCGCGTCGTGCGCGGCGGCCATGCGCAGCACCGCCTGGCGCAGCCGCGCACCATTGTGCGGCAGGTTGTCGCAGCTGATCGCGGTGAAGGGGGGAAGGCCCGCAGCGCGGCGGTTGGCGAGGGCCGCGACCAGGAACCCCGGGGCGGTGCGAGGCGCTTCAAGGCTGGCGAGGTCGGCGGCGACATCCGCATCCGCCTCGATCAACGCGCCGGTGGCGGGATCGAGCTTATAGCCTTTCTCGGTGATCGTCAGCGTGACGAGATGCGTGTCGGGGCTGGCGAGCGCGGCGACGACAGCCGCCGGATCCTCGGGCGCCACCAGCACGGTCTGCACCGCCCCGATCAGCTGCAGGCGCCGGGCGCCGCCCTCGCGCTCGACCAGCGTATAGAGCCCGTCCTGCGGTACCAGTTGGTCGCGCACGCTCGGAGACCGCAGCGATACGCCGATGATGCCCCAGCGCAGGTCTCCTGCGGTGAGCGCGGCGTCGAATACCGCGGCCTGATGTGCGCGATGAAAGGCGCCGATGCCCAGGTGGACGACGCCCGCCTTCACCGCGGCGCGGTCATAGGACGGG
The DNA here is from genome assembly GCF_039522995.1 of Sphingomonas molluscorum. Classification (NCBI taxonomy): domain Bacteria; kingdom Pseudomonadati; phylum Pseudomonadota; class Alphaproteobacteria; order Sphingomonadales; family Sphingomonadaceae; genus Sphingomonas; species Sphingomonas molluscorum. Next base: position 97,315 of record NZ_BAAAEL010000011.1, on the reverse strand, counting down.
CGGGCGACTTCGGCGGGCAGCGTTGCCATGGTCGCGTTCGAAAGGCGTGCGCTCACAGCTTGTAGGCCTGCTTGACGAGGTCATAGGTTAGCGCCTGCGCGACCTCGTGCGCCTCGTCCTCGGGCAACCGATGCTCGGCGACGAGGCGCGCAAGGAAGGCGCAGTCCATCCGGCGGGCAACGTCGTGGCGCGCGGGGATCGACAGGAAGGCGCGGGTGTCGTCGTTGAAGCCGACCGTGTTGTAGAAGCCGGCCGTCTCGGTCACCCGCTCGCGAAAGCGGCGCATGCCTTCGGGACTGTCGTTGAACCACCAGGGCGGACCCAGCTTCAGCGCGGGATAATGGCCCGCGAGCGGCGCTAGTTCGCGCGCATAGCTGTCCTCGTCCAGGGTGAAGAGGATGATGTTGAGCCGCGGGTCCGAGCCATAGCGGCTGAGCAGCGGATGGAGCGCGCCGACGAAGTCCGTCGCGATCGGGATGTCGGCGCCCTTGTCGCGGCCGAACTGCGCCATGACGGTCGCATTGTGGTTGCGGTGGACGCCGGGGTGGATCTGCAGCGTCATGCCGTCGTCGATGCTCATCCGGGCCATCTCGGTGAGCATCTGGGCGCGGAACAGCTCGGCCTCGGCGGCCCTGCAGCCGCCGGAGCGAACGCGGGCATAGAGGCGCTCGGCTTCCGCTTCCGAGAGATCGGCAGTCGCGGCGCTTGGGTGACCGTGGTCGGTCGCAGTCGCGCCGCCGACCTCGCGGAAATAGGCGCGGCGGTTCTCGTGGGCGCGCAGATAGCCCTTCCAGCTCGACACGTCCTCACGGCCCAGCTCGCCCAGACGCTCGACGTTCTCCTGGAAGCCTTCGAACTCGGGGTCGAGCGCGGGGTCGGGGCGGTAGGTGGTGATGACCTTGCCCTGCCATCCGCTCGCGCGGATCGCGCGATGATGGTCGAGCGGGTCGAGAGGACCCTCGGTGGTGGCGATTGCCTCGATGTTGAAGCGCTCGAACAGCGCGCGGGGGCGGAACGCCTCCTGCTTCAGCGCAGCGTCAATGGTGTCGTAATAGGTGTCGGCGTTGGCGGCGGACAGCACCTCGTCGAGCCCGAAGATCTCGACGAACACCCAGTCGAGCCACATGCGCGATGGGGTGCCGCGGAACAGGTAATAGTGGCTGGCGAAGCGGCGCCAGATCGCCCGCGGATCGGCCTCGGTGGGACCGCCGTCGACACGGGGTACGCCCAGTTCCTCCAGCGGCACGCCCTGGCTGTAGAGCATGCGAAAGACATAATGGTCCGGGATGATCAGGAGGCTGGCTGGATTGCCGAACAGCTCGTTGCGATCGAACCAGGCCGGATCGGTGTGCCCATGGGGCGAGAGGATCGGAAGGCCCGCGATCCGCTCATACAGCCGCCGCGCAATCGACCGGGTGGTCGGATCGGGCGGCAGCAGCCGATCAGGGTGAAGCGAAAGCTGGGTCATCGAACGGCCTCGGGCAGAAAGGGAGGCGGGCGGCCCGCCGGCAATGGGCGGGAGGATGCAAAAGCGGCTGGATACTGTCCAGCCAATTTGTCAGATATCTTTAGAGCGATGGTGCCGCGACCGAGGCACGCCGGATTAGCGTCGAGAGGAACAGTGCGTGCTCGCCGTCCTCGTCACCGACACTGTTGCCGATGAGCTTGAGCGCGGCCGCCCGTGCCATGGTCTCGATCGGCCAGCGTACCGTGGTGAGCGGCGGCCAGAGGTGCGACGCAATGGTGGTGTCGTCAAAGCCGATGATCGACAGATCGGCCGGAATCTCCAGCCCGCGCTGTCGGGCAACATGGATGGCGCCGGCCGCCATCTCGTCGTTGGAGGAAAAGATCGCGGTGGGACGGGGCGAGAGGTCGAGCAGCCGCTCGGTCGCGCGCATGCCGGAATCGAAAGTATAGTCGCCGGGGGCGATCCAGGTGCGGTCGAACGGCAGTCCGGCAGCCTTCATCGCTTCCTCGTAGCCAGATTGGCGTTCGAGCGCGGAGCGGAAGCCGCGGGGACCCGCGATGACGCAGATGTGGCGATGACCCGCTTCGATCAGATGGCCGATCGCGTGCCGGACCGTTTCGCGGTCGTTGGAGGCGACCATGTGCTCCGGCACATCGAACGGGGCCGATCCCATGCGGACATAGCGGCAGCCGATGGACGCGCAGAGACCGGCGAGCTGGTCGTTCTCGGAAATGGGCGGCAACAGCATCACGCCATAGGGGCGCTGGCGTTCGAGGAAGCGGCGGATCTCGCCCAGCATCTCCGGGTCACCGCGGTCGACGGGGTGGACCAGCAGCTCGAATTCGGTGTCGCGCAGCACCTCCAGAAGTCCGTGCTGCACGCCCAGCACCATCTGCGCATTGGGATTGTCGTGGATCAGCGCGATCACGAAGTTCCGGCGCAGCGCCAGCGCACGCGCCTGCGGATTGGGCGTATAACCCAGCTCGGCGATCACCTGCTCGACGCGCTTGCGCGTGTCCTCGTTCAGGAGGTCGCTGTTGTTGATGACGCGGCTGACCGTCTTCTTCGAAACGCCGGCGAGACGCGCGACGTCGTTGATGGTGGGCTGGGAGGCCTTGGTCATGGCGCATCCATAGCGACCGAGCGAAGTTGTTTGCCAGCGGCATTTCGACGCACCCCTGCGGCAGGGGTGCGTCCGATGATCCGAACCGGCAGCGACGTGATCCGAGCCACTGGCAGTGTTTCAGCGCGGCAGCAGCTTCTCGCCAGAGACTGCGAATGAAGCGGCTGCTCCGGCCGCCGGGGTGTGCCCCGGCCTGGATACCGGCTGGCCGCCGCCAACCCAAAGGTCGACCTGGCCGGTGGAAATGCGACGGCGCCCCTGCGGGTCCACGTAGCTGAGCTGTCGGTCCTTCAGCGCGAAGCGAACCGTGCGCGTCTCGCCCTTCTTCAGGTGCACCCTTTCGAAGCCCTGCAACGTGCGGATGGCAGCGCCGGCCTTGCCGGGATGCGCGACGTAGAGCTGGACGACCTCGTCGCCGTCCATGCCGCCCGCGTTGGTGACATCCACCGACACCGTCACCGAGCCATCCGCCTGGATCGTCTTGTCGCTGACGCGTGCATTCCGATAGGCGAAATCGGTGTAGGAAAGGCCATGGCCGAACGGGTAGAGAACCTCCCCGTTGAAATAGCGGTAGGTCCGCCCCTTCATCGCGTAATCGTCGAACGCGGGCAGATCGTCGGCGGACTTGTAGAAGGTGACCGGGAGGCGTCCGGCCGGGCTATAGTCTCCGGCGAGAAGGCCGGCGACGGCATGGCCGCCCTCGCCACCTGGATACCAGGCCTCGACGATCGCCGGGATGTTCTTGTCGGCCCAGTTCACGCTCAGCGCCGACCCGTTCATCAGCACCAGGACGATGGGCTTGCCGGTGGCATGGACCCGTTCGAGCAGCTTTTGCTGGGGCTCGGGCAGGTCGAGGCTGGTGCGATCACCGCCGGCAAAGCCCTTCGCCTGGACCTTCATCTCCTCGCCCTCGATGCGGGCGGAAAGCCCGCCTGCGAAGATCACGACGTCGGCCTGGCTGGCGACCGCGACCGCATCGTCGCCATTGGCGCTCGGCAGGCTCCACAGAAGCTGCTGCTCGCCGCGCGCGCCGCGCTGGAAACCTTCGACGCGGACGGCATAGCTCTTGCCCCGCTTCAGGCGGATGGATCCCGACAGGATCGAGGGTGCGTCGCCCACGCCCCACTCGTCCACGACCAGCTTGTTGTCGACCCAGACGCGGTAGCCGTTCTCGCTGGAGAAGCGGAAGCGATACTCGCCGGTTTCCGGGGCCACCAGCGTGCCCGTCCAGCGTGCGGAGCTTTCGCGGTCGCCGCTCCACTCCACCCGTGCGTTGATTGCGGCTTCCGTGGCGCTCGGCGCCCCCTGCAAGTCGCGGTTGGCGTAATGCTGGACGCGGAGCCCCCGGAAAGCAGCGTCCGGCACCGGCGCTTCTGCCGGCCCGATGAGGCCGACGCCCTGCGCATGCAGGATCCGCGCGTTGGGATAGCGCGCGCGAATGCCGTCGAGCACCGTCACCGGCCGGGACGGCGTGCCGTAGTAATTGCCCACCAGCGTATCGAAGCTGTCGGCGTTAGGCCCGATGACGGCGATCGTGCGCGGCGCGCTCTTGAACGGCAGCAGGTTGCCCTGGTTCTTCAGCAGCACCATCGAAGCCTCGGCCATCTCGCGCGACTTGGCGCGATGCGCGGGCGTGTCGTAGTCCTTCGCCGTGATGGCCGGGAACGGCAGCTGCGGGTCAAACAGGCCGAGCCGGATGCGTGCCTCGAACAGGCGCTGGAGCGACCGATCCACGGTCGCCTCGCTCATATGCCCCGCCTTGACGGCTGCGACGATGTTCTCCGGATCGGTCGTCATGCCGTTGCGGTAGTCGCCGCAGATCAGGTCCATGCCGTTCTCGAAGCCGGCTGCGACACCTTCCGGAGCGGTGTTGGTGTAGTGCAGCGCGTCCTTGCGATAGATGTTCGCCGCTGCCCCGCAGTCGGAGACTACATAGCCCTGAAAGCCCCAGTCGCGGCGCAGATACTGTTGCTGCAGCACCGCGTTGGCACAGCCCGGCACGCCCCAGACCGCATTGTACACGCACATGATGGAGGCGACCTTGCCCTCCGTCACCGTGGTGCGAAACGCCGGCAGGTAGGTGTCCTCCAGGTCGTGGAGGCTCGGGTACACGTCTTCGCGGTGGCGGTTGCTTTCCGGGCCGGAATGGACCGCAAAATGCTTCGAGGTCGCGATCGTCTTGAAGTACTTCGGATCGTCGCCCTGCAGGCCCCGGATGAAGGCGGTGCCGATCTGGCCCGTCAGATAGGGGTCCTCGCCGTAGGTCTCCTGCCCGCGTCCCCAGCGCGGATCGCGAAAGATGTTGAGGTTGGGCGACCACACGGTGAGCCCGCGATAGAAGTCGCTTCCGCCGTCGGGATGGCGCCGCTCGAGATATTTGGCGCGGAATTCGGTAGAGATCACGTCGGCGGTATCCCGCATCCGATCGACGTCCCATGTCGCCGCCATACCGATGGCTTGCGGAAATACCGTTGCGATGCCGGCGCGCGCCACGCCATGCAGCCCCTCGTTCCACCAGTTGTACTTGGGGATGTCCAGCCGGGGCAGAGCAGGCGCATCGTGGCCGAGTTGGAGCGCCTTTTCCTCAAGGCTCATCCTGGAGACGAGATCGCGGGCGCGTTCGGCAGGGGGCAGCTGCGGATTCCGATAGCGGAGCTCCGAAGGCGCGGACTGCGCGGTGGCCACGCTGACTGGCGCAACCGACGACAGCAATAGAAGTCCGATCAGCAACGTGCGAGCCACGCGACACCTCCCCAGTTTTTCTGTTTGGACCAAACTGTGCACATTGACGGCAGACGGTCAACGAAAATGGTAACGCTATCTTGAACTGCCTCTGCGCTTCCAAACGCAACGCGGCCGGCTGTCTGCTGAAGGGGTTCTGAGTCCGCCTTGAGCCGCAAACTCACAATCGGCCTTGCTCCTGACACCGGTTTCCAATAGCCATGCCTGCGAAATGCTGAGGATGTTCTGTCGATGAGTGGGGAAGAGGCGATCGCACGGGCCTTTGTGGAGGCTCGGCGTGCGGGTGCGGCGCTTCCCATCTATCCGGGCGGGCGCCCGACCTCGCTGGCCACGGCCTATCGCGTGCAGGACCATGCAATCTCCTTGCGTGGCGGTGCCGTCGCCGGGTGGAAGGTGGGCCGCGTTCCGGCGCCCCACAGCGACACGCTGGGCGTGCCGCGGCTCGCAGGGCCGATCTTTGCCGACCAGATCCAGAGCGCCAGCGACGATCCGGCGGCGCTGCCGGTGATCGCGGGCGGCTTTGCCGCGGTGGAAGCCGAATATCTGCTGCGCATCGGCCATTCGCCACGCCCGGGTACGCAGCGGATCTCACTGGAGGAAGCCGTCGAGCTGGTCGACGCGGTGCATGTCGGGTTCGAGATCGCGAGTTCGCCCTATGCGGGGATTAATGCGGACGGACCGCTGGTCACGATCAGCGACTTCGGCAATCATAACGCATTGCTGATCGGCGCGCCGGTGGCGGACTGGTCGAGCCGGGCCTTTGAGGACTGGCAGGTTGCGACCTTCGTCGACGGCACCTGCGTCGGTGAGGCGAGCGCGCGCACCATGCTCGATGGCCCGTTCGGAGCCGTCGCGTTCCTGGTCGAGAGTCTGGCTGCGCGCGGTCGGACGCTGGAGCCGGGGCAATGGGTCTCCTCAGGCGCGGTGACCGGCGTCCACCAGGTGGCGGTCGGGGCACGGGTCGAGGCGCGGTTTGGAACACTTCGGGTGAGCGGCACGATAGAGGCCGCCGCCCGGCAGGAGAGTATGTCGGAGACGAAGCATGGAGAACGGACGGGCTGATCCGATTGCAGGCGCGGTAGCGCGGGCGGGTCGCTATCGTTGGGGGATCGTCGCGCTCCTGTTCACGGCGACGGTGATCAACTACGTCGATCGGCAGATGATCGGCGTGCTCAAGCCGACGCTGTCGGCGGACCTCGGCTGGAGCGAGACCGACTTCGCCGACGTGATCTTCTTTTTCCAGTTCGCCTATGCGATCGGCTATCTGGGCTTCGGCCGGATCATGGACGTGATCGGCGCGCGCTTCGGCTATGCCATCGCCTTTGTCATCTGGCAGATCGCACACATCGCCCATGGCGGCGCGTACAGCGTCACCCAATTCGCCATTGCCCGCTTCGGCCTGGGCCTGGGTGAATCCGGCAATTTCCCCGCGAGCATCAAGGCGGTCACCGAGTGGTTCCCGGCGCGCGAACGGGCACTGGCGATCGGCGTGTTCAACGCCGGCGCCAATGTGGGCGCGATCATCACGCCGCTGGTGGTTCCGATCATCACTGTCACCTATGGCTGGCGCGCGGCGTTCATCATCACCGGCTTGGTCAGCCTGCTGTGGCTGGTCGCCTGGCTGATGATGTATCGACGCCCCAGTGAGCACCCCAAGGTGACCAATGAGGAGCGCGCCTGGATCGAGCAGGATCCGGCCGATCCGGTGACGGCGATCCCGTGGAAGCGGCTGATCCGCGTGCGCGAGACTTGGGCCTATGCGCTGGGCAAGTTCTTCATCGACCCGATCTGGTGGTTCTTCCTGTTCTGGCTGCCGGGCTATCTGGGCGAACGCTATGACCTGGACCTGCTGAGCTTCGGGCCGCCGCTGGTCGCCATTTATCTGCTGTCCGATCTGGGCAGCGTCGCGGGCGGCTGGCTGTCGGGCCGGTTCATCAACGCGGGCAAGAGCGTCAACTACGCGCGCAAGATGACCATGTTCATCTGCGCCTGCGCGGTGGTGCCCGTGTTCTTTGCCCAGTCGATCGACAATCTGTGGCTGGCGGTGCTGGTGATCGGCGTTGCGACCGCGGCGCACCAGGCGTTCTCGGCCAACCTCTACACCCTCCCGTCCGACCTGTTCCCGCGTGCGGCGGTGGGTTCGGTGGTCGGCATCGGCGGCACCGTGGGCGCAATCGGCGGCATGCTGATGGCCAAGTACGCAGGCTATGTCCTCGACAGCATCGGCAGCTATGTGCCGCTGTTCGCGGTGGCGGGCTCGGCCTATTTCCTGGCGCTGCTGTGCGTCCACCTGCTGTCGCCCAAGCTGGCGCGCGCGCAGGAAGTCTGAAGGCAGGCGCGGGCGGCGCACGCACGCCGCCCGCTGCCGCACCCCCAAGCTGGAGAAGTGCGATGGGATTGAGCAGGCGCGACGCGCTGGGGACGGCGTTTGCCGGCGGTGCAGCGGCAATGCTGGGCGGAACGCCCGTACGGGCAGCGGCACCTGAGGCTTGCGACGCGGGTCCGGCCACGGATTGGAAGCGGGGCTTCGACAACCAGCGGATCGCGGACCTGGGCGACGGGAGATTCCTGAACCCGCTGCTGGCCGGCGACCATCCCGATCCGGCCATCCTGAAGGATGGGCGCGATTACTACATGACCTTCTCCAGCTTCGACAGCTATCCCGGGCTGACGATCTGGCACAGCCGCGACCTGGTGAACTGGCAGCCGCGCAAGGCCGCCCTCAACCGCAACATCGGATCGGTGTGGGCGGTGAGCCTGGAAAAGCACAAGGGGCGGTATTTCCTCTACATCCCGGTCAAGGCCGAGCCGAACGACATCTATGTCAGCTGGGCCGATCACATCGACGGGCCGTGGTCCGATCCCAAGTCGCTGGGGCTGCACGAGCATATCGACCCGTGCCATGCGGTGGCCGAGGATGGTTCGCGCTGGCTGTTTCTGTCGGGCGGCGACCGCATCCGGCTGTCGGACGACGGGCTGTCGACCGTTGGCAAGGTCGAGCATGTCTATGACCCCTGGCGCTATCCGGACGAGTGGGACGTCGAGAGCTTCTCGCCCGAGGGCCCCAAGATCGTGCGGCACGGCGGCTGGTATTACCAGCTCACCGCGGTCGGCGGGACGGCGGGACCGCCCACCGGACACATGGTGATCGTGGCCCGATCGCGCTCGCTCCACGGGCCGTGGGAGAATGATCCGACCAATCCAGTAGTGCGGACCGAGGATGTATCGGAGCGCTGGTGGTCACGCGGCCATGCGAGCCTGGTCGAGGCGCCGGACGGGAGCTGGTGGTCGGTGTACCACGGGTTCGAGAACGGGTTCTGGACGCTGGGGCGGCAGGCGCTGCTGGACCCGATTGAATGGACCGCCGATGGCTGGTTCCGGATGAAGGGCGGGGACCTGTCGCAGCCGATCGCCAAGCCGAAGGGCGGGACGGCGCTGCAGCATGGGCAGCCGCTGTCGGACGATTTTCGCACCCTGCAGCTGGGGGCGAAGTGGAATTTCTTTCAGCCCGGACCGGACGAGGCCGCTCGGGCGCGGGTGGAGAATGGCACGCTGGTGTTGAAGGCGACCGGCAAGGCTCCAAGCGACTCCTCGCCGCTGATGCTGATCGCGGGCGACCGGGCGTACCAGTTCGAATGCACGATCGAGATCGCAGCCGGCGGGACTGCGGGGCTGGTGCTGTTCTATGACGACAAGCTCTATTGTGGGCTTGGCTTCGACGAGACCCGGTTCGTGACGCACCAGTACGGGATCGAGCGCGGGCGGCCGGCGAACCCCTATGGCCGGCGCCTGCGGATGCGGGTGGCGAACAAGGAGCACATCGTGGCCATCCACCTGAGCGGCGATGACGGGCGAACGTGGAAGCGTTTCGACCGCGGGATGGAGGTGTCGGGGTACCACCATAATGTGCGGGGCGGGTTCCTGATGCTGCGCCCAGGGCTGTATTCGGCCGGGACGGGCGAAGCACGGTTCCGGGATTTCCGGTATCGGGCGTTGTAGGGGACGGAACCGGGTTCCGCCGGGCCCGGGAGCCCGGTGAGGGCTAGAAGCGGGCTACTCTTCTTCTTGTACCCCGGCGGAGGCCGGGGTCCAGTTGCGGTGCAGTGGCGATCGGTGCGCGTTCTTCCGGGGCCTTCCCGACTGGGCCCCGGCCTTCGCCGGGGTACGGGAGTGGTTCAGGCCAGGCGCTTCCAGTCACCATAGGCTTCGGTGCGCATGCGGCCGTGGCGGAGCATGGCCTGGTGGAACGCCACGCGCCTCGCAACCGGTACGCGGGCAGCGGTGTCGGCGAGGTCCAGCCAGGCCATGGCCTCTGCGGCACGGGTGGCGGGTTCCTTGGCGATGCGGGGCAGGTCGATCTCGAACGGGGCGAAATAGCCGGGCTCGCCTTGCCAGACGATCAGTTGTGCACGGGCCTGGTCGATGCTCCATCCGTCCAGGTGGATGCCGAGGTCGGCGAGGCCGCGGGTGACGCGGAACAACAGCCAGTGGATGTGACCGAGCTCGCCAAGCGGGTCGCCCTTGTAGACGCCGTCGGCGGCGGCGAGCTGTTCGGCATACATCCCCCACGCCTCGGCATAGGAGGGGGCGTAGCGCAGGCGCAGCGGATGGGGGTGGGCAAGCACCTCCATCGGCATCTGCGTCATGTGGCCCGGGAGCAGCTCGTGGTGGACGGCGCCCGTCAGGCTCCAGCTCGGGCGGCGGGCGATATCCTTGAGGTCGACGACGTAGGCGCCGGGCTTTCCCGGGGTCGGCAGCTCGCGATAGCCGCCGCGGCCGGCGGCGAGTTCGGCGGGTGAGAGCCGGCGTGCCGTGACGTCGAGGCAGAAGGGCGGGACGGGGCCGAGCAGCGCGGGGACGCGCGCGCGCGCGGCGTCGAGCACGCGGTTCATGTCGGCGGTGGCTCGGTCGCGGCCGGCGCCGCTGTCTGGATAGTGCCATTGCGGGTCGGCGAAGAGGGCGCGGTAGCGCTCGCCGATCGCGCCTCGCGTCCGGCCGAGGCCGCGGAACAGCCGGTCGGCGCGCGCGGTGAGGTGCTCGAGCTCGCGCGTCAGCCGCTCGCGGGTGCGTTCGGGCGTGACGTTGCTGCCGCTGCGTTGCTGGAGGAGAAGGGCGTAGCGCTCGGTACCGGTGGCGGTAGCGAGCTTCGCGTCGGTCGCGAGCCCGGCGCGGGCGGTGAGCAGGTCGAGGCGCTGGCCGGGCGGGAGCGTCCGGGCGTCGAAGCCCGCGAGGTGCGCGGGGTCGCCGTCCTTCTCGGCCGCGTCCAGGGCGGCGCGAAGGTCGGCCCGGCCCCCGAGCGCGAGTGCCGGGGTGGCGAGGACGCCAAGCCCGGCCAGCACGGTGCGCCGTGTCGCCTTCATTTCCGCACGAGCCCGGCGAGCGGGACCTGGTTGTTCTGGCGTGTCACCTCCGGAGCATCGCCGGGAAGGGCGATGCGGACCGAAAGGGTGGCAGGATCGACGCCGCCGGGGATGCTCAGGCGCACGATGGCGGTCTTGGGCGTGAGGTCGGTTGGGGCGGCGAGCGCGGGCACGGCGGCGCGGGCGACCTCGTGGCCGGCGCCGTCGACCAGCGTCACTGCGCCGCCGGCCACAGGTTGCGAGCCGAGGCTGTGGACCGTCACGGACACGCGGCGGCCCTGTACGATCACGTCGTCGGTGCCGATGCCGAGGTCGGGGCGCTGCTCGACCGGGCCGCTCGCCTGATCGAGGGTGAAGTCGAGCACGGTGGTGGTGCCGGGCGCGAAGGTCACCTCGGTCGAAGCGCTGCGCTCGAGGGTGAGCTGGCGGCTGTCGGCGGGGGTGAGGGTGGTGCCGCCGTCGCTGCTGGTGGCGGCCTTCATCGTCCAGGTGCCGGCGGTTACCGTCCACCCGGTCATGGTCGCGCGCTGGGGCTGGTTGGTGGTGTTGTAGGCGATGACGCGGAAGGCGTCGGGCTTGGGGTTGGGAACGAGGATCGCGACCTGGGTCGCGGCCTCGGGCTGGTCGAAGCGCCAGCTGACCGTGTTGCCGGGCCAGGTCTGGTTGCGACGCAGGGCAATGCCGCCCAGGCGCTCGCGTTGCAGGATCTCGTTGGGCTGGTCGACGCGATCGGACCACCAGTGCCCTTCGGTGTACATGTACATGTGCTGCGCCTTGTCGGCGACGGCGTCGGCGTGGAGGCGTTCGAGCCAACTGCGATCGCCGGTCGCGGCCCAGGCGCTGTAGAGCGCGAAGGGATCGCCCGAAGCCTCGGCCTTGGCCGGTGCGGTTGCGAGGAGCTGGCCGCCTATCGGGAGGGCGTGAAAGGCGTTCTCATTGAACTCGGCGAGCGCGCCGAGCCCGGCTTTCGCGAGGCGCATTTCGATCGGCCGGAGGTATTTCGCGTCGCCGGTGAAGCGCCAGGATGCCCAGGCGGACTGGAGCGGGGTGGTGGCGCCGCCGCCGTCGCCGACGCGAGTGGCATCGGTGCGCCAGTTGACCTCGTTGGGATAGCTCCAGTTGCCGTCCGCTCCTTGGGTGCCGTGCGCCATCAGGCCGTCGACGACGCCGGTCACCAGATCGCGTGCGGCGGGGCTGGCGTTGTAGAGGCCGAGCAGGATCGGGCCGTGGAGGACCGTGAAGCTGTAGGGTTTCTGCCACTCGAACGCGCCCTCGCGGTAGACCTTGCGGGCGCCGTACCAGTTCGAGGAAAAATGGAGATGGCCGGCGGGGTTGCGGGTGATGATGCCGCCGAGCGCCTTGGTCGTGGCCATGATCCGCTCGACCGTGCGCGGCTCGCCCCAGTTGAGGTAGAGGCGTTCGGCGTCGGCGTTGAGGCCTTCCTCATAGGCGTGGAGCTCGTCGGTGGTGAGGACGCCCAGACCGTTCTCGATCATGCCGTTCCTGTAGACGGCCTCGTCCAGCGCGCGCAGCGACGCGTTGATCTTGTCGGGATCGACGCCCATCAGCGCTAGGCCGGGCCATTGCTGGGTGAGGTCCGTGTCGTCGGAGATGCCGCCGCCGAAGTCGCCGTACGGCACCTGGCGCTCGTCGATCCACCAGTTCACGAAGGGGCGGGCGAGCTTCAGGTCCTCAAGCTGTCGGAACGCCCAGAGCGGCACGCCCGCGCGCGGCTGCGGCTGGGTGAAGGCCGGCATGTTCTCGGGGCGGTAGTTGATGTCCGCCCAGTAGCGCCGCGCCTCCGCATGGTCGGGATCGACGCGCAGCAGGTCAGAGATGTCGGCGAATAGGCGGCGATAGAGGCCGGCGTTCTTGGAGGCGGTGTGCTCCTCGACCAGGAAGCCCCAATTGTCCTTCACCTGGTTGAAGCGGTCGGCGACATGCTCGCGGGCGGCCTCGGCGCGATCCTTGAAGACGAGGCGCAGCTTGGCACCGTTCAGCGCATCGGCGCTGAAATTGGGAGCTGCGGACGCGATCGTAAGATAGAGGCTGTCGTTGGTGAGGATGCGGTCGCGCAGGTCCAACCACAGCGTGCGCGCCTCGCCCGGGCGGACCGAGACCTGTACGTCGATCATCTGGCGATCGGGCCAGATCGGATCGTGGACGGTGATGCTGAGCGGGATCAGGCCCTTGGCGTCAGGTTTCAGCTGCATCGCCGGCAGGTCGATGGCGATGCCATCGAGCCCGGCGTGGAGGTTCTGCCAGCCATAGTCCCAGGCGCGCGCCAGCGGCCTGTCCGGAAAGGCGTCGCCGAAGTTGGAGGGAACCAGCAGGTGGACGATCGGGCGGGCATCGGCGCGGCGCACGGCAGCGCCGGTCTCGGCCGAGCTGCCGGCACCCACCGCCGTCTTGATCCCGCCGGCCGGCATGGCGACGGCGGTGGCCTGCTCGTCGGGGGCATAGCGGCCCGCCACATAGGCGTTGAGCGCGGAAAGGGCGGGGAGCCGCGACGATGCCCTGGCATCGACGACATAATCGAGGCTGAACAGGCCCTTGGCCGGCGTTCCTGCCGTGACGTTGTAGGCCCAGATCTCCTGGATGGGCTGTTCCTGCATCACGTTTGTGAAGCGCAGGCGCCCGCCTGTCTTCGTGGCGAAGCTGTCGCTGGTGCGGACCACGCCTTGGGGCCGCTTGGCCAGCGTCGCATAGTCGCCGCCGTCGGGCGCATAGGCGAGCGTGCCGTATGCGGCGCCGCGGATGGCAACGCGGTTGAAGCGCTCGCCCGCGGGGACGGCGAGGTCATAGGTCTTGCCGCCCTCGACATAGACGTTCCAGTCGGGGAGCTGGAAATAGTCGTCGCGGCCGGGGAGCTTCGATCGGTTGTAGACGCCGGGCCAGGTCGTCTCCGGGATGCCGTCGACGCCCTTCCACATCCACTGCTTCAGGTCCTTCGCGTCGGCGAACTCGACCTTGCGGATGGTGGTGGCGGAGTCGGTGAGGACGGGCGGGCTCTGCCGGTCCCAGCCATAGCGGTGGAGCCAGGCGGTCCGACGGGCGGCGGCATCGTCGGCCGGGGGTGCGGCGGGCTCCTGCTTGGCGGCGAGCGCCGTCACGCCGGTGGCGCCGAGCATGCGATCATAGACACGCAGGTCGTCCACGTCGGAACCACGCATGAAATTATAGCGGCTCTGCACCTGGTGGGGCGAGATCACGCGGCCGGCGAGACCGAACTGGTCGAGGCCGGAGTCGAGATCGGCAGTCTGGCGTTTGGCGGCGACTTCGCGTCCGTCGACATAGAGGCGGACGCCCACCGTTTCGTCCCAGGCGAAGGCGAGGTGGTGCCAGGCGTTGGGATCCTGGATTTCCGGGATGGTGTAGGAGACGCGGATGCGCGCGAGGTTGGCGTCGGTGACAAAGGCGTCGAAGCCGTGGCCGTTCCAGTCGATGCGCAGGAACGCCATGTCCCAGCTGGTGTGATCGGCAAATCCGGTGCGGAAGATCACGAAGGGGACGTCGTTCAAGGGATCGCGCGCACGCCACCAGAAGGCGAGGGTGCCGCGTTCGGCGCGCATGTTGCCGGGTGCCTTCCAGGCGACGTAGCCCGCGTCCGACCAGCGCGCCGCGCCGCCGATGGCGCCATCGGCGACGGTGCTCATGCCGCTGCGGAAGTTGGGCACCGGGTCGCCGGCTGCGTGCTCGGCGGTGAAGCCGGTGTCGAGGGTGGCGTGGAAGATCAGGCTCTGGTCGGCGGCAGGTGCCTGGGTCTGGGCTGCGGCCGGGACGGCGAGGAGGGCGACGGCGAGGGCCAGCGCGGAAACGGGGGAACGGGTCATTCTCTCTCCTCGGGCCGGCGGAGGTGCGGGGTGGTCCCCGTCTGTTTGGCCGGTGGCGGTAGTTCTACAGTGGCAGGTCAGGGCGGCGAGCGGGAAGTTTCAGGCGGACTTGTACCCCGGCGGAGGCCGGGGTCCAGTTGCGGCACGGGTCGAGCGGGAACGCGCTGTTCAGAGGCTTTCCCAACTGGGCCCCGGCCTTCGCCGGGGTACGGGAGGTTGGGGCGGGACGAGCGGGACTTGTCACCGCGCCACGATGGTGCAGGCGGTGGCGAGGCGGTTGTCGAAGCGGACGTCGACGCGGGCGCCGACCGACACCAGGTGGACGCCGGTGACGGCACCGGACGAGATCCAGTCGCCCGGCTGGAGCGCGATGCCGCGGGCGGCGAGCAGCTCGAACAGGAAACGCGCCGCGCCGAAGGGTCCGTCAAGCATGGTGGCGGCGGTGGCGGCGCCGATCGGGGCGCCGTCGATGGTGAGCTCGACCGGCCAGTCCGTGATGTTGGCGTCGCGCCAGTTGTCGATCGCCGGGCCGATCACCAGGCCGTTGTTGTTGCCATAGTCGGAGATGGTGACGGTGGCACCGAGCGCATTGATGCCGGAAAAGGGAGAGCTGGCGATCTCGATGCCCGCGTGGACGGCGTCGATCAGGTCGATCGCCTCCTCCATCGTATAGTGGAGCTTGGCGGGATCGGGCGCAGTGCCGACGCGCAGCAGGAACTCGGCCTCGGCTGCGGCGAAGCCGCCGCGGAATACCGGCATGGCGACCGGCGTTCCGGCGCCCGTGGCGGTGACGATCTGGTCGGCAAAGATCGGGCCGGCGAGGCGGTTCACGCCTTCGATCGGCGGGTCGATCTTGCCGACCTTCCACCCCGCGACGCGGCGGCCGTCGAGCGCGAGGGCGCGATCCTGCACCGCATAGGCCTCTGCCAGCGCAGCGGGGATGGTGCCGGGATAGTGGACGATCGCCATGCCCTCACGGCGCGCTCGCACGAAGGTATCGGCGATGCGTTCGATATTCTGCTGCAATACGGTCGCCACCTGGAGCTCCTCCAATCCAAATCTGATAGCGGTGTCAGCGACACCGGTTCGCGTTCAGCCGAAGCCGTGGGTCTTTGCCCAGCGCGCGAACAGTTCGGGCCAGATCCCCGCCGGCTTGCCCGCCGCACCGCGGATGCCGAAGCCGTGGCCGCCCTCGGTAAACAGGTGCGTCTCCACCGGTACGCCCGCGCGCTTGAGAGCGGCGCGCAGCGCGAGGCTGTTTTCGGCCGGCACCGTCGCGTCATCCTCGGCATGGACCAGGAAGCAGGGCGGGGTGGTGGCACGGACGTTGTCCTCGGGGCTGTGCGCAGCTTCGAGCGCGGGCGTGGGGTTGGCGCCAAGCAGTTGCTTGCGCGATCCGCCGTGGGCGAAGGGGAGGCGCATCGACTGCACGGCGTAGATCGGGGCGGCAATGTCGGGACGGGCGCTCAGCCGGTCCGCGGCATCCACCGGCGCATAGACGCGCGCATCGTAGCGGGTGGCGAGGTCGCCGCAGACGTGGCCGCCGGCGGAAAAGCCCATCGCGGCGACGCGATCCGGACGGATGCCGTAGCTCTGCGCACGCGAGCGGATGAGGCGCATCGCCCGCTGGCTGTCCTGGAGCGGGGTGTCGGGACCCGCCGCCCAGCCATCGCCTGGCAGGCGGTAGAAGAGCACGAACACGGTCCACCCCCGCTCTGCGAGCCAGCGGCCGATCTCGAAGCCTTCCTTGTCGAGGACGACGCGGACATAGCCGCCGCCAGGCGCCACCATCAGCGCCGAGCCGTTAGGCTTGCGCGGACGGAACACAACGAGGCGCGGGCGGTGGGTGCCGGTCACGGCGCGGTCGGAAAGGGCGGGATCCTTGCTGCGTTCCTCGATCCGCTCCACCGGCAGCGTGGCGGGGGTGCCGGGAGCGCCGTTCGGCCACAGCTCGAGGACCTCGGTGGGATCGGGGGACGTGCCCCGGGCGGGCGGGGTGGGTTGCTGGGCCCGCGCGGAGCCTGCGGCGGCCGCGGCCATCACGGAGCCGAGCGCGGCCAGCGTCTGTCGCCGATCGATCATGCAGAATTCCCGCGGAAGAAAAGAAGGGCGCCCCAAGGGAGGGGAGCGGGGCGCCCGGGACGACCTACATCTTGAACCGGCCGCCGATCAGGAATGTCCGCCCGAAGTGGTTGGACTCGTAGTTGCGCTTCGCGTCGATATCGACCCACCGATCGCGATATTCGTCGGTCAGGTTGGTGCCTTCCAGCGACAGCTCGAAGCTCGGCGTCACCTTGTACCGGAGCGATGCGTCGACGTTGACCGTCTCGTCATAGCCTTCGAACAGGTTGCCGGTCGCCGAGGCACCGTCGATGTACGGGCTGCGATAGCTGACCGATGCGCGCGCGGAGAACCTCGCATCCTCATAGTAGAGCGTGCCGTTGTAGGCGCGCTTCGACAGGCCGTAGAGCGTCGCGTCCCGGGTGGTGTTGGGAAGCGCGCCGAGCGTGCCGCCGGGGATGGGTGCGCCGGTTGGGCTGACGCCGGGCTGGATCACCTCGGTCGCCGGACCACCTTGCGAATAGCTGGCGCTGGAGTCGACGAAGGTGGCGTTGGCGAGGAAACCGAAGTTCTTGAGGAAGCCCGGCAGGAAGGTGAAGCTCGCCTGGAGCGAGATTTCCATGCCCTTCAACGACGC
The DNA here is from genome assembly GCF_039522995.1 of Sphingomonas molluscorum. Taxonomy (NCBI): domain Bacteria; kingdom Pseudomonadati; phylum Pseudomonadota; class Alphaproteobacteria; order Sphingomonadales; family Sphingomonadaceae; genus Sphingomonas; species Sphingomonas molluscorum. The sequence continues at coordinate 80,091 of NZ_BAAAEL010000011.1, read as the reverse complement.
ACCCTCGCCATTCACGGGGCCGCTGATCTGCCACAGCTGTCCTTCCGGCGCCTGGGCGGCCGGCGAACTTGCCGGGATCACGCTGAGCGGCAGGCCCGTCGAGGCGAAGGTGCCGCTGCGGGTGCCGGAGACCGGGAAGCTGGCGATGTTCTTCTTGAACAGCGCGACCGAAAACAGCGATTGGGGTGCGAAATAATATTCGGCCGACAGATCGAACGAGGTGGCGCGGAACGGATCGAGCTGCGGATTGCCGAAGTTGACGCGGTAGTTGAACCCGTCGACCGAACCGCCCGGCGTCAGGCTGCCCAGCGACGGCCGGGTGATGACCTTCGAAATGGCGCCGCGCAGGACGATGTCCTCATGCGGGAACAGCGCGACGTTGATCGCCGGCAGCCAGTCGTCATAGCTGCGCTCGACGGTCACGGGCGTATTGGTGGTGACGCCGCCCGCCGTAGCCGAGGTCAGGCCGGTCGACTTCTGCGCAGTGTGTGCATAGCGCATGCCAGCGTTGGCCGCGTAGCGGAGGCCGAACAGGTCGCCTTCCATGTCGAACTGGACATAGCCGCCGGTCACTTCCTCGGAGACGCTGCGGGTGTCCCCGACCAGCACATTGGCGGTGCGATCATAGAGGCCGGTGTAGTTCGCCGCTGCATCGATGTTCGGGATCAGGAACTCGGTGGTGGTGCCGCCGGGCTGACCGGCCTTGCCCAGGTTGAACAGCTCGCCGAGGTTCCCGGCCGGGAAACCGTACACCGCCGTCGGGCCGATGTTGCTGTTGGGCGTGCAGGTGATGGTGCCGAGCACCACGTCGGTGCCGCCGGCGTTCGGGCAGACCACCGCATCGCGCGAGAAGCCCTGGGTATCGAACGAGAAGCGGCGGTACATCGCCCCCGACCTGATCTTCAGCCCCTCCGTCACGTCCCATTCCGTCCGCAGCTGGACGGTGCGGAAGTCGTTGACCGTCTTGGACGGGCGGTCGCGGATCTCCGAGAGCTGGAAGTTGGCCGGATCGGTGACGCTGGTGCCGAAGCTGATCACCGGGCGCTTCATGTTGGTGTAGTCGTAGCTGAAGCCCTGCGCGTCGCGATCGTCGAACACGAAGGTGGTCTCGACCGGGATGGTGGCGTTGGACTTGGAATAGCCGCCCATCAGCGTGAAGCGGAACGTGTCGCTGACATCCTGATCCCAGCTGCCGCCGATCTGGTAGAATTCGGTCTGTGACTCGCGAAGATAATGCTCGGTGCGGACCCAGGCGTCATCGATCGTCGCGGAGATCAGGTTGTTGTTGTCGTCGATCGTATAGTCGCGGACGTTCATCTGCCGCTCGTTGGAGCGCAGCAGCACTTCGCCCCATTTCTCTTCGCGAGTTTCCTTGAAGCGCGAATAGAGCGCGTCGATCGAGACCTTGGTCGCGTCGGTCGGCGCCCATTGCACGCTGCCGGTCAGGCCGAGGCGCTTGCGGTCATGGCGGACCGAGCCGTAGCGGGGGATGCGGGGGTGGAAGGCGAGCCCGACCTGGTCGCAGACGCCGCCGGGGGTGCCGACATAGGTGCCGCCGCGGTTGGGCTGCGTGAAGCAGGGGGTGCCGTCGACCGAATCGAACACGCCCTGGGCCCAGCGCACGGTGTTGTTGCCGAGCTCCAGGTTGTTGGTGCTCTGATAGGCACCGGACACCGCAACCCCGAAGGTGCCCGCGTCGTTCTTGTACGACAGCAGGCCGGCGAGACGCGGACCCCAGTTCTCCGAAAGATCGTTGTACGACGCCTGACCCGAGGCGACGAAGGTGACGCCGGTCTTGCCGGCCAGCGGGTTGCCCGTGTTGAGGTCCACCACGGCGCCGAGCGACCCTTCGTCGAGCGAGGCCTCTGCGGTCTTGTGGACGACGATCGAGTTGAAGAGCTCCGACGCGAACACGTTGAAGTCGAAGGCGCGGTCACGGTTGGAACTGGCGCCGTCGGTGGAGGTGGCGACCGTCTCGAGCCCATTGACGCGGACGCGAGTGAACTGGGCGCCGAGACCGCGCACGGTGATCGCGCGGCCTTCGCCGGCATCGCGCTGGATCGAGATGCCGGGAATGCGCTGCAGCGACTCGGCGAGGTTCTGGTCGGGGAACTTGGCGATGTCTTCCGCCACGATCGCATCGACCGAGGAGACGGTGTTGCGTTTCAGCGCGATCGCGGCGCCGAGCGACTGGCGAAAGCCGGTGACGACGATGTCGCCCCCTGTGTCCGCTTCGGGCGGCGCGACCTGGGCAGCGGGGTCGGGCGTGGCCTGATCGGCCGGCACGATCGCGGTCTGGGCCGGCGACGGATCCTGCTGCGCCGGGGTGCCGGGTGCGACCGGCTCCGGGACCTCGGCGGCTTGGGCGAGGGCCGCCTGCGGAAGCAGCAGTGCGGCGGACATCGCGCCGAGCGAAACGCCGGCCAGGCGCAACGATCCGCGGCACGTACGACGGGACATGGTCATGCGAAATCTCTCCCCTCACGGCCGACGTCTGGCATCGGCAACGATTCCTGACACGCTGTATCGCGCACGGTTCGGGAGGGCGGGCGACAGGCCCGCGTCCGACATCCTCTCGATCCGACGCTTGTCTGGCGCGTCGTTCAACCGGCCTGTTTTGCTCTAGTAACCGGTGTCATAGACATGCGGCCGATCGGAACCGGTGTCAACCGTCTGCCACATGGTGGATTTCAGCTACCCGGCTGGATGTAGGGCACGCGGGCGAACAGCTCGCGCTGCCAGCGGCGGGGCTCGTTCTCCACGCGCGAGCGGGTGTCGAAGATCATGGTGCTGCGCGTCGCCCGATCGTAGCGCGGCCAGTGCGGCAACCCGGCATGGTTCGGGTCACCCGTCTTTGTGAAGGCGACGAAGCTCTCCTGGATGGCTGCCGAGGCCGTGCGCGCATCCGCGGCGGTGCCGGTCTGCGACCCTTGGGCATCGAGCGTGCCGAACACGAGCGGGATGTCCATGGTGTGAAAGGCGCCTCGCCTGGGATCGGTGCGCGATCCGAAGTTGAGCTGATAGACCCATCCGGGCGCGCCACCCCTTGCCCGTTCCTCCGCCTCGATCACCTGGCCGCGCCAGCTGCGCCCGCAGGTGGTGGCGTCGTAGAAGACCTGGGTGGGCGTCCAGCTCGGGAAGTGCTCGCGATATTGCGCGACGACCCATTCGGGCAGGATGTCGATGCGCAGCTCGGGTGCGATGCGATCGGCGACATTGTCCCAGGTGAGCCCCTGCACCTTGGGACTGTCCGGGCTGAGGAAGGCGCGGGTCTCGTCATGCGTATTGCCGAGCAGCATCGGGATGGCGAGGCCCTGAGGATGGGCGTCCGGCCAGAAGGGGTGGCGCGTCAGCCACTTCATGTCCAGCACGGGGCCGAAATAGACACCGCCGCCGAGGATCGGGTCGGTCGCGTCGAGGGCGTCCACGAGCCGTTCGGTGGGCATCGCCAGCAGCGGCTCGAGATTGGTTTCCGTCACGCCGAGCCGCTGCAGATAGGCCCGGGTGCGGGCGGTGGCGTTGAGCGGGCCCGACGCCGTGACCTGCTGTCCGCTCATGGTCGCGGCGCGGTGGAACAGGCCCTTGGCCGCCGGCATCGCCATCATCGTGGCGATCTTGGCGCCGCCGCCGGACTGGCCGAATACCATCACGCAGTTCGGATCGCCCCCAAAGGCGGCGATGTTGTCGCGCACCCATTGCAGGGCGAGGATCAGGTCGAGCTGGCCGAGGTTGCCGCTGTCGGCGAAGCGTGGGTCGAGGCGCGCCAGGTAGAGATAGCCGAAGGCGTTGAGGCGGTGATTGACGGTCACCACCACCACGTCGCCGCGCGCGGCGAGATGATGACCATGCGTCTGCGGATCGGTGACGCTGCCGTTCGAATAGGCACCACCGTGGATGTAGAGCATCACCGGCTTCTTGGCGCCGACGCGCGGCTCTGCGGTCCAGATGTTGAGGAACAGGCAATCCTCGGACCGGGCCTCGTCGCTTTCGGCCTTTTGCGGGCAGATCGGGCCGAAGCGCTGGGCGAGAACTCGGGTCCCGGGCTGGGCGACCGGCACGGCGGCGCGGAAGCGTTCGGCCCGGCCGTAGCGGATGCCGCGAAAGACGTGGACGCCGCCCTCGCGGGTGCCGACGAAGTCGCCGGCGGGCGCGCGCACCATTCCGGCGGGAGCGGCCTTTGCGGCGCCTGCCGCCCACAGGGCCGCGCCGCTTGCCGCCACGCCGGTGAGGGCGCCGCGGCGGGTCCAGCCGTCAGCGGCGGACATCAAGCCCGCCTTGGAGATACGCGTCGAGATCGGCCTGGCGGAAGATGCTCGCGTCGCCCGGCAGCGAATGCTTCAGGGCCGTGAGGGCGAGGCCGGTGTGTGCGGCGGTGTCGAGATCGTCGCCGCGGCGCAGCGCGTGGAGCACGCCTGCCGCAAAGGCGTCGCCGCCGCCGATGCGGTCGACGATGCCGGCGAGTTCCATCTCCTCGGTTTGAGCGGCCCGATCGCGCGCGTCGATGCGCGCGGAGAGCCGGTGGAGGTCGACATGCTCGACGTGGCGGGCCGTGGAGGCGATCATCTGGAGCTTGGGGAAGGCGGCGAAGGCGGCTTCGGCAGCCTCGCGCCGGCGCTCCTCGGCATTGCTCGAGAATGTGCGGTCGAGCAGCAGCGCGATGTCGAGGTGGTTGCCGAACATCAGGTCGGCGTGGGAGACCAGTTCGGTCAGGATGGTACGCGGATCGGAGTCCCAACGCTCCCAGAGCTTGGCCCGATAATTGCCGTCGAACGAGATCGCCACACCACGTGCGGTCGCGGCGCGGACGGCGGCAAGCGCGCTCTCGGCGGGCACCGGGCCAAGCGCCGGGGTGATGCCCGACAGGTGGAGCCGGTCGACGCCGTCGAGCAGCGTGTCCCAATCCCAGGCCTCGGCCGGTGCCTCGGCAAAGGCGGAATGGGCGCGGTCGTAGATGACTTCGGTCGCGCGCATGCCCGCGCCCGAGGTGACGAAATACAGCCCCATGCGGTCGCCGCCGAGCTGGATGCCGCGCGTGTCCACGCCATGCCCGCGCAGCGTGCTGATCGAGGCGCGGCCAAGGTCGTTGTCGGGCAGGCGGCTCGCAAAGGCGACGTCGTGGCCGAGGCGGGCGAGCGCGGTCGCGACATTGGCCTCGGCGCCTGCGACCCACAGGTCGAGCTTGGGCGTCTGGAGCAGCAGTTCCCGTCCCGGCGGGGACATGCGGTACATGATTTCGCCAAAGGCGAGCAGGCGCTGCGTGGCCATCAGCGAGCCAGCCATCCGCCGTCGACGGCGAGGATATGACCCTGGACGTAGTCGGCGGCTCGGCTCGCGAGGAACACGGCGGCGCCGCCGAGATCGGACGGATCGCCCCAACGTCCCGCCGGGATGCGATCGAGGATCGACTTGTTCCGGACTTCGTCCGCCTGGAGTGCGGCGGTGTTGTTGGTCGCGATGTAGCCCGGTGCGATCGCGTTCACGTTAATGCCCTTGGCCGCCCATTCGTTGGCAAGCAGCTTGGTGAGGCCACCGATGCCCGACTTGGATGCGGTATAGCTCGGCACGCGGATGCCGCCCTGGAAGGTCAGCATCGAGGCGATGTTGATGACCTTGCCGCCGCCGTTGGCGATCATGTGGCGGCCGGCGGCCTGGCAGAGGAAGAACACCGACTTGAGATTGGTGTCGATGACCGTGTCCCAATCCTCCTCGGTGAAGTCGACCGCGTCGGCGCGGCGGATGATGCCGGCGTTGTTGACGAGGATATGGAGACCGCCGAGCTTTGCCACCGTCTCCTCGATCACGCGCCCGACCGGCTCGATCGTGGAAAGGTCCGCCGAGACGATCTCTGCCTTGCGGCCGAGCGCGCGCGCCTTGGCGACGGTGTCCTCGGCCGGAGTGCGGCCGACCGCAGCAATGTCGGCCCCGGCTTCTGCAAGCGCGAGGGCGATCGCCTGGCCGATGCCGGTGTTGGCGCCGGTGACGACCGCCACCTTGCCGGAAAGATCGAAGGGATTGGTCATTTGCAACTCCTCCCCTCCCTGGAAGGGAGGGGTCGGGGGTGGGTGCGCGTCGCGAAGCGGCGCGCTCTTGGCTGGCGGAGAGAGCCGAGCCTGGCGGCTCGGAACCCACCCCCAGCCCCTCCCTTCCAGGGAGGGGAGCATAGGAAGTTACGCCAGCTGGCAGATGTCCAGCACGTTCATGTCGGTATAGTCTTGGTTCTCGCCGGCCATCGCCCAGATGAAGGCATAGGCCTTGGTGCCCGCACCCATGTGGATCGACCAGGGCGGCGAGATCACGACTTCCTCGTTGGCGGCGACGATGTGGCGCATCGCTTCGCCCTCACCCATGAAGTGCATGACGCGATCGGTGTCGGGATTGTCGAGTTCGAAGTAGCAATAGATCTCGCTGCGGCGCTCATGGATATGCGGGGGCATGGTGTTCCATACGCTGCCAGGCTTGAGCACGGTCAGGCCCATCACCAGCTGCGCGCTGTCGCACACGCCGGGGATGACGAGCTGATAGATGGTGCGCTCGTTGGATTCCTCCAGGCTGCCGCGCTCCAGCGCCTTCGCGTCGGCGATGCCGAGCTTGCGGGTCTGGAATTCCTTGTGGGCGGGGCAGGACGCCAGATAATAGCGTGCGCCCTGGCCGGCGAACACGACCTCCTTTGCCCCCATGGTGACGTAGAGGCAGTCCTTATTGCCCAGCGTGAACGTCTCGCCGTCGACGGTGACCGTGCCTTCGGTCTTGCCGATGTTGACGATCGCGAGCTCGCGGCGCTCCAGGAAGGGGTGGCCGGCGGCAGACGCGGGCTCGACCTGGTCGGGCAGCTTCACGGGCTCGGCGCCCGGGGCGACGCCGCCGATCACGAAGCGGTCGGCATGGGTGTAGTTGAGCACGCACTCACCCTCGCGGAACAGCCCCTGGATGAGATAGCGGTCGCGCAGTTCCTCGTTGGAGACGCACTCCATCATGTCGGGGTGGGTGGCGTAATAGGTGCGTTCGAACATGGTGGCTCCTCTTGGAACGTCAGGCGGCGCGGTGCGCAGCGGAAAGGCGGGCGAACGAGGGGGCGCCGAGCGCGTGGAGACAGCGGTACGCTTCGGACGGGCGTGCCGCAACGGGCGCGCGCGTGCCGACCACCCCGGCGGACCGGATCCGACGATCACAAGCTTGGGCGGTTGATTGCGGCACCGGCCTCTCCCCTGCCTCTTGATGGGCATGCGCCTTGGTAAGCGGTGTCAGAAGGGGATGCAAGGTGGGTGAACGACCGCACGCCGACTGCCGTCCGTGGCACTTTACCCGGGTAAAGTGCCATTCGTGGTCAAAACATGGGTGGGGCCGCGCTGGGGATTCACATCGGAGCTGCTCTGTGCTTGGAATGTTCCCATGTTCCAGCCCGATCTCTTCGCGGTCCCCGTGGCTCAAGAGCCGGCAGCGCCGGTGCCCGCGCGGTCCATGGACCTGCCTGCCGTCCTCGAACGCCTGTCCACCTTGTGCGAGCGCCCCCGCTACAGCTTCATGGTGCTGAACCTGATCGCCCAGGCGAGCGCCCAGACCGGTTCGGCCGGTCCCTTCGTGCGGGAGGGCAATCGTCGCGTGCCGGTGCGCGATTGGCTGTGCGACGCGCTGATGCCGGTGGCCCAGCGGGATCCACGGCGGCGCGCGATCGCGGGCAGGGTACGTGCGGAACTGCAGGCCAAGCGCGCCTTGCCCGCCGACCCGGCAGAGGCGGAGGCCGTGATCGAGAGCCAGGTGCGCAAGCGCGTACGTCAGTCGGGCCGGACCAACGTCAGTCGAGCGGTGTCGGAGCTCGTGCGCGCTGGGCTCGTCCGGCGACATTACGAGGGCTATCGCGTCGACCACCACAACCGCGGTGCACAGCGGCAGGCAGTGTATACGGTGACGGAGGAGGCCCGGCGCGCGCTCCGGCAGGGCTGAGGAGGCGCAGGGGTTCGCCGGTCGAGCGCGGCGTCGCCGCGGGCGTGTCACCACGTCACCCGCTCTGCTGCGTGCCTCCGCCCGGCAGTTCGAAGGCCTATGGTGACCCACAGGCCGACGACCGCGCAAAGGGCCGCTGCGGCGAAGGGAAGGGCGTAGTTCGAGCGTTGGGCGATCGCGCCCGCGAGCGGACCTGCTGCGCACAGCGCGGCATCGACGAACAGTGCAAAGGTGCCGATCGCCGTTCCGCGACTTTGCGGCGGCACCTGTTCGATCACGATGACGCCCAACGCGGGGAAGATCATCGCAAAGCCGAACCCCGTGATCGCGGCACCAGCAACGGCCATCTGGGGGCTGGCGGACAGGTACAGAAGCGCGAGGCCCGCCGCCTCCACCGCAAGGAAGCGGGAGGCGCTTCGCAGACCGCTCCGGCTTTCGAGGCGTGCGGCAAAAAGCATGCGTGAGACGACAAAACCGCCGCCAAAGGCGGAGAGGGCCATCCAGCCATCCGGCCATCCGGCCGCCGCAAAGAAGAGGGTGACGAATGCCGTCACCACTCCGAACCCCATCGTCGCCAGGGCGAGCGCTGCCCCGAACGGAAAAACGCGGGCGAAAACGCTCCGTATCGGCATGCGAACTGCCTCTGGGCCGCGCATTGCCGGCTGGACTAGTGCGAGCGCGCAGCCGGCGATGCCGATCGACGTCAGGGCCGCACCGAGCAGCACCAGACCGCCGCGCTCGCTGAGGACTACGCCCAGCGGCGCACCTGCCGCGATCGCTGCATAGGTGGCGATGCCGTTCCAGGAGATCATCCGCGCGGCTTGTGGAGCACCGATGCGGGCGATCCCCCATAGCATGGCGCTGGTGCTGACAAGGCTTTCGCCTGCGCCCAGCAGAAGCCGGCCGGCCAGCATCACGGCCAATGCCGCGGCGGGTGAGGGGAACTGCAGGGCGGCGACGGTGGCGATGCCCGCGCCTGCGCAGCACAGGAACCCCAGCACGACACCTCGGCGGGGACCTGAGCGATCGATCATCGGCCCCACCAGCAGGCGGTTGGCTACCGTTGCCAGGTACTGGGCCGAGACAAGGAGCCCCCCGACCACCGGGCCGAACCCCAGATCCAGCGCCCAGCCCGGCAGCACTGCGAGGGGAAGCCCGACCGCCAGATAGGCAAGGGCGGTATAGCCGGCGCACAGAAGCATTCCCGGTCCGCGACATTCTCCGGTCACATCGCCGCCCCGGCTCACACCACAGCCGGACCGGGCCCGGTTTCCGCGCCGGCTTCGGCTTCGCCGATCCGCGGCAGGAGCAGATGGAGGATGAGGAGCGCGATCAGATAGGCGCTGCTAGCCCAGACGAACACCGGCCAATAGGATCCAAAGGACTCCAGCGCGTGGCCGACATATTGCGCCATGATCATGCCGCCGATCGCCCCCGCAGCACCACCGATCCCCATGACGGACGCGACAGAGCCGCGGGGCACCGTGTCCGACACTACGGCGTAGAGGTTGGAGGACCATCCCTGATGCGCCGCCGCGGCGAGACCCAGGATCGCGACGGCACTCCAAAGATGGGAAGCGCCCGTGGCGAAGAGGATCGGGATCACGCACAGCGCACAGCCCAGCAGCGCGAGCTTACGCGCGGCGTTGACCCCGAACCCCCGCTTCATCAGTGCGGACGACAGCCAGCCGCCGCCGACGCTGCCCGCGTCGGCCAGCAGATAGATCGCGACCAGTGGGGGGCCGAACGTCTTCAGATCGAGCTGATATTGCTTCGACAGGAAGTCCGGCAGCCAGAACAGGAACAAATACCAGACCGGATCGGTCAGGAACTTGGCGATGGCGAACGCCCAGGTCGGACGCTGCCCGAAGAGGCGGCGCCAAGGCACGCGGGTCTGCGGCTCTGTGGCGGCGTCGGCTTCGATGTAGGCGAGCTCGGATGCGCTCACCCGAGGGTGCGCGGCAGGCTGGCGATAATAGCGGAGCCACGCGACGAGCCACAGGAAGCCGATGAGCCCGGTCACCACAAAGGCTGCCTCCCAGCCGAAGTGGATGGTCAGCAGCGGCACGACGATCGGCGTGGCGATCGCGCCGACATTGGCACCGGCATTGAGGATGCCTGCCGCGAGCGCGCGCTCGTGGCGCGGAAACCACTCGGCGACCGTCTTGATCGCCGCAGGGAAGTTCGCGGCCTCGCCCAGGCCAAGGAGGAATCGCGCGCCGGAAAAGCCGAGCGGCGTGCGTACCAGGGCGTGCAGCATCGCTGCCAAGCTCCAAAGCCCGATCGCACCCGCATAGCCGAGCCGCGTGCCAATACGGTCGATCACCGGCCCGCACGCAAGCAGCCCAAGTCCGTAGGCAGCCTGGAACCAAAACACGATGTTGCCGTAGTCGACCTCGCTCCAGCCGAGCTCAACCTCCAGGGTGGGCTTCAGGATGCCGATGATCTGGCGATCCACATAGTTGATGGTCGTCGCCAGGAACAGCAGCGCGCAGATGATCCAGCGGACGTTGGTGGCAGGACGGGCAAGCGCGGGGGCGGGAGCTTTTGGCAACACCATCTTCTGCCTTCTTCCTGTAGTGCCGGCGAAGCCGCGGGACCGGGTGCTCAGGCGCGGGTCGCCTTGGCCTGTGCGTTCAGCACCAGCTCGGCCGCCAGCAGCGCGCCTTCCTGGTCCTGCGCGACGGAGGTGCGCTCGACGATGTCGGTGATGAACTGGGGGCCGAACGGAAGCGGCACCTTGGAACAGTCGAGATAGCGCGTGCCCTTGCGGTCGGCCAGGAACAGGTGGTTGCCGCCGGGCCGCCCCTCGATGTCCACGTATTTGCGCAGCTCGATATAGCCTTCGGTGCCCAGGATGAAGAGACGCCCGTCGCCCCAGGTCGGTAGGCCGTCGGGCGTGAACCAGTCGACGCGGACATAGCCGGTGCCGCCGTCGCCATGCAGCACCATGTCGCCGAAGTCCTGGAACTGCGGATATTCGGGATGGGCGAAGTTGCCGACCTGGGACGCGACGACCTTGGCGCGCTTGGTACCGGTCAGATAGACGAACTGGTCTGCCTGGTGGCTGCCGATGTCGGTCAGGATGCCGCCGTTCCGCTCGGTGTCCCAGAACCACTTCGGCCGGTTCGGCGCCCCCAACCGGTGCGGCGCGAGGTTCACGGTCTGGAGGACGCGACCGATGGCGCCGTCATGCACCAGCTGTCCGGCCTGTACGGCGGCGGGCACCTCCAGCCGTTCGGAATACATGATCCCGAACTTCTTGCCCGTTTCCTTGATCGCGGCGCGCACCTGGGCGAGTTGCTCCAGCGTGACGACCGCGGCCTTGTCGCCGAGGAAGTCCTTGCCGGCGCGCATTGCCTTGATGCCGAGCGGCGCGCGCAGGCCCGGGACCGCGGCGCTGCAGACCAACTTGATCCGGCGGTCCTCGATGATCTCGTCTTCCGAACGGGCGAGCTTCGCGCCGGGGTAGCGCTTCTGGAAGGTCGCGACCTGCTCCGGCACGGCCGAATAGAAGCTGGTCAGCACCCCCCCACCGCGGATCATCGCGTCGGTGATGGCGTAGATGTGGCCATGATCCATGCCGATGACGCCGAATGGCACGCGATACTTGGCTTCCGGCGCCGGGCGCGCGGGCGCACCTTCCGTCGGGGCGTCCCCGCGGGCCGCAGACTGTGCGAGTGCATCGGCAGCAAGGCCGGAAAGGCCGGCGGCAGCAGCCAGGCCGAGAAGGGTGCGGCGGTCTGTGTGGGTCACGGCGAGTCCTTGGGCAGAGGGGAAGTCTGGCAACAGAGGGTGGGGAGGATCAGACGTCAACCAGGCCGGTCGGCCAGGGCATCGCTTGGCCACGGTCCATCGCCTGTTCGCCGAGCAGCGAGGCGACGCTTGCCTGATAGGCCTGTGCGAGCAGCCCGGGCAGCGGCCTGCCGGAACGGACCGCTTCGCCGAAGCCCTCGAACTGGAGCATGGTCTCGTCATATTCGCCCCAGCCCAGGGACTCGCCCGGCGTGGTGACGGGCAGCTCCGGGAACCAGGTGGCCCCTCCGATCGGCACGGTTCGCTTGTGCCCGCGCGCCACGTCCTGGCGCATGCGCTGGAGTGCGAGCACCTTCGGCGGCACCTCGGCATAGATGCGGCCGAGTTCGGGCTCGATCGTGCCCTTGCTTCCCTGGATCTGCTCCTCGCAGCCGTAGCGCGCATTGTTCAGCAACGAGGTGTAGATGAACTTCCGCCCGCCGCTGTATTCATAGATCAGCGCGACATGGTCATAGACCTCCCGCCCGTCCTTCCAGAAGCAGATGCTGCCGGACCCGATGACGCGGGTCGGCACCCCGTCTAGGAACCAGTTGCCGACCTGTAGCTGGTGCGTGGCGAGCTCCGTCATCAGCCCCGCGGAGCTGTCGCGATACAGCCGCCAGTTGACGTGGCGGTCGTCGGCCCCGGCGGGGACCGGCCGGCGCCAGCTGTTGTTGCGGTGCCAGCTGGCGCGGATCTGGGTGACACTGCCGATCTCGCCCGCCTTCACACGCTTCAAGGCATTCAGGTAGGTGGGGTGGAACATGCGCTGATGGCCGATTTGCAGCACCTTGCCCGCCGCCTTGGACCTGCTGACCATCGCTCCGCAGTCCGCGATCGTCCGGGCCATCGCCTTCTCGCACCAGACGTGCAGCCCCGCATCGAAGCCATCGATGGTGTGGCGCGCGTGCAGGTCGAGCGGCGTGGCGATCACCAGCGCGTCCAGCCCACCTGCGTCGAGCATGGCACGATGATCGGTGAAGGCTGGCACGCTCGCGCCGGCGATCTCGCGACCCTTGGCCAAGTTGGGAGCATAGATGTCGCACACCGCGGCAACAGTGCAGTTGCGGGTCTTTACAATGTTGCGCATCAGCGCGCGGCCGCGATCGCCGGTGCCGATCACGCCCAGCCGGACGCGATCGCCCGCGCCGGCCAGAGCTGACCCGCCGGAAGCGGCGTTCGCAGCAGAGACGGCCCAGGGTGCAGCACCTGCGACTCCCGCGGCGGCGGTAGCCGCCAGCACGCGATCCAGGAACGACCGACGCGTGAAATCAAAGCTTTGGTCGGTCATGCAGCGAAGGTCCTTGTGCGCTGTGGTGAATCGATCGGGCCGAGGCCGAAACGGAAGCGGGAGTTCGACCGCCCGTGAAGAAGGCGTTCCGCCGCATCCTCATCGGCGGCGACCAGCGCGGTGCTCATGATCTCGGCGCGGGTGCCGTTGGATTCCACCGCCACCGCACAAAGCGGCGCACCAACGGGGACGCGGGTATGCGGCCGGATGATCGCGGCGCGTTCCGGCGCTCGTGTCCCGGCCCCCACGGTCGCCGAGATCGAAAGCGCCTTGTCGGCAAGCTCCAGCGCCAGCAGCTCGATCTCCGGATCCTCCGGATGCGGGATCGCGAATGGCCAGCCTCCGCCCAGCGGGTGCTCGCCCAGCACCGCGATCGAGCTCTCGCCCAAGGTAAGGAGCGCGGAAGTCGCCCCGGCTTCGCGGAGCACCGTCGTCGCGCGGTCGAGCGCGATCCCCTTGCCCAATCCGCCGAAGTCGAGCGCCAAAGACCGGTCCGCCCTGACCCGGCGCGCATGCCGATCGAAAGCGACCATGGTCCATGTCGTGCCCGTGCGGACGTCCGCTGCGATGTCGAACAAGCCCACCGTCTCGGCATGGCCGTCCGCTGCGGCCTCCAGGGCATCGAACAGCAGCGCGTCGTCGACGGGGGCGGAGCGGCCCGACAACAGCGCCTCGTTCAAGGCCGTGGCGGGCGAGGGGCGGTGGATCGTAAGCGCGTCATCTACCGCCTCGATCGCGCGCCGGGCGACGGCGAGCGCGTCATCGTCGCCGCCGTCGAAGCGATGAAGCTCGACGCGCGTCCCCATCGCCGCGAAGCGCAGGACGCCGGGCTCGGTCGTCACCGGCTCAGGCCTTCAGCTCCCATCCCGGCTCATAGTCGACCGCCCACAGCTTCATCGCCTCGGCGTTCGAGGGACGGCCCGTCGCTCCCTCCACGGTCAGCGCCTGGTTGGTGCGATAGGCCATGTTGCCGAGGTGGCAGATGGTGGTGCTGATGTGCGCCTCTTCGATGGGCGAGTTCAGCGATGCTGCCTTGCCGCGGATCACGTCCACGAGATTGCCCGCGTGGTAGACGTCCAGCACGCCTTCGCCCACGGTGCCGGTCGTCTCCGATGTCGCCGCGGCGCTAACGGCTCGGGTCTGCTTGCCTTCGCGATCGTAGATCTCGAACCCGTTCCGGTCGACCACGGCCGATCCCTTGGTGCCGAGCAGCAGCACGCCGCGACCGCGGCCGAAGCGCGGCATCGCATTGCCGCTTTGCCCGTCCCAGCGGATCATGCGGTCGCCCTCATAGGCGAGGTCGAGCGCCATCGTATCGTACATTTCCCAGTCGTCGTTGGTGAAGAACTGGCGCGATCCGCGCGCGGCCACCTCCTTGGGATAGGCGAGGCCCATCAGCCAGCGCGCCACGTCGATCTCGTGCATGGCGTTGTTGCAGATCTCTCCCGTTCCGTACTGCCACACCCAATGCCAGTTGTAGGGAACGAGATTGGACCGGTACGCCGCGCGCGGCCGCGGACCTTGCCACAGGTCCCAATCGAGGTTGGCAGGGGGCGGCACTGGCCGGCCGCGCCCGATCGGCTTGCGCGCGATGCCGTACCATGCTTGCGCCTCATAGACATGGCCGAGTTCGCCGGACTTGATCCGCTCTGCGAGCTGCCGCGTCTCGGGACTGGAACGCTGCTGGTTCCCGATCTGCAGCTTGCGTCCGGTACGCTTTTGGACCGCGATCATCGCCTCGCCCTCTGCGGGAGCGATGCCCACCGGCTTCTCGCAATAGACGTGGTGACCTGCGTCCATGGCGTCGGTGGCGATCTTCACGTGCGAGAAGTCGGGCGTTGCGACGGTGACCACGTCGACGACCTTGCGGTCGAGCAGGCGTCGGTAATCTCGCTCCGTCTTCACCGGGAACCCGCGCTCCGCAGAGGCCGCGGCGCGTTTCGCCAGCACGGCGCTGTCGCAATCGACGAGGTAGGTGACGGCAACATTGGGCAGTTTGGAAAACGCGCTCATGTGCGCCTGTCCGCGGCCGTTCACGCCCACGACGGCGACATGGACGCGGTCGTTAGCTCCCTTGATCCGCCCATAGCTGCGCGCCGACATCGCCACGCCCACCGTGGCTCCGGCACCCTTGATCATCGTTCGACGGTCGAGCATCGTTCTTCCCCCCGATCTAGAATTGACGGATCTTGATCGAGCGGAAATCCACCCGGTCGCCGTGGTCCTGCAAAAGGATCGGGCTCTCGGCCCAGGTGCCGAAGCCTTGCTGGCCGGCGAATTTGCTCTGCGCGACCGCTTGGCGGAATTCCGGCGATCCGCGTTCGAACTCGACCATCTTGAAGCCGTTCAGCCAGTGCTCGACATGGTTGCCGCGCACGACGATCACCGCGCGGTTCCACTCGCCCGGCGGGTTGATCCGCTTCCCCGGGTTCGATGGGTCGAGAAGATTCTGCGGCGCGATCACGTCATAGAGGGCGGCCAGCGTGCGGTTGCCGTCGCGGCCCATCTTGGCATCGGGATGCCGTGCATCGTCCAGAAGCTGATATTCGAGGCCGACCGAACCGGTGCCAGGCGCCACCCGATATTTGATGCCGCTGTTCGCGCCGGGGGTGAGCCGATAGTCGACGGACAACTCGAAGTCGCGGTACGGGGCCGCAGTAGCGAGGTCGCCGCCCCCTCCGGTGACCGAAAGCGCCCCGTCGGCGATCGCCCAGCCCTTTACCGGAAAGCCGTCGCCCTTGATGCTGCGCCAGCCCTTGGTGCTGCGGCCGTCCCACAGCAGCGACCAGCCCGCCTTGCGCTCGCCCGGGCTCAGCTGATTGGCGAGCCATCCCTGCTGCTCCAGGGCGTTCTCGGGAAGCGCATAGCGTGCGGGCGCCTGCGTGATCACGCGGATGTTGCGGAAGCGCACTTCCGGCCCTTTCAGCGCCTGCTCCTCGGGGATCGCGTGCACCTGGAAGGCGATGAAGCCCCGCGCGTCCGCGTCGTCGACGATGTCGGCCGCGGGAACGCCATTGACCCAGGTCCGCAGACGGTTGCCGATCGCCTCGATCCGGTAGTGGTTCCAGTCGCCGGAGCGGAAGGTCTTGCGGGCGGGATCGTTGCGCCCGAGGCTGTAGAGCCACAGGCGGCGCTGTTCATCGTACAGGCCGCCGCTCCATGCTCGCGCCGACGGATCGATCTCTGCCTGATAACCGTGTACGACGCCGTTGCGGTAGTCGGGCCGGCTCTGGCCGCGCACCATCACCCCCGAGTTGAGCAGCGGATCGGTCTTGGCGTCGAACTCCATGATATAGTCGCCATAGGTGGCGTCGGAGACGAGCCAGCTGTTCGTCTTGCCCGGCGCGGCTCGGCCGATCAGTTCGCCCCCGACCACCGTGTAGCGCGCATTCCCGCCCGTGCTGTGCCAGCCCCTCAAGGCGGCGTCGGGCGTGATGTTGCGCCACGGCTCGGCAGTCTCGGCGCGGAGGGAGGCTAGGGGTGGCGCGAAGCCGACCAGCATCGCTGCCGTCCAGACGGCTGCTGCCAGCACCGCCTTGCCCACCGCGCGACGCGACTTGCTGCTGGACGCGATTGCGCTTCCGCTCATTCCGCCATCATCCTCATCCCCGGACGCGCATTGGTCGTTGCCACGCGCTTTATGCTCCATGCGTAAAAGGCGGTCCGGCCACATGCAAGAGGCTGTCAGACATTTTAAGGAGGTACTGTACCGTCAGATGCGCCCAAGGGGTTGACGCAGCGCGACTTCATGCAGGAAGGCCGATGCGGAAGCGGTGTCGGATCGCGCGCAGTTAGAGATCGGGAATAAACATGTCAGGCAACAATGGCGGCAAGCTGTATCGGAAGATCGTGCAGGCCATCATCGCGGACATCGGAGCTGGCGTCTTTCCCATCGGGTCCCGCCTCCCTGCCGAGCGGGACCTCACGGAACGCTTCGGAGTGAGTCGGCCGACCATTCGCGAGGCGATGATCGCGCTGGAGATGCAGGGCCTGGTGGAAGCGCGAAAGGGATCGGGCGTGTTCGTCCTCGCCTCGACGACCGACGAGGCAGGCGAGGAATACGACATTGGAGCATTCGAGATCATCGAGGCGCGCCGCCTTGTAGAGGGGGAAGTCGCGGCGGTGGCGGCAACGGAGATCGACGACGCCCAGCTGGCACAGCTGCGCGCGCTAGTCGCTGAGATGGCGCAGGAGGATGTGACCGCGGCCGAGGACGCGGATCGCCGCTTCCACATCGGCATCGCCGAGGCGACGGGCAACGCCGTCATCATCTCCGCGGTGACCGACTTTTGGGATCTACGTTTTCGATCGCCGCTGGCGCGCGAGGTGCTGCGCAAGGCTGGCAGCCTGGGCACGAAGGAGCGTCTCGAGGAGCACGGTCGCATCCTGCGCGCGCTGGAAGCGCGCAATCCGGCCGAGGCGAGACTCGCCATGCGCGATCATCTGACGCGCGTGATCGACCACCTGCTCCATCTCAACGAAGCCGAGGCGGTGGAGCGCGTCCGTGCCGAGACCGCGCAACGCCGACGCGCCTTTGCACGCCGCGCTGTCTGATCAAGCTCTATGGTTCCGCTAACATTGGTCAGTTGAACCGTACATTCCAGTAAGAGAACTACTGCCGCCAACTGCCCGACCACTTGGCCTCTATTGTCATACAGGTTGTGCAGTGTTACCCGACAGCAGGATTGATGCCGGTGATCGGCACATCACTGCCAAGGACGTCCATCAAGGGCGCCGGGTATAACAGGGAGAGGCGGCGTGAGGCTCAACAGCGGCAACAAGAATCGTTTGCTCCTTTCGACCAGTGTTCTCATTCCGCTACTCACGGCCGCGATCCAGGCGCAGGCACAAACCGCTGCCGCGGGAGTGACGAGCGACATGGGCGTGCCCGAGGCGGGACAGGCGGACCAAGCGGCGGCTTCCACACAAGCCCCACAGGAGCCAACCGACGGCGCTCCGCAAACTGACATCGTCGTCACGGGATTCCGCGCGTCGCTCAACAGCGCCCTCAATGCGAAGCGCATCGAGACCGCGGCAATCGACAGCATCGTTGCCGAGGACATCGGCAAGTTCCCGGATTCGAACCTGGCCGAGTCCATGCAGCGCATTCCGGGCGTCGCGCTTTCGCGGGGCGACGGCGGCGAGGGGCGCAACATCTCCGTCCGCGGTCTCGGTGCGCAATTCACCCGTGTACGCATCAACGGCATGGAAGGCGTCTCGCAGGTCAGCGGAAGCGACATTCGTGGCGGCGTCGCGAGCGGGCGCTCATTCGACTTCGTGACTTTCCCGACCGAGATCTTCTCTGCTCTATCCGTGCGAAAGACGCTGTCTGCCGATGTGGAGGAGGGGTCGCTGGGTGCGACCGTCGATTTGCGTGCGCCCAAGCCGTTCGATCAGCGCGGTGACGACCTGGTCCTGACGGGCACCGCCCGCGGCATCTACAACGACATCCGCAAGAAGGTGGATCCGCGCCTATCCGCGCTGGTCTCAAAGAAGTTCGGCGACACGTTCGGCGTGCTTGGAAGCATCGCCTATTCGAAGCGCCACATCGACGAATACGCCTATTCGGCGGTCGATGTCGTCCCGACGACCGTCTATGGCCTGGCCCAACCGGCCGGCACGGCCAACGCAGGCGTGATCTTCCCGTTCTGCACGCCGGTAGGCTATGTCTATAACGGCGTTCCAACGACCAGCCCGGTGCCCGGCTATACCCAGCCGAACGGCACGCCGATCGGCGCCGACGCCAACAACTGCAGCACCAACAATCCGCGCACCGGCACGGCGGCTGCCTACGACTATATCATGAGCCGTACGGGGGTGAACGGCAAACCAGGCGGCGGCGTGTACCTGCCGCGCCTGCCGCGCCCCGTGAAGAGCAGCCAGAACCAGGAGCGCCTGGCAGGGTCGCTGACGCTGCAGTGGAAGCCGACCGACGACACCGACATCTCGCTCGACGGACTCTATTCCCGATTCAAGGTCCATCGGCTCGACACCATGTTCGACGCGCGTTCCTTCGGTCGCGCCATCTCGAACAACGGCCAACCGCTCACCTCCGTGCGCGACATCGAAGTCGACGACAATGGCTCACTGGTCCACGGCCTCTTCGACGGCGTCGATCTTCGCTCGGAGATGCAGGACGAGCGCTTCACCTCCACCTACAAGCAGGTGAACTTCAACTTCGACCATCGCTTTTCGGACAGCTTCCGGCTTTTCGGCTTGGCGGGGATCAACCAGTCGGTGCTCGACGTGGATCGCCTGCAGGTGGCGATCGACTCCAACGATACGCGCGACTTCTCGATCGACTTCCGCGACAATCCCGACATTCCCAAGATCACCTATGGGATCGACACGACGAACGCAGCGCTGTTTCAATATGGCCCACCGCTTCCCACCGGCGACCAGCGCGGGCAATTGTCGAACTTCATCCGGCGTAACAAGATCACGAGCAAGACCTTCGAGCTGAATGGCGAGTGGGAAGCTGCGTCGCAGTTCACCGTGCAGGTCGGCGGGCAATATCGTACCAACAGCTACACCGCGCGGGAGCGTCAACTCGCCACCAACACGCCGCTCGAACTGCCCACCGGCGTATCCCTCTCAAGCCTCACCTTCGTGACGAACGGGGTGGGCAAGAACCTCGACGGGCAACTGCAGGACTTCGTTTCGATCGATCCGGACAAGTTCCGCTCGGCGGTCGGTCTGGACGACTATGTCTACTGCAATCTGGAATGCGCCAAGGGAACCTATGGTGGCGTGAAGGAGACCTACGGCTCGGGCTATTTGATGTTCAAGTTCGACACGGAGAACATCCTGCCGTTCACCCTGCGGGGCGATGCCGGTGTCCGCTATGTCCACACCGGGCTGAACACCTATGGTCCGATCACCACCGCGTCGCCCTCCGGTTCGACCTACCCATCGATGTACGTGATTTCCGAGGTTAGCCGATCCTACGAGGATTGGTTGCCGTCGATCAACCTGGCCCTGAACATCACGCCGGACCTGATCGCGCGCGTCTCGGCAGCGCGGGTGATGTCGCGCCCCTCCTATGGCCAGTTGATCCCCGCCGGTTCCGCCAATCTGGTGATCCAGACGGCCTCCTTCAGCAACCCGTTCCTGGACCCCATCCGGGCCAACACCTTTGACGGCTCGCTCGAATGGTATTTCGCTCCGGGATCGCTGATTTCGGTCGCCTATTTCTACAAGAACATCGAAACCTATATCCAGACGACGAGCACCCAGGTTCCCTTCGAGGAAATCGGCCTGCCGCTGAGCTTGCTCTCGGGAACGCAGCTGCGGCCGACCGACCTGTTCACCGTTCAGCGCAGCAACAACACCCCCGGCGGTCCGCTGCGCGGCTGGGAAGTGAACGTACAGCTGCCGTTCCGCTTCCTGCCGGGGGCGCTCAGCAACTTCGGTGCGCTGGCGAACTTCACGCGGGTGCGCTCGAACATCGACTACATCATCTCGCCGACCCTTACGCGCACGGCTCCGCTCGTCGGCCTCTCACCGGAAACCGCCAGTGGCACGCTGTACTATGAGGACGAGAAATTCAGCATCCGTTCTACCGTGAACTATCGGTCCTCGTTCCTCACGGCGGTGCCGAGCGGTTCGGTCGATGCGGACTCGACGTCCAACGCCAGTTCGATCTTTGTGGACGCTTCGGCGTCCTACAACATCAGCGAAAACCTCAAGCTGATCGCGGAAGTCTCGAACATCACCAACGAGACCAACCGGCTGACGGTCGACACCACGCGCCAGGACCCGCTGTACACGGCCTATTTCGGCCGCACCTACGCGCTAGCCGTCAACTTCCAGTTCTGAGCGTTGCACCGTACGGGGCCGTGTCTCGCCGGAGACACAGCCCTCTTCGGCTTGAAGCTGGGTCCGATAGCAAGGATTATGTCTATAAGTGGGAAATATCCGGAAGCGCGGAGGTGACGTTTTCATAGCCTCTCGCGGCACGACCAGCCAGCGTCGCGGCAGGCAAGCGATCCGCCTCCATCTCACACCGGCTTCCGTCCACCACCACCAATTGCGACATGGGGTCCCGATCCGGGTGGATCATGACGAGATCCCCGCGTTCCACCCAGTCGAGTGTGGCTCCGGGATCAGCATGCGGCGATCTCGCACCTGGAACCCTGGCCAGCATGTGGGGGCTGCGAGGCTGGACGGCGTGGAAGCCGCGAAAGACCGCACGCCCGGCATCGACGAAGATGCACGGTCCCACCGGCGTGCGCTTCACCCGCAGCACGCGGGTCAGGAGCACGGCCGCCTCCGGCGGAAGACCGGCGACGGGAATTCCCAACACAACATCCGAGGCGCTTGCGCACCTGCTTAGCGCATCATCGTCCATGCCGCCGGGCACGGCGGTGAGATCGACGCGTTCGACGCGATGCCCCTGCGCCCGAAGGTGGCCGATCAGCGTCCCGATCGCGGCAGGTTCCATTGCCGCGGCGGCAGAAATCGACAGCCCGCAGAGATCGAGACCGGCCAAGCGGGAGAGGCGGTTGTACGCGGCGGGAAAAGCGGCCGGATTGGGAGCAAGACTGGCGACGCGCAGCAGCGCTCTTGCCCGGGTTCCGCGTGCGAGCGCCAGGGCCGAGAGCAGCGCGCCCTCCTCCTCCAGCTCGAGCGTGAAGCGGCCGATGCCGGCCGCAAGCGCTGCGGCCAGTGCAGCGCCGTTCCCGGAGGAGCCGGAAAAGCCGATCTCAGCGGGTGGTATCCCGGCTGCGAGCGCCTGGTGCATTTCCGGACCGGAGGTTACGTCGGCGCTGCAACTCTCCGTTGCCAGCCGGCGCAGCACCGCCGCGCTGGCGATCGAGCGGATTGAAAGGACATGCTGGACACGGGGTACCGGCCGCGGGGTGGCAGCCCCGAGGGCAGCGGCCGAGACGACGAGAACCGGTGTCCCCACCATTGCGGCGACAGCGGAAAGGGGTACGTCCTCCACGTGGAGCACGCCTGAACGGAACGCGCACTCCATTCGGCTCTCAGCGCCGCACGCGATCGGATCGACGCTCTTGGCGACGCATCCGCTGGGTGTGGATCGCGGCCGCCGTTTGGCAATGGCCGCGGCGCTCCGCGCGCAGGGCCACCGCTACCCGCTTGCCATGGAGCATCAGCACGATGCCGCAGATCGCTCCCAGAAAGAAGACGATCGTAAGCGGTGAGCCGTCGCGATGGAGAAAGGTGCCGGCGCACGCGATGGCGCTCAGCAGCAGGCCGGCCGCCCGCCACCGGAGGTCACGCCCGGTCATGCCGCCCACCGGTCTGCGGCAGCGGAGCTGTCGTCGATCACGACCTCTGCTGCACGGCCAAGCGCCGCCCTGATGTCGCCGGCTTCCGGCGCCGGATAGCGGTGCCAGAGCAGCAGGTCCGCCGGCAGGTCCGCCTCGTCGCGAAGTGCGGCTGCGACGTCGCCGACCTCGAAGGTCACGCCGATCGCCCGGTCGCGCAAGCGGGCCGCAGAAGCGCGTGCGCGCCCGATCATCGACGAGGAGCCATCGATCCCCCGTCCCTCGATCGCAGTGAACCCGATCGCGCGGGCCTGAAGAAGCGCGCCCAGCAGCAGCGCGCCGGCGCCGCAGTCTGCGTCCACGATGCGGATCGCATGGCGCCCCTGCTCTTTCAACGCGGCGAGGTGCGCCGTGACGGCAGCCCAGCGCGGGTCATGGGCCGCCGAACGGTGGACGGATGGGCTGCGAGGGCCGGGCTTCGGCAGCCGGTGAACCGGGATCGGTCCTGGCGAGATGGAAAGGAGTTCGTGCATGACTGCCTCCCTCATGCCGCGCGGGCGAGCGCATGCCGTGGCGCCGGCGCCGGATCGAAGGAGACCAGCGGGACCAGCGGTGCGGATGCGATCGCGATCTCTGCCCGGTAGATTCCGCGCTCCTCGCGCGCATAATGCATGGCCGCTGCATAGGAGACGAAGCGGCCTTCCAGTGTCTTGCCGCTGTCCTGGACCAGCCAGTGGCCAGCGCAGTCCTGGCCCACGTAGATGATGCGCCCGGGTTGGTCGGGCTCTGGAGAAACGTCCGACATCATGTCGATTGTACCTCGGTAGGCCGGGCTCCATGGCCCGTCACCCGGCGATCTACGGACCGCCGCATAGCGTTTCGAGATCGTTTCCCGGCTTTCGCATAGCGCCCGCATAGCGGCGTAGCGCTGGCGCCAGTCGCGGACCTGGAACTGCCGTTGGGCATTCGGCTATTCTGTAGAGCAGGCCACAGCGCGGCCATGGGCCTGCGTCAGCGACGTGTGTGGAGAGGCTCAGGATCGGACGCGTGACGAGCCGCTTCCCGCAGCGACGCCGTCCGGATCGCGCGATCGGCCAGAAGCCGGGCGACACCATAGCGGGAGTCGAACGCGGCGGACTCGTCCATTCCGGCAGGCTCCGAAACCGGGAGCACCTCCGTCGGCTTCGCGGCCGGCGGCTCCAGACGCTCGAACAACCGGGCGCCGTTCGTCAGCAGCAGGACGCCAAGACTTGCGAGCACAAAGCTGAGCAGCCCGGTGGCGAACTCGGCTGCCTGTGCCGGGCCGCCTTGCGCCGCGACGAAGATCGCGCGGTGAAGGAGCGTGCTTGCCGCGGCGGCCGCGAGGCAGACGACGCCTGTAAGGCGTGCGGTGAGATTGGTCATGCCCTTGCCCTGTCGAGGGCCTGTCCCGCGCCTGAGCGGACCCCGTGCCAGGCCATCCCTGCCGCCGCCGTGGGTTCAGGCGTAAGCCAGGCGTCCGGCAATTCCGGCACGACGTTCGCGTTCGGGAGCAGGGCGTGGTGCCATGCGTCGGCGGGGCGAGAAGGGGCGGCGCGATTGTGGCGCCAGCGCGCACTGACCCGCACCGGTGTGAACAGGCGTGGTCCCAGGAATGCCAGCGCGCCTCCCGCGCTCGCGGAAATCACCCCGAGGCCGGCGAGCAGGTACGGGATCAGGCCCGGGGCAGTTGGCGGATAGCTCGCGAGCCTGGCGATTGCCGCCCAGGCAAGGCCGCACAAGGCCACTCCGACGGCGCGAAGCCCGATGCTCGCCTTCCACGACCGATGCCACGTGCGCATGCCACATTCCCCGTTGTGGCGGCCCAGCTATCCCCCGGCGCATAGCAATTCGAGATCGATTCAAGGCTTTCGCATAGCGGGCCCATAGTGCGGCGTTCCCGATGCCCAGCGTTAGCTATCGGGCCGCAGCCGGTAGCCGACGCCGAGTTCGTTGGCGATCACGCTCCCGACGGGGCCGGGCGCCTCCAGCTTCTGGCGGAGATTGCGGATCACGATCCTCAGATATTCCACCCGCGGATCCTCTTCCCCGCTCCAGGCGGCGGCGATGATGCGCTCGTGCGTGACGACCCGCCCGATGTGGCGCGCGAGCACCGCCAGCACGTCGTGCTCCTTGCGGGTCAGATGCAGTTCCTCGCCGGCCCGGCAGACGAGGCGTTGGTCGAGGTCGATGGTGATGTCTCCGCGGCGCACCAGCTTGGGCGTCGCACCGGAGCCGCCGTGATGGCGCAGCGCGACACGCAGCCGGGCAAGCAACTCGTCGGTGTCGAAGGGCTTGGTCACATAGTCGTCGGCGCCAAGGTCCAGCGCCGCCACCTTCTCTTCCGTCGCTTCGCGTGCAGACACCACCAGGATCACGCCATTCGCCTGCTTGCGCAGCATCGGGATCAGGGTGAGGCCGTCGCGGTCGGGCAGTCCCAAGTCGAGGAGGATGGCGTCGGGCTCGTGTGCGGTTGCCTGCACCAGAGCCTCGCGTCCGTTCATTGCCTCCGCCACGGCATAGCCCGCGCGCTCCAGCGTATTGCGCAGCAGGCGGCGGATGGCGACTTCGTCGTCCACGATCAGGATTCTGGCGGCCATCAGGAGATGCTTTCCTGCGCGACGTCGCGCACGATGAGGGAAGGTGGGAAGAGGATCGCAAACGCGGCGCCGCTGCCGTCTTCCCGGTTGCCCGCCTCGACGCCTAGCCCCATGGCTTCGGCAAATGCCTTGACGATGGCGAGGCCGAGGCCGGTGCCCCCGGTCGCACGATCCGAGCCCTCGAGCCGGCGGAAGGTCTCGAACACCTCGGTCTCACGGCCCGGCGGCAGCCCGGGCCCGTGGTCGAGCACGGCGAGCCGGAGCTGGCCGTAGCGATGCCGGCCCTCGATGACGATCTCGGTACCGGGGTCGCCATAGCGGCCGGCATTGTCGAGCAGGTTCAGCAGGCAGTGGTGGAGCAGTTGCGGGTCGGCGCGCACCAGCGGCAGATCGGGTGGGACGTCTAGGCGCACCGGATGGCCCTCCAGCGCCCGGCGCGCGTCGTGCGCGGCGCCCGCCACGGCATCGCTCAGGTCCACCGCCTCGACGCTGAGCTTCAGCGCGCCCGCCTCCACCCGCGTCATGTCGAGGAGATTGGCGACGAACCGGTTGAGCCGTGACGCCTCGCTCTTGATGGTGCCGATCAGCTCCGGGGTGGCGCCATGGTCGAGGGCGTCGGCGGCGGCGAGCACGGCCGTAAGCGGCGTGCGCAGGTCGTGGCTGACCGACGACAGCAGCGCCGCGCGCAGCCGGTCGCGGGTGCGGACCGCATCGACGTCGCGGATCTCCGCCTGAAGGCGCAGCCGTTCGATCACGAGCGCAGCCTGGTTCACGAGGCTGGTGAGGAGCGGGAGCTGATCGGCACGGACCGGCTCGCTCCCGTTCTCGCGCGCGAGGCCCAACACCGCGAGCGTGCCTGCGCCCGACTTCAGCGGCTGGAACAGCCACTCGGATGCGGCGAGCGTCCCCGACCCCTTCCCTGCGGCTCCGCCCGTGTCGAACGCCCAGTTGGCGGCAGCCAGGTCCATGGTGTCGAGACGATAGTCCGGGTTGGTCGCGGCAAGCACGCCAAGGCCCGCACCAGGGGAAGGCGCCAGCAACACGGCCTGGACGTCGAACAGGCGTCCGACATCGTTGCAGATCACCCGCGCCGCCTCTGCCTGTTCGCTGACGCCGCTCAACTGGTGTAGGAAGCCCGCAAGCGTGGCGTTGGTGCGTGCACTTGCCGCCGCAATATCCGCCTGCGCACGCACGCGTGCGGTCAACTGGCTGGTGGCGACGGCGACGCCGAGCAGGACGAAGACCGAGACGATGTTCTCCGGATTGTTGACGGTCAGCGTGCCGGTCGGCGGCAGGAAGAAGAAATTGTAGCACAGGCTCGACGCCAGCCCCGCGAACAGGCCGGTGCGAAGACCATAGAGGCTGGCGGCCGCCATGACGGGAAGCAGGTAGAGCAGCGCGACGTTGCCGAGGTTCAGGACGTGGAACAGCGTGCTCGCAAGCGCGGTCACGGCCGCCACACCGAGCAACGTCAGGCCATAGCCGGCAGGCGATCCCCAGCCGCGACCGCGCGTGCGACCCGCCTGCGTGGGCGCGCTTCCCCCCTGCCCCGGCACCTCTTCCACCGGGAGCACGTGCACCGTCACGCCCGGCGTCCCGCGCACCAGCCGGTCGACCACCGAACCGTAGCGAAGTTCGAACCAGCGCGACCGCTTCGACTTGCCGACCACCAGCTGGGTGGCACGCGCGTCCGCCACGAAGGCCTGGATGCCTTCGAGTGCCGAGGGAGCCGGTACGGTGGCGATCGCACCGCCGAGCTGGGTCGCGAGCGACATGGTCGCCGCGATCCGCTCGTGCTGGGCGTCGCTGAATTGGGCCGCGCGCGGGGTCTCGATGAACAGCGCGGTCCAAGGCGCCTTGAGCGCGTCGGCAAGACGCTTGGCGGCGCGGACCAGGCCATCGGCGCCGGGCAGTTCGCTCACTGCGACGACGATCCGCTCGCTGCCCGCCCAGGTGCCGCCGACGCCGATCGCGCGCACATGCTCCAGCATTTGCGCGTCGACGGCTTGCGCCGCGCGCCGCAGCGCAAGTTCCCGAAGGGCCGAGAGGTTGGACTTGGAGAAGAAGTGGTTGAGCGCACGGGTCGCCTCGTGCGGGAGATAGACCTTGCCTGCCTTCAGCCGCTCGATGAGCTCGTCGGGCGGGATGTCGACGACTTCGACCTCCGCCATCTCCAGGATGCGATCGGGCACCGTTTCCCGCACGCGGACGCGGGTGAAGGACGCGACGACGTCGTTCAGGCTTTCCACGTGCTGGATGTTGATGGTGGAGTAGACGTCGATCCCGGCCGCCAGCAGCTCCTCGACATCCTGATAACGTTTGGGGTGCCGGCTGCCCGGCGCATGGTGTGGGCGAGCTCGTCGACCAGTGCGAGCCGGGGCGCGCGGGCGAGCACCGCGTCCAGATCCATCTCGCGCAACGTGCGCCCCTCGTAGGGGACGTCGCGCCGGGGGATCACCTCATGTCCGCGGACCAGCGCTTCGGTCTCTGCGCGGCCGTGGGTCTCGACCACGGCGACCACCACGTCGACGCCATCGCGGCGCCGTGCCGCGCCCTCCGAAAGCATCTCGTACGTCTTGCCGACGCCGGGGGCGGCGCCGAGGAAGATCTTCAAACGGCCACGGCCCTCCTGCGCCGCCTGGCGCAGAAGGGCGTCCGGGTCCGGTCGGTCGTCCCCGGAGAGCGGCATCAGCGCGGAAGGGCGTCCAGCGCGCGGTTGATCGCCAGGACGTTCACGTGCGGCGCGCCGAGCACCGCGCCGCCTTCCGTGCGCTCGCTGACGAGCGCGCGGACGCGCTCGACCGGGAGTCCCCGTACCGCGGCGATCCGCGGCGCCTGGGCCAGTGCCGCCTCGGGCGAGAGATCGGGATCGAGGCCGGAGCCGCTGGCGGTCACCAGGTCCGCCGGAAGCGGGCCGGTGATGCCCTCCGCCTGCCGCTTGGCGACATCGGGCTTCACCCGGTCGGTGAGTGCCTGGGCGGCAGGGCCGAGGTTGGAGCCCGACGATGCGAGGCCGTCATAGCCCTGGCCGGCGGCCGAGGGGCGCGTCTGGAAATAGCGGCCGGAGGTGAAGGCCTGGCCCACCACGGCCGAGCCGATCACGCGGCCGCTTCCGTCGCGCACGAGGCTGCCGTTCGCCTGGAAGGGAAAAAGTGCCTGGCCGATGCCCGTCATGGCCAGAGGATAGAGGATCCCGAGCAGGATCGCGAACAGGATCGTCAGGACGATCGCAGGCCGCAGCGAAGTGGAAAGGTCGTTGCCCATGCGAGATGCTCCTCAGGCGAGGCCCAGGCCGTTGACGGCCAGGTCGATGATCTTGATGCCGACGAAGGGGGCAAGGAGCCCGCCCAGGCCGTAGACGGCGAGATTGCGCGCGAGGAGCGGCCCGGCGGCCATCGGCCGGTACGCCACGCCCTTTAGCGCCAGCGGCACCAACAGCGGGATGATGATCGCGTTGAAGATGATCGCCGACAGGATCGCGCTCTCCGGCGTGGCGAGCCCCATGACGTTGAGGACGCCGAGCCCCGGATAGAGCGCCACGAACATCGCCGGGATGATCGCGAAATACTTCGCCACGTCGTTCGCGACCGAGAAGGTCGTGAGCGCGCCGCGCGTCATCAGCAGCTGCTTGCCGAGACCGACCACCTCGATCAGCTTGGTCGGGTCGCTGTCGAGGTCCACCATGTTGCCGGCTTCCCGAGCCGCCTGGGTCCCGGTGTTCATGGCGACGCCGACATCAGCCTGCGCAAGCGCGGGTGCATCGTTGGTGCCGTCCCCGCACATCGCGACCAGCCGCCCGCCCTGCTGCTCCTTGCGGATCAGCGCGAGCTTGTCCTCCGGCGTCGCCTGGGCAAGGAAGTCGTCCACCCCGGCTTCAGCGGCGATGGCCGCCGCGGTCAGGGGATTGTCGCCGGTGATCATCACCGTGCGGATACCCATTGCGCGAAGTTCGCCGAAACGCTCGCGGATGCCGGCCTTCACCACGTCCTTCAGGAAGATGGCGCCCAGCAGCCGCCCGTTCTTGGCGACTGCCAGTGGCGTGCCGCCGGCGCGGGCGATCTCGTCCGTCACGCGCCGCAACTCGGTGGCAGCGGCCGTTTCGCCGACGCCCGGATTGGCCCGGAGCACCGAATCCACCGCACCCTTTTGGATCAGCAAGCCGCCGGTCCGCACGCCCGAGATGCGCGTCTGCGCGGTGAAGGGGATCACCTCTGCCCCCGCCGGCAGCGCGGCGGTGTGGACCCCGAACTTGTCGCGGGCGAGAACCACGATCGAGCGACCCTCGGGGGTCTCGTCGGCCAGGCTCGCGAGCAGTGCCGCTTCGGCGAGTTCGGCATCGCTGGCGCCGCCGACGGGGCGGAACTCGCTCGCCTGCCGGTCGCCGATGGTGATGGTGCCGGTCTTGTCGAGCAGCAGCACGTCGACGTCGCCGGCGGCCTCCACCGCCCGGCCCGACTTGGCGAGCACGTTGAAGCGGACCAGTCGGTCCATGCCCGCGATGCCGATCGCCGACAGCAGGGCGGCGATCGTGGTCGGGATCAGGGTGATCAGCAGGGCCGACAGGATCGCCACGGGAATGCTCCCGCCCGCATAGCTGGCGAAGCCCGGGATGGTGCCGACCGCGATCAGGAAGATGATCGTGAGGCCGACGAGCAGCAGGGTGAGCGCGATCTCGTTCGGCGTCTTCTGCCGCTCCGCGCCCTCGACCAAGGCGATCATGCGGTCGAGAAAGCCCTGGCCCGGATCCACGGTCACCCGCACGGTGACCTGGTCCGAGATCACGCGGGTGCCCGCCGTCACTGCCGAGCGGTCACCGCCTGCCTCGCGGATGACGGGCGCGCTTTCGCCCGTGATCGCCGCTTCGTTGACCGAGGCGACGCCTTCGACCACCTCGCCATCGGCCGGGATCAGGTCGTTGGTCTCGACCAGAACCAGGTCCCCGGCGCGAAGCTGGCTGGCGGGGACCTGTTCGGTGCGCCCGTTCTTGAGCCGCTTGGCGGTGAGTTCGGCCTTGGTGGCGCGCAGCGAGGCCGCCTGTGCCTTGCCGCGACCCTCGGCCAGCGCCTCGGCGAAGGTGCCGAACAGCACGGTCAGCCACAGCCACACGACGAGCTGGAGCTTGAAGCCGGTGGTGAGATCGTCCTGCCCGATGACGAGCAGGACCGTCATCAGCGCCGCGACCGCGGCGGTGACGAACATGACGGGATTGCGGATCAGCTCTTTCGGATTGAGCTTCACGAACGACGCCTGGATCGCGGGCACGACGAGGTCGGCCGTGAACAGGCTCTTGGTCTGGCTTTTCTGGGCCATGGTGGCGCCCTCGATCAGAACAGTTGGCCGCGGATCATCGCGAGATGATCGGCGATGGGACCGAGCGCGAGGCTCGGCAGGAAGGTGAGGCCGCCGACGATCAGCACGATGCCGACGAGCAGGCCGACCCACAGGCCGCCGGTGGTCGGGAACGAGCCCGCGCTTTCCGGCGTGTGCTTCTTGGCAGCGAGGCTGCCGGCGATCGCCAGCATCGGGACGATGATGAAGAAGCGGCCCACCCACATCGCGACGCCGAGCAGCCCGTTGTACCAGGGCGTATTCGCCGTCAGGCCGGCAAAGGCCGAGCCGTTGTTCGCGACAGCGCTGGTGAAGGCGTAGAGGATCTCGCTGAACCCGTGCGGCCCCTTGTTGAGCGGCCCGGCAAGACCCTGCTCCATCACACTAGACAAGGCGGTCAGACCCAGGATCATCAGCGGCAGGACGGCGATCGCAAGCACCGCGAGCTTCACCTCGCGCGCCTCGATCTTCTTGCCGATATATTCGGGCGTGCGGCCCACCATCAGCCCCGCGACGAACACCGCGAGGATGGCGAACAGCAGGAAGCCGTAGATGCCGGCGCCGACGCCCCCGATCACGACCTCGCCCAGCTGCATGTTGAACAGCGGGATCATGCCGCCCAGCGCGGTGAAGCTGTCATGCATCGCATTGACCGCGCCGCACGAGGCGGCGGTGGTGACGACTGCGAACAGCGCCGAGGCGGCGATGCCGAAGCGGGCCTCCTTGCCCTCCATGTTGCCGCCCGCGACCCCGAGCTGGTGGAGCACCGGATTGCCCGCCGCTTCCTGCCAGTAGGTGACGGTGACGCCCGCCAGGAACAGGATCATCATCGCGGCCAGGATCGCCCAGCCCTGCCGGGTATTGCCGACCGCCTTGCCGAAGCACCAGGTCAGCCCCACGCCGATCGCGAAGATCGACAGCATCTGGATCAGGTTGGTGAGCGCGGTCGGGTTCTCGAACGGGTGCGCGGAATTGGCGTTGAAAAAGCCGCCGCCGTTCGTGCCCAGCATCTTGATCGCTTCCTGGCTGGCGACCGGGCCGAGCAGGATCGACTGGCGCGCGCCTTCCAGCGTGTCGATGCCGACGACGCCGGCGAGCGTCTGCGGAACGCCGCTCGCGATGTAGAACAGCGCGATCACGACGCAGAGCGGCAGCAGCAGGTAGAGCGTCACGCGGGTGCAATCGGCCCAGAAATTGCCGATCGCCTTTGCCTCCCGCCGCGCGAAGCCGCGGAAGAGCGCGAACGCGAGCGCAATGCCGGTCGCCGACGACAGGAAATTGTGGATCGTCAGCCCCAGCATCTGACTGAGGTTCGACATGGTCGACTCTCCGCCATAGCTTTGCCAGTTGGTGTTGGTCGTGAAGCTGATCGCCGTGTTGAAGGCGAGGTGCGGGGAGAGGCCCGCCAGTCCTTGGGGGTTGCCGGGCAGCACGCCCTGCAGGCGCAGCACCGCATAGGTGAAGGCCATCAGCACGAAGTTGAACACCAGCATGTGCAGCGCATAGCGGCGCCAGCCCTGCTCCTGCGTGGGGTCAATGCCGGCAAGCTTGTAGAAGCCGCGTTCGACGGGGCCGAGCACGAGGTGGAGCGGGGTGCGGCGGCCTTCGTATAGCGCGAACAGCCACATGCCGATCGGCTTGGTGAGCGCCAGCAGGATGCCGACGAAGCCGAGGATCAGGATCCATCCCTGGATGGTCATGGTTCCGCCTCCTTCTAGAAGCGTTCGGGGCGGATCAGCACCGCCACCAGATAGACGAGAAGGGCAACCGCGGTCAGCGCCGCGAGCCAGAGGTCGAGCGTCATGGCGTCACCTCACGCATGGTCGCACAGGCGGGCATAGGCGAGCGTCGCCGCCAGCAGCCCGACCATGACGAGGATCCAGAGCAGGTCCTGCATCGGTCCGTCTCCTTCAGAAGGCCGCGGTCAGCGAGACCAGGACCGTGCCGCCGGCGATGTTGCCGGTGCCGTCCTGGCCCTTGCTGAAGCTCGGCCGCAGATAGCCGGCCTCGCGGCTAGAAATGTCCGTATCGACGTACGAGACGTTGAAGGTTAGGTTGCGCCAGGTCGCATCCGCGCCCAGCGACCAGTCCCAATATTCGCCGGTCGGGGCGACGGCAGTGGCATTGGGGCCCAGCCCGTCCTGCCCCCAGCTGTGGCCGATGTGCGCCTTTGCGGTCACCGGAGTGCCGGCAAGGGCGACCGCCGCGTCACCCCAGAGGTAGAGATTGTCGTCCTTGGCGCCCGGATGGTCGTAGAGCCCGGCTGCCGCCGCCGCGCCGTCGTCATACCATTTGCCGATCGCCTGCTGCTTGGGCGCATAGGCGGCGCCCGCCGTCAGGGTCGCAGGGCCGGTGGTGCCGGTCAGCTTGACATAAGGCTCGGCGAAGTCGGTCTCGTCGGCGCCGCCCGGATACAGGTACCAGGTGAGCCCCACGTCCAGCGTTGCGCTGTCGGAAAGCTGCGCTTTGTAGCCGCCGATCAGGTCGAGCTCCATGTTGGCGCCGCCGAAGGTGCCCCAACCGGCGAGGTTCGAACCCCAAAGGCCGACGTAGAGGCCGCTGTCGTGGGCCACGGTGATGCCACCCTGCACCGCCAGTTCCTGGTCCGTTTGCGACACGCCGCGGAAGCGATAGTCGGAGGCGATCGCCGCCGAACCGCTGACGGTGACAGACGGTGTCGTTTCGGGCGCTTCCGTGCCCCCGGCCGACTGGGCCTGAGCAGCGCACGGCAGCGTAAGAAGGGCCACGACGGCGACCCGGCGGAAATAGTTCATGCATGCCCCCAAGGGTGTGGCGACCGCCGACAGCCGGGGCGCCAAGGCCGTGGGGATTAGGTCCGCGCCGCGTAGGAATTCGAGATCGATTCCCCGCTTTCGCATAGTGCGCGCATATAGCTGCGCGCGATGGCCAGGCAGCGCCGGAGGGGTCAGCGCCGGTTGGCGAGCACCTCATCGATCGGAGCGGTCACGTCCCAGCGCTCGGGATCCTTCGAAAGGCGTTCATTGGGAAAGGTCACCAGCACCCGCGCGTCACCATAGCCCATGCTTTCAAGCGGCGCGCCGAGCAGGCGGCCGAGCGCGGCGCGGGCCTTTTCGCGAGCCTGGGCCATCCGCTCGGGGGAGCGGGCCTCAGCTCCGGCCTTGCTCTGCGCAGCTTGGGAGGTGCGGCGGGCGAGGTTCTCGCCGGCGGCGCGGGTGACGAACACGCCCTGGGTCCGCACCAGGGTGCGCTGCGACTCATCGACGTTCGGTTTCGCAACGGTGACGTCGGGTGCGTCCACGATCAGCGTGCGGGTCGCCTCGGACCACTGGATGTCGCCGGAGCCGATCCGCGACACATCCACGAAATAGTCGACCGAGAACGGCACCTTGATGACCTGGTTCGACTTCAGCATGCCATAGCCCCGCACGTCGGTGGCGGTGCTTTGAAGCGTGCCGGAGAGTTCGGCGACCTTCAGGCTGGAGGCGCCGGACAGGCGTGCGGTGATGAGCCGGGTGACGGCGGTGCCGTCCTCCTCCTGCGTCACAACATAGTTCTCTGTGTAGCGCTGGTAGACCAGCACTGCGCCGAGCGTCACCGCCGCGCCGATCAGCAGCGCCACCAGCGTGCGTACGAAGCCCGGCCTCAGCTGCGTCGCCATTCGCCTGCCTCCACCGCCAGCCCGCGACCTTTCAAGTCGAGCAGATGCGCGAGAACCGAGCGTTCCGCCGCCGGCAGCAGCTTCGCGTCGAGCCCGACATACATGCGCGCCACCATCGCCGGCACCGCGCCGATGCCCTCGCCCAGCAGGCGCAGGATCTGGCCCTCGCGCGCCTTGCGGTGGCCGAGAAGGCCGCGGACGAAGCGCTGCGGGTTCTCCACCGCCTCGCCGTGCCCTGGGTAGTAGATGCGGTCCGAGCGTCCCATCAGCTTCTCGAGGCTCGCCATATAGGCGGCCATGTCGCCATCCGGCGGCGAGACAATGGTGGTCGACCAGCCCATGACATGGTCGCCGCTGAACAGGGCGCCGCTTTCCGGAAGTGCGAAGGCGAGATGGTTGGAGGTGTGGCCGGGCGTCTCGACCGCCAGCAACGACCAGCCGGTGCCCGACACTCCCTCCCCTTCCGCCAACACCCTGTCGGGGGCATAGGTCGTATCGAAAGCGGCATCGGCGCGTGGGCCGGCGTCGTCCATCGTCAGCGGCGCGCAACCGACGATCGGTGCGCCGGTACGATCGGCAAGTGCCCGCGCGCCGGGGCTGTGGTCGCGATGGGTATGGGTGCACAGGACCGCGACGAGCCGTCGGGCGCCGACGGCGGCCAGCAACGCGTCGAGGTGCGAAGCGTCGACAGGCCCGGGATCGATCACGGCGGCGTCCGTCGTTCCGCCCACCACATAGCTCTGCGTGCCGGTGTAGGTGTAGGGAGAAGCGTTGGGGGCGAGGACGCGCAGCACCAGGGGTTCCAGCGCGATCGGAATACCCGTTGGGGGATGCATCATCGCTTCGACATGGCCACTCGGACCGGGCAGCACAAGCTTCGTGCGGATCTCGGCCGGGATGGCGTCACCCGCAACCAGACGAATCCGTTTTAGAGCCATCTCCGGTGGGCGGGGAATACGCCTACGCCTAGCCTTGCGCCCTGTTCTTCGCCCAGGAGCTGCGATGGTGTTGCCTAGTCTGCCCCGGCGCTCCGACAGCATCGCCCTCGATGAGGACGCCTTGCGAGCGACGGCCGTGGCGCTCAGGCGCGACGGCTTTGCCGCCGTCCCGGGCTTGTTCTCCCGCGACGAGGTACGCGACGTGGAGCGCCTGCTCGACCGGGCACTCTTGGAGGCGGAGCATACCCCCGCCGCACTGCCGTTCCTGGTGCGGTATCCCCGAAGAGGCGAGCCGGCGGAGGATGCAGGATCCGACCGGGGATTCGGCGGATGGGACCAAATCGAGCTGAACCATGCCGCCGCCCTGGTCCCGGCGCTTTTGGAGACGGCGGTGTTCCGGGGCTGCACGGCATTGGCGTGCAGGCTGGCGGGCCGGGTCTCCCGATCCTTCGATCACGTGATCTACAAGGGAGCGCGCAACCATACGGCGACGCCCTGGCACCAGGACGCCGCCTTTGCGCTGTGGCGCGCATCGCGTCCCCGACAGCTGCACTTCTGGATCCCCCTGCAAGACGTGACGCCGGAAAGCGGTTGCATGACCTTCCTTGCAGGAAGCCATCTGGGGCCGCTGGTCCGCCACCGCAGGGTGCTTCGCTCGTCCGGACAGCCGGGTCAGGAGGCCAGGCCCGACCCCGCGGGCAGCATCTCCTGTCCCCTGCCGGTCGGCGGCCTGACGATCCACACGCCGACGACCCTGCATCGCGCCGGCCGCAACGAAAGCGCGCTTCCGCGCAAGGCGTGGATCATCCAGTACGGGCCGCTTGGCAGCGCCAGGCTCGCCGTGAAACGACTGGCGGGCGCGCTCCCAGTGCCACTGGCAGGGGAGAGCACCCGCCTGGAATAGAACCTTAATCGCTGCCCTGCGTCGGGACCCCATCTGCGGCTAGCGGGGATCAAGCGACGCCTGCCACCGCTGAGGCGACGGGTGCCGGTACGCCGCGCGAATCCATACGTACCGGGTCCCTGGTCGCCTCCCGGTCTGCGCGCCAGCTCCGCAGTCCCGTCGCTGGGCGTTGAAGGTCAGTCGGCGTCCGGGTGGGCGATCTGGTGCTCCAACTCCGCAATGCTCTCGTCGATATCGGCGAGCGCTTCTCTGCGGTCATCCCCCGAAAGGCTGGGGTTGCTGGCAAGGGTGGCGCGGGTGCCGCGCAGCCCCACCAGCGCGCTGGTGAGCGCCGTACGCTGGATCGCGGCGACGTCGATGCTGGCTGCGGTCTGAGCGGAGGCGGCCGCGGCGCTGGCCTGTGCCGCGCTTGCCGTGGCGGCCTGTACCGTCGCGTTGATGCGATCGCTGCACACCACCATCACCGTATGATCGCCCTGGCGACGATTGATGACATAGGCGCCGGGCTGCCCCTCGCTGCCGCAATTCTCCTGCGTCACCGGCTCGTCCATGTGGACGCCCCGGAGGGCGGTTACGACGATGGGCGCTTGCGGGGGAACGGGCGCTGCGGGCGGGGCGGGAGGCATCGGCGCACCTGGGGCGCCAGCCGGTGCAGCGGGGGCTGGCGGCGCGGCCGGGGCCACCGTCTGGAGAAGGTGCGGCGCGGGAAGCTCGATGCGGGTGATGTCGATGCCGGTCGTATGGCTCACGCGGGTGCGCAGCGTCTCTGCGGCGTGGGTTCCCGAGGCGGTGAGCCCCAGTGCGCCCATCGCGATGCCGGCGATGCCAACGGAGCCTGCCACGCGACGAAACGGCGAAACGCTGCGGTGCTTGGACAACATCTTCAGTCTCCCCTTGATCTCGTTGACGGTGTGGAGGTGGCAGGCAGCCGACACGGCGCCGCCGTGCGCGGACTTCACGATCGCGCGGCCATAGGCATAGCGGACGCCCGGGCGGGCGCGGGCGAGGACCATCGCATCGCAGGCCATCTCCTGGTCGGCACGAAAGGCACGAAAGGCGCGCCAGGCGATCGGATTGAACCAGTGGCAAGCGAGCACCGCGAGCGCGATCCAGTTCGCCAGCAGGTCGCCGCGGGCGTGGTGGCCCAGCTCATGCGCAAGCGCGAGCGTGCGCTCCTGGTCGTCGTAGCGTTCGGCGAAGTCGCGGGGGAAGGCTACGTAGCGGCGCCACACCCCGAAGGCGAGCGGTCCAGAGGCGGCGTCGGTCTCGAACACCCGCACCTTTCCCTGTGCAACGTCATAGCCGCGTCCGGAGGCGAGCACGCGTCGGCAGAATTGGGCATGGCGCACCACGTGCCAGCAGAAGAAGAAGGCAGCACCGGCGAACCAGAACAGCACGGCCAGGCCCGGCACATCGGCCATGCCCCAGCCCTGCGGCACCGCGGGGATCGTCGCCACCGGCTGCATCAGCATCAGAGTTCCCGGCGGGATCGGCGCACCGATCGGGCTGGTCCCCACCAGTCGCAATGGCGAGGGCAGCGGCGGCAGGGCCATGCGGAGCGCGGGCAACAGCCACAGCGCATAGGCGACACTCGGACCAAAGGCGCGGCGCGTGGGCGCGCGCAGCGCCAGCACCAGCAGCATCAGCAACGTCGACGCGATCAGCGTCTCTACCGCCCATCCAATCATTGCTTGAGCTCCTTGAGTAAGGACTCGATCTCCTCGATTTCGCGGCTGCTGAGCTGGTCGCGACGCGCGAGGTGCGCCACCAGGGGCGTAAGGCTGCCGCCGAACAGACGGTCGATCAGCCGCTGCGATTCACCCACGACATAGTCCTCGCGGGCGACGAGCGGTCGGTAGCGATAGCGGCGACCGTCCTCTTCGTGCGCGACGGCTTCCTTCGCGAGCAGGCGGCCGAGGAGCGTCTTCACGGTGTTCGCGCTCCAGGCGCGATCTTCCGGCACGCGTTCGACCACCTCCTGAGCGGTGAGCGGGCTTTCGTCCCACAGCACCTCCATCACGACATGTTCGGCATCACTGATCCGTTCGGGCATTACGCGACTCCTGACTACGCATGTAGTCTGCCCATTTACACCTGTAGTCAATAGGAGCGGGATCGCTCCGGAGGATCGTGCGTTTAGGCGCGGGTGAGAGAGACGAGCCGCCATCCTCGGCGTCGGTCTTCTTTACAGACGTGCTCGTGCAGCGAGCGCCATTAACCCTCGCCCTCCGCGGATTTGCGCGGGTTCAGCGCATCTGGCACGCCCCCTGCATGTTCTTGATCGTACCGCGCGATCGCGCGCTTCAACGGGCGAGCCGGCGCACTCCACTGGCGTCGGTTCGCCCACCCGGTACCTTCCTGCAGGATCGAAGGAACGACTCAGGGTACGACGCCGAGTCTCGCGTCGGCGTTCGCCGGGGTGCTCGCGGGTTCGAGACGTCGCAGACCGGCGAGCGTGAATGCTCCGCGCCGACACCGGTTATCGTGGAACGGGGGCGTCACCACGGACGCCAGAGGCCGAAAGGTGCTGCTTCGACGGCAAGTCCGCGGTCGGGCGCGTGTGGCCACGACGCCCGCTTCCCCTGGAAGCGAGCGTCGCATCCTATCAGGCGGCGGTCGGCTGTTCGCCGCCGAAGAGCTGGGCGAGTTCGCCGCTCTCGTACATTTCCATCATGATGTCGGAGCCGCCGACGAACTCCCCACGCACGTAGAGCTGCGGGATCGTCGGCCAGTCGGAATAGGCCTTGATACCCTGACGGATGCCCTGATCCTGCAACACGTCGACGCTCTCGAACTCGACGCCAAGGTGGTTGAGGATCGCGACGGCGCGGCTGGAGAAGCCGCACTGCGGGAACAGCGGGCTGCCCTTCATGAACAGGACCACGTCATTGCCCTTCACGAGCTGGTCGATGCGGGCGGTGGTGTCTTCGCTCATTTCTCTTACTCCTGTACGGGCACGCCCGTAGTCAATTGCAGGGCGTGCAGCACGTCCCCCATGCGACCACCAAGCGCGGCATAGACGGCCTGATGCTGGCGCACGCGCGGCAATCCGCGAAAGCTCTCGGAGACGACGCGCGCGGCGTAGTGATCGCCGTCGCCGGCGAGATCGGTGATCTCGACCACCGCATCGGGAATGCCGGCGCGGATCAGCGCCTCGATATCAGCCGCAGCCATCGCCATAGATCAGCGCGCCTCGATCAACTGGCGGCGCGCTTCGACGGTCAGCTCGTCGAGCGCCTTGCGTACCGTCGCCTCGTCGGTCGCGACGCCTGCGGCCGTCAGATCGCCGACCAGCTTGCGGATCACGTCCCCGTCACCGGCTTCCTCGAAATCGGCCTGCACGACCGCCTTGGCATAGGCATCGGTCTCTTCGGGCGTCAGCTTCATCTTCGCGGCCGCCCACTGCCCGAGCAGGCGATTGCGACGCGCGGTCACGCGGAAGGTCATTTCCTCGTCGCGTGCGAATTTGGATTCGAACGCGCGCTCGCGGTCGTCGAAGGTCGTCATGCTGGTCCCCTAATCTATTGCTCCGCAGATAGGATGCGGGCCGCGGCAAGGCAACGGGCGGGTTCACCCGCACCCCCGCGCGGCCGGGATCGGGGTTCGGCAGAGCCAGGGCCGCTCCATTCGGAACCATGCTCCTGTTTTCGCAGGAGCACGCGGTTGTCAGGCTCGGAAGCTAAGCCGCAGCAGCGCGCCCTGGTGCGTTGCTCGCCGTGGCGCTGAGCCAGGGACGCGCCTGCGCCACATTGCCTTCGTAACCGGCGATCGCTTCGTCCCGCGCCAGGGTGATGCCGATCTCGTCCACGCCCTGCATCAGGCAGTCTCGGCGGAACGGGTCCATGTCGAAGGGGAAACGGTCCTGGAAGGGCGTGGTGACGGTCATCGTTTCCAAGT
This sequence comes from Sphingomonas molluscorum, assembly GCF_039522995.1. Classification (NCBI taxonomy): domain Bacteria; kingdom Pseudomonadati; phylum Pseudomonadota; class Alphaproteobacteria; order Sphingomonadales; family Sphingomonadaceae; genus Sphingomonas; species Sphingomonas molluscorum. The sequence continues at coordinate 40,506 of NZ_BAAAEL010000011.1, read as the reverse complement.
CGACGGTGACGGGATTGTCACGCGCAACCTCGACCAGCCGATCGATCGCCTCCTGTGGCAGCACGACGGCGACGATGCCGTTCTTAAACGCATTGCCCGAGAAGATGTCGGAGAAGCTCGGCGCGATCACCGCCTTCACGCCCATGTCGCCGAGCGCCCAGGCAGCGTGTTCCCGGCTGGAGCCGCAACCGAAATTCTCGCCCGCAATCAACACCGGCGCGCCTGCATAGCGGGGATCATCGAAGACATTGCCGGGTTCGGCGCGCACGGATTCGAACGCGCCCTGCCCGAGCCCCTCACGCGTGGTGGTCTTCAGCCAGCGCGCCGGGATGATGATGTCGGTGTCGATGTTTTTCGCGCCCCAGGGATAGGCGCGCCCTTCGACGCGGGTAACGGGTTCCATGGTGAGCCTTCGTCCGGGCCGCGGATCAGCGCGTCGCAGCGTTGCCCGAGGGGGCGGTGCGCTTCGAGGGCGAGCGCTCGGCGCTCGCGGCATAGGCGGCGGCAAGGCCGCTCAGGATCGCGCCAGCCACCAGCGCCAACAATGCTCGCTTCATCCGTTATTCCCCATCAAGCTTCGTACATCGGTCAGGCGTCCCGTCACCGCCGCCGCCGCCGCCATCACTGGCGATACCAGATGCGTACGCGCGCCGGGCCCCTGTCGTCCCACAAAATTGCGGTTGGACGTGGAGGCACAACGCTCGCCGGCCGGTACCCGATCCGGATTCATACCGAGGCACATAGAACAGCCGGGCTCGCGCCACTCGAATCCCGCCTCGGTGAAAACCCTGTCGAGCCCCTCGGCCTCGGCCTGGCGCTTGACCAGCCCCGATCCGGGAACGACCAGCGCCTGGCGCACACCGGCTGCGATCCGACGGCCGCGCAGCACTTCGGCCGCGGCGCGCAGATCTTCGATGCGGCTGTTGGTGCAGCTGCCGATGAAGATGTTCTCGACCGGGATGTCCTCCATCCGCGTGCCGGGTTCGAGGCCCATATAGTCGAGCGACTTCCTCGCCGCCGTGCGCTTGGCCGGATCTGCGAAGCTGTCGGGATCGGGCACGGCGCCGGTGATCGAGACCACGTCCTCCGGGCTCGTTCCCCAGGTGAGCGAGGGCGAGATGTCGGCCGCGTCGATGACGACCGTCGCATCGTACCGGGCACCGGGGTCGGTCGCGAGGCTGCGCCAATAGGCGACGGCCTGGTCCCAATCGGCACCCGTGGGGGCCATCGGCCTGCCCTGAAGATAGGCGAAGGTCTTGTCGTCCGGCGCGATCAGGCCGGAGCGTGCCCCCGCCTCGATCGACATGTTGGCGACAGTCAGGCGACCCTCGATGGACATGTCGCGGATGACGCTGCCGGTATATTCAAGAACGTAGCCGGTGCCGCCCGCAGCCCCCAGCCGGCCGACGATAGCGAGCGCCACGTCCTTGGGTCCCACGCCGAAGCCGAGCGTGCCTTCGACGCGCACTTCCATCGTCTTAGACTGTTTCAGCAGCAGCGTCTGGGTCGCGAGCACGTGCTCGACCTCGCTGGTGCCGATGCCGAAGGCGAGCGCGCCGAGCGCCCCGTGCGCGGAGGTATGGCTGTCACCGCACACCAGCGTCGTGCCCGGCAGCGTGAAACCCTGTTCCGGGCCCACGACATGGACGATGCCCTGTTCGGCGGCGACCGCGTCGATGTAGCGAATGCCGAACTCGGGAGCGTTGCGCTCCAGGGCGGCAAGCTGGCTCGCACCGGCGGGGTCGGCGATCGGCAGGCGGTTGCCGTCCGCGTCCACGCGCGCGGTGGTGGGCAGGTTATGGTCCGGCACCGCGAGGGTGAGATCGGGGCGGCGCACCGGGCGCCCTGCGGCGCGAAGGCCCGCGAACGCCTGCGGGCTCGTCACTTCATGAACGAGGTGGCGGTCGATGTAGATCAGGCAGGTGCCGTCGTCGCGGCGCTCCACGACGTGATCGGCCCAGATCTTTTCGTACAGGGTGAGAGGACGACTAGCCATGCGGGGCGAGTAGCGCTTTCTTGCGCGAACGCAAGGGTTTCAGCAAGGATCGTGCCGATGCGCGGCTTGTTCCCGGCAGGACGGGCCAGTACCGGTAGCGCATCCTAACCAGGTCGCGAGCTTCGCCGCGGACCGGTACCGCCAGGCCAGGATCCGGCGCTACCCCTCGTAGGCAGCGGTGGTCTTCGTCCGCACTTCCTCCGCGGTCACGCCAGGAGCACATTCGATCAGGCGGAACGGGCTCTGGTGGTCGGGGCGCTGGAAGACGGCCAGGTCGGTGATGATCATGTCGACCACGTTCTTGCCCGTAAGCGGCAGGGTACAGGCCGGGATGAACTTGGGATCGCCGTTCTTGGACGTGTGCTCCATCACGACGATGATCTTCTTCACGCCGGCCACCAGGTCCATGGCGCCGCCCATGCCCTTGATCATCTTGCCCGGGATCATCCAGTTGGCGATGTCGCCGTCCTGGCTCACCTCCATCGCGCCCAGCACCGTCAGGTCGATGTGGCCGCCGCGGATCATCGCGAAGCTCTGGTCCGAGCCGAAATAAGCCGACTGCGGCAGTTCGGAGATGGTCTGCTTGCCGGCGTTGATGAGGTCGGGATCCTCCTCCCCCGCATAGGGGAACGGGCCGATGCCGAGCATGCCGTTTTCGGACTGGAGGGTGACCTCCACCCCTTCGGGGATGTGGTTGGCCACCAGCGTCGGAATGCCGATGCCGAGGTTCACGTAGAAGCCGTCTTGCAGCTCGCGGGCGGCGCGGGCGGCCATCTCGTCGCGGGTCCAGGACATGGGACTACTCCTTGGGGGTGGCGGCGGGAACGCCGGCCGCTGCCGCGGCACCGGGGTCGGTCCAGCGGCGATTGGCGGGAAACACGTCGGCGATCCCGCCCTTCAGCCCCGTGCCGTAGACGGGATTGGGGAGCATGAACCAGCCTGCACCCCATAGCGGCTCGATCTGCACACCGTCGGCAGCCGCACGACGGGCCGCGGGCGTCATGCCGGGCGCGGAGAACAGGTCGCTGAAGTCGCCGAGTTGGTCGCCGACCAGCGCCACGACGCAGTGCGTCTCCGCCACCTGAGCCCGGCGCGCATCCTTGCCGCTGCCCGCGCCCTCTTCCTTGAGGAGCAGGGTTTCGCCCGGAACCGCCTTGCCGAGCCCTGCCCCTTCCAGCGCGCGCGCGGTTGCGGGTGCATTGGCGGCGGTGCGGTTGGAGATGTAGACGACTGCGACGCCCGCCCGGCGCGCAGCGCTGATCGCCTCGACCGCGCCGGGCACCGGATCGACCTTGCCGGCACCGGTCGCTTCCCAGCGGCGCCAGCGCGCGTCATCGTACGAAAGGCCCCGCGCCGCCTCATCGGCTTCGTAGCCGAGGTTGAGGAGCACGGTCTCGTCAATGTCGAGCACGATCGCCAATGGCTTGGCACCGCATTCGACAAAATGGGGGCTGGCGAGCGAGGATCCCGGGGCGAGCACCACCGACGCGACCTCGATGCCGGCCTGGCGATAGTCGGCGCTTGCGCGGACGTGCTGGGCAAGGGCGCGATAAGCCTGGGACGAAAGCGCCGCCGCCTCGCCCGAGCCATAGAGGTACTGCATGCCCGCCGGGACGGTGCCTGCGGCTGCCATGGCGGGCCGGGTGGGCGCTGTCGTCGCCTGAAGCGCGGGGGGACTACCTTCCTCCTCCGCTTGTTCGCGGCGCTTGGCTTCGCGCTTCGCCTGACGGCGCTGTTCGCGCTCCAGCTCGCGCGCCTGTTTGCGGGCAGCCTTTTCGGCGTCCTCCGCTTTCTCGTTCTCGTTCTCGTCCTCGCCGCCGCCGGGAAAGACGACGTTCTTGCCGATCACGGCGGCAGCACCGACCGGCACGGCCGCCACGCAGCCTGGCAGCAGCAGCGCGGTCGCCGAAATGCCCGCAAAGGCGAGCCGCTGCCCAGTCCGCAACGTCATCATGCTGCGGGACGCTCCCGCACGGTGCGGAACTCGATCTTCTTGTCGTAGGGGGCGCCCACGATCATGCGCTTTACATAGATGCCCGGCAGATGGATGCCGTCGGGATCCAGGCTGCCGACTGGCACCACTTCCTCAACCTCGGCCACGCAGATGCGACCGGCGGTCGCCATCGGCTGGTTGAAGTTGCGCGCCGTCTTGCGAAATACGAGGTTGCCGGCCTCGTCGGCCTTCCACCCCTTGATGATCGACAGGTCGGCGCGGATGCCGCGCTCGAGGATATATTCCTCCCCGTCGAAGACCTTCACTTCCTTGCCCTCTGCCACCTGCGTGCCGACGCCGGTCTTGGTGTAGAAGCCGGGAATGCCCGCCCCGCCCGCGCGGCAGCGCTCGGCAAGCGTACCCTGGGGGCAGAACTCGACCTCAAGCTCGCCCGATAGATACTGGCGCTCGAACTCCTTGTTCTCGCCCACATAGGAGGAAATCATCTTCTTCACCTGGCGCGAGCGCAACAGCTTGCCCAGCCCCACGCCATCGATGCCGGCATTGTTGCTGGCGATCGTCAGGCCGGAGACGCCCGAAGCTTCGATCGCGTCGATCAGCCGTTCCGGAATCCCGCACAGGCCGAAGCCGCCCGCACAGATCAGCATGTCGTCGCGCAGCAGTCCGTCGAGCGCCGAGGCAGCATCGGGGTAGAGCTTGTTCATCGGCACCTCTCTTCCGTGCGGTCGATAGGTCGAGCCGGGCGGCACGGTCAAGCGCACCGCGGGGCTGCACCAGTGGCATCGCACCTGAGCAACACGCGACGGCTTGCGCGAACCGCTTTGCCGCGCGAACCTAAGGCGTTGTTAACCTTCGGACGCCATCCCAACTCCGTGATCGCTGCTCTTCCCGCCCCCAGCATGATCGGCAGCGTCGCCCGCCTCGGGCTGGCGTCACTGGCGCTTTCGGCGGCAAGCCTGTTGCTGACCCGATTCGACGGGAACATTGCCTTCATCTGGGGGAACACGGGGCTGGTGATCGCCGCCTTATCGCTGCGGCCGCGGGACCAGTGGCGATGGCTGCTGCCGGCGTTCGGCGTCGCCATGTTCGTCGCCACCGCCTGCTTTGGCATGGGCCTGGCTGCGGCCGCCCCGCTCCTGGCCGCGACCATGACCGAAGCGACGCTTCCGGCTTGGCTGCTGCGTCGCTGGGAGGGACGGTTTTTCGACCGGGTGACCGGCGTCGTCATGTTCCTGCTGATCGCGGGGATCATTGGGCCTCTCATCGGCGCGGTGATCGCCGCGAGCGCGATTTCTCTGCTCACCGATGCGAACTGGCAACGAACGGCCATCCGGTGGTTCACGAGCCACGGCCTGGGCACCATCACCTTCACGCCGCTGATCATGCTGCTCTTGCGGGGCGACGTCGGGCGCTGGTTCCAGGCGCCGCTGCGTGCGCAGATGGGTCCGTTCGCCGTGCTGGGACTGGTGGCGGCAGTGGTAACCGGGGTATTTCTCCAGGACGGCGTCCCGCTGCTGTTCCTCCCCATGTTGCCGATGCTGGCAGCCACGATGCTGTACGTGCGCATCGGTGCCGCGGGCTCGATCCTCCTGCTGGTGGCGATCGGCGGCCTGCTTTCTCTGAGCGGCCACGGGCCGGTTCACGCATTGCCGACCCCGCCGCTGAACCGCATCCTCTTTTTCCAATTCTACGTCGGGTGCGCGGCGCTGCTGGTGCTGCCCGTGGCGGCACTGATCAAGCAGCACCGCCAGGCGATCCGCGACCTCTCCCAAAGCGAAGCGCGGTTCCGCCTGCTGTCAGACCGCTCGGCGGATGTGATCTTGGAGGTGGCGCCTGATGGAACGATCCTGCACGCCTCCCCGTCCGTCGCGCAGGTCGCGGGACAGCCGCCGGCCTATTATCTGGGGCAGCACGGCTTCACCCTGGTACATCCCGAGGACCAGCATGTTCTGTGGCGCGCCCATCGCCAGGCGCTCGCCAACCCCGACATTGCGCACATCGCCCAGTTCCGTAGCCCACGCGAAACCGCGGAGCCGACCTGGTTCGAGGCCGCGCTACGTGGCCTGGGGGGCACCGCCGGGCAGGGGCTGATCGTGATCCTGCGCGACATTTCCGCGCGCAAGGCGACCGAACTGGCGCTTGAGATCGCGGCGAGTACCGATCCGCTGACCGGTCTCGTCAATCGGCGGAGCTTCCTCCAGCGGTTGCGCAATCAGATCGAGCATTGCCGGGTCGGCAGCAGCCAAGGCAGCGTCGCGCTTGTCGATCTCGATCACTTCAAGTCGGTCAACGACCGGTTCGGCCATGCGGTCGGCGATCTGGCGCTGCAGGCGTTCGCGCGCATCGCCTCTGCGACGATCGACCGGAGGCACTGTCTCGCGCGCATCGGCGGAGAGGAATTCGCCATCCTGCTCGTGGGAATCAATCCGAAGGAGGCGGAGGCGACATGCGAGCGGCTGCGCGAGGCCGTGGAGCAGCTGGAAGTGGAACTGCCGAACGGCATGCTCGAGATCGAGAGCCCGAGGATCACCGCCAGCATCGGCCTGACCGCGGTGGATCCGGCGAGCGATCCGGCCACCATTCTCAACCGCGCCGACGAAGCGCTGTACCGCGCCAAGGCGTCAGGCCGGAACTGCGTCCAGGTCGCAGACTAGCAGGGCATGCAAAAGGCCGCCCCGGTCTCCCGGAGCGGCCCCATGCCTCCGCTCTCGCGGAACTCGTGTCGGCTCAGATGTCGTCGCCGAGGGCGCCCTTCACCTTGCCGGCGAACTGCTGCACCTTGCCCTTGCCTTCTTGCACCGCGCCTTCGTCGCGGGTGGCAGGGTTGTTGCTCTGCTGCTTCGCCTTGCCGAGCGCTTCGTTGACGTTGCCTTTGATCTTGTCGGTGAGTTCACCCATGATCGTCTCCTCTCGGTGGCCGCGGCAGCAGCGGGAGGCGCGCCGTTCAGCCATCGGAAGAAGAACGGGTGGCACGGATCGCGGTTCCACGATCCGGTATCCCGACTTGCTTTAGATCAGTCCGGCGAGCGGGCTCGACGGGTCCGCATAGCGGCGCTTGCCCATGCGACCGGCGAGATAGGCGAGCCGCCCCGCCTCCACCGCCGCGCGCATGGCCTGCGCCATCAGGATCGGGTCCTTGGCCTCGGCGATCGCGGTGTTCATCAGCACGCCGTCGCAGCCGAGTTCCATCGCAGCGGCCGCGTCCGAAGCGGTGCCGACGCCCGCGTCGACCAGCACCGGCACCTTGGCACCCTCCACGATCAGGCGGATCGTCACCTTGTTCTGGATGCCAAGGCCGGAGCCGATCGGCGCCCCCAGCGGCATGATCGCGACGGCGCCGACATCCTCCAGCCGCTTGGCGGCGATGGGATCGTCGACGCAATAGACCATCGGCTTGAAACCTTCCTTGGCCAGGATCTCGGTCGCGCGCAGCGTCTCGACCATATCGGGATAGAGGGTGCGCGCCTCGCCCAGCACCTCCAGCTTCACCAGCTCCCAGCCGCCCGCCTCGCGTGCCAGGCGCAGCGTGCGGATCGCGTCTTCTGCCGTGAAGCAGCCGGCTGTGTTGGGAAGAAAGGTGATCTTCTTGGGGTCGATGAAATCCGTGAGCATCGGCGCGTTCGGATCGGTGACGTTCACCCGGCGCACGGCGACGGTGACGATCTCCGCGCCCGAGGCTTCGACCGCAGCGGCGTTCTGCGCCATGTCCTTGTACTTGCCGGTGCCGACGATCAGGCGCGAGCGGAAGCGCTTGCCCGCAACCTCCCAGCGGTCCTCGTCCACCGCCACCGCATGGTCGCCGCCGCCGACGAAATGCACGATCTCCAGCTCATCGCCGTCATGGAGTTTCGCTTCGTGCAGCGTCGAGCGGGGCACCACCTCCAGGTTGCGCTCGACCGCGACCTTTTCCGGCACCAGGCCGATCTCCGCCGCAAGTTCGGCGATGGTCTGGCCGGCGCGGACGCGCTTGTGCTCGCCGTTGACGATGATCGTAATGGTGCCGTCGTTGTGCATTTGGGTTCGCCTTGCCTGTCGTCGTCCGCGGCGCGTCTCGACTTCGTTCGACGCTCGGGGCTATGGCCGGCGCATATAGGGTGCCGGCGACCCGGCCCGCAACCGAAAGGCAGCGCATGGCGGACACCGTCCCAGCAACCGTCTACGTCCTCAACGGCCCCAATCTGAACCTGCTGGGGCTGCGCGAGCCCGAGATCTACGGCTCCGACACGCTGGACGACATCGCCGGCATGCTGGAGGACCGCGCCCGCGCGCTCGACCTGGAGATCGACCTGCGCCAGTCGAACCACGAAGGCCATTTGATCGACTGGCTGCACGAGGCGCAGGCGCAGCGCGCGCGCGCCGTGCTGCTGAACGCCGGCGGCCTCACCCACACGTCGGTGGCGCTCCACGATGCGATCAAGTCGGTGAAGACGCCGGTGATCGAGGTGCATCTGTCCAACCCGCATCGCCGCGAGGCTTTCCGCCATACCAGCCTGATCGGACAGGCAGCCAAGGGAACCATCGCCGGATTCGGCGCGCTTTCCTATCTGCTGGCGCTTGAAGCCGCCGCGCGCATCTGACAGGAGCGCGGTTTTTCCCCTGGGGGTCTCATGGCAGAAGATACGCAACCCGCCACCATGGCGATCGACATCGAGCTGGTACGCCAGCTGGCGGAAGTCCTGGATCAGACGCAGCTGACCGAGATCGAGGTCGAGGACGGCAGCCGCAAGGTTCGCGTGGCGCGCAAGGCGGCGCCGGTGGCGCAGGTGCCGATGGCGATGCCGCAGGCCTATGCGCCGCAGCCGGCACCGATGACCGGTGCACCGGCCTCGCCGGCCGCAGCCCCGGCCGAAGCCGGCGGTTCGGCACCGACGGCAACCGCGGACGCGGTCAAGTCGCCGATGGTCGGCACCGTCTATCTGGCGGCAGAGCCGGGCGCCAAGCCCTTCGTATCGGTCGGCCAGAAGGTCGCGGCCGGCGACACGCTGGTCATCATCGAGGCGATGAAGGTCATGAACCCGATCCAGGCGACGGCAGCCGGCACCGTCACCGCGGTGCTCGTCTCCAACGGCCAGCCCGTCGAATTCGACCAGCCGCTCGTCGTCGTCGAGTAAGCCTGTGGCCGAGATCAAGAAGCTGCTGATCGCCAATCGCGGCGAGATTGCCCTGCGCATCCATCGCGCCTGCCACGAGATGGGCATCAAGACGGTGGCGGTCCATTCGACCGCCGATGCCGATGCGATGCACGTTCGGCTGGCCGACGAAGCGGTGTGCATCGGGCCGCCGTCTGCGGCGGAGAGCTACCTCAACATCCCCAACATCATCTCGGCAGCCGAGGTGACGGGCGCGGACGCGATCCATCCGGGCTATGGCTTTCTGTCGGAGAACGCCAAGTTCGCCGAGATCGTCGAATCGCATAACCTGATCTTCGTCGGGCCCAAGCCCGAGCACATCCGCACGATGGGCGACAAGGTCGAGGCCAAGCGTACCGCGGGCGCCCTGGGGCTGCCGCTGGTGCCGGGCTCCGACGGTGCGATCAGCGACCTGGCCGAGGCGCAGGCGCTGGCCGAACAGATCGGCTATCCCGTCATCATCAAGGCGGCATCGGGCGGCGGCGGCCGCGGCATGAAGGTGTGCACCAGCCCCGACCAGCTCGAAACGCTGATGCAGCAGGCCGGGACCGAGGCGAAGGCCGCGTTCGGCGATGCTACCGTCTACATGGAAAAGTACCTGGGCAACCCCAGGCACATCGAGTTCCAGGTGTTCGGCGACGGCAACGGCAATGCCATTCACCTGGGCGAGCGCGACTGTTCGCTGCAGCGCCGCCACCAGAAGGTGCTGGAGGAAGCCCCTTCGCCCGTCCTCACCACCGAGGAGCGCGACCGCATGGGCGCGATCGTCGCCAAGGCGATGGCCGACATGGGCTATCGCGGCGCCGGCACGATCGAGTTCCTGTGGGAAGATGGCGAGTTCTACTTCATCGAGATGAACACCCGCCTGCAGGTGGAGCATCCGGTGACGGAGATGATCACCGGTGTCGACCTGGTACGCGAGCAGATCCGCGTCGCCGAGGGCCATCCACTGTCGGTGCGCCAAGACGAGGTCGAGTTCCGCGGCCATGCGATCGAATGCCGCATCAACGCCGAGGACCCGCGGACCTTCACCCCGTCGCCGGGCAAGGTCGCGGCCTATCACGTGCCGGGCGGCATGCACGTGCGCGTCGATAGCGGCCTCTATGCTGGCTACAAGGTGCCGCCCTATTACGACAGCATGATCGCCAAGCTGATCGTCTATGGCCGCACGCGCGAGGGCTGCCTCCTGCGCCTGCAGCGCGCGCTCGACGAGTTCGTGATCGAGGGGATGAAGACCACCATTCCGCTTCACCAGGCGCTGCTCGACGATCCCGAGTTCCGCGAGGGAGCGTACACGATCAAGTGGCTGGAGGAGTGGCTGGCAAAGCAGCCGGCGGCCTGAGTGCAGGCGGGATCGGCGCATGCGACACGTCGCGCGCCGCTCCCGCTTTCCTCCACCTCCTCCACCAAACAGCAGGGAAGAACGCGTTGAAGGCGACCATCTGGCACAATCCCCGCTGTTCGAAGTCCCGTGAAGCGCTAGCCATCCTGGAGGCGACACCCGGCGTGGAGGTGACGGTTCGCGACTATCAGAAGCTGCCGCCTTCCCGCGCAGAGTTGGTGGCGCTCTACGCGCGTGCCGGCATGACGCCCGCCCAGGGCCTGCGTCGGAGCGAGACGATCGCCAAGGAGCAGGGGCTGGGGGCTGCCTCCGACGACGCGATCCTCGATGCCATGGTCGCGCACCCGATCCTGATCGAGCGACCGCTGGTCGAGACCGACAAAGGCGTACGCCTCGGCCGTCCACCCGAGACGATCCGCGAAATCCTCTGAACCATGGCAAGGACCAAGCCCCCGCTCGAGCCCGGCCGCAACTGCTGGCGGATTGAACCGGCGAGTCGCGCTGCCGTCATCATTGATGCCGACGCCTATTTCCGGCTCGCCCGCGCCGCGATGCGGAGGGCGGAGCAACAGCTGCTGCTGATCGGCTGGGACTTCGACGGCCGCATCAAGCTGGTGCAGAACGACGAGGACGACGCGCCCGCGCGCGTCGGCGCGTTCCTCGAATGGCTGGTGGGCGCGCGCAAGCGGCTGCACGTCCACATCCTGCGCTGGGACACCGGCGCGGTGAAGTCGATGTTTCGCGGCACCACCATCCTGACGCTGCTGCGCTGGAAGGCGCACCCGCGCATCACCGCCAAGCTCGACGTCTTCCACCCGCCCGCCGCGTCACACCACCAGAAGATCGTGGTGATCGACGACTGCCTCGCCTTTTGCGGTGGTATCGACATGACCGCCGACCGTTGGGACACGCGCGAGCACCGCACCGACGAGCCGGCGCGCGTGGAGCCGAACGGCACCCCTTATGGTCCCTGGCACGACGCCACCACCGCACTCGCCGGACCGGTCGCAAAGGCACTGGGCGAACTCTGCCGGACGCGCTGGCAATTGGCGGGCGGGCAGCCTCTGCCGGTGCCGAGCGAGGATGCGACCCCGCCCTGGCCTGAGGGATTGGACGCGACCTTTACCGACGTCGAAGTCGCGATCTCGCGCTCCTCGCCCGAGATGCCGGACCAGCCGCCGGTTCGCGAGATCGAAGCGTTGTACCTGGACCTGATCGCGCGCGCCGAACGCTGGATCTATGCCGAGAGCCAGTATTTCGCGTCGCGCAAGATCGCCGAGGCCATCGCCCGCCGGCTGGACGAGCCGGACGGCCCCGAGGTCGTGATCGTCAACCCGGTCAGCGCGCAAGGCTGGCTCGAGCCGATTGCGATGGACACGGCGCGCGCCCGGCTCGTCGAGGCGCTGCGCCGGCGCGACCGCCACGGGCGCTTCCGCGTCTATCATGCCGAAAACGAGGCAGGCGAGCCGATCTACATCCACGCAAAGGTGACGGTCATCGACGGCGAGATCCTTCGGGTGGGATCGTCCAACTTCAACAACCGCTCGATGCGGCTCGACACCGAATGCGACGTGACGATCGACGCGACCCGGCCGGCGAATGCCCATGCGGCACCAGCCATCGCCAATGTCGCCCACGCGCTCATCGCCGAGCATTGCGGCACCGAACCGGGAACGGTCGCACGCCACATGGCCGACACCGGCTCGCTGATCGCGGCGATCGAAGCGCTCAGCCCGGCCAGCGGGCGGCGCCTGCGCGTCTATGAGGAGCCCGATCTCTCCAGCGTCGAAAAGTGGCTCGCCGACAATGAGGTGCTCGATCCGGAGGGGCCGGAGGAGATGTTCGAGGCGCTGTCGAACCGCGCCGGCCTGCTGCGCCGCCTGCGACCCGGACATGCGGCGCCGGTGCCCAAGTCGCTCTATGCAGCGGGCGCGGTGACGCTTGCCGCAATCGGCGGCACGATCGGTGCGGCGATGTGGCGACGCCGGAGGAACGGCGGGTAAGTTCTTCGCGGCGGCAGCTTCCTACGAGCGGTTCCGAGCAGGCGGGAGCCGAGGCGCAAGGCCCCGTTCACGCTGCTTCACCTCGGGCCGGTCCCGCTATAACCTGGACGCACGATGATCGCCGCAATCGCCCAACTGCTGTTCTGCCAATTGGCCGGCGAAGCCCTGAACCGCGGAGCCGGCATCCCGCTCCCCGGTCCCGTGCTGGGCATGTTCCTCCTGTTCGTCTGGCTGAAGCTCCGTCCCGCCGAGCGGGTCGAACTGAAGGCGGTGGCGACCTGGCTGATCGGCCACTTCGCAGTGCTGTTCGTGCCGGCAACCATGGGCCTGATCGACGAAGGACCGGCGCTGGCGCGCGACGGCATCGCCATTCTCGTGGCCTGTGTGGGCGCCACGCTGCTGACGATCGCGGTAACGGCGCTGGTGTTCCGCTGGGTCGCCGATCGGGACGGAACCGCGGCATGACCGCGCTCGCCTCGCTCCTCCACACGCCGCTGCTGTGGATCGCCGTCACCCTGCTGGTGTTCGAGGGTGCCGACACCATCTCCCGCCGGAGCAACCGCCATCCGCTCGCGCATCCGGTCCTAATGTCCGTGCCGGTGCTGGCAGCGATCCTGTTCGCAACCGGCACGCCCTATAGGACCTATGCGCAAGGCACGGCGACGCTGACCTTCCTGTTGGGACCGGCGACGGTGGCGTTGGCCGTGCCGCTGTGGCGCAACTGGCCGCTGGTACGCCGGTCGGGCAAGGCGGTGCTCGCAGCCCTGCTCGCAGGATCGCTGACGGCGATCCTCAGCGCGGTCACGATCGGATGGGCGCTCGGCGCCTCGCCCGAGGTGCTGGCGACGCTGGCCACCCATTCGGCGACGACGCCGGTGGGCATGGCAATCGCCGAGAGCATCGGCGGCATACCCGCACTGGCGGCGGTGACGATCCTGACGACCGGTATCCTGGGCGCGATGGTGGCGACGCCACTGCTCAACCGGCTGGGGATCACCGACCCACGCGCACGAGGCTTTGCCGTGGGCGTCACCGCCCACGGCCTCGGCACCGCCCGCGCCTTCCAGGTGAGCGAAACCGCCGGCACCTTCGCAGGCATGGCCATGGCGCTGAACGCGGCGATGACTGCCCTGCTGCTGTCGGTCGTGGCGCTGCTTTGAAGGCACGAAGCTTTTCCAGCCAATCGGCACCGGCTAGCATCGGCACGGCAAACCGCTGGAGGACAGCCGCATGAAACAAGCTCGCGGCGACCCGGCCGACGCCAATGGCTGAACAAGCGCCGGCGTCCGAGGCGGTACTCCTGCGCCGGGGCCGAAGCGCGCGGCTGGCATGGCTGTGCCTCGGCCTTTTGCTGGTCGCGATCGGCTTCGTGGGCATGTTCGTGCCGCTGTTGCCGACGACCGATTTCCTCATCCTGGCGCTGCCTTGTTTCGCGCGCTCGTCACCGCGGCTGGAGCGATGGCTGCTGCGGCACCCGCGGTTCGGCCCGGCCTTGCTCGCCTGGCGCGAACGAGGCGCGATTCCCCGGCATGCCAAACTTGCCTCCTGCTTCGGCATGGCTGTCGGCTTCGGCCTGTTCTGCTGGGCCGTGCAGCCGAGTTGGATCGTCGCGCTGATTGTCGCGGGGGCACTGGTCGCTTGCGCCACATGGGTGCTGCGGCGTCCCTCCTAGCATCGGCGCGACGGCGCGTGCGCGGGCAGGCGTGCGACGCCGGTGGTCGCGCCGCGGCCCCAAAGTTGTCTCGACTTCGCGGATGACGCGAATTGTTCGGCGCGTGCTTGCTGGAGCTATCGCGAAACAGAAATTGATGTAACAAATCGCACACGCCAACTGTCGACAGCGGCACAGCAGGAGCCGCGTCTATCCGGGGGGAGATCTGAATGCGTGCGCTGTCCTTTGCCGCCATGCTGTTGCTTGCGAGCACGGCCACCTCGACCCTGGCGCAGGCTCCCGGCAACACCGGTCCCTACAACGCGGCGTTCCTGAAGGGCGGCATCGGCATTGACCGCCCGCTGGAAGGCGCCGAGGCGGCAGTGGCCGCGGGAGCACCCTGGTCCATCTCGACGTGGGTGCGGCCGGATGAAGCGCGGGCAGACGCCACCCTGGTGTCCGTCGGCGATCTAGCAGGCGCAACGCGAAGGCTGCAGCTGCGCGCAGGCCGGCCGGAAGCGGTCGACGCTACGCAGACGGTCTCCGGCCGCGTTGTTCTCGCACCGGGCAAGTGGACGCATCTGGCCGCGGTCTCCGATGGGCGCACCCTCACTCTCTATGTCGATGGCCGGCGGGTGGGGCGCGAGGCGGTTTCCTCGGGTGCCGTCGCTCCGCGGCTGGGAATCGCTCCGGTGGTCGAGGGACGCCACTTCGGTGGTACGCTGGTCCATGCCGCCTTCACCGGCGCGGCACTGACCCCGGAGAGGATCGCAGCCGCCGTCCGCGACCGCCCCGACTTCGACCTGGTGCAGATCTGGCGGGTGGGCGTCGGCTGGGAGTGGCAGAAGCAGGCGAACACCGGGCTATGGCGCCAGCAGGACCCCTGGACCCTGCCCCAGGCACGCGGACAGGCGATCACCGCACCCAAGGCGCGGCCCGCGGAAAGGACTGCGCCGCTCACCCGCAATGCCGACGGGCGATGGACGATCCACGGCTGGCAGCTGGCCGCAGCCCCCGAGGTGAAGGAGGATGGGGCCACCCTGTCGCGATCGACGCGGGCAAGCGGCACCTGGCATGCGGCGACGGTGCCCGGCACCGTGCTGACCACGCTGGTCGATCGTGGCGTCTACCCGCACCCCTATTACGGGCTCAACAACCTCGCGATCCCCGAAAAGCTGGCGCGCCAGGACTATTGGTACCGCACCAGCTTTACCGTGCCGCCCGAAGCAGCGGGCAAGCGGCTGACGCTCATCTTCGGCGGCATCAACTATGCGTCCGAGATCTGGGCCAACGGCCACCGGCTAGGAACCACCAAGGGTGCGTTCATCCGCGGGCAGTTCGATTTTGTGCCAGTCGCGGGCGAGAACCGCTTGGCGATCGGCGTGTCTCCCCCGCCGCACCCAGGCATTCCGCACGAACAGTCGATCGCGGCGGGCGTCGGCGAGAATGGTGGCCAGCTTGCGATCGACGGCCCCACCTTCATCGCGACCGAGGGGTGGGACTGGATCCCCGGCATCCGCGATCGCAACACGGGCCTGTGGCGTCCGGTCGAACTGGTGGCGCACGGCGACGTCCGCATCCTCGACCCGCAGGTGATCACCGACCTGCCGCTGCCCCGCACCGACGTCGCCGATGTCCATGTGACCGTCCCGGTCGAGAACGGCGGCACGACCCCGCGGCAGGTGACGGTGCGCGCAGCCTTTGGCGACGTGCGGGTGGAAAAGACTGTGTCGGCGCCGCCGGGGGAGAGCCGGGTCGTCTTCACGCTGGCCGAGTTCCCGGCGCTGCGGGTGCGCAACCCGCGCCTGTGGTGGCCGAACGGTTATGGCGAGGCGGCCCTCTATCAGCTTTCGCTGGAGGCGCTCGCTGACGGGCAGCTTTCGGACACCAGGACCCAGCGCTTCGGGATTCGCGAGGTGAGCTACGACCTGTCGCTGTTCGACAGCGCAGGTGCCCTGCGCCGCGTCAACGTGCAGACCACCGACGGGAAGCTTGCCGGCACGAAGCTGATCGACGTCACGCATGAGGGGATCAAGCAGAGCCCGCGCGGCTGGGCGGAGTCGCTGACAGCGGCCGGCGAGCGTTCCCCCGCCGTTACGCCCGTGCCGCAGCAGATGCCGGAGCCCCACCTCACGATCCGCGTGAACGGCGTGCCGATCGCCGCGCGCGGCGGCAATTGGGGCATGGACGACGCGATGAAGCAGATCAGCCGCGAGCGACTTGCCCCCTATTTCCGCCTCCAGAAAGAGGCGCACATGAACATCATCCGCAACTGGATGGGCAACAACAACGAGGAGGAGTTTTTCGAGCTCGCCGACGAGAACGGCATGATGATCCTCAACGACTTCTGGCAATCGACCCAGAACTTCCAGGTCGAGCCGCAGGATCCGCAGCTGTTCCTCGCCAACGCCGTGGACACGGTGAAGCGCTATCGCAATCACCCGTCGATCATCCTCTGGTTCGGCCGCAACGAGGGCGTCCCTTACCCTGCCTTGAACGAGGGGCTGGACGACGTGATCGCCGAGCATGACGGCACGCGCTGGTTCACCGGCAGCTCCAACGTGGTGAACCTGCAGGGGTCGGGCCCGTACAACTATCGCCCGCCGGTCGGCTATTTCACCGATCTCGCCACCGGCTTTTCGGTCGAGACGGGTACGCCGTCGCTCTCCACGCTGGAGTCGGTGCGCGCTTCGGTGCCGGAGAGCGAGCTGTGGCCGCTCAGCGACACGCTTGCCTATCACGACTGGCACTTCGCGGGGAACGGCGACACCAAGACGTTCATGCAGACGCTGGGCACGATGTTCGGCGGGGCCAGCAGCTTCCCCGACTTCGAGCGCAAGGCGCAGATGATGAACCTCGAGACGCACAAGGCGATGTACGAGGGATTCCTAGGCCATCTGTGGACCAAGAACTCCGGTCGCTTGCTGTGGATGACGCATCCGGCGTGGCCGTCCAACGCGTGGCAGATCTACAGCTGGGACTATGACACCCACGCCGCCTATTATGGGGCGAAGAAGGCGGCCGAGCCGCTGCACGTGCAGCTGAACCTGCCCGGCAACGAGCTGGTCGTGCTCAACACCACGCAAGCGGCGGCACCCGGCCTCACGGCGCGGACGCGCGTGGTGAGCCTCGACAATCGCGAGCTGTTCACCCGCAGCGACCGGGTGGACGCCGCCGCGAACCAGGCAACGAAGCTGGAGCCAGTCCCCCTCGACCGCATCTTTGCGCAGGACCCGATGGTGCTGGTGAGCCTCCAGCTGCTGGACGGGCAGAACCGCGTGGTTGCCGAGAACTTCTATTGGCGTGGTCGTGACCCCGCTTCCTACCGGGCGCTGAACGACCTGGCGCAGGTGTCGCTCGATGCCACCGCTGCAGCACCCGTCGCGGACGGCGAGGACCGGATGATCGCGGTGACGTTGGCCAACCCAGGCCAGGTGCCGGTGCTCAACGCCAAGCTGACGCTGGTGGACGCGCACGGCGAGCGCATCCTGCCGGCCTATTACAGCGACAACTACGTCGCGCTGCTGCCCGGCGAGCGCAAGCGCATCGAGGTCCGCTATCCGGCGAGCATCTCGGCCACGCCGTCGCTCACCTTGCGCGGGTGGAACGTCGCCCAGCAGCCGGTGGCGGTCGCGAAATGAGCGCGCGCCTCCTCGCGCCGTTCGCAGCGCTGCTGCTCCTGGGTGCAGCTCCGGCTCCGCCGCGCGTCACGGTTCCCGGCGGGACGGTGGAGGGCGCCAGTGCGGAGGATGGTGCCCTGGTCTTCCAGGGCATCCCCTATGCCGCGCCACCGCTCGCCGCGTTGCGCTGGGCCGCGCCCCAGCCGGTGCGCGCCTGGCAAGGCGTGCGCCCAGCCCAGGTCCGGGCGCCTGCCTGCCCACAGAACGACGATGGCTGGAACCGCGCCGACGCCGCGCACTACAGCGAAGATTGCCTGACGCTCGACATCCGCACGCCGGGGCTCACGGGCAAGCGGCCGGTGATGGTGTGGATCCACGGCGGCAGCAATCGCGCGGGATCGGCTGGCGGCATGGTGGAGTCCCGCATCACCCGAAAGGGCGTCGTGCTGGTGGCCATCCAGTATCGCCTGGGTGTGCTCGGCTTCCTCGCCCCGCGGCAGGCGGCGGTTAGCGGCACCGCTGGGAACTACGGGCTGATGGACCAGATCGCCGCGCTGCGCTGGGTGCGCGCGAACATCGCCCGCTTCGGCGGCGACCCGGATCAGGTGACGCTGTTCGGCGAGTCGGCGGGGTCACAGGACGTGTCGCTGATGCTGGCCGCGCCGGACGCGCGGGACCTGTTCAAGCGCGCCATCCTGCAGAGCGGCACGCCGGGCTTCGGCCAGCCGTTCCGTCCCCTGCAGGACGCCTTCGCGATCGCCGATCAGGCGGAACGGCTGGCCGGGGGAGCAGGCCTTGCCGGGCTCCGCGCGGCGCCGGTGAAGCAGCTGCTCGAGATCGACACCAAGCTGTCAGACCCGTCGCTGCACACCAACGGCTTCCTGTGGCTCAAGACGACCATCGACGGTCGTGTGCTGCCGGAGTCCCCGCGGCGCCTGCTCGCTAAGGCGCCTCGTAAACCCGTGATCATCGGGACGAACCGCGCCGAGTTCGGGCCCAAGGAAGGCACGACGGACATCACCGAGACGCTGCAACGCGTCTACGGTCGGCGCGCGGCAGAGGCGCAGCGGCTTTACGCATTCGGCGCGCCTGGGCACGATCCGCGGCTCGGCCACCCGGCGCTGGAAATCGAAACCGACTGGGTGTTTCGCTGCCCCGCCATCACGCTCGCCACCCAGCTCGCCCGTCAGGGCTGGCCCGTGTGGAGCTACGAGTTCGACCTTGCACCCGATGGTGGCCTCACCAGCCATGCGATCGAAATTCCCTATGTGATGGACGCGCGGCCGATCGGCGGCGGAGCGTCGCTTCAGGACTATTGGGTGAATTTCGCGCTACGGGGCGATCCGAACGGCGGCGCTCTCCCGCGCTGGCCAGCCTTTTCCGCGGACGCGCGTCGCTATCTGGCGATCACGCCCAAGGGCGTGGAGGCTGCGGAGAAGCTGCGGACGGAAATCTGCGCGCTGAGGAACGAGATCTAGCGGGCGGCTGCGCGGCGCCCGCCGTCACCACCATCGACGGTCCGGGCCAGAAAGGCGACGTGCGGTTCGGCCTGTGCAACCGTCGCGGCAATCGCTGCGCGCATCCGCGCGAAGGTGTCGGTGAGCTCGGCGATGCTGAACCGGTCGGCCAGCGGCGACGGATGCTCGGGTAGATCCTCGAACCCGGCATAGAGGCTCAGCCAGCTGGGGTCTTGAAAGGTTTCCCACTCGCGTCGGACGAACTCGCCACTCGCGCGCCAGGTATCGAGCTTGAGCTGCAGCCCCTCGGTCGGCGGCATCGCCCGCATTTGGTCCCAGAACGGCTCGCCATGGCGGCCATTCGCCCAGTAGTGCAGCAGCAGGAAGTCGCGGAGCCGTTCGAACTCCAGCACGGATTGATAGTTGTAGATCGCGGCCAGGCGTGGATCGCAAGCGCGATCCGGGAAGAAGCGCACCAGCCGTTCCAGCCCCGTCTGAATGAGCGAGATGCTGGTCGATTCCAGCGGCTCGAGAAATCCCGAGGCGAGCCCCAGCCCCACGATATTGTGCTCCCAAAAACGCGCGCGATGGCCGGTGGTGAATCGCAGGTGGTTGGGCTGGCCGAGCGGCTCGCCTTCCAGCTGCTCCAGCAGCATGATCTCCGCCGACGCGTCGTCGAGGAACTCGGAGCAATAGACGTGCCCGTTGCCGATCCGGTGGCGTAGCGGGATGCGCCACTGCCAGCCGGCGCGGCGCGCAGTGGCGACGGTAAATGGCTCTTGCGCGGCATCCCGCGGGCGGCAGGGAATGGCGATCGCGCGATCGACCGGCAGCCAGCGGCGCCAGTCGACAAAGGGGACCCCCAGCGCCTCCCCCAGCAACAGGCTGCGGAAGCCCGAGCAATCGATCCAGAGATCCCCCCCGATCCGTCGCCCATCCTCCAGCAGGACCGCGGCGACATGGCCGGTCTCGCCATCCCGCTCGACGCGGTCGATGCGTCCATCGACGTGAACGACACCGGCCGCGACCGAACGGTGGCGCAGCAAGGTGGCGAACTTGCTTGCATCGAAGTGCACCGCGAAGTCGAAGACGCCGAGGTCGTTCGCAGGCGTTTGCGCAGGTGCCAGGAAGCGGCCCTGCTCGGCCAGCTGGGTCGCGAGCGAATAGGCCGCAAGCGGGGTCGGGTCACCCGCCTGCCGCAGCTTCAGCCAATAATGGTGGAAGGCGACGCCGTGCGCAGGCGTGCCGTAGAGGCCGAAGGGATGAAAGAAGCGGTGGCCGGGCGCCTTCCACCCGTCGAAGCGGATGCCGTATTTGATCGTGCCTTCGGTCTCGCGCAGCACCTCGGCATCGCTGAGGCCCACAGCCGCGAAGAAGTCGCGGATCGCGGGCACCGTCGCCTCGCCGACACCCACCGTCCCGATTGCAGAGCTTTCGACCACCGTGATCGAGAGCCGCAGTTGATCGAGCTGGCGCGCGAGAAAGGCAGCCGCCATCCAACCGGCTGTGCCGCCGCCCACGATCACGATGCTGCGGATCGGGTCCATCCTGTTTCTCCCGCGCGAAGGGTACGCCCGCAAACAGAAGCCGCCGCACTTGGTGGGGTGCGGCGGCAAGGTGAACCATCCGCGCGCCCTTAGAAGCGCGCGCGCACCCCGGCGATGAAGCGCCGTTCGTAGATGTTCTCGAACAGCACCTGATCGCTGAAGGTCAGGTAGTAGCGCTCCGTCTCCGCAGTGAGGTTGGCCGCCTGACCGTAGAGCGTGAGGTACGGCAGCACGTCGTAGGAGATCGACGCGTCCAGATAGTTGGTCGGCCGCTGGTACTGCGCGAGTCCCGGGATGCCGCCATAGTCGGACGAGACCAGCCGCTTGGAGCGGTAATTGTACGCGATGCGGGCCTGGAAGCCGTATTTCTCGTACCAGAGGGCGGCGTTGATCTGATGCTTGGAGTTGTCCTGGAACGGCTGGTCATGGCCCGCCAGGTCCACGCGCCCCGTGTCGCCAAGCGAGAGGGTGTAGTTTGCATCCACGCCGAAGCCGCTGAGGAATCCGTCCACGCCATAGTCGGCAAGCGCTTGGCGCGCGGACGCTTCGATGCCCTTCAGCGTGCCGCCCTCGCCCTGCTGGGTGGTGCTGACCGGCACCGGCCGGCGGATCACGCCGTCGTTGTCGGGGATGTCGTTCCGGATGACCGTCGTATTCTCGATGAAGCTGTCGACGTTGATGTAGAAGGCGCCGAGGGCGACCAGGCTCGACTGGCCGGTGTAATATTCCAGGCTCGCCTCGGCATTGTCGGCGCGCCACGGTTCCAGCTGCGGGTTGCCGCGTGCGTTGGCGCCGCGGGCCTCGAACAGCCCGGTTGCAGTGTTGATCGCGTAGTTGACGTTGAGACCGCCGCCCCATTGCAGGAAGTCGAGCAGCGTCATCGTCTTGGCGAAGGCGGCACGAAGCCGCAGTCCCTGGGTCAAATCCACCGCGACGTTGAAGGCCGGCAGGAAATCGGTGAACTCGCGCTTCGTGAGCAGATCTCCGGCGTCGACGCCGGAAACGCCATAGGGCTGGGGCACGCCGACGATGTTCTGGCGCACGGTGAAGCGGGTGTTGACGATGCGAACGCCGCCGTTCGCCTTGAACGGCAGGCCGAACACCTCGCCCTCGCCCGCGACCTCGGCATAGCCGGAGATCTGGTTGAGCTTGATGCCGAAGGAATCCGCCGGATTCACGTTGTTGACGCTGCCGGGATAGAAGCTGTTCTGGAAAGCCTCCGAGTCGTCCATCGCCTTCGGGTTCAGCACCCACAATGTCGGCGCACCGGCGGCCGGCAGTTGATACTGCTTCATCAGGCCGGCGAAGACCGGGTCGTCGCCCTGCCGGGTGAAGCCGGCGGTGTAGGGAGTGCCTGCCGCATCGCGGACCGCACAGGCATTGTCGCCCAGGTTGACGTCGAACGCCTTCCACTTGACGTAGCAGCCGCCCGCCGGGTTGTCGGTGTTGCCCGCATAGAAGGGCGAGATGCGCTCGAAGGTGAACTGGTCGACGCTGCGCTCACCGTAGCGCGCACCGAATTTCAGGCTGAAGGTGTCGCTCGCCTTCCACTCGGCATCACCGCGCAGGGCCCACAGGTCGCCATCCTGGTAGACGTTGTTTTCCGAGGAGATGGTCTTGAGCCCGTAGCGCGAGACATCCCCCACCTGGTCCAGGAACGCCGGTGAGAAGCCGAACACCGGCTTGCCGCTGGTGTAGTCGACGGTCGCGTCCTGGCTGTAGGCTCGATAGCCGGTGGGGTTGAAGCGAATGTCCCCGCCCGGATAGTTGCCGACGCCGTCATATGCCCATTGATACCCGTCCGTCAGGTTGAACTGGGCGTAGGACTGGTCGAGCTTCCGGCTGGCCTTGCCGTAGATGCCGCGGACCGTGGCGCTGAACTGCTCGCTCGGCTTCCAGTCGAGCTGGACGTTGTAGTTCTGCGACTCCGAACGGATGCGGAACGTCTCCGCATAGCTGTCGAAGTTCGGCAGGTCATAGGCATAGCTCTGAACGGTGTTCAGGTTATACCCGCCGACCACCGCGCCCGTGTCCCGAGACGCCGTGGGGAGGAATGGCGCCGACTGCCAGTCGACCATCTGGAACTGGAAGCCGGCGGTACGGTCGTACTGCGTCTGCTTCGTGTAGAAGCCGTCGGCGGTCAGCCGCAACGCGTCCGAGAATTCGAACTGCAGCGAGGCATTCGCGCCGAAGCGCTCGCGGCTGGTGATGCGGTTCCAGGCGGTGTGCGCCTGCGGCGTGATGAACGCGTCGTTCGCGTCGCCATCGCCGTTCACGTCGAAGCCGACGATCTCACCCGCGCCGTTGCGCACCGGCGTCCCGCGGCTGACCAACAACGGTGAACAGCGCGTGCCGCCGACGGCGGGTGGCGTGCCGACGGGGTCCGGCACGACGCAGGAGGTCGCAGGGTTCGTGTCCGTGTTCGGAGTGGTGTTGTAGAGGATCCGCCCCGCCGCATCGCGCCGATAGTTGCCGACTGCGAAGTCGCCCGGGTTGGTTGCACTGCCGCCTTCGTTGCGCAGCGTGACACCATAGTCTTGGATACCGCGGAAGCTATTGGCGAGGTCCAGGTCGCTATAAGCGGCCGATACCAGGATGCCGAAGCGGCCGGAGTTATAGGAGATCAGGCCGTTCGCGGACGGGTTCCACTTCTCCGTCTTGTCGCCGTACTGCGCCTCCGCCGCGCCGGCGATGGTCAGGCCGCTCTTGAGGTCGAACGGACGCCGGGTGAGGAGGTCCACCGTGCCCGAGAGGCCCGCCTGCTGGAGCGAGGCGGTCGGCGACTTGAAAACGGTCGCGCCCGAGAAGAGCTGCGAGGGAATGTCGGTGAAGTTCGGCTGCACCGTGGTGACCGAGTTGGCACCCAGGAACTGCTCGCCGTTCATCAGGGTCGTCACCTGCGGCAGGCCGCGGATGTTGATGGCGCCACCCTCGCCCGCCTCACGCCGGATCTGGACGCCGGGGATTCGCTGCAGCGAGTCCGCGATGGTGACGTCGGGAAGCTTGCCGATGTCCTGGGCACTGATCGCGTCCACGACGCTATCCGCCTCGCGCTTCACCTCGATCGCGCGTGCCTGGGCGGCGCGGATGCCGGTGACGACGATATCGGAACCGTCATTGTCGGACTGCGTGGGTGCGGCGACCGAGTCCTGTGGGCGCTCCGTCGCCTCCGGATCGGTCTGGGCGACATCCTGCGCCTGGGCGGTCGCGGCACCGAACGTGCCGAACGCAAGTGCGGACGTAGCCAACAACACGAAACGACGTGCGGAAACGCTTCCTGCAACCATGCTACCCTCCCTAGTCGACCGATGTGTTCCTCGGCTTCGAATAAGTAAATTACTTGTTCAATCTAGTAGAGGGGGTGTCAAGAACTTGCCGTTACCTGGAAAGTATACGGCCGGAGTGCGTCTCCGCGGCAACACTTCTCCCCAAGGGCGGCAGGCGAGAAGCACCAGGCGGCGTCCGGCACCGCGGGGGGAGTGGATGTGGGAAGGGGGCGCCCTCCAGCCACCCCCGCAAGCAGCCCCAGGGAAAGAAGCTGGCGGCGCGTCGACGACGCCAGCAGCGTCGTCACTTCAATTCGCGGATCCAGATCGAACGAAAGCTGATCGGCGGGCTCGGATCGCCATGATCCTGCAGCTTGATCGGCGCGGGCCCATGCGCCTTGTACGCCGGCGCGCCGATATAGGCCGTCTCACCCTTCAGCGCGACATGGTCCTGAACCAGAACCCCGTTCAGGAAGGCGGTCACATAGGCCGGGCTCGACACCGACCCGTCCGCAGCGAACACCGGGGCGGTCCAGATCACGTCGTAGCTCTGCCATTCGCCCGGCGCGCGCACCGGGTTCGCGAGCGGCGCGAACTGCTTGTAGATGCTGCCGGCCTGACCGTTGACATAGGTCTTGTTGCGGAAGCTATCCATGATCTGAAGCTCGTATCCGGCGTCGCCGTCGCCGGTCGACGCCAGGAACAGACCACTGTTACCCCGCGCCTGCCCCTCTCCCGTGATGTTGGCCGGGATGCGCCATTCAAGGTGAAGCTGGTAATTGCGGAAACGCTGCTTCGTCTCGATGTTGCCGGTTCCCTTGCGCACCGTCAGCACGCCATCGGCCACTGTCCACCGCGCGGGGGACTTGTCCTTGGTGGAGACCCACTGGCTGAGGTTCTTCCCGTCGAACAGCACCAATGCGTCGGAGGGAGCCGGCGTCTGCGTCGCGGGCGCGGGCGTGACGACCGGAGGGACGGGTTGCCAGACCTCGGTATCCTCCGGGCGCTGCCCGGACTGGCCCGTCACGGCGGCCGTGCCCATCGCGGCCCCCAGCAGGGTTACACTGGCGGCGATTGCTGCGATCATAGTGCCCATCCCTTGCGATACTCCCGATCCAGAAATTGATTGGCCTCGGCGACGTTGGTGATGCGGTCGCCATCATATTCGATCGGCTGGTCGGCGCGCAGCGCCACCATGCCGAGCAGCATCGTTTCCGTGAGCGGCACGGCCACCGAGAATGGCGAGGAGATCGCCTCTTCGCCCCGGATCGCACGAATCCAGTTCATCTCGTGTCCGTCGCGCCCACCCAGGATCCGGGGCAACGACATCGGCACCGCGGCCGCGCGCTCGGCCACGCCATCGCCGATCAGCACGGGCTTCTCCCCGTAGGTCTCGTGCATCAGCATGCCGCGGTCCCCGACATAGAGCACGCCGCCGTCCGGGTTCATCCGGGCAGTAAGCGGCATGGCCGTGGGCGTCGGCGGCATCAGCCCGCCGTCGTACCACGTCATCGTGAGCGGCCCGTCCTTCGCCCGCCCGAACTGATAGGTCGTGATGTTGGCGAGCGGATAGCTGCCGAGATCGGCGGGCGGCTTGCCGTCCCAGATGTCCGTGTCGCCTCCCCACCGGCTGTGGCGCGTCTCGATGCGGGTAGGAAGTCCCGGCTCCAGGGCCCAAACCGGGAAGTCGACGAGGTGCGCGCCCATGTCGCCGAGCGAGCCGACGCCGAACGGTACCCAGCCGCGCCAGTTGAAATGCGCGTAATCGGGGTGATAGCCCCAATCCACCGGCGCCGGCCCGAGCCAGAGGTTCCAATCCAGGCTGGAGGGCGCGGTAACGGCGGCGGGACGGGCCTCCCCCTGCGGCCACAGCGGGCGATTGGTCCAGACATGCACTTCGCGCACTCGGCCGATCACACCGCCGCGGATCCACTCGACCACACGACGGCCGTCGTCGCCGGAATGGCCCTGGTTGCCCATTTGGGTCACGAGCTTGGGATTGCGCCGGGCGACCTCCAGCAACGTGCGCCCCTCTCGCACCGTATAGGTCAGCGGCTTTTGCACATAGACATGAAGGCCGCGCTCCATCGCCTGCTTTGCGGCGATGGCATGGTGGTGGTCCGGCGTCGCGATCACCACCGCGTCGATGTCCTTGCGGGCGTCGAACATGCGCCGGTAGTCGGCGAACCGGTCGGCGCGGTCATAGGCCGCCTTCAGCGGCTGCATCTCGGGCCGGGCAACGCCCTTGTTGTCGACGAAGCTCTTGGCGACATGGTCGAAGTCTACGTCGGCCAGCGCCACGATGTTCTGGCTGGTGAGCTTGGCCATGTTCTGCGCGCCCATGCCGCCGGCGCCGATCACCGCGACATTCACCCGGTCGCTCGGCCGGAGGCGACGCGCCGCCGCCTGTCCCGGTATCGCAAGCAAGCCTCCGGTCGCGGCAGCGCCGCCGAGCCAGTCCCGCCGCGTCAGGCCGTTTCCCTGTTCCGCCACGATCATCCTCTCCCCCTTTTTTCTTTCCCGGCCGTCAGGCCGGTGGGCACGAGGAGCAGGCTAACAAGGGAAACACGTCCCTGCCACCTCCGGAAAGCAAAGCCGTCTAGAATTTCGCTGGATCGCCGATGTCAGGGTAGTTTCTCTCGCCGCTTCCTATCCTTGCGGCAGCAGCTTAGGCTTCGACGAAAGAAGTCGAACTGGAGGGGCCGTAATGCAGCTTTTCGAAACGTCCTCGTCGCAAGCGCGCCACGCGTCCGTGCGCTCTCTTCTGCGGCGGAGCGCCTGCGCAGCATTGCTGCTCATCACAGCGACACCGGCCGCGGCGCAGAGCGGCGATCCCACCAGCTTTGCGAGCGCCGCGGACGTAGCCGCGCAGGTGGAGGAGATGGGCCGCGCGATGAAGCCGGGGCAAGGCTTCTCCAGCCGGCCGCTGGTGCGCGACGACAAGACGATAGCGGCGCTCGAATATTGGAAAGCGCCCGGCCGTCCCGCCGTGCATCCGGAGGACGCCGAATACGCGCTGGTCGTGGCAGGCGCCGGCACGATGATATCCGGGGGGACGCTCGAGGAGGCAAAGGTTACCCAACCCGGGCTGACCGAAGGAAGCCGCATCACCGGCGGCACGACACGCAAGCTGGTGCCGGGCGACGTCATCCTGATCCCGGCCGGCGTTCCGCACTGGTTCGGGATCACCGGCGATCGGCTGGTGCTGCTGGGCACCAAGCTGCCGCGGCCGGAGGCACGCTGACGCCAGCGCCCCCCGTGCAGCAAGGCGGGGAGCCAATCGCCACGCGCACCGTTGATCCGGGTGCATTTATTCGAAGGCCTGGACGCGATCCTACTGGCGGCACTTTTGCTGCTGGTCGTCGCGCGCAAGCTCAACGTCCCTTATCCGACGTTGCTGGCGGCAGCCGGCATCGGCTTCGCGCTGCTTCCCTTTGCCCCCGACATCGACCTCGATCCGGCCCTCGCGATGGCGCTGTTCATCGCACCTGCACTGCTTCACGCAGCCTATCACACGAGTTTGCGGGGCCTGCGCCGCTTCTGGTTTCCGCTTTTGTCGCTGGCGGTGTTCGCCGTGTTGGTCACCACGGCCGCCGTCACGTTCGTTGGCGTCGCCGTGGCCGGACTTCCGCTTGCCGCAGCATTCGCGCTCGGCGCGATCGTCGCGCCGCCCGATGCCGCGGCGGCAGAGGCCGTGCTGTCCGAAGTGGGAATCCCGCGCCGCGGCCTGCTGCTGCTGCAAGGAGAAAGTCTGCTCAACGACGCGACTGCCCTCCTCTTGTTCGGGCTGGCGGTCGCACTGGCGACGAACACCGACACGGCCGCCACTCCGCTCGTTCTCGCCGCAGCAGCGCCCGGCGGCATCCTGTTCGGCTTGGCGGCGGCCTGGCTGTACCTGCGGATCGTCCCGCTCTTTTCCGGAACGCTCGGCTCGAGCCTCGCCGATTTCGCCGTCACCTTCGCGATCTGGTTGCTCGCGGAGCGGCTGCATCTTTCCTCCGTGCTGGCCGTGGTCGCGTTCGGCTTGCTGGTGGCGCAGCGGCGTCCCCTAGGCCAGCCTGCCCGCGACCGCATCCAGAGCCGGGCGGTCTGGTCTGCGGGCGTGCTGGTCCTCAACGTGGTCGCCTTCATGATCATGGGGCTGCAGTCCCGCGACGTGCTCCTGCGGCTGGACAGCGCCGAGCGCCTTCCCGCGATCGTGTTTTCCCTGATCGTGCTGGCGACCGTGCTGGGTGCGCGGCTCGCCTGGGTGTTGCTGGTACGCGCGTTCGAAGGCTTGATCTCGCGCCATCATACACCCGCCTGGCTTCCCAAGCCGCCGCCCTGGCGTGCCGCGCTGATCCTCGGCTGGTCAGGTATGCGCGGACTGGTGACCCTTGCGACCGCCTTTGCCCTCCCGGCAGCCATGCCGGGGCGCGACTTGATCGTGCTGGCGGCGTTCACCGTCGTCATCGGTACCCTCGTCATCCAGGGGCTGACGTTGGGGCCGCTGATCCGATGGCTCGACATCGGCGAGGACGCCGGATTGACGACGAAGCTCGGTACCGCGCGACGCCGGATCATCGACGCTGGCGTCGCGGTGCTCGCCGGCGACGAGAGCAATGCTGCCAGGGCGCTTCGCGTCCGCTATGGCGCCGCGGGGGCAGTCGCCGCGCATGCCGAGGATCCGCAAGCGCCCTCCGACTTCGACACGCTGCACCTCAAGGTCGTCGAGCATCAGCGCACCGCGCTCAACGAGATGCGGCAGAACGGGGACGTCGCAGAGGATATCTACCGTCGCCTGCTGGAGGAACTCGACTGGTCCGAGGTCGAAGCGCGCTCCTTTTCCGACAATGTGCTGCGCTCCGCCTGACCCGGCGCCGGGCGATCAACCTCGACAGTCTTCCACGGAATCCGCGGGCGTACCCGGCCCCCTCAGCCTCACTTCATGCGCCCAGGAGGTTGCCGTAGCCGATCACCACGGTCGCCAGTACCAGCAGGGCGACGCCACCCCACACCATCGCGCGAACGCGCGGGTGTGCGTCCTTCCACTCGCGGAACGCAAAACCCCACAGGGTCCCGAAGATGATGATGCTCGCCATGTGCAGCGTCCACGACGAGAAGCCGAAGCGGCCCATCTGGCTTTCGCCCATGGTGTAGAAGAAGAACTGAAAATACCAGGCAGTGCCCGCGATCGCGCACAGGAGATAGTTGCGCAGCAACGGCGCCCCGGCGCCCCTCCCGCCCCCGCGCCACTCGCCTGCGCTGCGGTTGCGCAGGATCAGGAACGCGCACCAGAGAGCGTTGGTGACGAGCCCGCCGAACATGACGAGGCACAGCACCGGGAGGCCGGTCCACAGCGGGCCCGTCCCCGCCGCAGCGGACAGCGGCTTGATCGGCTCGCCCGCGGCGAGACCGAAGGCGAAGCAGGCAGACATGATGCCGGCAAAGACCGCGACAACGATGCCCTTGCGGAAGTCGAACTCGGCGACAGCCGTTGACTTCTGCTCTGGCGAAAGTGCGGCGTCCTTGCGCGCACCCGCCATCGCGACGACGACGATCCCGGCAACCGTCATCACCAGACCCAACAGGATGATGTTGCCCGATGGGGTGTCGAGCAGCTTCTCCTGGAAGTCGCCCTGGAAGATCGGCGGGATGAGGGTTCCGAACACGGTGCACAAGCCCAGCACCACTGCCATGCCGAGCGAGAGCCCGAGGTAGCGCATCACCAGGCCATAGCCGAGACCGCCGAAGCCCCACAGCAGGCCGAAGAACACCGGCCACAACAAGGTGGGGGTGGGCGTGCGGGAGAGGACACCGAGCAGATCCTCGGTCTGGAACGCGGCGAAGAACCACGGCGCGAGCAGCCAGGAGAAGACGCCGCCGGTCAGCCAATAGATCTCCCAGCTCCAGCGCTTCACGCCCTTGTAGGGAACGTAGAAACTGGCGGAGGCGAGGCCGCCGATCCAGTGGAACAGCACGCCCAGCAGCGGATTTGCGGCCATCACAGGTCGAGCTCCAGACGATAGACGCGGTTGGCATTGCGCCCGAACAGGTCGCGGCGCTCGTCTTCCGAGAAGTCGGCGACGATCGCGTGATAGGCTTCGAGATGCTGATCGAAGGGAGCGAACAGCTTGTCGGTGGGACTGTCGCTCGCGCACAGGCAGCGGTCTGTCCCGAACAGGTCGATTGCCTCCAGCAGGAACGGCCGAATGCCTTCGACCGTCCAGGCCCGGTCGATGAAGCCGATACCCGACAGCTTGATCGCCACGTGCGGGGATCGCGCGAGCGCACGCAGGCCGTGGCGCCAGCGGGTCAGCCCCTCGCGCTCGCTCGGGATCGGCATGCCGACATGGTTGATGATGACCGGGATGTCCGGGTGGCGCTCGATCAACGGCGCCAAGCCTGCCATCTGCCCCGCATAGCATTGCAGGTCGAACGACAGCCCATAGCGCGCGAGCAGGCCGAAACCCGCCCACCATTGGTCGTCCTGAGTGACGTCGTGCGGCGTGTAGGTGCGCAGGGGATTGGTGTGCCAGTTGACGATCTGGCGGATGCCGCGGACATGGGGGTTCGCGGCCTGCGCCTCCAGCAGCGGCTCGACGCCGGGATCATGGAGCGGCGCAAAGGCGACAATGGCATTGGGCATGCCGCGCTCGGCGGCGATCGCCTCCAGCCATTCGGTTTCGTCGAGTGCCTGCGAAGGGTCGGCACCGGCATCGATGTGGACAATGCCCTTGACGTTCCAGCGCCTGGCATCGGCGCAATAGTCGTCGATCCGATAATCGCGCGCGATCGGCTCGGTGACACCTGCGGGTCCCTCGGTGAAGGGCGGGGTCAGCCAGGGATAGCGGATGTGGCCGAGGTCCCAGAGATGGACATGGGCGTCGACGAACGGAATGGCTTCCATGGGTCTCCTCTCGTGTGACGCGCCGCCTCTTTTGGGCGGTCGCGCAGCGGGATCAGAAGGTTGTGCGCCCCCCGGACGTGTCGAAGGTGGCGGCGGTGGTGAAACTGCACTCCTCGCTCGCCATGAAGCACACCATGGCGGCGCTTTCCTCGACCTCGCCCAAGCGCCCCATCGGGATCTTGGATCGCATGTAGTCCACCTGGCTCTGCGGCAATTGCGCCAGGATCGGGCTCTCGAACGTGGCGGGGGTCAGCGCGTTGGCGATGATGCCGCTACCGGCAAGCTCCTTGCCGAGCGACTTGGTGAAGCCGATGACCCCTGCCTTGGATGCCGAATAGGCAGAGGCATTGGGATTGCCTTCCTTGCCCGCGACCGAGGCGACGTTGACGATCCGGCCATAGCCGTGGCGCAGCATGTACGGCACCACCGCGCGTACGCAGTAGAAGATGCCGTTGAGGTTGATGTCGATCACCCGAAGCCAGCTGTCGATCGGGAACTCGTGCGCCGGCTTGGTCGCGCCGGTGATGCCGGCGGAAGCGACGAGCACATCGATCCGCCCGAGCGCTTCGAAGGTAGCCGCCGCAGCCGCCTCGACCGCCTGTTGATCCGACACGTCGAGAGCGACGACATGCGCCGCCCCGATACGGTCCTTTGCGGCTGCAAGGGCTTGCGGATTGACGTCCCAAAGCGCGACCTTCCCACCCTCGGCGATGATCCGCTTGGCGGAAGCGAGCCCAAGACCCGAGGCGCCGCCGGTGACGACGGCAACCTGCCCGGCGAACCGGTCCGGGAAGACACTCACCCCAGCACCTCGTCACCCAGGTGGCGCCACGCGACGACGTTCTGCTGCTGCTCGCCGAGGCCTGCGATCCCAAGGCGCATCGTGTCTCCCGCCTGGAGGAAGATCTTGTGGGGCTTCTTGCCCTCGCCCACGCCCGGCGGGGTACCGGTGATCAGCAGGTCACCGGGATAGAGGGTGATGTAGCAGCTGACATAGCTGATGATCTGCTTGACGTCGAAGATCATGGTGCGGGTGTTGCCCGTCTGCATGCGCTCGCCGTTCACGTCGAGGAACATGTCCAGGTCCTGGCAGTCGGCGACCTCGTCCGGGGTCACGAGCCAGGGGCCTACGGGACAGAAGGTGTCGTGGCCCTTGCCCTTGGACCACTGGCTGCCGCGCTCCTTCTGGTTAAAGCGTTCGGAGACGTCGTTGGCGACGGTGAAGCCCGCCACATGCGCCAGCGCGTCGTCCTCCTCGACATAGCGGCAGGTCTTGCCGATCACGACGCCCAACTCGACTTCCCAGTCGGTGTGGGTGGAATCCTTCGGGATCATCACTTCGTCGTTGGGTCCGGTGAGGCTGGAGAGCGCCTTCATGAACATGACCGGCTCGGTCGGGATCGGCAGGTTGGATTCGATCGCATGGTCCTCATAGTTGAGGCCGATCGCGACGATCTTGCCGATCCCTTCGATGGGCACGCCATAGCGCGGCGCCCCCTCGACCACGGGCAGGCTCTCGACGTCGAAATCACCGACCGAGGCGATCGCGAGGACGGTCAGCCGGTCGACCTTGCCCGACAAGTCGCGCAGCACGCCCTGGGCGTCGACCACGCCGGGCTTCTCGGATCCGCGGGCACCAAAGCGGCAGAATTTCATGGGAGAGGCTTCTTTCGTTGGAGCTTGGGAAAAGGGAGGAGATCAGCGCGCGTAGGGGCGGTGCATCGGCAGGTTGCGGTTGAGCTCCACGCCGAACCCGGGCTTGTCGAGCGCGCTCGCGCGCAGGCGGCCGTTCACGGGCACGGGCTCCCCGAGCAGCTGCGGGTGGAACATCGGTACCACTTCGCTGGGTCCGGGATGCATCATCAGGAACTCGGCAAAGGGCGAGTTATGGCGCGTGATGACGAAGTGGTAGCTGTAGACCGACGAGCCATGCGGCACGACGAGCTTGCCATGCGCGTCGGCGAGCGCAGAGATCTTGAGCAGTTCGGTTACGCCACCGCACCAGCCCACGTCGGGCTGGAGAATGTCGCAGCAGTCCATCTCCAGCAGCATGCGAAAGCCCCAGCGGGTCGCCTCATGCTCGCCGGTGGTGACCAGCATGCCCCGGGGCACGTTGCGCTTCAATTCGGCATAGCCCCAGTAGTCGTCGGGACTGATCGCCTCCTCGATCCACTTGAGGCCATGCTCGTGCGCCGCAAGCGCCAGACGCGTCGCATAGTCGACGTCGAGCGCCATCCAGCAATCCAGCATCAGCCAGAAGTCGGGGCCGACCCGCTCCCGCATCGTCGCCAGTTCGGCGATGTTCTTGCGAAGGCCTTCGATGCCCTCCGCAGGACCGTGGTGGAGCGGCATCTTGCCGCCGATGAAACCCATGTCCTTGGCAAGGTCCGGCCGAGAGCCGGTCGCGTAGAATTGCAGTTCGTCGCGCACCGCCCCGCCGAGCAGCGCATGCACCGGCTCCCCCCGGAGCTTGCCGAGCAGGTCCCACAGCGCGAGGTCGACACCGGAGATGGCATTCACCACCAATCCCTTGCGGCCGTAGTACTGGGTCGAGAAGTACATCTGGTCCCAGATCTTCTCGTACTCGGCCGGGTTGCGGCCTTCGAGGAAGCGGGCGAGATGCCGCTCGACGATGAAGCAGGCGGGCTCGCCGCCGGTGGTCACCGCAAAGCCGATCGTGCCGTCCTCGGCCTCAATCTCCACCACCAGCGTGCCCAGCACGTTGATGCCGAAGCTCTGCCGGGACTGGCGGTACTCGGGGTAGCGCGCCATCGGCGTCGCGATATGATCGTCGATCCAGTGGCCTGCCCCCTGGTCGTGATAGTCGGCCCCGCCGCCACGGACGGTGAATGCTCGAACGTGCTTGATCCTGGGAAGCCCGGTGTATGCCATTCGCACCATCCCCTTGTTCGACGCCGCCTTGCCGGCGATCGTGCTCACTGCCTGTTACCGATACCATCTGGTGATACGGATTTCGATGATATGAGGGGATCGTCTGCCCTCGCGTCGCATCTCCCGGCGATGCCCATTTACAATCTCAATTTGTGGGATAGGATGTTACGAGATGGAAAATACCGCGTCAAACGAAGAATTGCCGGAGGCGAAGCCCGCTTCGAAGGTGCAGGGCAGTCAGACGCTGCTGCGCGGGCTCGACCTGCTGGACCAGGTGGTGGACGGGCCGGTGCGGCTCGCCGAGCTTTCCGCGCGCATGGGGCTGACGCGCTCGACCACCCATCGCCTTGCCAATGCGCTGATCGACCGCGGCTTCGTCACCTACCTCCCGCGTGAGGGCTATCAGTTGGGACCCAAGCTGCTGCAGCTAGGGTTCCTGGCGCAGAGCCAGGCCGATGTGGTGCAGATCGCCCGCCCCCGTATCGAGGCGCTGGCGGCGCAGAGCGAGGACACGGTGCATTTCGGCCGGCTGGACGGCGAGCTCGCGCTCTACCTAGACAAGATCCCGGGGCGGCGGCGGGTCGACATCTCCAGCCGCGTGGGCGACCGCCAGCCCCTCACTTCCACCGGCCTGGGCAAGGCGCTGCTGCTCGACGCGCCGGAGGCCGAGTGGCAGCGCGCGTTCGAGCGCGAACAGGCGGGCGGTGCACCCTCGATCGACTACGCCACCTGGCTGCAACGGATGCGGGGCTATGTGGCCGCAGGCCATGCGTTTGACCTGGAGGAGAACGAGGATCTGATCCGCTGCGTGGCGGCGCCCGTGCGCGATGCGTCCGGCAAGATCGTCGCCGCCATCAGCCTGTCGAGCGCTGCGCAATATATGGACGACGACCGGATGGCAGCGCTGAGCCACGAAGTCCGGGGCACCGCCGAACAGATCAGCCGCGATCTTGGCTGGACCCCCACCGCCCGTCCGCCGAAACGCCGATAACGAGAGGATTGCCGACCCGTGAAGCTGCTCGAAGGAAAGACCGTCCTTGTCACCGGCGCCTCGACGGGCATCGGCCGCGCGGCCGCGATCGGCGCCGCACAACATGGTGCCAACGTCGTCATCAACTATCACAGCCGCGACGAGGACGCGGAAAGCTGCATCGCCGCGATCGAGGCGGCCGGTCGGCGCGGGTTGGCAGTCAAGGGCGACGTGGCCGACGCAGCGACGGCGACCGACCTTGTGGCACGCGCGGTCGACCGCTTCGGCGGGGTCGACGTGATGGTGAGCAACGCGGGCATCTGCCCCTTTCACGCGTTTCTCGACATGCCGGCGGAGACGGTGGAGCGCACCTTCCGCGTCAACCTGCACGGCGCCTATTACATGGTGCAGGCAGCCGCGCGCCAGATGGTGACGCAGGGCCGCGGTGGCGCGATCGTGGCCGTGTCCTCGATCTCGGCACTGGTCGGCGGCGAGTTCCAGACCCACTACACTCCCACCAAGGCTGGCGTGCATTCGCTGATGCAGTCGACCGCGATCGCGCTCGGCAAACACGGCGTCCGCTGCAACTCGGTGCTTCCGGGCACCATCCTCACCGAGATCAACAAGGACGATCTCGCGGACGAGGAGAAGCGCCGGTACATGGAGGCACGCACGCCCTTGGGGCGTCTGGGGCAACCGGAGGACATGGTCGGCCCGATCGTGTTCCTGGCCTCCGACATGGCAGCCTATGTCACCGGCGCCGCGCTGCTGGTGGACGGCGGCATGTACGTGAACCTGCAATGAGGACGGGCATCCCCGTCCCCGCCCGTTCCGCGACGCCGGTTGCCACCGCAGCCTGACATGCCCCCTTCCCCCCGCCCCTGCGTCGCGCTCTTCGTCACCTGTCTGGTGGATGCCATGCGACCGCGCATCGGCTTTGCGGCGCTCGCCGCGCTGGAGGATGCGGGATGCGAGGTGGTGGTGCCGGCCGAACAGACCTGTTGCGGGCAGCCGGCGCTGAACTCCGGGGATGCTAAGGGGGCGGCCGTCATCGCGCGGCAAACCATCGCGCTGCTCGAGCCGTATGAAGCGGTGGTGGTGCCGAGTGGGTCCTGCGCGGCGACGATCGCCTCCCACTATCCCGAGTTGCTCGCGAACGATCCGGCCTGGCTGCCCCGCGCGCAAGCCCTGGCGTCGCGAACGTACGAGATTCTCACCTATCTCGACCAGGTCTGCGATTGGCGGCCAAGTGCTGCGCTAGAGGCGAGCGTCGCCTATCACGACAGTTGCTCGGGCTTGCGCGAACTGGGGATCAAGCAGCAGCCACGGCGGCTGCTCTCCCACGTGAAGGGGCTGCGGCAGGTGCCGCTTGCCGGCGCGGAGACCTGCTGCGGCTTCGGCGGCACCTTTTGCGTCAAATACCCCAGCATCTCGAACGCGATCGTCGATGAGAAAGCTGCGGCGATCGAGGCCAGCGGCGCGGACCTGCTGCTGTCGGGCGACCTCGGCTGCCTGATGAACATGGCGGGAAAGCTTCACCGACGCGGTGCATCTACCCGCGCGTTTCACACCGTCGAGGTGCTGGCAGGCATGGCCGACGGCCCTGCCATCGGCGAGGCGCCGTGAGCGGCTTCACCCGGCGGGTCGAGCACGCACTCGCCGACCCCGTCCTGAAGATCGCGGTCGAACGTACCGCTGGTACCGCCGAGGCCAAGCGCGCGATTGCCGTCACCGCCTTTCCGGATTTCGAGGCGGCACGGACCCGTGCAGCGGCGATCAAGGACCATGTCGTCGCGAATCTCGGCCACTATCTTCAGGAATTCGAGGCCAATGCGCAGGCGGCCGGCGCCACCGTCCACTGGGCGCGCACCGCCGAGGAAGCCTGCGAGATCGTCGTCGACATCTGCAAGCGTGCCGGCGCGCATTCCGTCGCGCGGTCGAAGTCGATGCTGGGGGAAGAGATCGGCCTTCCCCATGCGCTCGCCCAAGCCGGGATCGAACGGATCGAGACGGATCTTGCCGAGCACATCATCCAGCTGGCCGGCGAGCGGCCCTCGCACATCGTATGGCCGGCGATGCACAAGACGCGCGAGCAGGTATCTGCGCTCTTTCGTGCCCGGCACCGCGAGCCGCATCTGGAAGAAACGATTGCGGCGATGGCCGAAAGCGCCCGCCGTCACCTTCGCTCGGCAATGCTGGGCGCGGACGTGGGCATCTCCGGCGCGAACTTCCTGATTGCGGACACCGGCAGCGTCTGCACCGTGACGAACGAGGGCAATGCGGAGCTCTCGATCGTGCCGCCGCGTGTCCACATCGCAACCGCCGGCATCGAGAAGGTGGTGCCGTCCCTGCCGCACGCCATCCACATGCTGCGGATGCTGGCCCGGTCGGCCACCGGAGCGGCGCTCACCCAATACACCACCTTCTACACCGGGCCGAAGCGTGCCGGTGATCGCGACGGTCCGGAAGAAATGCACATCGTGCTGGTCG
The DNA here is from genome assembly GCF_039522995.1 of Sphingomonas molluscorum. Lineage (NCBI taxonomy): Bacteria > Pseudomonadati > Pseudomonadota > Alphaproteobacteria > Sphingomonadales > Sphingomonadaceae > Sphingomonas > Sphingomonas molluscorum. Next base: position 3,300 of record NZ_BAAAEL010000011.1, on the reverse strand, counting down.
ACAACGGCCGCACGGACATGCGCGAAAGCGGCCTCGCGGAGATGCTGCGCTGCATCCGGTGCGGCGCCTGCATGAACCATTGCGTGGTGTTTCGGCAGATCGGCGGCCACGCCTATGGCGGCACCTATCCCGGGCCCATGGGTGCGGTGCTGACGCCCGCCCTCGACGGACTGTCGGCAAACCGGGACCTGGTTCACGCCTGCACGATGAACGGCAAGTGCCAGGAGGTCTGCCCGGTAAACATCCCCCTCCCCACTCTGTTGCGCGGTTGGCGCGAGAAGAGTTGGCGCGAGGGGCTGGAGCCGCAGACAGTCCGCCGGGCGCTGCGGCTCTGGGCGTGGGGCGTGCGCCATCCGCGGCTCTACCGCCTCGGCAGCGCACTCGCGGTACGCGCCATGCGCATGGCGGCGCGGGCGGGCTGGATCTCGCGACTTCCGCTCGCGGGAGGGTGGACCCGGCATCGTGATCTTCCCGCACCCGAGGGCACGACCTTCATGGAACAATATGCAAAAGGGAGGCGCCGGTGAGCGCACGAGACGCCATCCTCGGGCGCTTGGGAGGTTCGCGGCCGAGCGGTGCGATCGCTCGGGAGGCGGCGACTTTGGCAAAGGACCCGGAGCGTCCTCTGGTACCCCCTGGGCGCGTCATCCCGCAGTTCCTAGGCCAACTGGGGCTTGCGAGCGTGGCCGCCACCTTCGAACGCGTGCGCGACTGGTCAGCGGTTCCTGCCGCCGCAGCGGCTTATTTGGACGCAAACGCCCTCCCCCGCTCGCTCTACCTGCCCCCGGACCCGCGCCTGCGCACCTGCGACTGGAACGGCTTTTCGCTCAGGGAGACATGCGCCCCGGACGAACCGGTGGCGATCGCGCGCGCGGTGTCCGCGGTTGCCGAGACGGGCTCGCTGATCTTCGAGACCGGGCCTGCGGCGCCCATGCTGCCGAACTTCCTGACGCTCCATCACCTGGTGGTGGTCGAGGCGCGAACGATCGTGGCCCAGCTCGAAGACATCCCTGCGCATCTGCGGGATGTGCGCGCCCACTATTGGGTGACCGGCGTGTCCGGCACCACCGACATCGAAGGGCAATATGTGCGCGGCGCGCATGGCCCGCGCTTCCTCCACGTGTTGCTCGTTGAGGATACTCCTGACTAAAGCGCGGTGCTCCCCGGCTGCCGAAGCATTGGGTTCGGGCCGACAAAATCACTCCGAGCGGGAAACGGGCGGGCATGCTGGAGAAGCATCCGGATCAGTCGGACCGGTTTCGCAATCACCGGCAATGCACGGCGGCGTTGACGTTGATCCTGCGGCCGCTAGCTTCGCGTGCGTAAGGCTGGGGGCCACGGTTGCGTATCGCCATAATCGACGACAGCGGCTTGCGCGCCACGATCCTTGAGGAAGGGCTCCGCGATGCGGGCTTCAACGAGATCGACGTCGTGCCTCCGCAGGGTGCCTTCGTCGCCCGGCTGGAACGCATGGCGCCGGACGTCGTGCTGATGAACCTCGGCAACGCCAGCCGTGATTCGCTCGAGGAGATGCTCGCGGTCAGCCGGGCACTAGCGCGTCCGATCGCGATGTTCGTGGACCAGTCGGACGACTCGATGATTGGGGCCGCGATAGACGCCGGGATCTCCGCCTATGTCGTGGACGGGCTGCGCAAGGAGCGCATCAAGCCCGTGCTCGAACTCGCCATCCGGCGCTTCAACGCCTTTTCCAAGCTGCAGGCAGAGCTCGACGCGGCCCGCACCGAGCTTGCCGATCGCAAGACGATCGACCGCGCCAAGGCCATTCTGATGAAGAGCCGCGGCCTCGACGAGCCCGGCGCCTATGCGCTGCTGCGCACCACCGCAATGAAGCAGGGACGCCGCATCGTCGAGGTGGCCGAGGCCCTGATTACTGCCGCCGACTTGCTGGGAGATGGGCGATGACGCCGCTCGCGATCGCTTTCCTCCCGCTTACCGACAGCGCGCCGTTGGTCGCAGCCCGCGAGCGCGGTTTTGCGGAGGCGGAAGGGATTTCGCTTCGGCTGGTGCGGGACACCAGCTGGGCGGCCGTGCGCGATCGGCTGGTCTACGGTCAGGTGCAGTGCGCGCACCTGCTGGCGCCGCTCGCAGTCGCCGTGACCCTGGGGCTCAGCCAAGCCCCGTGCCCGATTGCCGCCCCGTTCAAACTCAACGACAACGGGAACGCTCTGACGCTCTCGTCGGAATTAGCCGCGGCTCTCGACCCCGATCCGCGGAACCGGGTCGCCGATCCGATCGCAACGGCGCACGATTTTGCCGCTGCGATCGGGCTGCATCGCCGCAAGCCGATCATCGGCATCGTTCACCGCTTTTCAAGCCACGCGATGATGTTGCGCTATTGGCTGGGCTATGCCGGGATCAACCCCGATCGCGACGTGACGCTGCGGGTGCTGCCTCCGTCACTCATGACCCAGGCGCTGCGATTGGGCGAGATCGACGGCTTCATCGCGGGTGAGCCCTGGAGCAGCGTCTCCGTGGCCGAAGGCATCGGGGAGATCGCCGCGGCAGGCGTGAACATCTGGCAGCGCGGCGTCGAGAAGGTGCTGGCGACCCGGGCGGATTGGGCCGAAGCCCATGGCGATGACCTCGACCGGCTCCTCCGCGCGCTCGATCGCGCCGCGGCGTGGTGTGACGATCCGGCCAACCATGAAGAACTGGCGGCGCTGCTCGCCAGACCGGAATACGTCGACCAGGCGCCAAGCTTGATTGGCCAGGCGCTGACCGGTCGCATGCCGCTCCGGCGAGGCGACGAGCCGGTAAGCCTGCCCGACTTCCTGGTGTTTCACCGCGGCGCGGCCAACTTCCCGTGGCGCAGTCAGGCGCTGTGGATCTATTCGCAGCTCGTCCGCTGGCAGATGGTGGCTCCCAGCCCAGAGGCTGAGCGCGCAGCGGCCGGCGTGTTCCGCTCCGACCTCTATCGCCGCGCGCTCGCCGGAAGCGGAGTCGCGATGCCCGGGGCAAGCATGAAAGTGGAGGGCGCGCTCGCACAGCCGATGCCGGCCGCTTCGCACCAAGGCACTCTGACACTGGCGCCAGACCGGTTCTTCGATGGACTCGCCTTCGATCCGGAGGATGTGGCCGGCTATCTGAAGGCCCTGCGACAGTCGTGAAGTTTTTGCACTTGCGAAGTGGCGCCAAACGCGTCAGCTTCTCCCATGACGCCTGAACGAACAGGCGCCAGCATCGGATGATTGCGCCAACGTTGGTGCGGTTCTCCACTGTCAGACAGCAAAGCCGCTGTCCGATCACCGCTTGAGGCGGGAGGTCGGAGGCGGCTTTTTT
>NZ_BAAAEL010000010.1:0-389470 GCF_039522995.1 Sphingomonas molluscorum | reverse complement strand
ATGTCAAAGAACAAAACGCCGGCGCTCCAGCAAACCCCTCTTTCAAGAGGCGCTCAGCACCAGGTTTTTTGCGACCTCAGCAAGCGCTCCAGTTCGGTGCGCCGCTGCGGTGAACGGGTCTCTAGAGGCATCACCCAAACCCGTCAAACCCATTTTTCAAAAATGTGACGGAAGAGTTGAAAAGTCCCGGATTTCTGCGGTTTTTGTGGCGCACGGCGCCGGCTCGGCATAGGCCGGAACCATGGATGCGCCCCTTCAGGAGACGAATCGCCCCGCCGAATCGCTGCGGCAACAGGTCCGCTCTGCGATTCTGTGGCGCTCAGGCACGCAGATCGTCGGCCAGCTGATCGCATGGGCGTCCACCTTCCTGGTAATCCGGATCCTGAGCCCGCAGGATTACGGCCTGTTCGCCATGACCCAGGTCGTGCTGGTCGTGCTCAACATGCTGAACGGCTACGGCCTTGCGAGCGCACTGATCCAGAAGCCGGAGGTCGACGATCGCGCGATCCGGCAGCTGTTCGGGATGCTGCTGGTGCTGAACGGGGCACTCGCGATCCTCCAGATCGCGGCGGCACCGCTGGCGGCCACCTATTTCCGGCACCCCCAGGTCGCCGAACTGCTGCGCGTGCAGGCGCTGCTGTATCTCGCCACCCCCTTCATCGCCTTTCCCTATGCGCTGCTGAGCCGCGCGATGGATTTCCGACGCCAGGCGGCGGTGAACCTGCTCTCGGCCGTGCTGGGAGCCCTCGCGGCTCTTGGCGGCGCACTCGGGGGGCTGGGTGTCTGGACCCTGGTGCTGGCGCCGATGGTGCTGTTCGGGACGCGCGCCATCGGCATGATGGTGGCGGCGCGTGCATGGGTACGCCCGAGCTTCGACTTTCGAGGCGCCGGGGGGATCGCCCGCTATGGCGTCCTGATGGCGACGAGCCAGCTGTTCTGGGTCATCCAGAGCCAGGCCGACGTCTTCGTTGCCGGGCGGCACCTGGATGCCCATGCGCTCGGCATCTACACGACGAGCCTGTTCCTGGCGCAGATCCTGGTCGCGAAGTTCGTGCCGCCGATCAACGACGTCGCCTTTTCCGCCTATGCCCGGATCCAGCATGACCGCAGCTCGGTCGCCGCCGCGTTCCTGATGGGCGTTCGCATGGTGCTGCTGGTGGCGATGCCCTTCTACCTCGGCCTCGCGGTGGTGGCCGAGCCGCTGGTGTCGGTGGTTCTAGGCGAGAAGTGGCTGGAGACCGGCCCCGTCGTGGGGCTGCTCGCGCTCGCCATGCCGTTCCTGACCCTGCAGATCCTGTTCGCCCCGGCGTGCGATGCGTGTGGGCGGCCTGGCATCAGCGCGGGCAATGGTGCGATCGGGGCGATCCTGCTGCCGATCGCCTTTCTTGTCGGCGTGCGCCATGGCGTCCTGGGTCTCGCCACCGCCTGGCTCATTACCGCGCCCCTGTACCTCGCGCTTTGTGCGTGGCGGACGCTGCCGGTGATCGGGGTGCGCGCAGGGGCGCTCGCCGTGGCCGTCTGCCAGCCCTTGCTGGGGAGCGTCGGCATGGCGCTCGCCGTGCTGCTGGTCGACCAGCTGTTGCCGCCGCTCGCGCCCTTGCCGCGAGTGGCCATCCTGGTTCCGGCCGGAGCGCTGGTCTACGCGGGCTGGATGCTGACCTTCGGACGCGGGCTGCTGGCCGAGGCGCTGGCGCTGGTCCGGTCGCGACGGGCCTGAGGCCGTCGGTCAGCTGCCGATATAGGCGCGCATCGCCTGCGCCTCGGCCTCGATGCGTTCGATCCGGTGCTTCACTAGGTCGCCGATCGAGACGATGCCGACGAGACGGCCCGATTCGACCACGGGAAGATGGCGGATGCGCCGGTGCGTCATCAACGACAGGGCCGCGAGCACGGGCTCCTGCGGGGAGACGGTGACGGCGGGCGCGGTCATGGCCGCGGTCACCGGACGATCGAGCGTGGCCGCCCCGCCGTGATGCAGGCAGCCGATCACGTCGCGTTCCGAAAAGACGCCCAGGATCGAGTCTCCCTCGATCACCGGCACCGCGCCGATCCGTCGCTCGGCGAGGAGGTGGACGGCGTCGCCCACCGTCCTCCCGGCGTCGATGGAGACCACGTCATGGCCCTTGCCGCTCAGGATCACCGCGATGGTCATCGCACCCTCCTCTGCCGCCGCGTGCATCGACGAGGGTTGAGCATCCCATGTTTCGATGGGATTGCAAGACGATGCTGCACGATGAGCCTGATCCGCTGGACGATCCGACCTATGCGCGCTTCGCCTGGGGCCGGTTCCGGCGGCTGCTGAAGTGGATGGCCGCCGTCGCGGCGCTCGCCGCGGGCGTCGCGGTGGCGTTGCTGTGGCACCTGGTCGGTCCGCTGCCGATCCACATGGCGATCGCGACCGCGCTCGGTGTCGGCTTGTCGGTGTTGATGGCGGCGGTGCTGATGGGGCTGATCTTCCTGAGCTCGGGCACGGGCCACGATGCTGCAGTCGACCGGTTCGCACGCAAGGACCGCCCCGAGGCCGACTCTCCCGACACGGAATAACAAAAGGGCCGGCACCGCTGGTTGCGGTACCGGCCCCTTGTTTTCAGGCGTGCGCTCGACCTCAGGCGGCCGGCGGCATCACCTCGTCGTCGGCGCGGACGCGGCGGCGGCGGCGGGGACGCTCCTCACCCTCGCCTTCCACAGCACCGAGCGCCGGCGGCAGCCGGTCCGCATCGATCCCATGAGCCTCGGCCGCAGCCTCTGCCGGCTGCTCGGCGTCACGACGACGGGCGCGCGGGCGAGCGCGGGGCGTGCGCGCCTCTGCCTCCACCGGCTGCACGTCCGCATCGTTGGCGGCTTCGGCAGGAACCAGCTGCAACTGGTCCACGGGAGCGCCATCCACCTCGGTCTGAGTCACGGGCGGGCGTTCGCCGCGCGGCGCGCGCTCGGTCCGCGGACGTGCGTCCCGCTGAGGGCGATCCTCGCGCTGCGGACGATCCTCACGCTGGGACCGGTCTTCGCGGCGGGGGCGGTCCTCGCGCTGGCCCCGCTCCTCGCGCTGCGGGCGGTCGTTGCCGCCGTTCTCGCCCTCGAACTCGAACTCCTCGCCGTCGTCATCGGAGGCGAAGTCACCGCGCTGGCGCTGGTTCTCTTCGACGCGCGCGCGATTGTCGTTGAGCACGCGGAAATAGTGATCGGCGAACTGGAAGTAATATTCCGAGTTGACCCGATCGCCCTGCATCTGCGCGTCGCGAGCCAGGTTCTTGTACTTTTCCAGCAGCTGCGCGGCATTGCCGCGTGCACGACTGTCGATACGATTGCCGTTATCGGAACGGCCGGGGCTGCCGCCCCCGCCTTGAGGACGCTGCCCACCACGGCCGCGACGGCGGCCGGCTTGCCGGTTGTTTATCAACGTGTGTGTGTCCCGTTCAAAACTGTCCGTCGATCCTGTCGATCCCGGATGCTGCCTGTCGCGGAGACGCGCTCTTGCGCGACCCCGTCTGCCATGGCCACCGGACCGCAGTGGCGCGCATGACGCTGGAGGGGGCAGTGCCCCGAACTCACCTGTGACTGGTCGAAGGTGGCTTGCCCCGCCCCGGTCTTAGCGGCTGCACGGGCGATCTCCAAGGGGAAATATGGGGGTGCCGACGCCGGATTCAACGGGCAACGAGCGCGCGAGGGCGCCCGCCCAGATCCGGTGCGACGCGGGTTGAAAGCCCCTGGGCATGGAGCAGCGCGGACACCGCCTCCGCCTGGGTGAAGCCGATCTCCACCACCGCGATCCCGCCGGGCGCGAGCAGCCGCGCGAGTTGGGGTGCTAGCAGGCGATAGGCGTCCAGTCCGTCCGCCCCGGCGAACAAGGCCCCGGCGGGCTCATGCCCGACCACTTCCTGCGGCAGGCGCTCGTCCGTGCCGATATAGGGGGGGTTGGTGAGAACCAGGTCGAAGCGTGCGTCCAACGCCGCCGCCCAGTTGCCCAGCATGAAGCTCGCCCGCCCGCCCATGCCGAGCCGCTCGGCATTGCGGCGTGCATAGTCCAGGGCGTCGGTTGACCGGTCGACCCCGAGACCCTGCGCATCCGGCCATTGGTCCAGCGCAGCGAGCAGCAGCGTGCCGGGTCCGGTACCCAGGTCGAGCACGGTCGCCGGGGCGCGATCGGCGAAGTGCGCCACCGCCGCCTCGATCAGCGTCTCGCTGTCGGCGCGCGGGACCAACGCGCCCGGCCCCACCTCCAGATCGATCGTCCAGAAGGCGCGGCTGCCGGTCAGATAGGCGACCGGGGTATGCGCCAACCGCGCCTCGACGAGCGCGGAAAAGCCAGCCGGCACCGGATCGGCGAGGCGCCCGAGCAGCAGCGCATTGCGCTCGACTCCCATCGCGTGGGCCATCAGCAGTTCGGCATCGAGCCGCGGCGTGTCCGAGACGGTGGCGATCCGCTGTGCCGCCTCCCGCACCGCCTCGGCGGCGGTGGGCGTCACGCGGCGTCGAGCGTCGCCAGCCGCTCCGCCTCGTCCTCGGCGATCAGCGCGCCGATCAGCTCGTCCATCTCGCCCTCCAGGATTTCGGGCAGGCGGTGGAGCGTCAGGTTGATGCGGTGGTCGGTCACCCGCCCCTGCGGAAAATTGTAGGTGCGGATCCGCTCCGAGCGGTCGCCCGAGCCGACCATCGCCTTGCGCGTACCCGAGCGCTCGGACGCGAGCCGCTCGCGCTCGGCTTCGTACAGGCGGGTGCGCAGGACCTTGAGCGCCTTGGCCTTGTTCTTGTGCTGCGACTTCTCGTCCTGCTGGATCACCACCAGCCCGGTCGGCAGGTGGGTGATGCGGACGGCGGAGTCGGTGGTGTTGACCGACTGGCCGCCCGGACCCGACGAGCGATAGACGTCGATGCGCAGATCCTTGTCGTCGATCTGGACGTCGACTTCCTCGGCCTCGGGCAGCACCGCGACGGTCGCGGCGGAGGTGTGGATGCGCCCGCCGCTCTCGGTCACCGGCACGCGCTGGACGCGGTGGACGCCGCTTTCGAACTTCAGCCGCGCGAACACGCCCTGCCCCGTCACCGAGGCGACGACCTCCTTGAACCCGCCCGCGTCGGACACGCTGGCCGAGATCATCTCCACCCGCCAGCCGCGGCTGTCGGCATAGCGCTGGTACATGCGGAACAGGTCGCCCGCGAACAGCGCCGCCTCGTCGCCGCCGGTGCCGGCGCGGATTTCGAGCATCGCCGGGCGCTCGTCGGCCGCGTCGCGCGGCAGCAGCGCCAGCGCCAGCGCGTGCTCGGCCGCCGCCAGCCGCTCCCGGTTCTCGTGGAGTTCCTCGGCGGCCATGCGACGCAGTTCCTCGTCGCCGTCCTGGCTCATGTCCTCAAGCGATTCGGCCTCGGCCCGCAGCCGCCGGACGGCGCCCGCGGCCTCGGCCACGGGCTCCAGCTCGGCATATTCCTTGGACACCGCCACGAAGCGGTCGCCCGGCAGCTCGCCGGTCGCCATCAACGCCTGGAGTTCGTCGCGCCGCGCCTCGATCTGGGCGATGCGATCGGGAGAGATGGCGGTCATGCGCGTTCTATCAAATAGAACAACGCGCCAGTGGCAGCCGTTTCCTCGCCGGTTGAATAAGGCAGGTTCGTCTCGGCTGCTATGATGTCGAAGCCTCCGGCTCTCAGCGAACCCACGATGTCATCGAACTTGCCTGAAGGTACGCCGAACCTCCCGGTCCAAAAACGAAGGGTCGCAAGCTCCCCTCCTGCAGAGTCCTCAAGGAGAAGCATCGCTGCAGACTTTTTCCGAGCTTTCTCGAACAACTTGTTTCGACTACGACCCAAGTACCCTTCTACGCTGAGCAACGGCCGGTCGAACCTGGCAGAGGCATTCTTCCTCAGTGCGGGTACGATGCGCTGAACCACGAGATCCGTGCGGCTACCTCCCGAAATTACCGCCACATCGTTTACAGTGGTCTCGTCCGGGGAAGGCTCCTCCAGCAACATCGCCAGCCGCTCGATGCCGGCCGCCCAGCCCACGCCCGGCGTCTCGGGACCACCGAGCGAGCCGATCAGCCCGTCGTAGCGGCCGCCGGCGAGCACCGTGCCCTGGGCGCCGAGCCGATCGGTCACGAACTCGAATGCGGTGTGGCGGTAATAGTCGAGCCCGCGCACCAGCCGATCGTTGCGGGTCCACGCCACGCCCGCGGCGTCCAGCCCCGCCGTCACCGCGGCAAAGAAGTCGCGCGCCTCGCTAGTCAGGTAGTCGTCGATCCCCGGCGCGCTGTCTGCGACCGGGCGATCGCGCGGGTCCTTGGAGTCCAGGATGCGCAGCGGATTCTTGTCGAGCCGCGCCAGGCTGTCCTCGCTCAGCACGTCGCGGTGCGCCTCGAAGTGCGCGACCAGCGCGGCGCGCCACGCGTCGCGGGTTTCCGCATCGCCCAGCGTGTTGAGCTGCAACGTCACACCATCGGCGATGCCGAGCTCGTGGAGCAGCTGGTCGGCAAAGGCGAGAAGTTCGACATCGGCGCCGGGCTCGGCCGCGCCGATCACCTCGGCATCGATCTGGTGGAACTGGCGATAGCGCCCCTTCTGCGGCCGCTCGTAGCGGAACACCGGGCCGTGGGTCGCGATCTTGAGCGGGGCGAACTGCTGCCACCCGTCGGTCAGGTAGGCGCGGGCGATGCCGGCGGTGAACTCCGGGCGGAGCGTCAGCGAATCGCCGCCGCGATCCTCGAAGCTGTACATCTCTTTCGAGACGACGTCGGTGGTCTCGCCCAGCGAGCGCGCGAAGACGGCGGTCGATTCGAACACCGGCAGCTCGACGCGACTGAAGCAATAGAGTCGGCGGATGCGCTCGAAGGCGTCGACCACGCGGCCGAAGCGGCGCTGGTCTGCGCCGAAGATGTCCTGGGTGCCGCGGATGGGGCGGGGCGTTTCGATGCGGGCCATGGCGGCGCTCTCTAGGGCTGGTCCGCAGCTCCGGCAATCGCGCGGCGGGAACGCCGTGGCGGGCGGAGGCGGAAAGAAGGTGGAGCGGGTAACGGGAATCGAACCCGTGTATTCAGCTTGGAAGGCTGCTGCACTACCATTGTGCTATACCCGCCCGATGCGCCGGAGGTAGCCGCGCCAAGCGGCGGACGCAAGAGCCCCCTCCCCAACCGTTTGCCTCGAGTAGCCGTCGAGCTTGTCGAGACGGCGTATCGAGAGGTCGGCCGTTGTGGCTCTCTCGATACGGGCTCTCGACAAGCTCGATCCCTACTCGAGACAAACGGTGTGGGGGGAGGCGAGATCGGCTGAAGAGGGAGGTAGGGACCCGCCCCTCACCGCGGCCCAAACAGGATCGCCAGGCACCCCACCAGACACAGCCCCCCGCCGATCAGGTCGAAGCGGTCCGGCCGCAGCCCCTCGACCAGCCACATCCAGCCGAGCGAAGTCGCCACATAGATGCCGCCATAGGCCGCATAGGCGCGCGCCGCCGCGGGCGTGTCGGCAAAGGTGAGGATCCAGGCGAAGCCGGCAAGCGCGACCAGGCCGGGGATCAGCCACAAGGGCGATGCGCCGAGCCGCGCCCATTTCCAGAACGCGAAGCATCCGCCGATCTCAAGCATGGCTGCGGCGATGAAGATCAGGGGGGTCGGCAGCGCAGGTGTCCCTTTTTCCGGGAGAACCGATCCGCCGCGCCGGGGCGGATGGTGGAAGGGGCTGGATTCGAACCAGCGTACACTTGCGTGGGCAGATTTACAGTCTGCTGCCTTTAACCACTCGGCCACCCTTCCACGGGGCCGCTTCGCTGAAGCGAGGTGGCCCATTGCCGTCCCGCCGCCACGCTGTCAACGGCTTGCGCGCCTTTCCTGGCCCGCATAGCGTCCATGACGACGCTTTTTCTCTTCCCTCCCACGAACGGAACCCGATGCGCGCGCTCACTCTTGCCTTGTTTGCCACCGTTGCCGCCACACCCCTTGCCGCCCAGTCGGTCGATCGCGACGCCGTCAACCGGATCATCGAGGAAGGCACCAACCAGTCGGAAGTGATGCCGATCGCGCAGCACCTGACGGACGTGATCGGCCCGCGGCTCACCAACTCGCCCGGCATGCGCCAGGCAGAGGAATGGACCCAGTCGAAGTTCCGCGAATGGGGCCTGAAGAACGTCCACAAGGAAGGATTCGAGTTCGGCCGCGGCTGGTCGATCGTCAGCTCGAGCGTACGCATGGTGACCCCGCGCCCGATCCAGCTGACCGCGATCCCGATCGCCTGGACCCCCGGCACCAACGGCACTGTCACTGCGCCGGTGATCGTGGCGCCGATGTCCAAGGAAGCGGACTTCGCACGCTATCGCGGGCAGCTGGCGGGCAAGATCGTGATGGTGACCCAGCCGGACACCGGCTCGGAGCCGGACCGTCCCGCCTTCCGTCGGCTCAGCCAGCAGGAGCTCGCCGACCAGGACTTCTTCGAAGCACCGGTCAATGATCCGGAGGCGGCGGACCGCCGGCTCAAGCGGCTCGACTTCTCGCTCAAGCTCGACGCGTTCCTGAAGAGCGAGGGCGCGGTGGCGATGGCGACCATGTCCAGCCGCGACGGCATGTTGCTGCACGGCAGCGGCTATCTGTTCGGACGCGATCAGACCCCGGCGACGCCCGGGATCGAGATCGCGGCCGAGGACTATCGCCGCCTCGCCCGCCTCGCCCGCGTCGGCCAGGCACCGACGCTGGAAGTGACCAGCAACGTCCGCTTCGACGACAGCGACGTGCAGGCCTACAACATCCTCGCCGACATCCCTGGCACCGATCCCAAGGCCGGCTATGTGATGGCTGGTGCCCATCTCGACAGCTGGGCCGCAGGCGATGGCGCTTCCGACAACGCCGCGGGCTCTGCCGTGGTGATGGAGGCCGCGCGCATCCTATCGCAGATGGGGGTGCGGCCGAAGCGCACGATCCGCTTCGCGCTGTGGAACGGCGAGGAACAGGGGCTGCTCGGCTCGCTCGCCTATATCGAGCAGCACATCGCCACGCGCGCGCCGGCCGCAACCGGGCCGACGACCGGCCTCGCCCGCTTCTATGGCTGGACCTCGCGCTGGCCGATCACGAAGAAGCCGGGCTACGACCAGCTCGCCGCCTATTTCAACCTCGACAACGGCTCGGGCAAGATCCGCGGCATCTATGCCGAGAACAACCAGGCCGCGGTGCCGATCTTCCGCGAATGGTTCGCGCCGTTCCAGGCGATGGGCGCCGGCACCGTGGCGATGCGCCGCACGTCGAGCACCGATCACTATTTCTTCCAGTCGATCGGGCTGCAGGGCTTTCAGTTCATCCAGGACCCGCTGGACTATGGCAGCCGCATCCACCACACCAATGCCGATACCTTCGACCATATGAAGGGCGAGGACCTGCGTCAGGCATCGATCATCATGGCTTCCTTCCTCCTCAATGCCGCCAACGCGGAAAAGCCGCTGCCGAAGCCGCCGCTGCCCCGCCAGCCGAAGGTCACCGACCCGTACGCCTGGCCGAAGGCGGAGGACTGAGCATGGCACGTCGTGGTCATCGCCCGAGCCAGGGCTCCCCGCAGCGCCCCCGTTTCTGGGGCCGCCATGCGGTACTCGCGGCGCTCGCGAACCCTGAGCGCACAGTGCGCAAGCTGTGGGGCACGCACGAGGCGTTGTCGCAGCTCGACCTTCCGTCGACGCTGACCGTCACCTATGCCGAGGCGGCCGACCTCGGTCGGCTGGTTCCGAATGACGCCCCGCATCAGGGCATGGTGGCAGAGGTCGATCCGCTGGAGGACATCTGGCTGGGCGACCTACTGGAGCGCGGCCGTTCCGACACCCGCCCGCTGCTGGTGCTCGATCAGGTCACCGACCCGCACAATGTCGGCGCGATCCTGCGCTCGGCAGCCGCGTTCGACGCCCTCGGCATCGTGACGCAGGACCGGCATGCGCCGCCGGAGTCCGGCACCGTCGCCCGTACCGCGTCCGGGGCGCTGGAGATCGTCCCCTGGGTGCGCGTGGTGAACCTCGCCCGCGCGCTCGAGGAGATCGCCGAGGCCGGCTATTGGCGCATCGGCCTGACCGGCAACACCGACCTAACGCTCGATCAGGCGATGGGATCGGACAAGGTCGCGCTGGTGCTGGGTGCCGAAGGCGAAGGCATGCGCCAGAACACCGCGGCGCATTGCGACGTGCTCGCGCGGTTGCCGATCAGCGACCAGATCGAAAGCCTGAACGTCTCCAACGCAGCGGCCATCGCGCTCTACGCGGCGGCGACGCGGCGCGGCTGAGGACGGAGGGGGCACGGCTTCGGCCGTGTCCCCTCGCCTTTGCACCCGGGACAATCGCGGCTACTCCTGCAGGCATGAAGCGTTTCCTCAGCTGTGCAGCATTGCTGCTCGCCGTACCCGTCGTTGCGAGTGCCCAGGTCGCCCATCCCGCCAAGCAGGCGGCGCAAGGCATGGTCAGCGCATCGGACCCGCGCGCCGCGGCGGCGGGCGTCGAGATGCTGCGCGCCGGCGGCAGCGCCACCGATGCCGCGATCGCGACCCTGCTCGCGCTCAACGTGGTGGAGCCGCAGAACTCCGGCATTGGCGGCGGCGGCTTCTGGGTCGGGCATGATGCCAGGACCGGCAAGCTCCTGACCATCGACGGGCGCGAGACGGCTCCCGCGGCGGCCGATCCGCACTGGTTCTACGCGCCCGACGGCAATCCGCTGAGCCATTCCGCAGCCGTGCCCGGCGGGCGTAGCGTCGGAGTGCCGGGCAACCTGCGCGAATGGGCGATGGCGCATGCCCGCGCCGGCAAGCTCCCCTGGGCGAAGCTGTTCGAGCCGGCGATCCGGCTCGCCCGCGACGGCTTTCGCATCACCCAGCGGCTCAACACCGGGATTGACCGCTTCGGCAGCCACATCGACGCGTGGGCGCGGACAAAATATCTGACGTCGGACGGCAAGGCGCTGCCGGTAGGCACGCTGCTCAAGAACCCCGAACAGGCGGCCTTGTTCGAGCGCCTGGCGCGGCTGGGCCCGGACAGCTTCTATGTGGGGCCGGACGCGCAGAAGCTCGTCACCACCGTCAACACCGCCGCCCGCAACCCGTCGAAGATGACCGCGGGCGACCTCTCCAGCTACGATGCCAAGGAACGCGCGCCGGTGTGCGGCAGCTACCGCGCCTATCGCATCTGCGGCATGGGCCCGCCCTCGTCCGGCGGCGTCGCGGTGCTGATGATCCTGAAGCAGCTCGAACGCTTCGACATGGCGAAGCTGGGCAAGGACTCGCCGGTCGCCTGGCATCTGATGGCCGAGAGCCAGCGCCTCGCCTATGCCGATCGCGACATGTACCTGGCCGATCCCGACCATGTGACGGTGCCGGTCAAGGGACTGCTCGACCGTACGTACATCGCCGCGCGCTCGGCCCTGATTTCGCCCGACCGCACGATGGGGAGCGTCGCGCCCGGCACGCCCGCCGGTGCTCCTGCCCGCATCCGGGTCCAGCAGAGCGAAGTGCCGGGGACCACCCATGTCTCGGCAACCGATGCGCGCGGCAACGCGGTGTCGGTCACGTCGACGGTGGAGGGCTATTTCGGCTCGGGCCTGTCGGTGAACGGCACCATGCTCAACAACGAGCTGACCGACTTCGACATCGTGCCGGAAAAGAACGGCCACCTGGTCGCCAACAGGGTCGAAGGCGGCAAGCGGCCGCGCAGTTCCATGTCGCCGACCATCGTCTACGGCCCGGACGGCAAGGTCCGGCTGGTGATCGGTGCGGCGGGCGGGTCCACCATCATCGCCCAGGTCGCCAAGGCGGTGATCGCGGTGATCGACTGGCGGATGACGGCGCAGGACGCGATCGGCCTGGGGGTGATCTATGCACCGGGCAGGATTGCGACTCTCGAACAGGGTACCCAACTCGACGCCATGGCGCCTGCACTCGAGGCGCTGGGAGAGCCCGTGAAGATCGCGCCCATGGGCCTGAAGGCGAATGCGGTGGAGCGCGTACACGGTCGCTGGGTCGGTGGCGCCGATCCGCGCAGCGAGGGTGTCGCCATGCGGCAGGACGGCACCGTCGTCGAAATCAAGCGGGTCGGCGGCTTCGGCACCCGTCCCCCGGAGTAACAACAGGCAAGTCCCCGGCGCACGGATGCCGGGGCGGCAGGAGAGGCCATGCGTACCCTCGAGCACTTCCCGAATCTCGTCACGATGTTCTTTGCGCGTGCGCGCGAGAAGGGCGACAAGCCATTCCTGTGGCACAAGGCCGGGGGCGAATGGCAGCCGACCAGCTGGGCGGAAGCCGCGCGCCAGGTCGCCAGCCTCGCCGCAGGCCTGAAGGCGCTCGGCCTCAAGCGCGGCGACCGGGTGATGCTGGTGTCGGAGAACCGCCCCGAATGGTGCATCTCCGACCTCGCCATCATGGCCGCGGGCTGCATCACGGTGCCGACCTATGTCACCAACACCCAGCGCGACCACCAGCACATCATGGAGAATTCGGGCGCCTGCGCCGCGATCGTCTCCACTGCCAAGCTCGCGCGCGAGCTGATCCCGGCCGCCCTTCACGCATCCACCCCGCAGAAGATCATCGGGATCGAGGACGTCCGCCTGGTCCAGCCCGGCAGCATCGAATTCCACAGTTGGCATCAGCTGATCGCCGATCATCCCGCCAGCGCCGAAGCGGCCGCGGGCGAGGCAAGCTTCCAGCGCGAGGACCTCGCCTGCATCATCTATACCAGCGGCACCGGCGGCGCCCCCCGGGGGGTGATGCAGCACCATGGGGCGATCCTGCACAACGTGGCCGGCTGCTCGGCGGTCATCGCCGAGGATTTCGGCTGGGACGACGAGGTGTTCCTGTCGTTCCTGCCGCTGAGCCACGCCTATGAGCACACCGGCGGCCAGCATTTCGCGATCGGGCTGGGCGGGCAGATCTATTATGCCGAGGGCCTCGACAAGCTCGCCGCCAATATCGAGGAGGTGCGCCCGACGATCATGTTCGTCGTGCCGCGGCTGTTCGAAGTGCTGCGCACCCGGATCACCAAGGCAGTAGAGAAACAGGGCGGCATGGCCGCCTATCTGCTCGGCAAGGCGATCGAACTCGGCAACAAGGAGAGCGAGGGTCGCCTACGCCTGACCGACCGACCGGCGCAGCTGGCGGTGCGGACCTTGTTCCGCCCCAAGATCGCTAAGCGCTTCGGCGGCCGGATGAAGGCGATGGTCTCGGGCGGCGCGCCGCTCAATCCGGAGGTGGGGCTGTTCTTCCAGGCGCTGGGGGTCACCTTCCTCCAGGGCTATGGCCAGACCGAGGCTGCGCCGGTGATCTCGTGCAATCGCCCGTCGGCGGGCGTGCGGATGGACAGCGTCGGCCCGCCGCTCGCCAACACCGAAGTGCGCATCGCCGACGACGGCGAAATCTTGGTCCGCGGCGAACTGGTGATGCACGGCTATTGGCGCAACGAGGTCGAGACGGCGCGCGTCCTGAAAGACGGCTGGCTGCACACCGGCGACATCGGCCTGATCGACGAGGCGGGACGGATCAAGATCACCGACCGCAAGAAGGACATCATCGTCAACGACAAGGGCGAGAACGTCGCCCCCCAGAAGGTGGAGGGGATGCTCACCCTCCAGCCCGAGATCTCCCAGGCGATGATCGCGGGCGATCGCCGCCCCTATATGGTCGCGGTGATCGTGCCCGATCCGGAGTGGACCCAGGAATGGTGCGCGGCCAACCGCGCGGTCTGCGACTTCAAGCGGCTGGCGGAGGACAGCGGCTATCGCGCAGCGTTGAGCGCCGCCGTGGACCGGGTGAACCAGGACCTGACCGTGACCGAACGCATCCGCCGCTTCATCCTGGCGGACCGGCCGTTCACCATCGAGAACGAGCAGCTCACCCCCAGCCTGAAGATCCGCCGCCACATCCTGCGCCAGGTCTATGGCGAGCGGCTGGACGCGCTCTACAAGGGGTAAGCCGGCGCCTGCAAAGGCGACGCAGAACGATCGGCGTCGCGTCTGACAACCCTGGGCTCCTGCCTGCGCAGGAGCACGGAAGTGGGTGAGGCACTGCCGGGTCGCTGCGTCAGCTGGAGGCACCCGGGGTCATCCCCGTACCGCGCTCCTGCGCAGGCAGGAGCCCAGGGCCACAAGCGCGTCGCTCGTTAACCTTGGCCCTCGCTGCGCCGGACCTACTCAGTTCGCCTTCTTCTCCGGCACGACCACCAGCGACCAGTCCTTCTCCGGGCGGAGATACTTCACCGCCAGCGCCTGGATGTCGGCAGAGGTCGTCGTGCCGATGTCCGAGGCGATGGTGTTGATCGCGTCGATCCGCTTGGGATCGAGCGTGCCGCCCGCGGTCTGCTGCATCCAGAACATGTTGCCGCTCGACACGCGCGCAATGAACTGCAGCACCGGCGCCTGTGCGCGCCGCAGTTCGTCCTCGGTGATCGGGTTCGCCACCAGGTCTGCCGCGATGCCGCGCGCCAGCTGGAAGAAGAAGTCCGTCTTGTCGGGCGGCACCGCGCCGATCGCCAGGATCTTGCCGCCGCTCGGCAGGCCCACGGGCCAGTCGGTGGAAACGTTGGGCGTATAGCTCACCCCCGCTTCCGAACGCAGCTTGTCGAGCAGCCGATCCCGGAAAATGGCGGCGAGCAGTTCCAGCTTGCGGCTTTCCGTCAGCCCCGCACTGCCACCGCCCGTCGGCCAGGCGATCACCGCCGCCGCCTGGTTGGGCTGGCCGGTATGGGTGCGCACGACGGGCGTCGCCACATGGTCCGGGAACCGCACGTCGACATTGCCGACCGGCGCCGCCGGCCGCGGCTTCAGCGCGCCGAAGGTGCTGGCCACCGCCGCGATGGCGGCATCGGCCGTGGTATCGCCATAAACCTGCACCTCGATCGGGCCACTGGCGAGCAGCGGCTCCCAGAACGCACGGAACCGAGCGGCATCCAGCCCCTCGATGTCCTTGCGATCGGGCGAGGCCCAGCGCGTGTCGCCGGCGTGGAGCAGGCCTTCGAGGTCACGCTGGAGCACGCCCACCGGCGAGGAGGACTGGCTGTCATAGCTGGCGAGCATCACCGCACGGGCGCGGGCCACCGGCTTGGGATCCCAGCCGGGGCCAGCGAGCTTGGTCGCGATCAGCCGGAGCTGGTCGTTGAGATCGGCCGCCGTGGTGATGCCGCCCAGCACGAAGGCATCTTCCTGCATGCCGAAGGACAGGCCGATCTGGCGGTCGCCGGTCAGCTGGTCGAGCTCTTCCTGCCCGAACTTGCCGACGCCGCTCGCCACCAGCGCCAGGTCACCGGCAAAGGCGGGCGTCTGCCTGTTCGACGGAAGCGCGCTCAGCCCGCGACCGAAGCGGACCTGGACATAGACCTTGCCGGTTTCCGAATTGTTCGGGAACATCAGCAGGTTGACGCCATTGGCGAAGCTCACCTTCTCGATCTGCGGATCGGTGAGCACCACGCTGCGGCCGGTGACCTTGCCGGGCGCGCCGAGCTTGGGAAGCTCGTCGAACTTCACGGTGCGCTGGGGCCCGCGCTTCTCGGCGGCTGCCGTCACATCCGCCTGGATCGCCGCTGCCAGCTTGTTGGCTGCGGACGGGTCCGGCGTCGGCGTGTTGACGAGCGCGCGGGTCTCGACGCCCTCGAAGACCTTGCGGGTCGCCGCCTGCACCTTGGCGGGGGTGAAGAACTTGCCGGCCACGGCACCGTCGAAGATGCGCAGCGACATCTCGGGTCCCGCGACCGTCTCGCGGATGTCGACCGCCTCCACCAGATTGTCGGCAAGCTTGGCGCCCGCATCGACGCGCGACGTCGCGACGGCATTTTCCATCGCCGCGCGGATCTCTCCCACCTCGCGGTCGATTTCCTGCTGCGAAGGCGGGTTGCGCAGGGCACTGGCGACGGTGGCGCGTACGTCACGCACGGCTGCCTCCCAGTCGTTCCCCACCGGCATGATCGAGATCGCGGTGATGTTGGCCGAACGCGACACGTCTTCCAGGTCGGCACCCGCGCTGATGTAGCTGGCGCCCGCCCGCGCCCGGCTTTCCAGGCGGCGGTTGATGATCCGAATGGCGATCTGGTCGACCATGCGCTCCTGATTGAAGACGATGGTGTCGTTGCCAACCGTCCAGGGCCGCACCGTCGCCATCTGCACCAGGGTCGGCAGCGCCGGTTCGTTCACGACGGCGCTCAGCGGCCCACCGGCCTTGGGCTTGCCGAGATCCGGATTCTGGGGGGCCGGCCCCTTGCCCTTCCAGCCGGAGAAATGCTTCACCACCGCTGCCTCGAGCAGCTTGGGATCGGCGTCGCCGGCGATCACCACCACGGCCCGGTCGGGGCGGTACCAGCGATCATGAAAGGCGCTCACCATGTCGGCCGTCGCCGCCTGCAGCGTCTCGACGTTGCCGATGGGCGAACGATCGGCGAGCGGCTGGCCGGCAAAGAACAGCGCGCGCGTCGCGTCGCCCAGCCGCAGCTGCGGCCCCGGCTGCTCGCGCTGCTCGGCGAGCACCACCGGGCGCTCGGCATTGAGCGAGGCCGGGGTGATCGTGGGCTCGGCCATCATGCCGGCCAGGATCTTCATGCTCTCGTCCAGGCCGGCCTGGGTGGCCCCCGGCAGGTCGAGCTTATAGACCGTCTGGGTGAAGCTGGTCGCGGCATTGGTGTCCGAGCCGAACGTCACGCCCAGCCGCTGCCACACGCGCTTCGACTCGCCATCGGGCACATGCATCGAGCCGCGGAACGAGAGATGCTCCAAGAGGTGCGCGAACCCGCGCTCCTGCTCCGTTTCCATCAGCGAGCCCGCGTCGATCGCGACGCGGATGGCGATCTGCCCCGGCGGCACGCCGTTGTGGCGGACGGCGTAGCGCAGCCCGTTCGGCAACACCCCATAGGTCCAGGACCGGTCGGGCGGGATGTCGCTGCCCTTGAACAGCCAGGGGGTGTCCGGCCCCTGCGCCACCGGCTGCAACGGCGGCAGCTGCCGGCTCTGCTGCTGCGGTGCGGGCGGGGGCGCCGTCTGGGCGACGAGCGGCGTGGTGGCGATCAGGGCCAGAAGCGGCAGCGCGATCCGGCGTACGCGTACAGGGAATGCCATGCGCCAAGCGTAGCGGGCTTTTCCCGGCACCGCCAGCGCGGCCGACCAAGTGTTCGGAATCGCCGGGAAACTGGCGGACACGATCTTCCACGCGACCGCCACCTTTTCGCCTTTTCTGCAGCGCAGCGTTGCAGGCCGAAGGGAGGGGCAATGCACCGCGCAACACGACCGGCAGACGACGAGGCACGCGATGCGCCGGCGACCGGCCAGGCACAGCATTCGCTCGTCCTGCGCGCGGGCAAGCGGCTGCGGCACGTCTTCGACCGGCTGATCCGCGCGTCCTCCCTGGTCTCCACCGCGCCGGTGCTGGACGTACGCGCCTTTCCCTGGACCCGGGAGCTTCGCGGCCAGTGGCAGGCGATCCGCGACGAGGCGGAGCGCGTGGCGCTGCCCGAGGGCGCCGCTCCCCCGCTGGCCGCCATTTCGCCCGATCCCTGCACCCTCGCTGCCGTCGATCGGTGGCGGTCGTTCGTGCTGTGCGGCTATGGCTATGACATGGACGCGAACCTCGCGCGCTGCCCGGTCACCGCCCGTGCGCTGCAAGGCATCCCCGGCCTCACCAATGCGATGTTCTCGATCCTGGCGCCGGGCAGCCACATTCCCGCGCACCGCGGCGTCACCAAGGGGCTGATCACCTGCCACCTGGCGCTGGTGGTCCCGCGCGACGGCGACGTGCGCATGCGTCTCGACAATCGCGTGCTGCGGTGGGCCGAGGGCGAGACGCTGGTGTTCGACGACACCTATGAGCATGAGGTGTGGAACGACACCGGCAGCACCCGCGTGGTCCTGCTGATCCAGTTCAAGCGGCCGCTGCGCCAGCCTGGCCGCTGGGTCGCGGACCTGCTGCTCGATCTGGTCCGTCGCTCCGCCTTCGTCCAAGAGGCGCGGCGCAACCTGCTCGCCTGGCACCGCGCCCCGCACGCGGGCGCGTCGCCCGCCCCGAACGGATCGTTTCCGGCGTCCGCTTGATCCTGCCCCCCCGGCACGCCAAATGACGGTCATGTTGATCGAGACCGAACCGACGCCCAATCCCGCAACCCTGAAGTTCCTTCCGGGTCGGGTCGTGATGGAAACCGGCACCCGCGACTTCGCGACGCCCGAGGAAGCGGAAGTGTCGCCGCTTGCCGAAGCGATCTTTGCGCTAGGCGACGTGACCGGCGTGTTCTTCGGGCGCGACTTCGTCTCCGTCACCGCCGCACCGGGCGTCGAGTGGCCGAGCCTGAAGCCGGACGTGGTCGCGATCCTGCTCGACCATTTCTCGGCCGCGATGCCGCTGTTCCGGCAGGGCAGCGCCGGTTTCTCGGTGCCGCCGGCCGAAAGCGACATCGTCGACAATCCTGAGGACGCCGACATCGTCGCGCAGATCCGCGAACTGATCGAGACGCGGGTGCGGCCGGCGGTGGCCAACGACGGCGGTGACATCGTCTATCGCGGCTTCGACAAGGGCAAGGTCTACCTGCAGATGCAGGGCGCTTGCTCCGGCTGCCCCTCCTCGAGCGCGACGCTCAAGAACGGCATCGAGCAGCTTTTGAAGTATTACGTCCCCGAAGTGACCGAAGTGCGGGCCGTCTGATGGCGATGCTGGACGACGCCGCGCTCGACACGATTTTTCGCACCGCCCGCAGCCACACCCATTTCACCGACCAGCCGGTCACGCAGGCGGAACTGGAGGCGATCTGGGACCTGATGAAGATGGGGCCGACCTCGGCCAACCAGCTGCCCGCGCGGCTGGTGTGGTGCGTGTCGCCCGAGGCGCGCGAGCGGCTCGCTGTCTGCTGCAGTGACAGCAACGCGGACAAGGTGCGCCAGGCACCCGTCGCGGTGATTGTCGGGATGGACACCGAGTTCCACGAGCATCTGCCTGAGCTGTTCCCGCATACGAATGCCAAGGCGTGGTTCGACGGCAATGCGGAGCTGCGCCAGGTGTCGGCCATGCGGAACTCGACGCTGCAGGGTGCCTATCTGATCGTCGCCGCGCGCGCGCTCGGCCTGGACGTGGGCCCCATGTCGGGCTTCGACAATGGCGCGGTGGACAAGGCGTTCTTCAGCGGAACGCCGGCCGTCCGTTCGAACTTCATTGCAGTGCTCGGCCATGGCGACCCGTCGCGGCTGCATGAGCGCCTGCCGCGACCGGCGTTCGACCGGTTCAACACGATCGCCTGATCCCTTGCGCACGCTGGTAATCGAGACCGCGACCGCCGCCTGCTCGGTGGCGGTGATGGAAGACGATCGCATCCTGGACTTTCGGCACGAGGTGGTCGGCCGCGGCCATGCCGAACGGCTGGTGCCGATGATCGCCGAACTTCCCGACGCGGGCCGGGCCGAACGCATCTTGGTGGATTGCGGCCCTGGCAGCTTTACCGGCGTTCGGGTCGGGCTAGCCGCGGCACGGGGCCTGGCGATTGGGTGGGGCGCGCAGGTTTTCGGCTTCTCTTCGCTGGCACTCGTCGCGGCAGGTGCGTTCGACCGGCGGCTTTCGACCGACACCCTCGCGGGGGTACTGGAGGGCGGCCATGGCGAGGTGTTCGTGCAGGAATTCACCGCCGATCCGCTGACCGAAGCCGCGCCGTTCGCGTCGCTGCGTCCGGAGGCTGCGCTGGAGCGGCTGGCCGGACGGCTGGCCGTGGGTAACGGCGTGCATCGACTCCAGGCGCTCGACGCCGGGATCGCCGCCGCGGAAGCGCTGCCCGATGCGCGCGATGCGCGTCTTCTACCGGCGGCGCTCGCCAGCCTGGCGCCCCGCCCCCTCTACGGCCGCGCGCCGGACGCGAAGCTGCCGCAGCCGTGAGCCGGACGCCGGGCCCCGTCACCCTGCGCGTCGGGTCGGTCGCCGATCTCGATGCGGTCTCGATCGTGATGCGCGAGGCGTTCGACGCCCGCTTCGGGGAGGCATGGACGCCTGCCCAGTGCCTGGGCATGTTGTCGCTGCCGGGCGTCTGGCTGACCCTGGCGGAGCAGGACGAGGGCCTCGCCGGCTTCGCGCTTTCCCGGGCGGTGATGGACGAGGGCGAACTCCTGCTGATCGCGACCCGCCCGGCAGTGCAGGGGCGCGGCGTGGGCGGCATGCTGCTGCGCTCCGTGATCGACGAAGCGCGACGCCGGACGCTCTCGCGCTTGCATCTTGAGGTCCGCGCGGGCAATGCCGCCGTAGAGCTCTACAAGCGCGAAGGTTTCGCCAAAGTAGGCGAGCGGCCGCGATACTATCGGGGCCGGGCCGGAGAGGCTTTTGATGCGCACAGCTATGCGCGCACCATTCCCTGAACTGTAACGAAACAATTCGTTGCAAAAATTTCATCCTCACCGCTGTTGCGATTCAGTCGCACGGGGTGAATAGGTCCGAACGGGGACGGCGGTGTTTTGCCGTTCTTGTTGAAAGGGTAGTAGAATGGAAGTCCAGCAGCCGCCGGCCGACGCGCTGATCGCGTACACGGCCGATATCGTGGCAGCCCATGTCAGCAACAACAGCGTGTCGCTCGCCGACCTGCCGTCGCTGATCCAGAATGTTCACGGCGCGCTCACCACCCTGGGTGGCGCGAACACCGCACCCGAGGCGAAGCAGGAGCCGGCGGTGCCGATCCGCGCATCGGTGAAGCCGGACTTCATCGTCTGCCTCGAAGACGGCAAGAAGCTCAAGATGCTCAAGCGTCACCTGATGACGCACTATCAGATGACGCCCGACCAGTATCGCGCCAAGTGGGGTCTTCCGGCCGACTATCCGATGGTCGCCCCCAACTATGCCGAGCAGCGCCGCAGCCTCGCCAAGGCGATCGGTCTCGGCACCAATCGCAAGCGCTGATCCCCCCTCCACCGGTTTTGTGCCGTCCGTTCGCCGTGAGGGCGAAGGGGCGGCCAAGCCCGCTTCCCGAAGCGGCCACCATCCGCTAAATGTCGGGCCGCACTGAAAAACGGAGAAGGAATGCCGCGCAGGATCGACCTCGAGGCGCTGTGTCAGGAAAAGGGGCTGCGCATCACCGAGCAGCGCCGCGTGATCGCGCGCGTGCTGTCGGAAGCGGAAGACCATCCGGACGTCGAGAAGGTCTATGAGCGGGCCTCTGCCATCGACCCCGGCATCTCGATCGCTACCGTCTATCGCACGGTACGGCTGTTCGAAGAGGCAGGGATTCTCGACCGCCACGACTTCGGCGACGGACGCGCTCGCTATGAGCCCTCCCCCGAATCCCACCATGATCACCTGATCGACGTCGAGACCGGCAAGGTCATCGAATTCGTCGATCCCGAACTCGAACTCCTCCAGAAGCAGATCGCCGAACGGCTGGGCTTCCGCCTCGTCGATCACCGCATGGAGCTCTATGGCGTCAGCCTCGACCGCAAGGGCTGATCCGGTGCCCGGCCTGGCCGGGCACGTCCGCTTCGCCGGGCGCCTGGCGGCGATCCTCGGCTGCCTGCTCGGCGCGCTGGCGCTGCATGGACTGTGGCGGCTGTTCCGCCGCCCCTCCCCTTGGCCGCCCCGTTTCCTCGGCGCCGTCGCCTGGCTTGCGGGGGCGCGCGTACGCGTCCTCGGGCGTCCGCTGAAACAGAACGTCCTGTTGCTCGCGAACCACCAGAGCTGGCTCGACATCCTCGCCATCGCCGGCGCGTCCGGCAGCACCTTTGTCGCCAAGGGCGAGCTCCAGTCGGCGCCGCTGGTCGGCTGGCTGTGCCGCCTCAACGACACGCTCTTCGTGGAGCGGGGCGACCGCCTGGGAGTCGCCGCGCAGGTGGCCTCCCTCCGCCGTGCCCTCGGCGGTCGCCCAGTCACCATCTTCCCCGAAGGCACCACCGGGGACGGCACGGCGATGCTGCCCTTCAAGGCATCGCTGCTGGCGGTCGCCGACCCGCCGCCGCCAGAGCTTCGCATCCAGCCGGTCGTCCTCGACTATGGAATCGCGACTCCCGAAGTGGGCTGGATCGGCGGCGAATCCGGCATCCACAACGCGGTCCGGCTGGTCTCGCGCGCCGGCACCATCCCGGTGACGATCCGCTTCCTCGAACCGTTTGACCCGGTGGGACTCGGCCGCAAGGGGATCGCAGCCGAGGCGCGGCGGCGGATGGAGGCGGCGCAAGCTGGCAGCGCAGGCCAAAGCGGCGTATAGGCCCGCCCCCATGAGCACGCCCCCAAAAAGCTTTCACGTCAAATCCTTCGGCTGCCAGATGAACGTCTACGACGGCGAGCGCATGGCCGAATTGATGACCGCGCAAGGCATGACCGCGGCGACGGACGCGGCGGCCGCCGACCTGGTCGTGCTCAACACCTGCCACATTCGCGAGCGGGCGACCGAGAAGGTCTATTCGGACATCGGCCGGCTGCGCCGTGAGGACGGATCCCGCCCGATGATCGCGGTCGCGGGCTGCGTCGCGCAGGCCGAGGGCGCCGAGATCGCCCGCCGGGCAAAGGTGGACGTGGTGGTGGGCCCGCAGGCCTATCACAACCTGCCCTCCCTGGTTGCCGAGGCAGCCAGCGGCCGGCTGGCGATCGACACGGACATGCCGCCCGAGTCCAAGTTCGGCGCGCTCGCGCCGCGCCGACGTTCCGGGCCCACGGCCTTCCTGACCGTGCAGGAGGGTTGCGACAAGTTCTGCACCTACTGCGTCGTGCCCTACACGCGCGGTGCCGAAGTCAGCCGTCCCTGGGGCGCCTTGCTGGACGAGGCACGCGCGCTGGTGGATGCGGGCGCGCGGGAGATCACGCTGCTGGGGCAGAACGTGAATGCCTGGACGGGCGAGGACGAGACCGGCCGGATGCAGGGCCTGGACGGCCTCATCCGCGCGCTCGATCGCCTGCCCGGCCTGGCGCGGATCCGTTACACGACCAGCCATCCCAACGACATGACCCAGGGGCTGATCGACGCGCATGGCGACGTAGAGAAGCTGATGCCCTATCTCCACCTGCCGGTGCAGTCGGGCAGCGACCGCGTGCTGAAGGCGATGAACCGCAGCCACACGCGCGACAGCTATCTGCGGCTGCTCGATCGGGTGCGTGCGGTACGCCCCGACATCGCGCTGTCGGGTGATTTCATCGTGGGCTTCCCCGGCGAGACCGACGCGGAATTCGCCGACACGCTGCGGCTGGTCGATGCGGTCGGCTATGCGCAGGCGTTCAGCTTCAAATACAGCCCGCGGCCCGGCACCCCCGCGGCAGACTATGCGGGCACCGTGCCCGCCGAGGTGATGGACGACCGGCTGCAGCAGTTGCAGGCAGCGCTGCTGCGCGACCAGCAGGCGTTCAACGCGGCGGCAGTCGGGCGTGCCACCCAGGTTCTGATCGAGCGCCGGGGCAAGCTGCCGGGCCAGATGCTCGGCAAGTCGCCCTGGCTCCAGTCCGTCCACCTGATCACCGACGCACGCATCGGCGACCTGGTGGAGGTCGATCTGGTCGCCGCAGGCCCGGTGTCGCTGTCCGGCAGGGAGCGGGTGGCAGCCGCCGCCTAACAGCGAAGGGCGGCAGCCCTCCGCGATTTTGGCGCAGCGCCGGTCTTGGCACTGTGTGCGGCGTCCCCATATTCCCCCTGTCCGCCGAGGCCGGGCTCTGCCACAATCTTTGGGGCATGCAGCTTGGCACCCCGACCGTTCCGCTTCGACGCAACCAACCACCGGCCGCGCACGTTCGTGGCGGCTGACGCTCGCATGTTCGTTCCGGGGGCAGTGCCCGCCCCCTGCCGCATCCGCCACGAAAGGATCGCATGAGTCGCAAGCCCGTTCCCGCCCGCTCCGGCGAACGCAGCCGGGTCGAGGTCAGCTTCGACAAGCCCCAGCTGTTGCCCCGCCTGTTCGGTGAGTTCGACAGCAACCTGCTCGCGCTCGAAGAGCGGCTGGGCGTCTACATCACCGCACGCGGCGATCGCGTCGGGATCGAGGGATCGGCCGAGTCGGTCGCCCGCGCTCGCGAGGTCCTTCAGGAGCTGCACCACCGCATCCTGCGCGGTGAGGACGTGGACACGGGCCTGATCGACGCGGTGATCGCGATGGCCGACCAGCCGACGCTCGACGGGATCGTGCGTGCGGACGGCGGTGGCGCAGGATCGTCGATCATGATCCGGACACGCAAGAAGACGATCGTGCCCCGCACCGCGGCGCAGGCGTCCTACATGCGCCAGCTCGTCGGCCACGACATCATCTTCGCGCTCGGGCCGGCAGGTACCGGCAAGACCTATCTTGCGGTCGCCCAGGCGGTTGCGCAGCTGATCACCGGTTCGGTCCAGCGGCTCATCCTGTCGCGCCCCGCGGTGGAAGCCGGCGAGAAGCTCGGCTTCCTGCCCGGCGACATGAAGGAGAAGGTCGATCCCTATCTTCGCCCGCTGTACGACGCGCTGCACGACTGCCTGCCCGCCGAGCAGGTCGAGCGGCGGATCGCGAGCGGAGAGATCGAGATCGCGCCGATCGCCTTCATGCGCGGCCGTACGCTTGCGGACGCGTTCGTGATCCTGGACGAGGCGCAGAACACCACGCCGGCGCAGATGAAGATGTTCCTGACCCGCTTCGGCCAGAATAGCCGGATGGTGGTGTGCGGCGACCCGAACCAAACCGATCTTCCCGGCGGCGTGGCCGCATCGGGCCTGGCGGATGCGACCGCGCGACTGGACGGGGTCGAGGGAATCGCCTTCGCTCGCTTCGGTGCGGCCGACGTGGTCCGCCATCCGATCGTCGGGCGGATCGTCGAAGCCTATGAGGGGAAGGACGCTTGACGGGAGCTTGCCTCAGGCTACCCGTCCGCCCTTGCGACAACGAGAAGACGACCGATGCTTGACATAGCCGTACAGCGCGAGGGCGAGTGGCCCACCGACCTGGACTGGGACGCACTCGCCACGCGGGCGGCCGAGGCGGCGTTCGCGGGCACGCCCTACGCCGGCTGGTCGAGCGACCCGGCGGTGATCGAGGTGGCGATCCGGCTCACGTCCGACGAGGAGGTCCACGGCCTCAACCACCAGTATCGCGGCAAGGACAAGCCGACGAACGTGCTGTCCTTCCCGATGGTGCAGCCGGACCTGCTCGACACGGTTACCCAGAACTCGGACGATGGGGAGGTGCTGCTGGGCGACATCGTGCTCGCCCATGGCGTGTGCGTGGCGGAAGCCGCGGAGCGTGGGATTCCGGTCGCGGACCACGCAACCCACTTGATTGTCCATGGTTGCCTGCACCTGCTAGGCTACGACCATCAGGACGACGCCGAGGCGGAGGCGATGGAAGAGATCGAGCGCACCACGCTTCGCCAGCTCGGCCTGCATGACCCCTATAACATTCGCGAGGATTGACGAGACTTCCATGCCAGAAGGTTCCAGTAGCGCCGCCCCGGGGGGCGACAGTAGCCAGGCCGCCGGAGAGGGCGGCGTATGGCGGGGCATCCGCGCCCTGCTGTTCGGCGAGGAACACAACGAGACGCTGCGCGGGCGGATCGAGGAAGTCATCACGGAGCATGAGGAGGAAGAGGCCCGGCCGGTCGCCGGCGACCTTTCCCCCATCGAGCGGCAGATGGTCCGCAACATCCTCCACTTCGGCGAGCGCGACGCAGGCGACATGGGCGTGCCGCGCGCGGACATCG
The DNA here is from genome assembly GCF_039522995.1 of Sphingomonas molluscorum. NCBI lineage: Bacteria > Pseudomonadati > Pseudomonadota > Alphaproteobacteria > Sphingomonadales > Sphingomonadaceae > Sphingomonas > Sphingomonas molluscorum. Next base: position 363,913 of record NZ_BAAAEL010000010.1, on the reverse strand, counting down.
TCGCGGTCGAAGAATCCACGCCCTTTGCCGAACTGGTGCAGATCTTCGCAGAGGCCGGGCACAGCCGCCTTCCCGTCTATCGCGAGCGGCTCGACCATGTGATCGGCATGATCCATGTGAAGGACGTGTTCGCGATCCTGGCGCGCGAAGGCGCCCCGCCGGAAAGCATCACCGCATTGATGCGCCAGCCGCTCTACGTGCCCCAATCGATGGGGACACTCGACCTGCTCGCCCAGATGCGTTCGAGCCGGACCCACCTGGCGGTGGTGCTGGACGAATATTCCGGAACCGACGGGCTCATCACGATCGAGGACCTGATCGAGGAGATCGTCGGCGAGATCGAGGACGAGCACGATGAGGCCCCGGCGGCGCTGCTGGTGCCGATCGACGGCGGCGGCTGGGACGCGGACGCGCGCGCCGAACTGGAGGATGCCGCCGAGTTGATCGATCCGCGGCTGGGCGAGGTGGAGGAGGACGTCGAGACGCTCGGCGGACTCGCCTTCGTGCTGGCCGGGCACGTGCCCAAGCCCGGCGAGTGCCTGAAGCACGCCAGCGGCTGGACGCTGGAAATCGTCGACGGCGACGATCGACGCGTCACGCGCCTGCGCCTCCACCCCCCGGTCGCCGAAGCGCCGGTCGAGGAATAGCTCCGCCGTCTGCTGGCTGGCAGGCGAACGCGGCACCCTGGCCTCGCCGGGGTGCCGACCCGACTACACCCCGCGCAAAACTCCGCCTGCCGCGGCTATTCCCACCAGCATCGATGTTTTCGATCACGGTGGGCACTTCTATGCGTTTGAGTCATTCCATCGGCTGCGGCACCAACGTGCCCGGACGATCAGGAGACATGCCATGGCAGATGCCGAAAAGAAGCGACCGACGCTCACCACTTCCGCGGGTGCCCCGGTCGGCGACAACCAGCATTCTCTCACCGTGGGCCGCTTTGGCCCGTTGCTGCTGCAGGATTATCAGCTGATCGAGAAGCTGACCCACCAGAACCGCGAGCGCATCCCCGAGCGGGTGGTGCATGCCAAGGGCTGGGGCGCGTTCGGCACCTTCACCGTGACCCACGACATCAGCAAGTACACCAACGCCAAGATCTTTTCGGAAGTCGGCAAGCAGACCGAGATGCTGCTGCGCTTCTCGACCGTTGCCGGCGAGCAGGGTGCAGCCGATGCCGAGCGCGACGTGCGCGGCTTCAGCTTCAAATTCTACACCGAGGAAGGCAACTGGGACCTCGTCGGCAACAACACGCCGGTGTTCTTCGTGCGCGACCCGCGCAAGTTCCCGGACTTCATCCGCACGCAGAAGCGCCACCCGCGCACCAACATGCGCAGCCCGACCGCGATGTGGGACTTCTGGAGCCTCGAGCCCCAGTCGATGCACCAGCTGCTGATCCTGATGTCGGATCGCGGCCTGCCGCAGGGCCCGCAGTACATGAACGGCTATGGCAGCCACACCTATTCCTTCTGGAACGACGCGGGTGAGCGCTACTGGGTGAAGTTCCACTTCAAGACCCAGCAGGGCCACAAGTTCTACACCAACGCCGAGGCGGCCGAGGTCATCGCCAAGAGCCGCGAGAGCTTCCAGGAGGAAATCTACGGCACGATCCACCGCGGCGAGTTCCCGAAGTGGACGCTGTTCGTCCAGATCATGCCCGAGGAAGACGTGGGCAAGCACTGGTATAACCCGTTCGACCTGACCAAGGTCTGGCCGCACGGCGACTATCCGCTGATCGAGGTCGGCGAGGTCGAGCTGAACCGGAACCCGGACAACTACTTCGCGCAGATCGAGCAGGCGGCATTCAGCCCGTCGAACGTCGTGCGCGGGATCAGCTTCTCGCCGGACAAGATGCTGCAGGCACGCATCTTCTCCTATGCCGACGCGCATCGTCACCGCCTGGGCACGCATTACGAGGCGCTGCCAGTCAACCGGCCGCACTGCCCGGTGCACACCTATCACAAGGACGGGCTGCTGCGGTTCATGGAGGACGTGAACCAGGACTATCCGGACGCCTATTACGAGCCCAACTCGTTCGGCGGGCCGGTCGAGGACCCGCGCTACAAGGAGCCGCCGCTGAAGGTGGAAGGCACCGCCTGGCACTGGGACCACAGCGAGGGCAACGACGATTTCCGCCAGCCGCGCGACCTGTGGAACCTATTCGACGAGGACCAGAAGGCCCGCACCGCCAGCAACATCGCCGAGGCGATGCACGGCATTCCGCAGTTCATCATCGATCGCCAGATGGGCCATTTCGAGGCCGTCGATCCGAACCTCGCCGAGCGGGTGCGCGAGCGCCTCGCCACGATGAGCAAGTCGGAGGAGGACCGCGAAACCCAGAAGGACATGGACCGCATGGCCCTGTCCGACGCGGGACCGCGCTAACTCATACCGGATCGCGGGGCGGCTCTCCCCCCATTCCTGCCGCCCCGCCTGCGCTGTCGCACCGATCCCGTGCGACAGCGTGAGGCGCCGCCGCCGACGGAACTCTCCCATCCGTCAGCGGCGGCGCTTTTCATGTTGCGTGCAGGTCCGCAGCCCCTAATCCTCCGGCCATGCGCAAACACCTGCTCCGCCTTGCCGCCATTCTCCTTGTCCTGCTGCTCGCGCTGGGGTGGTGGCTGTTCAGCCCCGATCGCGCGGAGCTGCCCGAGGACGCGGTGACCGGCGCCCAGCCGCAGCTGAGCCGCGCACGCGAACAGACCATCCCCACCGTCCGCATCGCCAAGCCGATCGGCTGGAGCGGCGACGCCATGCCGACCCCCGCGCAGGGGCTGCGCGTCCAGCCGTTCGCACGCGGGCTCGATCATCCGCGGTGGCTCTATCGCCTGGCGAACGGCGACGTGCTGGTGGCCGAAAGCAACTCGCCTCCGCGCGAAGGCGGCGGGCTCAAGGGCTGGGTGATGAAGCTCTTCATGGGCCGGGCAGGCGCAGGCGTTCCCTCTGCCAACCGGATCACGCTGCTACGCGACGCGGACGGGGACGGCGTCGCCGAGCAGCGCTCGGCGCTGCTGACCGGGCTCAACTCGCCGTTCGGCATGGCGGTGGTGGGCGACTGGCTCTACGTCGCCAACACCGATGCGCTGGTGCGCTTCCCGTTCCGCGTGGGGCAAACGCGCATCACCGCGAACGCGGAGAAGGTCGTGGACCTGCCGGGCGGCGGCAATCACTGGACGCGCAACGTCGTGGCGAACCCCGAGGGCAAGACGCTGTTCGTGACGGTCGGCTCGGCCTCCAACATCGCCGAGAACGGGCTGGAGATTGAGAAGAACCGCGCAGCGATCCTGGAGGTCGACCCGCTGGTGAAGAAGTTCCGCATCTATGCCAGCGGGCTGCGGAACCCGAACGGCATGGCGTTCGAGCCCAACAGCCGGGCGCTGTGGACCGTCGTCAACGAGCGCGACATGATCGGCTCGGACATGCCGCCCGACTATATGACGCGGGTGGAGTTCGGCGGCTTCTACGGCTGGCCCTGGCATTATTGGGGCGGCTATGTCGACGACCGCGTCCAGCCGCAGCGGCCCGACCTGCGGGAATATACCGCGCGGCCCGACTATGCGCTGGGCGCCCATACTGCCTCGCTCGGCCTCGCCTTCGCCGGCGATGCGAAGCTGGGGTCGCGCTTCGCAAGCGGCGCGTTCATCGGCCAGCACGGATCCTGGAACCGCGTACCGCCATCGGGCTACAAGGTCGTGTTCGTACCGTTCGCCGCCAACGGCTTCCCGGTGAAGGGCGCCAAGCCGGTCGATGTCCTGACCGGCTTCCTGGACCAGGACGGCAAGGCGCGCGGCCGTCCCGTGGGGGTGATCACCGATCGCAGCGGCGGACTGCTCGTCGCCGATGACGTCGGGAATGTGATCTGGCGGGTGAGCGCCGCCCCGGGGCGCTGAACCCCGCGGGCCGAGCGCCCGTGCCGGCAGCCTAGCGGCCGGCGCGCTTCACCTCGGGCAGGGTCAGCAGCTGCTCGCGGGTCAGCGCAGGGGCGCGCAGATGCCACTGGTCGCCCACCGCGACCGGCTCGATTCCCTTGAGCGGCAACAACACCTCGCGATCGTCCGGCTGCGCTTCGATCTCCACCACCAGGCCGTTGACGCTGCCCTGCGCGTCGGTGGTCACCCGGTCCACCTCGCCGAGCTTGGCATTGCCGGCGCCGAGCAGGTCGGCATCCTCCAGCTGCTCCTTGGTCATGCCAAAGGCGGTCCCGGGGCCGCTTGCGGTCGGGATCGTCGGGGCACTGCCGGTCGGCGGCGCCTCGACCACGCCATTGTCGGCGATCTGGGTCCCGACCGGGAGCGCGACCTGGTTCTCGGTCGAATCCCTGTCCGAACAGCCTGCCAGCGCCGATGCCGCAGCCAGCACGAAAAGCGGTGCCTTCATGAGCCTCTCCTAACCCTTGCTCAACCGAAACGAGCCCGTGCCGGTTCCGTGCACCGCCCGATCGCTATTTGAGCAGAGCAGGCCCGTCCTTCTGAAGCTTGGCGCGGATCTTGTCGGCGAACAGGCGCAGGAAAGGCGGCAGGTCGAGTTCGGCGCGGACCCGATCCTCGAACAGCTCGAGCCGACTTGCCACGCGCTGTCCCATCGCCTGCACCGTGAAGGAAAGGGCGTCACCCTCCCAATGCTGTTCTGTCACCGTGCCGCCCGGGAACATGCCGGCGAGCTTGCCGATCCCTGCTTCGATGCGGGTACGCGCCCCCTCCCGGCCGAGCTTGTGGGGAATGTCGACGGTAACGGGTTCAGCCACGCGTAAATCCTTTAACTTGCGAACAGCATTGAATCATTGGCGAACGCCTTGAACTCCAAAGCGTTTCCGGACGGGTCGCGGAAGAACATCGTTGCCTGCTCGCCCGGCTGCCCCTTGAAGCGGACGTGCGGCGCGATGCCGAACGCGATACCGGCCGCCTCCACCCGGGCGGCCAGCGCCTCCCAATCGGCCATGCGCAGCACGACGCCGAAGTGCGGCACCGGCACCTGATGACCGTCGACCGCATTGCTGGTCGCCTGCGGCCGGGCATCGGGGTCGAGGTGCGCGACGATCTGGTGCCCGCCAAGATCGAAGTCGATCCAGTGGTCGCTGCTGCGCCCCTCGCCGCAGCCCAGCACGTCCCGATAGAAGGTGCGTGCCGCCGCCAGGTCGTGGACCGGGAAGGCGAGGTGGAAGGGGCGAAGCTCGGCCATGGCGCGAGCCTAGCGGATCGAGTGCGGGCGTACACGCGCGAACTGCTTGCCCGCACCGTCAAAGCGAACGATATCCGCGCCGTGCGTTTCCCCCCTGCCCTGCTCGTCCTCCTCGCCGGTGCCGTCTCCGCACTCGGCTTCGCGCCCCTCCAATGGTGGCCGCTGACGCTCGCCGCCTTCGCGCTGTGGCTGCACTGCGTCCATGCCGCGCCCAGCTTGAAGTCGGCGCTGTGGCGTTCCTGGCTGTTCGGCGTGGCGCATTTCACCATCGGCAACAACTGGATCCAGCACGCCTTCGACTATCAGGATCGGATGCCGCCCGCGCTCGGCTATTTCGCGGTCGTCGGGCTTGCGCTCTATCTCGCGGTGTATCCGATGCTCGCCGGCGGCCTCGTCTGGCGGCTGGGACGCCGGGAGGCACGGACGGACGTCGGGTTCGCGCTGATCGCGGGCGCCGCCTGGATCGCGACCGAGTGGCTGCGCGCGGTGATGTTCACCGGCTATGCCTGGAACCCGGTCGGCGTCGTCTGGCTGCCGGTACCGGGCCTTGCGCATCTGGCAGCCTGGGTAGGGACCTATGCCTTGTCCGGGTTGACCGTGATGGCAGCCGGCGCGTTGCTGCTGGCATGGCACCGCCGCTGGCAGTTCCCGGCCGGGATCGCCGTTGCGGGACTTGCGCTCGCGGTCGGGTGGCCGCTGCTCCATGCCGCCAACCCGACCCTTCCGGACGATGCACCGCGCGTGCGCGTCGTCCAGCCAAACATCGGGCAGGAGCATGTCGCCGACGACGGCTATGCTGCCGAGGTGTTCGATCGCTTGCTGCGGCTGAGCGGACGCCCCGGGCCCGCCCCGCGGCTGATCGTCTGGCCGGAAGGGACGCTCAACTATTATGTCGAGGATGGATATCCGCCTTATTGGTACGACGCCAATCCGGCGCTCGTCCGCGCGCAGATCGCCCGCCTGCTCGGGCCGCGCGACGCCGCCCTGGTCGGCGGTACCGCGCTGTTCTTCGACCGGCGGGGACAGGTCGGCTCGGCAGGCAACTCGGTCTTCTCGGTGCTGCCCGACGGTCACCTCGGCGGCCGCTACGACAAGGCGCATCTGGTGCCCTATGGCGAATATCTGCCGATGCGGCCCCTTCTCCAGCCGCTGGGGCTGTCCCGCCTGGTGATGGGCGACATCGACTTTGCGCCGGGTCCCGGACCGCGGTCCGTGGCTGTGCCGGGCTTCGGCTCCGTCGGCATGCAGATCTGCTACGAGATCATCTTTTCCGGCCAGGTGGTGGACCGCGGCCATCGGCCGCGGCTGCTGTTCAACCCGTCCAACGACGCCTGGTTCGGCGCCTGGGGGCCGCCCCAGCATCTGGCGCAGGCGCGCATGCGTGCGATCGAGGAGGGGCTGCCCATCCTGCGCTCCACGCCGACCGGCATCTCGGCGATCATCGACGCCGACGGGCGGCTGCTGGCAACGATCCCGCAGGGTCGCGCCGGCGCGATCGAACTGCCGTTGCCGGCCGCGCACCCGCCAACGCTGTTCGCCCGCTTCGGCAACGGCATCGCCGCGATAGTGGCCCTTTTCCTTGCCCTCGCGGCCGTTGCCATCCGTCGGCGCAACCGCTAGGGCGCGGTATATAAGGAAAGCTTTATATCGGCATGGCAACGGCCGCGCTTTCCCATAGAAAAGGGAAATCCATGCGTTCCAACTATCTCTTCACCTCCGAATCCGTCTCCGAAGGCCATCCCGACAAGGTCGCGGACCAGATCTCCGACGCCGTCGTCGACCTGTTCCTGTCGCGCGACCCCGTCGCCCGCGTCGCCTGCGAGACCATGGTCACGACTCAGCGGATCGTGCTGGCCGGCGAGGTGCGCTGCAGCCAGGACGTGTTCCCGACCCTCGACGAGATCGAGAAGGTCGCGCGGGATACCGTGAAGAAGATCGGCTACGAACAGCACGGCTTCCACTGGCAGACCGCCGAGTTCGCCTGCCACCTCCACGGCCAGTCCGCGCACATCGCGCAGGGCGTGGACGAGAGCGGCAACAAGGACGAGGGTGCCGGCGACCAGGGCATCATGTTCGGCTTCGCCTGCGACGAGACGCCCGATCTGATGCCGGCGACGCTCTATTACTCGCACCGCATCCTGGAGAAGCTGGCGCAGGATCGCCACGCCAATGTCGTCGACTTCCTGGAGCCGGACGCCAAGAGCCAGGTGACGCTCAAGTATGAGAACGGCCGCCCGACCGGTGCGACCGCGCTCGTCGTGTCGACCCAGCACAGCAAGGCGCTGTCCAGCGATGCCGGCCAGAAGCAGCTGCGCGACTATGTGATGACGGTGTTCGAGGACGTCCTGCCGCAGGGCTGGATGCCGGCCGACCAGTCGCAGATCTACGTGAACCCGACCGGCTTGTTCGAGATCGGCGGCCCCGATGGGGACGCAGGGCTCACCGGCCGCAAGATCATCGTCGACACCTATGGCGGTGCGGCCCCGCATGGCGGCGGCGCCTTCTCGGGCAAGGATCCGACCAAGGTGGACCGTTCGGCGGCCTATATCAGCCGCTACCTCGCCAAGAACATCGTCGCGGCAGGCCTCGCCAAGCGCTGCACGATCCAGCTGTCCTATGCGATCGGCGTCGCCGAGCCGCTGTCGCTCTATGTCGACACGCACGGCACCGGCACCGTCGAGGAATCGAAGATCGAGGCGGTTCTGCCCAAGCTGGTGCGCCTGACCCCCAAGGGCATCCGCACCCACCTGGGCATGAACAAGGCGATCTACCTGCCGACCGCCGCCTATGGCCACTTCGGCCGCAAGGCAGAGGGTGACCTCTTCACCTGGGAAAAGACCGACCTGGTCGACGCGCTCAAGGCCGAGCTGGCCTGAGCTACCGGAAGGCGGGGCGGCGCAGGGCTGCCCCGTCTTCGCGCTTGTCCCTCCCCTCGACCGGTGGCAGCTTCTCCGGCACCAGGGGGAGAGGGACGATGAAGCGCGTTTTGGCGGCCATGCTGGCATTCGCCGCGGCTGCAATGATATCGGGCACGCCTGCCGCAGCCCAGCAGGCGAAGGAGCTGGGGGTGCCGGCCGGCAAGCCCTATGCGCATGCGCCAAGCGGGCTTCAACTCCCTGCCACACTGGCGGGCGCGCCCCGCATCAAGGCGATCACGATCGGCGAAGATCTGCTCGACGTCTCGGCCAATTACGAGAGCTCCAACCGCGCCGAGTTGCTGAGCCTCTATGTCTACCGCCAAGCCAGCGGCGCGCTGCCGGTGTGGTTCGATCGCGCCCGCTGGGCAATCGAGAATCGGTCGGACGTCTACGGCAAGCCCGTCACAGCGGTGGGCGCGCCTAGCTTCGTGCCCCCGGGCCAGCAGACGGCAAGCGGCCTGATCGCCACCTACACGCTCAACAAGGGTCCGTATCGGAGCACCGGCGTCGCCATCCTCCCGTTCGGCGCTTGGCTGGTGAAACTGCGCTACTCATCCAAGACTATGGAGGCCGCGAGCCTCGCCACGGCAATGCGCACGGCGCTTGCCGAGCTCGAATGGCCAGGCACCGTTCCCGCGGCACCCCCTGCCGTTCCGATTACCGACTGTTCCACGCCGCTGGCAGCGTCCGGCAAGTCCCGGCCCGTGCCTGCCGATTTCAAGGCGATGTTGATGACGGCCCTCGTCGGCGCAGCCGCGAGGACCTCCTCGATGGAGGATGCCCCCTCCACCCGCTCCGTTTCCTGGTGCCGAGACACGACCGCCCTGAAGGAAGGCACCGTCTATCGGCCGGATGCTGCGACCGACCGCTATCTGATCGCCCTGTCGGATGCCGGGCGCGGCGTGCTTGTCGATCCGAGCCCAGCCAACAGCCTGCCCTTGGAGGGCAAGCCCGCGGCACCTAGCTGGAACGTTGCCTTCGTCGATCTCGGCACCACCGCCTATTTCCAGGCACAGGATCGGCTTCCTTCCCCATCGCACGTGTTGAAGCAGGTCGTCAGGGGCTCGGTCAGCTCGCGAGTGGTTACTCACGGCAAAAAGCGGGACATCGACATCAGTCGCGGAGCCCTAGGCAGTCCCTCCGCGAAATAGGCCGCGCCCCGGGGCCGCCGGGAACAGCCTTTCCTCTCGGCAAAGGCGGCAATCATCGCCCGGCAGTGCCACTGTGGGGAGAATTGCGGCTTTGGGCTCCGGCTTCCGCGAGACACGGGAGCTTCCGAGAAGCTCGTTCCCCCATTCCGCTGCATCTCCGCTGGCAAAATGTGGCCGCCATGCCTCGAAAGACTTGCGCCCGAGTCCGGGGGCGGATAGGGGACCGCCTCCCAAGCGCCCGTAGCTCAGCTGGATAGAGCATCAGACTACGAATCTGAGGGTCGGACGTTCGAATCGTTCCGGGCGCACCAATGGTTTCAATGACTTACCCCCTTCGCCTCGCAAGAGGCGGAGGGGGTAGTCGTTTGAGGCGAATGCCGAGCAACCACCGAGCAATCCCGCAGACGAGTGATTCTCCGCTGCGGATCGGGCTGCTCGAAAGTCGCAGGGCTGCGACCTCAACCCATTAGAACCCACATTCGGGCGGACGTCCACTCCCCTAATCGGAGCCAATGTTTCTCTAGACCGGCCTGTTGCAACGCGTGTGGCGGACACGGGAGTTGCACTTGCCGATGCGGTTGATTGCCCCACCTAAGCCCTGTCGCCCTGATCGGAGGCCTTCCATCACTATCTGGCGCCTAAGGGCCTCCCCGGCGTTGCTGCGATAGTCGATCAGTCGCTTTGCAGCCGAGGCGACACATCGCGCAGCGCTGTGTTGAGCGACAGCAGATCGCGGGTGATCGGCTCGCGCAGGCTCGACAGCCGAAGGATCGGACCCGACCGCCAACTTCCGTGTGGGGCGCCTCCCCGGTGACGGGCTCGATTGTGTCGAACTCGGCAGGGGGACCGGGACCATCGCCGCCAACTTCATCAGAGCGCTCTCTACCAAGATCCTATCGGATTCGGCTGCGCACGTGATCGAGGAAGCTCTGCCAGAGATATGCGGCAGCGGCAGCGGCATCCATCGCATCGCTGGCCAAACTCGTCGACCGCGCGTTGGCAGCAGTGAACGCGAGCCCGGTCTTGGTCTCCGTCAGGGACAGCCACTCGTTCATGGAGTTTCGCGTGCTGGCGGCGCCGTCATAGCTGAGGCAGAGGGCGTCCCGGAAGAAGTCGCCGCCGTGCCAGATCCCGACTTGGCCCACCCGCTTACCCTCAAGGTAGACGCTGGCCGCGAACGACCGGCTGTCGATGCGCTCGAAGTCCGTCTCGATGCGGGCGTCGGAAGACTTCAGTTCGGCGAGCTGCGCTTCGAAGAGCGCGGCGGTGGTTGAAAACCCCGAGCGAATGAAGCGATCCCGATCAAGATCGGTGGGCTTCGTCTGGAGCGGCAGCAGTCCGCCCGCGGTGCGGGACGGCGTCGTCGGCGGGCTGAAGGTCGCAGTCCCTTCCGCTTGCGGGGCAGAAGGCCGTTCGGTCCGACGTGCTGCCGAAGGGTCCCGGAGCATGTCCCGGATCGCACCCGCCGCGTTGTCGAAGGCCGCATCCCGGTCGAGCCAGCTCGTCACCGGGAGGCCGTCCTTGGGCAGGGCGACGAAGTCCGACAGCGTCTGCCCCTCTCCCACGGGCACGCCCTTCCACTGACACGGGCGCAAGATGACCGCGACTACGCACGCGGTTCCGGCTCGCTGCCGCGCGAAGGCGCGCATCATCTCCTGCTCGTAGCAGTATTCCGAGTGGATGAAGTCCGACGAGACGAGCAGGAGCACGAGGTCGGATGCCCCGAGCGCGGCCTGCACGGCAGGATCGAGGTGCTCCCCGGGACGAAGCATCGCGTCCTGCCAGACGTCGATCAGGCCTTCGCGCCGAAGCGGCGCGAGATGCCGAACGAACTGATCCTTCAGCTCCGTGTCGGCGTGCGTGTATGAGATGAAACCCGTGGTCATGTGCTTGGCGTAACCTCGAGCCATGTCGAAATCCATCGCACATCGGGTTCGTTTTTTTGCGTCCGATCGTCTGGACTTGCTTCCAACTGCTCAGCAGGATGACGAAAGGGGGAGAGATCGATGGCCACCAATTCGATTCCGCAAGCCGACGTCGAGACCACGTCGGTGTTCCAGAGCGATCTGCCGATTGCGGAGAAGCTCGATCGTGCGCGGATGGAGCTTCTCGACCTGTCCGCCCGCAACCGGTTGCTCAACATGCCGCGCTCGTCGAAGAGTGCACGATCAATCGAGGTTGTCGACGAGCGGAGTTCCGAGGTGTTCCGCCTCCTGGTCCGCGAGGGGAAGGTGTTCACCTTCGTCGCTGGCAAGGCTGCCCGACAGGGCGATGAGATCGAGATCTCCGAGGTCGAGATGGACGAGATCGTCGATCTCGCCCAGCCGGAGGACGACGTTGCGGACGATCGCGGCGTGTTCAGCCGGCATGCCGACACCCGGCTCCAGACCCGGTTGACACCGAAAGGGCTGCAGAAGCGCCTGCTCGAACTCTATTTCGACGCACGCACGCTGGAGGAGGAGCAGGGCGTCAACATCCTGTACCTGACCTTGGGGTCGCTGAGATGGATTGATCCCTCGAACGCGGCGAACGTCCGGTTCGCACCGCTGCTGCTAATACCCGTCTCGCTTGAACGCGGAAACGCCGGCGAGAAGTTCAAGCTGCGCGCACGACCCGAGGATTTCGCCTCCAACCTCTCGCTCGAGGCCTACCTCGACCGCGTTCACGGCATCCGTCTGCCGGCATTCGAGCCGAGTGAGGGCTTGGATCCCATCGGCTACATGGACGAGGTCGCCGATGCGATAGAAGCGAAATCCGATTGGACGGTGCATCACGACGACATCGCGCTCGGGTTCTTCTCCTTCGCTAAGTTCCTGATGTACCGTGATCTGGACCCGGCGAATTGGCCGCAGGAGATGCGTATCAGCGAACGTCCGCTGATACGCGGACTTCTCGCAGACGGGTTCGACGGCGCCGAGGGGATGATCCCCGAGGATGCCAGGATCGATCCCTTCATTCCGCCGGCCGACATGCTGCACATCGTCGACAGCGACAGCAGCCAGGCGCTCGCCGTGCACGAGGTCCGTCGCGGACGCGACATGGTGATCCAGGGCCCTCCCGGGACCGGCAAGAGCCAGACGATCGCAAACATCGTCGCTGCCGCCGTCGCCGACGGCAGGACGGTTCTCTTCGTTGCCGAGAAGATGGCGGCGCTCGAGGTCGTCAAGCGGCGGCTCGACGCCACGGGCGTGGGAGACGCATGTCTCGAACTGCACAGCAACAAGGCGAACAAGCGCGCTCTGCTCGACGAATTGCGCCGGACGTGGGAACTCGGTGCGCCTAAAGGCGGCGACGCCGGGACCCTGCACGCGCGGTTGATCGAGGCGCGTGACCGCCTGAACGATCACGCCGCGCGGATGCACCGACCGCACCCCGACAGCGGCCTTACGCCGTATCAGGTCATCGGGCAGCTGGTGAGGCTCCGTCTGGATGGCGAACAGCCGAACGACGTCGCGCTGGAAGCGCCCGCATCATGGTCCATGGATGCGTATGCGGAGCGGCACGGCGTCCTCTCGGAGCTCGTCGAAAGGGTAGAGGCGATCGGGCGCCCGGACGATCACGTCTGGCGGGGCGTTGGGCTGGCGGGCGTCACTCCGATGGAGACCGAGCGCTTCCTCGCACGGTTCGCGGCGTCGGCGCCGCGGCTGGATCGCCTGGAGGCCGATGCGACGGCGCTCGCCACCATGATGGAGCAGGAGCCGCCGACCGGTTCTGCCGCCATCGGCGACCTGATCCGGCTGGCTGCCCGCCTGGAGGGAGCACCTACGCTCGCGCCCGATGCTCTCGGATCGACGGCGTGGGACGAGCGCTTTGCCGAGATCGTCTCGCTTCTCCAAGAAGGTGGGCGGCATGCGCTGCTGAGGGAGAAGCTGGCGCCGCACTTCGTCGAGGCGGCATGGAAGACCGACGTCGAGGACCACCGCGATACGCTGGCGCGGCTACCCGCCTCCTTCTCGCCCGACGCCTTCCGGCGTCTTTCCGAGCTGTCGGACAGGCTACCCCGCCTGCGGGACGAGGCCGAGGGGCTCGCGCGGTCCATGGGGCGCGAGTCGCCGGGCACCTTCGTGGATGTCCGGCGCCTCCTGGCCGTCGGCGAGCGGGTGGTGGCGGCTCCCGACGCCAGCCCGGAAGCCTTCGCGGCCGATCTATGGGATGGCGGGGTGGAGCGGGCCGCCGATCTGACGCAGGCCGTCGAGCGTCTCGAAGGCGCTCGTGCGGTGATCGGGACGGGATTGTCCGACGCGGCCTGGTCGATGGATCTCGCGGCCACGCGTGCGACGCTCGCTTCTCACGGCACCGGCGTGTTCAGGTTCCTGAGCGGGGAGTGGCGCAAGGCGAACCGCCTCGTACGGACCGTCCTTTCCGACCCGAGCCAGCCGCTCGATTTGACGCTCGCCCAGCTCGACGCCCTCGCTCAGGGACAGGGCGCCAAGCGCGTCATCGAGAACGACGAAGCCTTTGGACGTAGCGCGTTCGGTGGCGACTGGCGTGGCGACCGCAGTTCGTCGACATCGCTCACCGCACTAGTCGAATGGATGCGGTCGCTGAAGGGGTTGGGTGCCGAACCGCGCATCGTAGCCGCCAACCGTCCGGACCGCGACGTGATCTCGGCCCGAATGATCCGCGTGGAGGCGCTGCTGAACGAGGTTTCGCCGATCGTCGAGCTCCTATGGGACGAGCTTCCGTGCCGCGACCTGCTGTTCGGGGATGCACCCACGGCGATGCGCGCCGACACGTCGCCTCTGATAGATGTGATCGCGGGGTTTCACCATGCCGATCGCGCGACGGCCGCCATCGCTGCCGAGGTCCCGGCGGATCTGTCGATCCGCCTGGCGGCGTTGCGCGACCTCGCGGAGGGCCAGCGACTGGCGACGGTGCTGTCGGTAGGCGCACCCTTGGGGGCCGAGGCCTTCGGCGGAGAGTGGCGTGGCGAGGCGTCGGACTGGGCGGCGCTTCGCACCGTTTCGACATGGATCGACGACAATCGCGACATTCGTCTGCTTGCCTCGCGGGTAGCGGACCGCACGACGTTGGCACGGGATGCTGGGGTCCTCGCACGAGACGACGCGGCCTTCGCGACCGATCTCGAACGCCTCTTGGGCGAACTTCGAATGGACGTGTTCGTCGGACTCGGGATGCCGGATGCGCGTGCCGCTTCCTTTACGTTGCTGCGTGAGCGCATCGGCGAGTGGTCGAGGGGCGGCGAGCAGTTGTCGAATTGGGTCGCATACCGCGATCGTGCCGATCGAGCCCGCACGCTGGGCTGCGGCGACGTCGTCGCCCGGCTGGAGGACGGCCGGCTCGGGACGGCTGCAGTCATCCCTGCGTTCGAGATGGCCTACTTCGAGGCCGTGCATGCGGATCTGGTCCGACGGGACCCGGAACTCGGTCGTTTCGATGGTACGCTCCACGGCCGGCTCGCGCGCGAATTCGCCGACCTCGACCGGCAGCGCATCGCGTCCGCCAGCGTCGAGGTGGTGCGCGCGCACCACGGTCGCGTCCCGTCACGTGATGGCGGTGCCGTGGGGCCGCTCGGCACGTTGCGTGCCGAGATGCAGAAGAAGCGCGGGCACATGCCGATCCGCAGACTGATGGAGAAGGCGGGACCCGCGGTGCAGGCCCTCAAGCCCGTCTTCATGATGAGCCCGCTGTCGGTGGCGCAGTTCCTGACGCCCGGCGCCTTCGAATTCGATCTGCTTGTCATGGACGAGGCGAGCCAGATCCAGCCGGTCGATGCGCTTGGCGCCGTCGCGCGCGCCAAGCAGGTGGTCGTGGTCGGCGATCCGAAGCAGCTGCCGCCTACCGCCTTCTTCTCGAAGATGACCGGGAACGGCGACGAGACGGACGACGACGATGGCGGCCGGGTTGGCGACATCGAGAGCATCCTCGGCCTGTTCACGGCCCGTGGCCTGCCGATGCGGATGCTGCGCTGGCATTACCGAAGCCGCCACCAGTCGCTGATCGCGGTCAGCAACCGGCAGTTCTACGAGAGCAAGCTCTTCATCGTCCCAAGCCCCTATACCGCCGAGGCGGGCATGGGCCTGCGCTTCCACCACATCCCGCAGGGTCTGTTCGACGCAGGTGGCACCCGCACGAACCAGGTCGAGGCGAGGATCGTGGCCCAGGCCATCGTCGCGCATGCCCGCCAGCATCCGGAGCTGTCGCTCGGAGTCGCTGCATTCTCGGCGGCGCAGCGGCGCGCCATCCTGGATCAGCTGGAGGTGCTGCGCCGGGCGTTGCCGCCCGAAACCGAAGCGTTCTTCCAGGCGCATCACGCCGAGCCGTTCTTCGTCAAGAACCTGGAAAACGTGCAGGGCGACGAGCGGGACGTCATCCTCATCTCGGTGGGCTACGGGCCGACTACGCCGGGCGGACGGGTGCCGATGCGCTTTGGGCCGCTGGGATCGGAGGGCGGCGAACGCCGCCTGAACGTCCTGATCAGCCGCGCCAAGCAGCGGTGCGAGGTCTTCGCTTCGATGACCGACGAGGACATCGATCCGGACTTCGCTCAGACCCGCAAGGGCGTCTTCGCCTTCCGCCTCTTCCTGCACTTCGCCCGCACCGGCCGGATGACCATGGCCGAGAGCACGGGTCGCGACCACGACAGCGTGTTCGAAGAGCAGGTCGCAAAGGCGCTGCAGTCGCGTGGCTACCAGGTTCACAGGCAGGTGGGCCTCGCCGGATTCTTCATCGACCTCGCCGTCGCGGACGCAGAACGGCCGGGCAGGTATCTACTCGGCATCGAATGCGACGGCGCGTCCTATCACGACGCCCGTTCTGCACGCGACCGCGATCGGCTCCGGCAGTCCGTGCTGGAGAGCCATGGCTGGACCATACATCGCGTCTGGAGCACCGATTGGTTCCAGCGGCCGAACGAGCAGCTCGACCTGATCGTCGCCCGGATCGAAGCGGCCAAGGCGGAGCAGGATGCAGAGGCGAGCAAGCGCGACTTCCGGGCGGTGCCGCTGGAGATCCTCAGCGTCGAACGTGAGGATGGGACGGAGATCGGACTCGCCCGCGCGGACGAACCCGCGGGTTTCGCGCACTCGAACTTGTACGTGGAAGCGGTGCTGAGCAGACCTCCCCATGCCGTGATGGAACTGCACGAAGCGCCGACCGGTACGTTGGCAGCGCTGGCCGAGGAGGCGGTGCGCATCGAAGGGCCCGTCCACATCGACGAGGTCGTGGAGCGCATCCGTTCGGCATGGGGCCTGAAGCGTGCGGGTGGCCGCATCCAGCAGGCGATCGCGGCTGCTGTAGAAGCGGCGGTCGGAGCAGGTCGTGTGGAGCGTACAGGCTCGTTCCTATCGTTCACCGGCGGCGCTATGATCGTCCGTGACAGGAGCGCGGCGGTCTCGTCGACGCTGCGTCGTGCCGATCGACTTCCGCCGGCGGAGATCGCGGTTGCGATCGTCGAAGTCGTGCGGGTCAATCTGGGCGCGACCCGCGATCAGATCCTGCAAGCGGTATCGAGGGCGTTCGGCATCAAGGCCACCAGTGCAGCGGTTCGCGAAGTTATCGAAGGCGAGATTGACCGTGCCTCGTCGAGTGGTGAGCTTGTCATGCAGGGTGGGATGTTCGTCGTGGGACAGCAGGCGAACACACCTTCGTCAGCAAGCTGATCAAGGCGGCCTCCACGATCGTGGGGTCGGTGAACACCTGCATTGGACCGTGAGTGCGAGTGCGTCGCTCCGTTTCCAGATTAGTAGTGGGCCGTCCCGCGGGCGGAGGATACCGGCCGACAAGGCGGGAAGGTGAGCAGCGGCCCAGCGTCAGGCACGATCGCACTATCCGGCCGGACCGATCAGGGAGTCGCGGAGCTGCACCATCTCTTCAAAGTAGCGGTCTCCTCCGGCGAAGTGCTCGGCGAAGGTGTCCCGAGGTTTGGGCGCGGGCTGCACCGGAGCGGGTTCGGGCGGGGTCCAGCCGGGCGGCGGGGGCGGTGGCGGCGGCGGTCCGAAGCACTCATACACTGTATGCCGATCTCTCGCGGCACGATCGGCGACGGCCTTCTCGTAGTCTTGCTTCAGCGGCGTGCCGTGCAGAGACCGGACGAAGGCGTGGTCTCGATCGGCGCGGGCGGTGACATAGGCCTGCACTTCATCAGGTGCGCAGTGCGGGACGACGAACAACTGGTATTCGTCTACCGCCTTGCGGAAGGCTGCACGTCCTTCCGACGATAAGGGCTGCCGCGCCGCTGCTTGCTGCGAAAGAAGCAGACATACTAACGCTGCCGTGACGCGAACTCTCATTCTGACCTCGTCCTTCGAAGGGACCACTTCGGCGCGGTGCGGCAAATGCGGTAATCGGCCCCACCGACTCGTGCCAAATTCGATGCGGCTGTCCGGACGCGATGCTGCCGTGGAAGACTACGACGCGTCCAGCGATGTCGCCGCTACGATCGTACGAAATTCGCCGACGATCTCGGGATGTCGCGATTCTAAGTAGGCAGCGACATTGCCGTTGTCGATCAGCCGTCCGAGGTAGCGTGAGGCAAGGACGAGCTGCAGCACGTCGTCACCGAACGTCGCTTCGATACCGCGATAGTCCTGGCTCAGCTTCTCGAGTTCACGTTCCATTCTGGCCATCTGCTCGGTCGTGACGCCGGCTATGACCTTGGGCCGGTCGGGCTTGACCAGATCGTTCTGCCGGGTCGCTGCGAGGATGGCCTTGGCGTAGCTGAGGGTGAAGTTGTTCATCGATGCCATCAGTTCGGCGGTCTCCACCTGCCGATACTCCTTCATCCGGCGCAAGGTATCGAAGATCTGTGGATTGACCGATCGGTCCTTAAGTATCTCGACCGCGTCGGCAGCTATTCCATCCAGCAGGTTGCGCCGGCGGATGACCACCTTTTCGTCGAGACCGAGTGCCGCGGCGATCATGGCCGCTGGCACGCCGCGGTCGATGGCTCGGGCGATCATGTAATGCTCCTGCACGGTCGCAAGCCGGTTGACGCGCTTGTTGTAGGTGAAGGCTTCGTCGTCGTCCGAGACGATGCAGGATGCAGTTTCCTCGCCACGGCTCTGGAGGGCATGTAGTCTGAGGTGACCGTCGAGCAGCATGTGTCGACCGTCCTTGTCCGCCTTGGTCACGACGAGGGGTTCGATCACGCCGATCTCGCCGATGGAGGTGGCGATACGACCGTAGCGACGTGTATCGGTCATGCGCTTCGTGATCGGCCTGAGTGGCAGGATCGCAGCGATCGGAAGCAGAAGGACTTCACGTTCGAACGAGATGCGGACGTCGATCGCTGCATCACGCATCGGGCATTCCGAGCCGTTCGGCAATCGGTTGCGGCAGGCTTGCCAGTCGCTCCGCTCGAAGGAGGGTGACGAAGTGTTCCTCCGCCAGCAGCTTCGACATGGCACCCACGATGAAGGTCAGGCGATCCTGTGTTAGCCGGGCCTTCCGCACGAGCAGCTTCTGCCGTTCGACCTCCTTCTGATAGGCGCGGATCAGCCCGGAAGCGGTCGGCCTGTGACCTCGCTTCTCGCCCTGTCGAATGGACTTGATGCCCTTTCCCATCATGTTGCGCTCGTCGACGATCCGCCGAATGGCGACGATCTGGTCGCCGGGAAGCTCGCCGCTCTCATAGGCTTCGGTCAGCGCCTTCTGCACATCCCCGTCCTTCGCGCGGGCGATCTCCGTAGCGATGGTATGAGGGATGACGCCGCGTTCCACCGCGTTGAGCAATCTCTCCTCGCCCTTCTCGAGAAGGAAGTTGATCGCCCAGACGTATTCCGGACTGAAGCCGATCTTCTCCGCGATCTCGGTGTTGGTGTAGCCCCGCTGACGTAGTGCGCCGACTTCTCGGATGAGCTCCAAGGGCGTCTGGTTTCGACGCGCCATGTTCTCCACCAGGCTCATCACGAAGCATTCCTCACGTGTCGCGTCGATCACCATGGCAGGAATGTGGGTTTCGCCGAGCCGGAGGAAGGCCTCCATCCGTCCCTGGCCGCATACCAGTTCGTAGCCATCGCCACCTGGTGCACGCCGGACGGTGATCGGGCGCTTGAGCCCGACCGATCGGATGCTTTCGACCATCTCTTCGAATATCCGCTTGTTGCGGCTCCGGGGGTTTAGAACCTCGATTGAGGCGATGGCGATCGTGACGATCTCAGGCGGCGTGGCGTCCGGCTTTTCGGTCACAGCGCATGCTCCAGCGAATGACGGCGCAGCAGATGGTATAGGGGATCAAGGTCGTCGGTCCGGTAGGCGTCGAGATCCAGGCCGTTGTCCTCCCCCATCCCAACTTTGCCTCGGGCACCGACGTCGATCCATGGCAGGAGGTAGTGGTCACGGACCGTGGCGTTGTCGGGCTCGAGCCGGACGACGACGGTGATGTCCGGACATAGGCTCGCATCGAGACGCACGCGCCATCGCAGACTGCCGGCGGGTGTCGCTTGGCAACGGCAGATGACGATGGCCAGCGTCACCTCGCGGTTGACGACCAGCAGGTCGGTGGTCTCGTCCACCACGACCTCACCGCCAATGGCCTCTATCCCGGCGATGGTTTTGGCCACGACATCCGGGTGCATCAACCGCAGCTGGCGGTTCGTCTCGACGTAGCGATAGTCGCGGGCCGGCTGATAGCCGATCAGTTGATAGGCGCGCAGCAGGCTACCGAATCGGCTGCGGTAGGCCGCCGACGACGGCATGTCCTCGACCTCGTCGATGATCATCCCCGACAGGGTACCTTGCGACCCGAGCAGCTCGGCCAGCATGCGGAGGAGATCTTCGTCGCTGAGCCGGCGCGCGCGTTCCGTGAGGATGACCTGGGCGGCGTCGAACAATGCCGGATCGACGATCGCCTCGAATGCGCCGTCGTTCCGCACCCACATGTCGGGCGTATTCACGATGCGCTTCTTCTTCAGCTTGAAGCTGACGCGGTTGTAGACGTTGTTGCCAATGTACTTCTCGTTGCAGAGGATCTGTCGGATGACTGCGCGGGACCACGACTTGCCCGCGTCGGTGATCTTGCCTTCGCCGTTCAGTATGGTGGCGATTTCGCGCTCGGAACGGCGATCGACGACGAACAGCCGATAGATGCGGCGGACGGTTTCCACTTCCTCGTCCGGTCCCGGAACGAGAATGACGCGATCGGTCTGAAGGCTTTTGTGTTCGCCCCGGGCGAGCGGCGCCTTCGGCTCGTTGGCCTCGTTGACGAGGAAGCGGCGAAGGCCGTAGCCGGCAGGTCCGCCTTGCCGATAGCCCAGCGTTATCAGACGGCACTGACCCGTGAACACCTTGCTGGAGAGTTCGCGGCTGTATTCGCCCGCCATCACCCGCTTAATGCTCTTCATGACGCTGGACGGAAGGCTGCCGTCATTGTCGAACTGCTCGGCGCAGTAATGGACGTTGATGCCATGGTCGCGGCAGATGAATTCGTAGTAGGCGCTCTCGTCGGCATCCTGGAAGCGGCCCCAACGGCTGATGTCGTAGACCAGCACGGCTTCGTAATCTGCGCTGCCGGCCTGAACGTCGGCGATCAGGCGGCGAAGCGAGTCGCGTCCGGCGATGTTCAGCCCGCTGCGGCCCTCGTCGGCGTACGTTCGGACAATCTCGAAGTTGCGCCGTGCAGCGTAGGCGGCGATGATCTCCGCCTGGTTCTCCGTCGAATAGCGCTGGTGATCGGTCGACATCCGCACATACTGTGCGGCGCGTACCGGTCTTGATGCTCCCGCCTGCACCATCTTCCCCGACACCCATCGCCAGAGCTTAATAGAACTCGTTCAAGTCGCTCTGCGTCTACCGATGGGAGGACGGAATGTCGTTTTCGAGGAATGATCGAAAAGTTCGCGTCGAACGTGGAAAGGAGTTTCCTATCCATCCCAGTGCGGACACCGAAGCGACCTTCGCCGCCGTGATCGCCGACGCGTTGCGGCGGGATTTCGGCCATACTCCAACCTATGTGAAGCACATCGCCAGACTGACCGGCGCGAACATGCGGACGGTGCAGAACTGGTTACAGGCGAGAAACGGGCCGAGCGGTGCGGGGCTGATCGTGCTGATGCGGCATTCGGACGAGGTGACGGCGGCCGTGCTCACGCTTGCGGACCGGGAGGGGCTCCGGGAGGGCGCTGTCGCCGGGATGAAGGTGGCGGAGTTGCGAAAGGCGATCCTGGAGGTGCTATCGCACCTGCCAGAACATTGATCCGTTCTTACGCCGCTTCGCCTTTGGTAAGTTGTGCATGACCACGCACAGCGGTCCAATACAGCAGGGACCTGCCTGACGATCGAAAAGTAGCGGCCTGCACATCTTCATGGATTGATCGTGTTAACACTCTCGGCGTAGAGCGGGACCGTTCGCCAGCAGGCGGACCGAGGCGTGACAACCTTGTCGGTAAGTAGCCGTAAGCCCGGCCCGAATTCGTTCGGCCGGGAAGCGGGCGTGCATGTCCAGGGCGCAAGCCTAAAGACGCTCGCGCCTGTCTTACCGCAGGTTGTCACCTCCCGGCTCTCGGGCCGGCACCGCCTCGTTTCATCAAGGGGCGGTGCCGCCGGCTGGATGAGCCGAACGGCACCGACGCGAATGGGGACTCGCGCGTGGGTGCAATCGTTTCGGACCGCGTCAGGCGGCTGACCATCATCAGGAACTCGACGGCCGTGTCCGCGGTCATGCTGCTCGCCGCATGCGGCGGTGGTGGCGGCGTCAACTCGGGCGGCAGCACGCCGCCTCCGACCGCGCCGACACCAACGCCGCCCGCCACACCTGCGCCAACTCCTACGTCGTCCGCGTACACGGCCGAGTACAAGGCGTCCGGCGCAGTCGTGGCGGCGAAGGCGGCCTATGCCTACGATCGCGGCATCACCGGCAAGGGCGTCACCATCGCCGTCCTCGACACCGGCATTGACACCTCGGGGCGCGAGTTCGCTGGACGCATCTCGCCGGACAGTACCGCTTTTGACCAGAAGATCGCCCGCTGCGGCACCTGCGCGCCCGAGACGATCCGTTTCGGACTCCAGGACGTGGTCGGCCACGGCACCAAGGTTGCCGGCATCGCCGCCGCTGCCCGCGACGGCAGCGGCATGCAGGGTGTCGCGCCCGAGGCGACCATTTTGGCGCTGAAGATCAGCGGCCCGGACATGTCCAACGTTTCGCCGACGTCCGGACCGGTGCCGGAGGGCAGCGGACCCAATCCAGCGCTGATCGCGCCCGCCATCCGCTACGCTGTCGAGAAGGGTGCCTTCGTCATCAACCTGAGCGCGAACGGCACGTCCACTGGGCAGCTCGCGGCCGACCAGCGCGGCGCGATGGATGCCGTGCGGCAGGCCGACCGCTTGTTCGTCGTGTCGGTCACCAACGACGATGGGCAGGACAGCTTCACCGGCCAGATCGCCGAGAACCTGGTGGGCAGCGACCGCACGAACAAGGACTGGTTCCTGTTCGCTATCGGTGTCGACCAGAACGGCAATCCGCGGACCGCCAACGGCGACGCCGGACCGCTCGCCGACCGGATGCTCGCGGCGGCAGGCAACGGCGTGCAGACCTTGGACAAGGACGGCAACGTCGTCGTCGAAACCGGCAACAGCTTCGCGGCGCCCGCAGTTGCGGGAGCCGCTGCGCTGCTGAAGCAGTATTGGCCGCAGCTGGGCGGACAGGCGATTGGCCGCATCCTGCTCGAGACCGCAGCCGACGCGGGTGCGCCCGGCGTCGATGCGGTTTTCGGGGCCGGCATCCTCAACGTCGAAAAGGCGATGCAGGCGCAGGCTCCGGCGACGTCGTTCGCGGCGGCGCAGGCGGTGCTCGCGCGCTACTCGTCGCTCACCATGTCGGCGCCCTTCGGCGGCGGCGGCGCTCTCGGTGCGAAGGCGGCCAGAATGACAGTGTACGACCGCTATGGGCGAGACTTTTCGATGGCTGGCGCATCGGGCATCCGCAGCGGTGGCTCCGGCTTATTGGCGGGTGGCATGCTCCAGCCGATCGATGCTCCCTGGCTGCAGGTCAGCCCGACCGAGGCCCGCCTCGGTTTCTCCTTGTCTGTGCCGGAATACTGGCGCTTCGCCGCCACGAACCGGCCGGCAATGGTTTCCTTCTCTCCGGCATCCGGCCAATCGGTGACCTTCGGCGCCAACGTGGCGGTCGGCCGGAACGGCGGAATCGCAGGCACGCCGCTGCGTGGCATCGCAAGTGCCCCAGTGGGGACCTCGTCGTCCTGGACCGACGGGCGATGGTCCGCCGCATTCTCTTCGGGTGCGTCCCGCGACGACCGCACCACGCTGCGAACCTTCGCCGTCTCCACGCCGTTGGGCATCGGGGTCGAGGTCTCGAACCTGGCGGAGCGCGGCCAGGCGCTGGGTCTTCGCGGCGGCGCGGAGTTCGGTCTGCACGGTGCACGCACCACCATGGCCTCGCTCACGGCACGGCGCATGATCGTCGGCGTGCTCGTCTCTGCCCGCGCAACCGCCTCTACGACCCGCGTCGACGGCGGCTCGGAGATGCTGCGCTTTTCGGAACCGGTGTCAGGTAGTGCCTTCGCCCTCGAGGGAGCCCGGAACCTGTTCGGCGGGCTGGCGACACTCGGAGTCTCGTCGCCGCTGCGTGTCGAGCGCGCCCGCGCGACCCTGCTCGCGCCGGTCGCCTTCGACCTGATGACGAACGTGCTGACCACGGCGACGACCGCGATCGATCTGGCGCCGAGCGCACGCGAGCTCGACCTTGAGCTGGGCTGGTCCGCAAACCTGTCGCCGACCGCATCGCTGCGCCTCGGCGTGGCCCATGCCTTCGATGCCGGACACGTGGCCGGGGCGACGGATACCGCCGGCTTCGTCACCTTCTCGCTCCGCTGAGCGCCACCGGCCACCATTCGAACAGGGAAGAACCGACCATGAAGATCATCGCACCGCTGCTCGCCACCGTCCTGCTCTGCGGCGCGCCGGCCCATGCTCAGCGCGGTCCGACGCCGCGCGGTCCCATGCAGATGGACGTCGCCGGCGTCCGGCTGGGCATGTCGCTCCCACAGGCACAGGCGGCGGCAACCGCTGCGTCCTATGCTTGTCGACCCTACGGAAAGGAGCTGACCTTCGACGAGCAGGTCGACAAGGAAGCCAAGCGGCGAGCGGGTCAGTCCGATCCCTTCCGCCAAGGTACGGGCACGATGCAGCTGGAGTGCAAGGGCCCGGACGGAGAGGATCTGCGGATCGATTTCGCCCAAATGCACACCGGTCCGGTCGTCGACGAATATCGGCTCCAGATTCCCGGCGCCAGGATCGATCTTCCAGCAGTACGACGGCAGCTTGCGGCGAAATACGGCAGACCCACTGTTGGCAACGACACTCTCGGCTCCTGGTGCGGTGCGGGCTACCGCTGCGGGGAAGGCGTCGTGTTCAGCGAGGGGCCGATCGTGGTGATCAACGCGATGACCAGCGTCGACATCATGGCCACTCGGGGCA
This sequence comes from Sphingomonas molluscorum, assembly GCF_039522995.1. Classification (NCBI taxonomy): domain Bacteria; kingdom Pseudomonadati; phylum Pseudomonadota; class Alphaproteobacteria; order Sphingomonadales; family Sphingomonadaceae; genus Sphingomonas; species Sphingomonas molluscorum. The sequence goes on along the minus strand of NZ_BAAAEL010000010.1, from coordinate 339,276 downwards.
AGCGGGCGCGCACTGCGGACGAGGCTGCCGTGGCGGCTGCTGCCGACGCGGCCGCTCCGAAGAAGACCCGCGCAGCCTTCTGAGGCGGAGGCATAGGATGCCCTTCATCATCGGTATGCTCCTAGGCGACGTGCTCGGCAGGATCGGCTTCTTCCGTGCGGCGGGCGCCGCGATCCTGCTAACGGCCGCTGGCTTTGTCGCATATCGTCTGGTGGCGGCCAACCTGGGTTCGGACATGGCCTGGGTTGCCGGCGCTGCCGCGCCACTGGCCCTGTTCGGCTGGGCCATCTGGCACCCCGCCTCGTCTCGGTTCCGACTCTGGATCGTCGATGGCGTGTTTCTAGCAGCGCGGCTGGCCATGTGGTGGGCCGTCATCGCCGCCGCGATCGGGCTCGCGACGTCCGAGTTCCACCTCGGCACCTGGCTGACGCGAGAGGCGCTGTTCCTGCCCGTCGCCGGCGTGTTCTGGGCGGTGCAGTGGGTGCTGAGCGTGCAGGTCGCCCGCTCGCACCGGATCATGGGCGACCGCAGCGTGGTGGAGGCCTGACATGCTCCGTTCCAATCGGTTTGGTCGACTGGCGTGCTGCGTCGCCGTCACGATGGTGGCACCTCAGGCGCATGCCCGCAGCCCGGATACGCTGCTGCAGCCGACCACGATCAAGGACTGGCGTGCAGCCGGCATGGACGGGACCGGCTGCTTCTGGTCGCCCCGGCGGAATGGGCCCATCCTCTTCGCTGCGGCGGGGCGGACGGCCGTGACGAAGGTCGCCGGGCGCGTCGTCGTTCTCGCTCCCGCGCCGGAAGCGCGCGAGCTGTTCCCCTTCACCCACGATGCATGGACGTCCGACCGGCTGACCATCCGGGTGATGGACAGCGCCGTCGTGCGCGCAATGGGTGAGGAGACGGTCACGACCGACGCGATGCTGATTGTGACGACCGGGGCCAAGGTCAGGCGGATGCGGGGTTCGTTGATCTGCGGATCATGACGGCCTGAGAACACCGCGCGTGCTTGGTGGCACGCGAGTAGCCCCTCGGCGTCTGCCCTGCCGCAAACAGCCTTGGATCTCTTTAGGTCGTGGATTACGGTCGGCGGCTTACCGGAGGCGGGTGGCGTAACCGGCCGCTCGTTCACGAGACCGAGCGGTCACGCCACCGGCCGGTATTGGTGACAGACGGGCGCACACATGTTCTGGGAGCGAGACGCCGAAAGGCGTAAGTGACGAGGCGCTTCTCCGTATCCATGGATCTGCCGCTTCCGATCATGAGGGCGTGGAAGTTCGCCGTCAGCGTCGCTAGCGTAACGTCAGCCAAGCGATCGAGCAGCAACGCCCGGCGTAATGGAAGGCTTGACGCCGCTCGGCGGCTTTGACCGCTTACTCGACCAGATGGCCCAACACGTCCGCCGTCCGATCGACGAGCGGACAAACAAAGGCTTCCGGTCCCTCCGTTCGATCGAAGGTTCAACTTAGAAGCCACGGGACGAAGCAGTATTCGAGTTGGGCCATGCAGCGTCGCCGAGGATCGACGACGCTGCATGGCGGGTTCATCGACGCGACGAAGGCCGCGCCGCTACTCGAACCACTCTGCGGGCATTACCTCGATCAGGGCACGCGCATATGCCGCCGCCGCCAGGGCGGCCGAGAAGCGCCACTCGTCGTTCTTGTGCTGATCGCAGTAGTCACTCACGCCGCGGACGATGATGGAGTCCTTTCCGGCCGCCCAGGAGGCCGTACGAACCGCGCTCCCCTCCATCTCGATCGCCCGAGCGCCATACCGGTCGCGCAGTTCGTCGCGGAGCTTCGGATCCTTGACCAGAGCATCACCGGTTGCCACGCCGCCTCCGAAGACGCGCGGTCGTCCGGGACGTCGGCGTTTGTCCTCGGGGTGCTCGACGGCCTTGCCATCCACATGCAGCACGTCGGTCGACGGATCCGGGCGCTCGAACGAATCGTCGGCCTCCCTGAGCTTGGGGAGCGAAGCGTCGATCACCTCCTCCCACCGCCTACGGCCACCGAACGCATCAGCCTTCACGGCCGCCAACGCCTGCAGCATCGTGTAGCCCGGCAGTTGGGGCGATCCTCGGCGCTCCACCTCCCCCATCTTGAGCTTGACGTCGTCGTACTCGAAGATGCCCTTGTGATCCGAGATGACGATGTCGCCCAGCCGCACGTGCTCGGCCGGTTGGGCGGGATTGGGACAGCCGCCGGCGATCCCGACCATCAGCACGTGTTCAATGTCGGGGAAGCTCTGCAGTGCCGTCGCGGTGACGATGGCGGCATTCGCCTTACCCATGTCCGACAACGTCGCGACGACGACCTTGCGCGTGGTCTTATCGGGAAGAACGTAATCGCATAGGCGATAGATCGCCCGGTCACCCTTCCCCGCGATCGTCCGGTGGGCATCGCAGGTCGAGAGTACTGCCGCGAGTTCCTCCGGCAGAGCGGTAACGACGAGGACCTTTGTGGCATCGGTCCGCGGCGGCGTATGCTGCACCTCAATGGTAGGCATGGAGTAGACGATCCCCCGATAGAGTTGGTTGGCCTGTGCAGTTCCTGCGGCCGCCGCGCAGGCGAGGACGAACCGTTCGTCGTCCCGCAGACGCAGGAGCTCCCGCGGTTCCGTTCGGTCGACGTCGCCGAGGACGCCCGTCGACCGACATGCGCCTACCAAAGCACGATAGTCGATGTCGTGGTTCGGATCTCCCGAAGGAAGCGGCTGGGAAGAACCCAGCCAGACGAGTTCCTGCACTAGCGCCGCCTTCAGGTCGAGGGCGTAGCTGTCGAAGTAAGCGGCGTTGATGGTGGAGAGCAGGCGGTTCGTGAGCTGCAGGGTAGGTTTTGCGTCACCGATCAGGATGCGGGCGGCATTGCCGGCGATGAAGGCCGAGCGCCCGAGCCGCTCGGGCAGTTCGGCCAGCCTTCGATCCAGATCGGAAGGCCGGTCGCGGATGGCGCGGGCGATCCGGTCCTGGCCATCCAGCTCCATGCCGGTCTGCCAGGCCTTGCCGATGTCCTGTGTGGAACTGCGGGAACGCCCATGCCAAGGGAACGCCGTGGCCAGGCCTCCGGCGCGGTACGCCTGGCCCTGCACCTCGGCGGCGCCGTACTGGCTCAGCTTGCCTTCGACGAACTCGTCGAGGTTCGCGCCGCTCGCGACGAACGAGATTTGCTCGGCAAAATGGTCCGGGTGGAACTCGTCCAAGATCGCGCGACACAACGCACTTTCGAAGTAGCTGCTCGCCGGGACCATGACGTGGTCGGCGAGGAGCAATGCGAAACGGAAGGCACGCCGCATCTCCATCGCCAGGCGGGGCAGGTCGCAGGCCCCTTTCTCGGCCAGTAGGTGGATGTCGAAGAAGTGCGTGAACAGCCGTCTCGCACGGAGCACCCGTGTCAGACCTGAAGGTCCAGCTGTCTCTCCCGCTCGCCGCACGCGTCGCGGTATAGTTGCACTAGAGGATCGAGTCTTCCGTGAAGAGGCACGGCCTTCCACGCACTGAGCAGGTCGCGGTACACCGGCGGGAACTCGTTGAGGATGAAGATTCTCTTGCCGTGGCTCGCAGCGGCCGCGATCTCCGCAAAGGTGCTTGGGCCGATGTAGTCCTCGATCCCGTGCTTGTCGAAGTTCGCGACCAGAATGGCGAACGTGTTGCGGCCACGGACCCGCTTGAGATGGTTCAGCGCGGCGCGGCCTACGAACTGCCGGTAGTTGGCTTCGTCCAGCGCCGCAATATCCTCGTCCTCTACGTCGGGCAGCGCGACGGGAACGGCGTCATCGAGCAGTTCCTCCTTGACCTGGCACATGCTCCCGAAGTGGGACATGCTGCCGCACACCACGACCACGTTCGACCTGCAGTTCCTTGCCATAGGCGCTGGAGCGTTCACCGGATCAAGCCTCTTTCAGTCCTCGACGATAGATCATCATCCATGGCGTGGATACTCTCGAGCGTCATTCTGGCTCCCGAGTTTCCGACGAGTTGCTCCGGCGTCGCCACGAACCTGTCGGGCACGCGGATCGGCAGGTCCTCGGGTTTCTCGGAGAAGTAGATCGGCCTGCCGGACTGGATCAGCCGGCCGATCTCGTAGCAGGTGGTCCGCCCGACGTATCCCGACGGAGCAATCACGTACGTCAGGTCGGCCGAGAAGATCCGCTCAAGCGTGATCGATTGGATCTCAGCATCGGTCCAATCGGGTTCGTCGGTGTCGAAGCGGACGAACTCGACGGCGGGGTCCAGCACCGATGATCCGTCCGGCGACGTCACGCTCCAGCCGGCTGCGCGGAATGTCTCGATCGCGCTTAGAACGGCATCGTAGTGCTGCCTGAAGCTGCCGATCACGGCGACCTTCAAGGCTTGCTGCGCGACTTCCGCGTGTTCTTCCTTGCGGAGACAGCAGTTCTGCTCGTGCGCTTGCAACCCTCATCCTTCCCCATTTGGTCGGCCTGCTTCTTGCCAGCGCAATCGGACGTGTTCAATCCGCTCACTCACGCCGATTCGGTCGCGTGATGCCCAAAAGAGGCAGCGCGTGACACCGCTCAGGCGCACGCGCTGCTCCTTTTCCCCAGCCCGTTGGCGCGGAGGCCGCCGTGACGATCAGCGGGTGCACATCGGCGCAAGCGCAACCAAGTTCGCGTTATGAGGATCAATTCGGCTCGCTGGACCGGGTGTCTGCGATCTGCTGCGAGGGATCGACTTGCATGCCGTCCGCGGTACGATCCGGTCGAGGCGGATAGGAAGGGGGCGGAGTTGCATGCAGGACGGAAGCGCGATCTTCGTGGATTTCGACAACGTGTTCTCCGCGTTGTGGGCCATCGACGGTGGCTTGGCCATACGCTTCGCTACAGACCCCGCGAACTGGCTGAAGGGCCTGGCGGAGACGGATCGGGGTGAAGAAGGACGTCGATGGCTCGTGGCACGCTGCTACATGAATCCGTCGGGTTGGGTCAGTGCGCCGGGAGAGCAGAACGATCGGATCTGGTTCTACAGGTTCCGAGCCGATTTCGTGAAGGCGGGCTTCGAAGTGCTGGACTGCCCGACGCTGACGCGCGGCGCCAAGAATGCGGCGGACATCCGCATCGTCATCGACGCGCTGGATCTCCTCGACCATCGCACCCGCTTCGGGGAGTTCGTGTTTGTCTCCGGCGATTCCGACTTCACACCGTTGCTGTATCGGCTGCGCTCCGAGGATCGCAGGACGATGATCGTCGCGCCGGGCCGCCTCTCATCCGCTTACGCCGCCGTCGCCGATCAGGCTTTGGGGTTCGACAGGATCGGCACCCTGCTCGGCGGTTCGGGGCGCGAACTGCCCGATGATGCGTGCGTCGGGCCGGCAGAGGCCGTGCTCGACGGCTCTGCCGACGAGCAGGCCTTTGCGGCGCTCGTGCGTCGCCGCTACGACGAGGCGCGTGCGCCGCTGAACCTGTCCACTCTTTCCAGCGAGGTGGTTCGCGGCCTCCCAGGCGCGAAGTCCAGCGACTGGTTCGGCAACGGCACCTTCCGGAAGGCACTCGACCGTTTGTCCCTGCCGAACGTGCGCTTTGCACAGCACCATCTGTGGGATGAACGCAGGCATTCGCCGCCCGCACCGATGCTCATTGCCGAAGCTAGTCCCAGCCCTTCACCGGGGGATGGCTGAATCCAGGTACCCGGCGATCGCTCTCCTAAGGATCGAAGGAGCCAGATGCATCGCAACGATGGCCGGCGGATCAGGGTCCGGACCGGGGAAAGGTTGCGGTGGCATCAGGAACATGGCGCGCTGGGGTGCGAACCTGAACTCGTCTTGCCCCTTGCACGAGGATGCCCTCCTCGATGCGGATCAGCATGCGCTTGCTATCGATGTCGTCGGCTCTGAGGTGCGTGACCTCGGACACCCGCAATCCGGCGCCGTACGCGACCCCCAACGCCGCTCGGTACTTGATGCCAGGGGCCGCCTCGAGCAGCCGCGCTGGGTCCGCGACCGCATTGAGCGCATCGCCATGTCGTCGAGCATACGCTGACGCAGCGGGGTGACAGCTGTCTCGGTCGGTAGGGTCGCCATGGGGAAGTTCCTCTCGTTGAAGGAACTCCATCGTCTGCCGCCGCTGCCGCAGGACCAAACCTCAGCGAGGCTGCGCTACCTCACCACCATCACCACTGCCGCGCAGCGGCTTCGTGCAATGGGTGTCAGCCGACGCGAAGCTGCCAGTCGGCTCCGGCCCACTTCCCGCTAGTGAAATATCTCGCCCGCGCCCCAGAATACGCCGCTAGGATGCAAGCGCCTCGATGATTCTAAAGTCCGCCACGGATCCACCGCCACACGGCTCGATCACCCTCTTCAGCTCTCGCCGCAGCGATGATGGGCGCGCGGGGGCAGTCGGTCGAGACGCGCATAACCAATGTCCGCAATCCGGGCAGCCTGTTCTGGCGGATGGCGCTTTCCCGCCCGCTGGACTGAGTACGACCTTCCAACTCTCCGCCAGGAAGATTCGCGCCCTTATGCTGGGGCAGTATATCTTAACCAGGATCCCCATCACATCGGCAACGGCGTTCCTCAGGGCAGGGCAGCGACTATCGATCCCGGTACCGCCTGTGGGACGGACGGCACGCCTAATCTGTCCGCGTCTCGGTTCACGCCTGGCGTTCAGGCGAGCCCGAAATAGCGTTCGAAGAAGTCGGTCAGCCTCGCGAGCACCGACACCTTCTTGGCGGAGTGGGTGCCACCCTTGGCGAACCTCGACACGGGCGGAAGAACATTCGTGATCGCCATGCCCGCGGTCGGGATCGCGCCGTCGCGGAAGGCATCCGCGATGAAGCTATGGGTGGCGGCCGGGTTGAGTTCCTCCTCGATGATAATCCGGTCAAGATCCTCGACCTTCTTGGCGGCCACGAAGGCGCCCCACTGAGCATCCACCTTGGCCTCGTTCGACACGGAGTCGACGAACTGCTCGATCAGGTCCTTCTTGTTCCTCAGTGAGGGGCTGGAGTTGATCGCGCGCTCGATGGTGGCGCGGATTTCCTTGTCCTCACCCATGCCCTTGGTGGCCAGATAGCGTTCGACCAGCATCAGGATGTAGTCGACGTCGATCTCGACCTGCTTCACCAGCTCGATTTCGAACACGATGTCGTCGTTGATCGCCTCCTTGTCCGCATCCGACGCGGTGCGGAAGTCGGCGTAAAGGTTCAGGTAAATGCTGAGATAGTCCTGGAACTCGCGCGCGCTCAGGATCTCGTGACCGGCGAAGTCGTCGAAAGCCGTCAGGACGTTGCGCAGGCGCAGGATCGAGCTGAAAAGCCTGATGAACGCCTTCTGCGCGGCCTCACCGACGATCGGCGATCCAAGGACATATCCGACCTGCAGGTCGGCTACCTTGGACTCGTACTCACCATAATAGTCGCCATAAGGCTTGAGCAGGACGATGCCCTTCGCATCCTTGTTCCCGAAGAGGGCAAGGGCGTCATTGGTCTCCTCTTCCAGGTCACGGAAGCAGATGATGTTCCCATAGGTCTTGACGGAGTTCAGGATCCGGTTCGTGCGCGAATAGGCTTGGATGAGACCGTGCGACCGAAGCCGCTTGTCGGCCCACAGCGTGTTGAGCGTGGTGGCGTCGAAGCCGGTCAGGAACATGTTGACGACAATTACGACGTCCAGCTCACGCGCCTTCAGCCGACGTGACAGGTCCTTGTAGTAGTTGCCGAACTTGTCCGCCGACGTATCGTAGCTGGTATTGAAGAGCACGTTGTAGTCCTGGATCGCCGCATCGAGGAAGTCGCGCGACCCTTTGTCGAGGCCAGTGGTCTCGAACTCCTCCTCGCCCAGAAGGCCGCCGTCCTCCTCCTCGTTCGCGGCGAAGCTGTAGATCAGGCCGACCTTGAGCCGCTTTGCCGGCATCACGGACTGCTGCTGCGTGGCGAACTCGGCATAGTAGCGCTTGGCGGCATCGATGGAGGCGGTCGCGAGCAGCGAGTTGAAGCCGGCGAGGCGCTTGCCGTCGTGGCGGTAAGTGCTGCTCCGCCGTGTTTTCTGGTCGAAGTGTTCGAGGATGTAGCTGACTACCTGCCCGATCCGCTCCGGCGCAAGCAGGGCGCGCTCGGTATCGATGGCCGACACCTGCTTGTCCTTGATCCCGGCACCGGTCTTGATCGTGTTGATGTAGTCGATCCGGAAGGGCAGCACGTTCTTGTCGGTGATTGCGTCGACGATCGTGTAGGTATGCAGCTTGTCGCCAAATGCCTGCTCCGTGGTGCGGCGCAGGGGATTGCCGCCACTGCCGGAGTTCTCGGCGAAGATCGGCGTCCCGGTGAAGCCGAACAGGTTGTAGCGCCGAAACGACCGCGTGATCTCCGCGTGCATGTCGCCGAACTGGCTGCGGTGGCACTCGTCGAAGATCACAACCACATGGCTGTCGAACACGGGATGCTTGCCGCCACCGGCCACGAAGCGAGATAGCTTCTGAATGGTGGTGATGATGATCCGGGCGTTCGGGTCCGAAAGCTGCTTCCGCAGCACTGCGGTTGAGGCGTTGGAGTTTGCAGCCCCCTTCTCGAAACGCTCGTATTCCCGCATGGTCTGATAATCGAGGTCCTTGCGGTCGACGACGAACAGGACCTTGTCGACGCCGGGCAGGTCGCGCGCGTGCTGCGCCGCCTTGAAGCTGGTGAGTGTCTTGCCACTGCCGGTCGTGTGCCAGATGTAGCCGCCGGCGGCGACCGTCCCGAGCTGCTTCGCGCTGGTGGCGGCGCCGATCCGTAGCAGGATGCTCTCAACGGCCACGATCTGGTACGGCCGCATGACAAGCAGCTTGCGATCAACGTCGAACACGCAATACCGAGTCAAGATATTGAGCAGCGTGTGTTTGGCGAAGAAAGTCTTGGTGAAGCCGACCAGGTCCATGATCGGCATGTTCTTCGCGTCCGCCCACCAACTGGTGAAGGCGAAGCTGTTCGAGCTCTTGGGGCGACCGCGCTTCCCGCGCTGCTCTGCGAGATGCCCGTCGCGCACCGTGTTGCTGTAGTATTTGGTCAGCGTGCCGTTGCTGATGACGAACAGCTGCACGTACTCGAACAGACCGGATCCGGCCCAGAAGCTGTCGCGCTGATAGCGGTCGATCTGGTTGAACGCCTCGCGGATGTCGACGCCGCGACGCTTCAGCTCGATGTGCACCATCGGCAGGCCGTTGACCAGAACGGTGACGTCGTAGCGGTTCGCCCGGGCGCCCTCGACCTCATACTGGTTGATGACCTGGACTGTATTGTTGTGGATGCACTTCTTGTCGATCAGCTGGACATTCCTGATCGTGCCGTTATCGCGCTTTAGGACCTGCACGTGGTCCTCCTGCAGGCGCGCGGTCTTCTGGACGATGCCGTCGTTCGCCGGGGCAATGCAGGTGTTGAGGAAGCGATCCCACTCGCCGTCGGTGAAGGTGATCTTGTTCAGCTTCTCGATCTGGTGACGGAGGTTGGCGACCAGCCCTGCCTCCGACGTGATCTGAAGGTATTCGTAGGCCTGGCCTGACAGCTGCTTGACGAACGCCTTCTCCAGCTCCGCCTCCGACTGGTAACCCGCATCGCCCGAACCGGCCGCACCGGGCTGGTATTCGGCGACGACCGTGCTTTCGCCGGAGACGGCGATAGGCTGGTAATGGGGAGGAGGCGGAGCGTCGGTCATGCGGCCATCTTGAAGGTGAGGAGGCGGTCACGATAGTGCTGATATTGCTGGCGGCGCGCGTTAATCTCGGCCGGCAACCCACTCGACAGGTCGTTCACCAGCGCATCGAACTTGTCGAGGATGCCGACGATCCGGGCCTGCTCCTCGAGCGGCGGCACGGGGATTCGCAGCTTGGCGAGGCTCTCGCCGGACAGTCGCTTCACCTTGGCGCGAGCCACGAACTTGTTCTTCTCGGCATTTAAGGCTGCCGTCTGAAAACAGTAGGAGATGAACTTGGGGTTCTGATCGTGATGGAAGGTGAAGCAGTCATCATGGACCGCAACCTCGTCCTCGCCAAGCCAAGCGACTGCCTTTCCGACGTCCTCGACCGTTTCGCCGACGGCTGCGATGACCACATCTCCCTTTGTCGCGAAACGCAACGATGGGGCAAGATCGGAGCGGACCTGAGAAACTGTCTTCGTGGCTGAAGTGCCGTACTGGGTGTAGATGTCAGCGTAGTGAATGCAGCCGATCCCCTCAGGGTCGTAGTCGTCCTTCGTGAACCTGCGACCACGCGTGAATGTGCCAATATCGCCAAGACTGACGTAATTGTCGGCAACCAACAGCGTGTCTCGATAATGGCTATACTGCTTCCGCCGAGCCTCCAGCTCTGCAGTCAGTTCAGCTTCCAATTCGACGAAACTGTCAAGAATGGCGACTACTGCGTCCTGCACCTCAAGCGGAGGAACGGGAATTTGGAACTGAGCATATGTGCCGATCCACTGTCGAGCATGATCCTGTGGAGCATATCTTATAGTTTGCATCGCATAGTAAGCGTAACGCAAACTAACCTGCTTGCTGGACCCAACAGAAATCATCTTCATAGCTGAAGATTTTGCTTTGAAAGGAAAATCGACCCACTTAAACGCAGTCGTGAAGTCGTCAAATATAATAACAGGGTCGTCTCGAGACGCCGGGTAGATACCATCAGTCTCATCAGTGTATCCGAGAACAAATGTCTGACCGGCCGTCAGTACAGGGGTTGCGTAATCATTATTGTAGTTCGTGGAGCTCACTAGGTATTTACCTGGCTGCTGATATGTGAGCAGTTCTCCAAGTTTAGCAAGATCGACGCCATTGGGGCACCGCTCTGTAAGCAGCTCGTCAATCCGGCTCATGCAGCACCTCCCTCGAGGTCGGCCACGATCGCATCGATCTCGTCGCGCAGCCGCGCCTGCCTTTTAACGATACCGGCGATGTCGCCGTTCAGCGTCTGGATGTCGACAGCCTTTCGATTGTCGGCCTGCTCAACATAAGAGGACACGGCGAGGTTATAGCCGTTCTCGGCGATGGAGTCGTTGTCCACCAGCTTGGCAAGGTGGTCTATGTTCGCGCGGCCAGCAAAAGCGTCTATGATCTTTTGTCGATGGCCCGGCATCAATGTGTTCTTGTTGCCCACCCGCTTGAACTCCGCGCTGGCGTCGATGAACAGCGTTGCGTTGTCCGTTTTCGACTTCTTGAGCACGATGATGCACGTTGCGATGGGCGTGCCGAAGAATAGGTCGGGCGGCAACTGAATGACGGCGTCGACGTAGTTGTTGTCGATCAGGTACTGGCGTATCTTCTGCTCCGCCCCGCCCCGGTAGAGCACGCCCGGGAACTCGACGATTGCCGCGGTGCCGTTCACCGCCAGCCAATGCAGGATGTGCATGGTGAAGGCGAGGTCGGCCTTGCTCTTGGGCGCCAGCACGCCGGCGGGAGCGAACCGCGGATCGTTGATTAGGAGCGGATTGGCGTCGCCGTCCCACTTCACCGAATAGGGCGGATTGGAGACGATAGCCTCGAACGGCTCGTCGTCCCAGTGAGCGGGGTCAATCAGCGTGTCGCCAAGGGCGATGTCGAACTTCTCGTAGTTCACGTCGTGCAGGAACATGTTGATCCGGCACAGATTGTAGGTGGTCAGGTTGATCTCCTGGCCGAAGAAGCCCTGACGCACCTTGTCGTGGCCCAGCACCTTGCTGAAGCTGAGCAGCAGCGATCCCGACCCACAGGCCGGATCGTAGACCTTGTTGACCTCCGTCTTGCCGGCGACCGTGATGCGGGCGAGCAGCTCCGACACCTCCTGTGGCGTATAGAACTCGCCTCCCGACTTGCCGGCGGTCGAGGCATACATTTGCATCAGGTACTCGTAGGCGTCGCCGAAGAGGTCGATGCTCTTGTCCGAGAAGCCTCCGCTCGTGAGGGGAAGATCGCCGATCGCCCCCAACAGCTTGACCAGCTTCTCGTTGCGCTTCGCCACGGTCGGCCCCAGCCGGGCGCTGTTCACGTCGAGATCGGCGAACAGGCCGTTGATGTCCCGCTCGCTGTCGGTGCCGTTCGCCGAACCTTCGATGTCCGAGAAAATCTGCGACAGTGTTACGTTCAGGTTCTCGTCCTTCCGCGCTCGCTTCCGCACGTTGGCGAACAGGCTGGACGGCAGGATGTAGAAGCCCTTCTCCTGAACCGTCTCGACACGTCCGAACTCGGCGTCGGCGTCGCTCAGGTTTGTATAGTCGAAGTCCGGATCTCCGGCCCGGCGTTCCTGGTCGTTCAGGTAGGCGACCAGGTTCTCGGAGATGAACCGGTAGAAGAGCATGCCGAGCACGTAGCTCTTGAAGTCCCATCCATCGATGCTGCCCCGCAGTTCGTTGGCTAGGCGCCAGATGGTCTTGTGCAGCTCGGCGCGCTCGATCTCACGGGTGGCACTCATTGCTTCCTGCTTTCGTCTTCGGTGGTGTCGATGAGCTCGAGCACCGCTTCTATTGCCAATCCCCGTTCCCGCAGCAGCACCTCCAGGCGGATACGCAGATCGTTCGGAGGCGCGTGCTGGCCGGCAAGCCAGTTGCGTATGGTGCGATAGGTCGTGCCCAGATCCCGAGCGATCGGCGTCTGCCACCGATCCCCGTAGAGGGCGCGCCCAGCCGCTTCGAGAATTTGTGCCCCCCTCATCCCCTTCATAATAATAGGAAGGGATTGCGGTACGCAACAGGAAGTTGCTATCTTGTTCTGCGTCAACCGCCGCCCGGTCGAGGCCGTCGGCTTCATCAACAGGGAGAGCGGATTTGAACGAGATCGTTGCACTGGCCATCCACAAGCTGGATCGTGTCGACGGCACGTATCAGGTCAGGCTGGCGGACAAGCAGCTGCCGGTCACTGTTACCACGCAGCGGGTGATCGACGAGCTCTACGATCTTTATAATGGGCGGGCGTCCAAGTCGCACGGCAAGTTCACGACCAACGAGGGTTATCCGACGCAGTCACAGGTGAAGGACTATGTCGCCGGATCGCATCGTGACTTCCTAAAACTGACGTCTCGGCTTATGGAGACGCTTCGCACGCAGGCTCAGGCAAGGTCCGCATCGATGGGCGGCCACGTGCTGTTCGCGCACTTCACGCGTGAGGCGCGTGACTTCCTGCTCGTCGCGATCATTACCGAGAAGCTCAGCGCTGCCCTGACGTCGCAGAACGACATGCAGGACGTTAAGCACCTCGACCTGGATGGCTTTAGGTTCGCCGGTCGGATAAACATGACCGCTTGGGCGGCGCGTGAGGAGCGCTACATCAGCTTCCTGAAGGGCAAGGGCGATGTGTCGGAATACTTCCGCCACTTCCTCGGCTGCGACTCCGTCGTCCAAGACCGGGTGGACACCTCCAATCTGGTGACTGCCCTGCGGGAGTTCGCCGTCGAGACGCGCATGCCCGAGAAGGAGGCGAGCGAGTTCCTGGGGCGTGCCAAGGCGATCTGCGAACGGGCATCACGTGAGAAGGAAGAGCTGCAGTTCGACACGTTCGCGAACGAGCTGATGCCCAAGGACCCGCGGAAGCTCGTCGATCACCTCGCCCACACGGATCGCGCGCTCAGCGATGGCTTCGTCCCTGATCGCCGCGCCTTGGCGGCCCTGGTCCGCTACCGTGGGGGCACGAAGCGATGGAAGGTGGAGTTCGATCGGGACGCAATCGGCGACCGTTCGGTCATCTACGATCCGAAGGCGAATACGCTGACGTTGACCGGCATCCCCGATGAGCTCGTCGCTCAGCTTCGGTCGGATGGGTTGGACAATGGCTGAGATCGGCTTCGCCGACCTCGTCGAAGTGTATCGGAACACCCGCTTTACCGGAGCGGGCGAGGGTATTCTGACGATTGCGGACGAGCATGTTGCCGGGACGATCCGCACGATCGAAGCCGACGAGGACCTATATGATCTGACGCAGATCAGTCTAGTCGATCCGGCCGATCCTGTCGTCGGGACTTCGGTGAGCATCAACGTGGCGGCACCGAGCCATCGGCTGGGGGTGTTGGCACAGGACTTCGATAGGCTGTTCCTCGCGCCTGGCGCGGCGTTCGAGGAGCCCCTTGCATACTACGTGATCGATGCCGGGTTTGCTCGTGGCGATGCGTCGCCTCCGGGAGATCTGGTTCGATATCGCGTACTGCTCGGTGTCATCGCGGTTCTGCGTAATGCGGCAACATACGTAGGCGAGTTGCAGCGGGAACTGGTGTTCATCGGCAACGAGAAGATCGAGGTGCCGATCGCGTTCACGACTTCCGATCTGCCGGCATTCCTGATCGAACAGGCGGAGCGCCTTCGCCGGATATTCGATGATCCGCTACATGCCGACGAGAAGACGGGGCTGCTTGCCGATGCGGTGATCGAGATTGCTGCGGGACAGAGGCGGCAAGCCCGGTTCACGCACCTCATCACGAACCTCGACAGGATCTGCGATGAAGTGGAAAGAGGATATCGGCTCTTTGTCTCCAGCTTCTCGTATTCCAAGATCAGGAAGGAGATCGAGACCGCTAAGCTCGAGTACATCGGCAAGATCCACAAGACGATCGTCGACATTCAAGGTCAGCTGCTGGGAATACCGGTTGCGACGATCGTCGTCGCGTCCCAGCTCAAGCGTTCAGAGCACTGCGATGCCGTGTTCTGGACCAACTCGGCGGTGTTGCTCGGCGCTTGGATATTCGTCGTGCTCCTAGGGATTGCGATCAAGAACCAGTGGCATACTCTTGCAGTCATCGGCACCGAGATCGATGGGCAACGTGAGCGCCTCTCCAGCGACCATGCGGCTGTCCGGGATGACTTCATAGACGTCTTCGATGATCTGGAGCATCGCATCGGTTGGCACCGCAAAGCCCTGATCGTTGTGAGTGTCGCGGCGTTGGTGGGTGCGATCTTGGCAACGATGGCGTTCTTGCTGCTTACCGCTCGTGGATCCGCGGTCTGCCTCATCTCGGGTTGAAAGACACCCGACGCCGTCACGGCGTCGGGTGATCGAGGAAGGTCACTTAACCGACAGGAGCCTGGTCGCAGCTCCGTGGTCCTCCAGCGACGCCGCCATCACCATCAGCATCCTGTGCGTCAGCTTGTCGGCCGTGTCGCCCATCAGGAGTTCCGCCCAGTTCGCCCAGCGATCCAGACGGAGCCCCAGCCATTCGTAGAAGGCGTCGCGCTGATCCTCGGTGTCGAAGGTCAGCGACCAGACCATCTGCATCATGGGAATGGGACCGTTGCCGCGGCGGAGCAACACGACCGCCGGCCTAACGCCGATCTGCTTCCTGACGAACGCGCAATCCCAGTGCGCAGCCGCCTGCTCGAGGCGCACCAGACGTGCCTCCCGCTCCTCCGGACCGAGCCCGAATTCGGACAGCTGCCGGATCGTGGCCACGCTCGGACGGGCGCTGCTGACGCCGGTGGGACGGGTCGCCGCCAGCATTTGGAGGACGGACATGCCGAAGGCGGTCGGCTTGTCGAAGCCGCTGCGGCCGACCTTGATGAACCCCAGCGATCGCAACCATTGGACGTACCACCATGCGAAGTCGGTGTTGCCGCGGAACAGGTCGGTCGCCCGCTCCTGGTCGTGCAGGTCGCGACGCACCATGGCCGCGAGCACGGCATGCATCATCTCCAGGCGGGCGTCGGGCACCCGACCGTACTCCAGTTCGCCTTTGAGGTGCCCGACCCAGAAGGCCTCGCGGATGGTAGCCCATTCCATCCCGGCGTCATCGACGAACACCGGCGCGGCGTTGTGCCTTGGCTCGAGGCGGAGGTGGCTGCCCCAGGGCAGTTCATGATCATGGTTCCTGGGCATGGCGCTCAACCTCCCACCCGGCGGGAATCGTAGGCGGACACCGACGGCTGTTCCGGCTCGACCGTCGTATGATCGACGCCGTCTGCGATAGCCCGGAGCTGCGCCGCGAGACGGACGCATTCGCGGTAGACGAACGCCTCGTCGCGGTAGACCCGCTCGTTGACGCCGGCCGTCACGTCGCGACCATGCAGGGGATCGCGACCACCCGGGATCACGTCACCGGCCTGGTCGCACGAGAAACCCAGCCACCACGCGTCATCGTGCTCCTTCCCTTCCTTGGTGAGTGGCCGCTGAGAATGAGAGGGACGAGTGTCCACGTCTGTGACATGGCAGACGCTGGTCGATTCCGGCTCGTACTTCTGGCAGGCCGCCGCGTAGTTGATCCCGCCGTGGGCACGGAGGCCGAGACCGACGAGCGCGCCCGGCGTGACGCCGAACAGCGGGTGCTCGGGACCCACGCCGACGAAACCCTCCAAGCATCCGGTCCAGCCCGAGCGCTTGATGATGCAGCCGAGACCGCTCATGCGGTCGGTCCAGGCGAGCTTGTCCGCTTCGCCGGTCCAGGGCCCAACACTGGTGGGATGAACGGCTGGCACGTGGAACACGGCCTCAACGGGCACGATATCGGTGCCGCCGTGCATGGGACGGACGACGTCGCGGGTCGGCTTTATGGCGGGCAGGTTCGTACCGCCGGCGTTCTTCTTCCTGGGCATGTTTATAGTCCTCATCGGCCCGGCGTCATCGCGCGGGCATGTCATCGTTCTGAATGAATGGCAGTGCTGCCGCCGCGCCGGCTTGGGCGGCCCGCGTGCTCCTCCGGAGGCAAGGCGGTGGCGTCCGCCGACGGGAACGTGCCCGCCGACGTGGTAGGTGTCGGTCATGATGATGGTCTCCGGCGGGCGGCTCAGGCGTGGAGCAGCACCCACTCCTCATTGAAGTCTTTGGCACCGCCACGCGGAAACAGTTCGCCGGTCTGGATTCCCTTGCGGCCGAGGGCGTCGCGCGCTGCCGCTACCGCTGCGCGGCCGGAATCGTCATCGTCACCGCAGACCGTGACGTGCCAGATGCCACGGGGCAGATCGACATGCTGGAGGTTGGCGTCGCCGAACGCGGACCAGACGGTGGCGCCGGGGAACATCAACCTGAGCGACAGAGCATCCTCCACTGCGCTCGCCAGCATGATCTTCGGCATGACGGGACCGAGACGCAGGGCTGCACCGCGCACGCGACCAAGGCTGAGCCTCGGCGAACCTCCACGCATCTTGCGACCGTCACGATCGAGGTAGGTACGCTGGATGCCGACGATCCTGCCCTCCGCGTCCTGCGCCCCAGCGATCATCGCCGAATGGCGCGGACCCGGGCTGCCGTCATCGTTCCAGTAGCGGGGGGTCTTCCCGAACCGAATGGTGCCCGGAACGGAGTACCCGATGACCCTGCTCAGGAGGTAGGTGTCCGCCGCCGTCCCATCGATCGGCCCTGCCATGCGCCACTCGTCACGGGCGCGGTTGCGGTTGGCTGCCTTGACGGCAGGGTTCACCTTCCTGTCCGAAATCGTGACGGCGTGGGATTCACTCCCCGCCAGCGCCTTGCACGCTTCGGGGAAGTCCACCTGCTTGAGGCGGGAGAACAGGTCGATCGTGTCCCCGTGCGCCGCACAGCCGTGGCAGAAGTACACGCCCTTGCTCTCGTTCAGGAAGAAGCTGGCGGTGTTCTCGTCGTGAAAGGGGCAAAGACCCTTCATCTCGGCGCCGACGTGGACGAGGTCAGTGGCTTCTGCCGCCACTTCGGCGATGGACACCTCCGCCTTCAGCTTCCCGGTATCGATCGATCCGTCCGGTCTGACGTACCTGGCGGGCAGGCCCGCCGTCCAAGCATTCGCTCTCATGTCATGATCCTTCAACTGCGCGTCACTCACGACGCTCCGGTGGATCGAAGGCCAGATTTCCTCCGGCCTTCCGCTTCCACCGTTGTTTCCTCCACCCACGGCGGCGCCGATTAGGCGGCGCCGGACTGCCCGGTTTGCGTTCTTCTGCGGGCCTGGACCGTTGCGTCGTCGGTGATGACGACGCCGATCACGATGCCGACCTTCAGCCTGCCCCGCGGCCTCGCTGGCCTCTCGTGTCCCGCAGGATGCTGCACCAGGTCTCGAGCGCCATGGCGGCGATCTCGGCCCTAACGCGGGGCTGCTGCAGGCCGCGGTCGTACCGGCCGAGCGCCGTCGCGATCTCCGCGGGCAAACGGCCCGCGGCGCTGAGGGCTCGTTCGCCCGCGGCCCGGATGCCGTGGAAGTTCCAGCTCTCGATCTGGAGGGCCTCCGGCACCGCGTTGGCGAGATGGTCCTGCAGCCGGTCCAGCCGGACGTATCTGGCCTCGAGGCGCTTCCCGCGTCCGGCCGTCACCGCCTGACCCTTGCCCGACGCCGAGCCCGCCACCCGGAGGATGGTCGCCCTTGCGTCGCCGGGAAGGACGAGGATGCGGTTCCTGCCGCCTCGGGCCGGGACGTCGACGAACCCGGTCGCCCACTCGATCTTCTCAAGATCAATCGCAACCGCCTCCCACGGTAGGCACAGCGCCAGGATGGATACTTCCAGCACGGTGCCGTACGGCCCTCCGGCGCTGCGAGCGGCTGCCAGCAGACGCCTGACTGCCGTGATCGACGGCACGATGGGACTGCTCCCCGCCATCAGCCTGCTCGCCCCGGACGGAACGGCGGCAATCCACTGCGGCGAATGGGAGCGCGTGCTCCCCCATCGATCAGCGCGAAGGGTGAGGGCGGCATCAGGCCGAGCCTGTACGACCACCAATCGGCGGCGGCGCGCTGATCGAAGAGCATCTGGGCTCGATCGATGTCCTTGACGTGCCCGATTCCGAGCCCCGCCTGCGCCATCGCGATGTGATGGGCGACGCCATCGTCCGCCATGTTGGCGAACACGCTCTCGCGCAGCAGGCGAAATGACCACGTGAACGTGATCGGTTCCTCGTTGTCGGACGCAAGCAACTCCCTGGCGTAGTCCTCGGTGTCCTTGTCGGCGGTGATGCCGCGCCCGAAACCGTCGTCCAGCAGTGGACCATCATGACGATCGTAGATGGCTGCAGCGATAGTCATCGCGGCATCGTGACCGAGCGCGACTTCTGCGACGAAGCCGGAGGGATCCTTGACGCGCAGCAGGCCCTGGTTCCTGTCGATCATCTCGATGGGGGCGCTGGCGATGGCGGCGGCGCTGCACGGGATCAGCGCCATGATCGCGGCCAGCTGGGCCGGCGGTTCGTGGTTGCGCGACGCGGTGCGCTGCAGCGCCGCGATCTGTTCGTTGTCGAGTAGGCACACGTGGGCGTGCGCCTCCTTGGAGACGTTCGGCATGTCCATTCCTTTTCGATGGATCGGGGCGGACCGTGGTCCGCCCCCGCAGATCAGTTGGCGGCCCAGTGCTCGCTGGTGCTGGCCACGCGGTTCATCGCCTTGAAGCGGTTGAGGTCGCGGATGCTGTAGCGGACCGAGCGTCCGATCTTATGGTAATGGCAACCGCCACCATATACGCGCTTCTTGCGCAGCGTGCCGGGCTTCTGGCCCAGGACGATGGACGCCTCATGAGTGTCGACGAGGCGATCCTCGTTAAAATCGTCGGCAACTTCCGACATGATGGTTCTCCGTCGCTGACCGACCGGATGTGATCGGCGACACACCATCTACGCCCCTTGACAAGCGGACGCTCCACGCTCGAAAGTCGTTATTCGGCCAGATTGCGAAGCAAACGTGGAGGAATCGGTGGAGCTTTCGCTTCAGCCCTGTCGGGTAAGAGCCTCCGGCGAAGCTGCGCGGGACCGCCGCTTTTTAAAACGTGATCGCTTGTTGTCCGAAACAGCGATCGCCTTGGCGCGCTCGTAGCAACGTCCGAGTCCGCGCGTGCCGAATTCGGCCTGTACGGCTGCCTCGAAGTCGCTGTTGGTGGCGTACTCCCATTCGCCCGAGTCCATCAGCTGGATAAGGAACTCGGCAACCTCTGCCCGTTGCACGGCGTAATAGTCGACCGACCGCCTAAATCCCCACGGGCCGAGTTCGCTTGCTCCGAGCTCAACGTAGTTCTTCCTCGCTGCTTCGATCAATGCGTTCTGCAGACCGTCACGCGACACGAAGATGAGATGGTCGATAGGCGCGTCCGCATCCATGGGGCGAGCCAAGTTGAGGCCGGAGGTAGCGATGCGCCTGACCGCCTGGTCAGGGAGCAAATCCCACCATTCGGGACCAGAGATATCCTCTGGATCTGGACTTCCGTTAATCCGTCGGGCGAAGCAGGAGATCTGCTTATCGTATGCCATCCGCGCGAGAATCGGGGCCACGGCGTTGGCGGCGTATCTCGCGCCCACACCATCGCTCCAATAGCCCTGACCTTCGAAGATGATCGCGTCCCATTCGTCACGCGTGATCATGTCCGGGCTGGTGATGCCGATTTCGAGATCATCGGCATGCGAACGCATCAGACTATCGAGACGCCGATGCACCGAGTGAATGGGCGTACCGTCGGCGTTGAAGGCGCCCTCGCTATCCACGATCCGCCCGGGCGGCGTGTTGCCGGCATTTGCGAGGAAGGAATCACCTTCCGGTGGCGGAGCGCAGACGTGCTTGACGAGCATGTCCACCACGGACGTCAGGATGATCTTCCCGCCTAAGTATGCCCGTTCGCCGATGCGATGCCGGGACCAGTCCAGGTCGGCGATCCATTCAGAGTCGATGTCGATGTCGATGTCGCGCAATCCGGCCCCCTTCGCGTGCTGCATAGCGGTTCCGCCGCGGTGATCGCAACGGACCCGAACGAGTGGCTGGGATTAGGCGGCCTTTTGGACGCCGACGTAGATCACCTCGGGGTTCTCGGGGTCGATGGCGCGCCAAGCGGCGTCGATCAGGTGTCGCGGAAGGGACATGCCGGCTACCTCCTCGCAGGCCGCACGGATGTCGTCCGGCCATGGATTGCGCAGGATCACGCCATCGTCGATGGCCTGCACGGGGCCGAGCAGTAGCCATTCGTCGCGTATGCCGGTGACCGGCTGTCCGCGGTAGAACTTCGGTGCGACCAGCGACCCATTCGCTGCCAGCATGCCCTCGGCGGGATCCGGCAAACCCTCGTGCGCCGGTTCGTCGAAGTTCGCGAGGACCATCGGCTCCCCCGGCGCGATCTCGACCAGGTCCTTGTCGATCCGACGCATGCAGAGATGCGACCATTCACCGCCGGCGGGGAGCTCGATGGTCCAGCACCACTCGACCGTCACGCCATGACGACCCCCGAGCCAAGGATCTTCCACAATTCCTTCGGGCGGGCGCTTGCCGTCACGATGGTTGCCATCGTGATCGAACCAGGTGCAGTCGGATGGTGACCAGACGATGCAGTAGCTCGCCTTCGACCAGCTCGCCTTCTTCTGGAAGGCGGCGATCACCGCGTCGCGCCCCGAAGCGGTGATGGTTCCGAATTCATCGACGAAACCGGGACCGTGGAAGGTCAAGGCTTGTGTGGCGTAGTGGGCCGTGACCGGTTCGTTCGTGACGGACATGGCCCACCGTCGATTTTGCCTGACGCCTCGAGTGATCACATGTGGGTATTCACGGTATCCCGCGAGGGCGTCGGCCGTTTTCATCACCGTTCTCCTATTCGAAGTTGAATGGAGACGATGACGGTTCTTCTCAATCCTTGCGCCGCCTGTTCCGCCTCCGGTCTCCAGCCGTTTCCGCGGCGCGCTTCTGATCGGCACGCTTCGGCCACCCCGCGCGGAGGTCGTCCAGGCGCGCCGTCCGCTCTGCCGGCGCCATCGACGGGAGTTCGCGCCCGCCGGGCCACGCCTTGGTACTAGCCAGCTGCTGATCGACGTGGTCGTTCCAGCGCTGCACCATGTCGCCCGCCTCCTGCACGAGCTTGGTGAGGATGTAGGTCGCGTCGAGTTCGTCTCCGTTGGTGTGGAGCAGCATCGCGTTGATCGTGTCGCGACTGAAGGAGAAGGGTGCCTCGGCGAGGTCCGACGCGGGAACCTTCCTCGTGTCGTGGATCGTGAAGTGCGCGATGCGCTTCGAGGTGCCGTCACGCTGGTTGGCGAGTTCCATGCGGCGGTGGATGAGCGAATCGAGCACGTCCTTCACCTGCGACCCCATCTCGACGGGCGCCGTGCCGTTGAGGGTGAACACCGGGCCGGTGCGCTTCGTGGGATCCGGCTGCTGACGCGCGATGATGTCGTAGACCTGCTTCGGCAGGAGGATCAGGTGGGGCTTGCCGCTCTTGTTGCGCTCCGGCGGCAGGCGCCACTGGCGCTTGTCCATGTCGAGCTCCTCCCATGGCAGTTCGGCGATCTCTTCCTTCCGCTTACCGAACCGGATCAGCACCTCGACGACGTCGCCACGGGGGCCACCGAGATCCCGCGCGGCTTCCAGCAGTCGCAGCCACTCCCAGTCGGTCAGTCGCCTGTCCCGCTTGCCGGTCTTCGGAACCTCGAAAACGTGGCCGGACGTCCGCAGGAAAGCCGAGCGGTACACCCCGTCGTTGATGAGCGTCTTGAGGCATACCAGCCCCGAGCGGACCATCGAGGGGCCGCGGGCGAACAGCTCCGCCTTGTACTTGTCCACGTCGTCAGTGGTGAGCTTGTCGAGCCTTTTGTCGCCTATGTGGGCCAACAGGTCGCGGCGGAAGACGCCGATCTGGCTGGCGCTCATGGGATCGTTGCCGGTACGTCGACGAGAGACGTAATCCTCGAAGTAGGTGCTGATAACGAGGCCAGTGTCTGCCGCAGTGGCGGCCATTTCCGCCTTGCGCTTTGCAATGGGATCGGTGCCGGTCCGGACTTCGTGTGCGAGGGTCGAGGCGAAGGTACGCGCACTATCGACGGTGAATTCGCCCAGGGTGCCGAAAGTGACGCGTTGAGAGCGCCCGCCCTTGAACCTATACTGGTAGACGAAAGTCGGGACCCCTTCGCTCGTCTTGTAGACACCGAACCCTCTCACTTCGGTGTCCCACACGAACTTCTTCGTGCCGGATGCAGGGGAGTTGACGATCGGTTTAATGGTCGAAAGGCTGATGCGCTTCTTGGCCAAGGTTCGCTCCTGAGTAATCGTGGAGCAATCCTATTGGCGGCACTTTGGGGTGCTTTCGACCACAGTGGTCTACAAGCGAAAATAAAGTAAGACACTGACACATAACGATAATCTACGGTGAGGAACAGTCATCTACCTCCGCGCCTCTTATCCCGATGAGGACGTTAGACAAGACTTCTTCCTACGAATCTGAGGGTCGGACGTTCGAATCGTTCCGGGCGCGCCATTTTCCTACATCTCCGTCTTCATATCGACGGCACCCGCTCGGGCGCCGCGTCGGGGAAGATCCGCGCGACCAGCGCTTCCGAACCGACGCCGATCGCGGCCCCTGCGAGGACGTCGATCGGAAAATGCGAGCCGGTCGGCAGCTGGAGAGCGCCGATCGCTACCGCCGCGGCATAGGCGGGGCGGCTCGCGCCTGGATATTCCCGCAGGATCGCGCGGCTTACCGCCATCGCCCCCGCCGTGTGGCCGGAGGGGAAGGAATTGTGCGGCCCCTCGTTGCGGTCGCCCCGTGTGAGCCGGTGATCATGGTCGCTGCTGAACAACCGCGGCCGTGCGCGATCGACCCTGCGCTTGATCGCGGCCTTGATCGCCGTGGCCGCGAGATGGCTGGCCAGCATGCGCGCGCCCGTCCGTGCGAGGCGGCGATCGCTCCGTGCCGCACCGACTGCTGCCGTGCCGATCGACAGCGCGATCAGCGGCGGCTGGTCGGCAAGCTCGCGCACCAGCTTCAGCGCACGCACCACGACGTGGTCGTGCCATTCGGCAGCGGCGCGCCCTGCCTTGATGTCGACGCGCTCCAACTCGTGCGCCAGCGCCTTGCCCGTCCTGCCCTTGCTCATTCGTCGCCTTCCATGGGTGCGCACGAACAACCCCTGGGAGCATGGCAGGCTCCATCGGCGCTTGGAGCCAGCGCGGCGGGCGGCTACAGCCCCGCGCCATGACCGATCCGACCTCGATCCGCCGCCTCTACGGCCGCCGCCAGGGACACAAGCTGCGCCAGGGCCAGGCCGCGCTGGTGGAAGACCTGCTCCCCGTCGTCAGCATCCCCGACGAAGGCCCGCTGGATGCGCAGACGCTGTTCGGCGACACACGTCCGCTGGAGTTCGAGATCGGCTTCGGCGGCGGCGAGCACCTCGCAGGCCAGGCGGCGATGCGCCCGGACCATGGCTTCATCGGCTGCGAGCCGTTCCTGAACGGCGTCGTCGGCGCGCTCAACCACATCCGCGACGGCGAGCTGGAGAACGTCCGCCTGCACATGGGCGACGCGCTGGAGGCGCTTGAGCGGCTGCCCGACGCCAGCCTGGAGCGCGTCTACCTCCTCCACCCCGATCCCTGGCGCAAGGCGCGCCATGCCAAGCGGCGCATGGTCAACGACGGCCCGCTGGACATGATCGCCGCCAAGCTCAAGCCCGGCGGCGAGTTCCGCCTCGGCACCGACGACTCGACCTATTGCCGGTGGTCGATGATGGTGATGCGCGGGCGCCGCGACTTCGCTTGGGCTGCCGAGACGGCGCAGGACTTTCTCACCCGCCCCGCCGACTGGCCGGAGACGCGCTACGAACGCAAGGCGCGGCGCCAGGGGCACGAGGTCTGGTACTTCCGCTACCTGCGGCTATGAGCGCTGAGATGACCGCTGCCGACCTGCTGGACCTGTTCGTCACGACCCTGGTGCGGGATGCGGGCGGCACGCGCCGGCACTGGCGGCTGGTGATCGGCCAGGTCACCGTCCACAGCCTGGACACGCACGCGCACTGCAACTGGTCGATCCATCCGTCGGGCAACGCCGCCGCGGTCGAGGCGGTGGAACGCGTCGCCGACGACCTGCGCGAGCGGCATCCGATCGTACGGGGATAGACGGGACCGCGACGCCATCGAGCAGACCCGTCCATGCTGAGTAGGGGCTGAGCCTGTCGATGCGTCGTATCGAGAGGCCGGTTGCGGGGCATCTCTCGATACGGGCTCTCGACAAGCTCGATCCCTACTCGAGACAAACGGGGAAGTATCGGCTCGGTCTTCAAGTGGATGCCGATACCGGCTGACCGCTCCGGCCGGCCGAAGCGCGGCCTCAGTCCGTGTTCGACCCCGTCCCGGCATTGGCGTTGGCGCCAGTCTTGCCCTCGCCTTCGCTGCCCTGGCCGGGGCCGCGATAGTCGATGTCGGTCTGGCCGCCATGGCCCATGAAGCCGCTCTGCTTCTCTTCCTTCCCCGTGTGGGGATTGGGATAGGCGCCGCCGCCGCTCTCGCCTCCGGCGTTGCGGCCGTTCACCCGCTCCTGGTCGACGCCGTCCTGGCCCTCTGCCACGCCCTTGCCGGCTGCCTGCATCGGCTGCTTGTCGCTCATGGTCCTTCTCCTCGGAATCTCTCTTCCCGAACCAGTGCCGGCGGCGAGGGTTCCGTTCAGTCGGCGGGCGTGGCCGGGATCGGCCCCTGTTCCGTCGCCTCCAGCAGCGTGTCGCCGCCGAGGGTACGGTACAGGGTGACGCGGTTGCTGGCGGCCACCAGCCGGGTCTGCACCAGGGTGCGCTGCGACTGGTAGAGCGATCGTTGCGCGTCGAGGCTCGCGAGGAAGGTATCGATCCCTCCGCGATAGCGCGCCTCGGTCAGGGTGAAGGTGTCCTCGGCCGCCGCGGTCTGCGCCTCGGTAGCGCGCAGCTGCTCGCCGATCGTCCCCTGCCGGGCGAGGGCGTCGGACACTTCGCGGAACGCGATCTGGATGGTCCGCTCATATTCCGCGAGCAGGCCTTCGCGCTGCGCCTCGGTCAGCCGGACGTTCGCGCGCGCGGCCCCGGCCTGGAAGATCGGGTAGGCCACCGCGGGTCCGGCCGAATAGGTGAAGGCGCCGTTGTCGAACAACGAACCCAGCGCATTGCTGGCGAGCCCCAGCACCGCCGTCAGCGAGATGCGCGGGAACAGCGCGGCACGGGCAGCGCCGATCTCGGCGTTGGCGGCACGCAGCTGGTACTCCGCCTGCACCACGTCAGGCCGGCGCAGCAGCACGCCGGAGTCGACGCCTGCGCGCAGCGCCCGGATGGCAGGCGCCGCCTGCTCGATGGTCTCCGGCAACAAGGCACGGTCGAACGGCGCACCGACCAGCAGTTGCAGCGCATTCACGTCCTGCGCCAGCTGGGTACGCTGCTCCGCGACGTCCGCCTGGGCGGCGGTTAGGATCTGTTCGGCCTGGCGCAGATCGGTGCGGGGCGCGACCCCGCCCCGGAGCCGTGCGCGCGTGAGCGTGACGCTGCGCTCCGCACTGGCCGCCGTCTGCTCGGCAATGCGCAGCAGGCTCGTGTCCGCGGCATAGGTGAGCCAGGCGTCCGCGATGTCGGCGACGAGCGTCAGCCGCGTCGCGCGCGCCGCCGCTTCGGTTGCGAAATACTGGTTCTGCTGCGCGCGCGTGAGCGAGCGGATCCGGCCGAACAGGTCGAGCTCGAACGAGGTGACGCCCAGGTCCGCGCCGAAGCGGTCGCTCGTCCTCGCCCCGCTGCCGCCTTGGTCCCCCGAGCTTCCACCGTCGGTGCCGCTGCCGGACGATTGCCCGGCACTGCGCGACCGGGTGTAGCTGGCCGAGGCATCGACTTGCGGGAACAGCTCCGAACGCTGGATGCGGTACTGCGCCCGTGCCGCCACGATGTTCGCAGCGGCGATGCGCAGGTCGCGGTTGTTGACCAGCGCCTGGCCGATCAGCGTCTGGAGACGCGGGTCCACGAACACGTCGCGATAGCTCACCACCGGCAGGCTCGCCTCGCTCTGGCGCAGATAGGCATCGCCCACCGGCCAGGACGCGGGCACCGGCGACGGCGGACGGACGTCCTCCGGGGCCATCGAACAGCCTGCCAGCAGCAGCGGCAAGAGCGCGGTCAGCCGGGCGTTCATGCCGCGGGTTCCTCCTTCGGCAGGTCCTTGGGCTGGTGACCGGTCGGCTTGCCGCGGAGCTTGGCAAGACCGTCGCGCACGCCGCGGCGCACCAGCACGAAGAACAGCGGGATGTAGAAGATGGCGAGGATCGTGGCCGTCACCATGCCGCCGATCACCGACGTGCCGATCGCGATGCGGCTGTTGGCACCGGCGCCCGTGGACAGCGCGAGCGGCAGCACGCCGAAGATGAAGGCAAGGCTGGTCATCAGGATCGGACGCAGACGGATGCGGGCCGCCTCCAGCGCGGCGTCGATGACGCGCGCGCCCTTGCGCTCTGCCTGTTCGGCGAACTCGATCATCAGGATCGCGTTCTTGGCCGCCAGCCCCATGGTCGTGAGCAGGCCGATCTGGAGATAGACGTCGTTCTCCAGCCCGCGCAGCGTCACGAAGAACACGGCGCCGATCAGGCCGAGCGGGATCACCAGCAGCACCGCGATCGGGATCGACCAGCTTTCATAAAGCGCAGCGAGGCACAGGAAGACGACCAGCAGCGACAGGCCGTAGAGCAGCGGCGCCTGGCCGGAGGACAGCCGCTCCTGGAACGACAGCCCGGCCCAGGCGACGCCAACCCCCGGGATCTCGGCCGCAAGCGCCGCAATCCGCTCCATCGCCTCGCCCGAGCTGGTGCCTGGGGTGGCATCGCCCTGGAACTCGTAGGACGGCAGGCCCTGAAAGCGCGATAGCGTCGTCGGTGCCACGCCCCAGGACGTCTGCGCAAAGGAGGAGAAAGGCGCCATTGAGCCGTCCCCGGTGCGAACGAACCACTGGTCGAGATCGGAGGGCGCGGCGCGGTAGGGCGCATCTCCCTGGACGTACACCCGCTTCACGCGGCCACGATCGATGAAGTCGTTGACGTAGCGGCCGCCCCATGCGGTCGACAGGGTGGCGTTGACGTCGCTTTGCGAGAGACCCAGCGCGGAAAGCTTGGTCTGGTCGAGATCGACCTGCAGCGTCGCGACGTCGGGCAGCTCGGTCAGGCGCACGCCCGTCAGCTTCGGATCGGCGGTTGCGGCCGCGAGCAGCTTGTCGCGCGCTTCTGCGAACGCCTCGGCGGACATGCCGCTGGTGTTCTGCAACTCCATGGTGAAGCCGCTCGATTGACCGAGACCCCGGATCGCCGGCGGGATCAGCGCATAGACCTGCGCGTCGCGCAAGCCGCGGAAGGCGGCCGCGGCACGGGCGACGATCGCATCGGCGCTGTTTTCCTTGCCCTCGCGCTCCGACCAGTCGACGAAGTTCATGAAGCCCTGGCCGGTGTTCTGGCCGGCCGCTCCGCTGCCGCCACCGCTGACCGTCAGGATGGTGCGAACGTTCTTGCCTTCGTGCTTGAGCAGGTAGTCCTCGACCGCCCGCTGCACCGCCTCCGTACGCCCGCGCGTCGCCCCGGCCGGCAACTGGTAGCGTACCAGCGCCGCGCCCTGGTCCTCGGTCGGCAGGAAGCTCGTCGGCAGCCGCACGAACAGCAGCACCAGCAGCGCGAGAACGCCTGCATAGATCAGCAGGAACAGCCACTTGCGGTTGATGACCCGCTGCACGCCGCCCTCGTAGCGCGCGACCATCCGTTCGAAGCCATGGTTGAAGCCATGGCGGGCGCGATCCGCCAGGCGGACGACGCCCGGGAAACGGCGCGCGAACCGGCTGTCGCGCAGATGCTCGCCATTCTCGTCGCGCGGGTTCTGCTTGAGCAGCGTCGCGGTGAGCGCGGGCGAGAGAATCAGCGCCACCAGCACCGACAGCACCATGGCCGCCACGATCGTCACCGAGAACTGGCGATAGATCACGCCGGTCGAGCCGCCGAAGAAGGCCATCGGCAGGAACACCGCGGAAAGGACGATGCCGATCGCGATCAGGGCGACCTGGATCTCCTTCATCGACTCGATGGTCGCCTGGCGCGGCGTCATCTCGGGATTCTCTTCGAGCAGACGCTCGACGTTCTCGACCACCACGATCGCGTCGTCGACCAGCAGGCCGATCGCCAGCACCAACCCGAACAAGGTCAGCGTGTTGATCGAGAAGCCCGCGAGATAGAAGACGGCAAAGGTGCCCAGCAGCACGACCGGCACCGCGATCGTCGGGATCAGCGTCGCACGCCAGCTCTGCAGGAACACGAACATGACGATTACGACTAGGATCACCGCTTCGATCAGCGTCTTGATCACTTCCTTGATCGACAGCTGGATGAAGGCGGTGGTGTCGTTGGCGTAGTCGTACGTATAGCCCTGCGGGAAGTCCTTGGCGCGGCGCGCCACTTCCGCCTTCACCAGCCGGGCGGTCTTGAGCGCGTCCGCCCCTGGCGCCAGCGAGATGGCGACGCCGGCGCCCGGATGCGCGTTCACGCGGCTGAGCGAGCTGTAGTTCTCCTGGCCCAGTTCGACGCGGGCGACGTCGCCGAGCCGGACGCTCGCACCGCTGCTCTGGGTCTTCAGGATGATGGCGCGAAACTGCTCGGGTGTCTGGAGACGCGCCTGCGCGGTCACGGTTGCGTTCAGCAGCTGGGTGTTCGGCTGCGGCTGCCCGCCCAGTTCGCCCGCGGCCACCTCGGTGTTCTGGTTCTGGATGGCGGTGATGACGTCGCCGGGGATCAGGCTGTAGCTCGCGAGCTTGGCCGGATCGAGCCAGATGCGCATGGCATATTGCGAGCCGAAGACGTTGGTTTCGCCCACGCCCTCGATGCGGCCCAGCGGCTCCACGAGGTTGGATTCGAGATAGTCGGAAACGTCGCCGTTGGTGCTGCGGTCGGTCTCGTCATAGACGCCGACGATCATCAGGAAGTCGGGGTTCGACTTGGTGACGCGCAGCCCCTGCTGCTGCACCTGCTGGGGCAGGCGCGACAGCGCTTGCTGGACCTGGTTCTGGACCTGCACCTGCGCGATGTCGGGATCGGTGCCCTTGGCGAAGGTCGCGCTGATCGTCACCTGCCCGCGCGAGCTGGACTGGGAGCTGAAATAGAGCAGCCCGTCGATGCCGGTCAGCTGCTGCTCGATGATCTGGGTGACGCTGTTCTGGATCGTCTGGGCATTCGCGCCCGGATAGGTCGCGCGGATGTTGACCTGGGGCGGCGCGACGTCGGGATACTGCGCGATCGGCAGGCTGAAGATCGCGCCGATGCCCGCAAGCATGGTGATGATCGCGATCACCCAGGCGAAGATCGGGCGATCGATGAAGATCCGGGACATGCTGGCTCAGCCCCCCTTGGCGGAGGTGGCTGCGCCCGACTGGCTGCCCTGCTTGCCCTGGCCGGAGGGGTTTCCCTGCGGCGGGGCGACCCGTTGCGGGCTGTCCGCGGGGACCGGGCGGACCTGGGCGTTGGGACGCAAGTTGCCGGTTCCCTGCACGATCACCTTGTCGCCGGGCTGCAACCCCTGGGTCACCACCCAATTGGTCCCCTGCGTCAGGCTGGTGACCACCTTGCGCTGAACGGCGGTATTGTTGGGTCCCACCACGAACAGCGTCGCCTCGCCGGCCGGGCTGCGGCTGATGGCGGGCTGCGGCACGAGGAAGGCCCGGCTGTTGATCGACTGGGCGAACACTGCGCGTGCGAACATCCCCGGCAGCAGCAAGCCGTTCGGGTTGGGGAAGCGGGCGCGCAGCGTCACCGTGCCGGTGCTGGGATCGACCAGCGATTCCGCGAACTCGACCGTGCCGGTCTGTTCATAGTCGCTGCCGTCCTCCAGCTTGAGCCGCACGGTGGCACGCCCCGGAGCGACGCCGTCGCGCGACAGCGAACGCCGCAGCGCGAGCAGCTCTGCGCTCGACTGCTGGATGTCGACAAAGATCGGATCGAGACGCTGGATCACCGCAAGCGGGTCCGCCTGGTTGGCGGTCACGAGGGCGCCGACGGTCGCGAGCGAACGACCGATGCGCCCGGTGATCGGAGCCGGGACGCTGGTGAAGCGCAGGTTGATCCGCGCCGTCTCCAGCTGCGCCTGCGTCTGCGCGACCGAGGCCTGGGCCTGGCGCGATGCGGCGGCGGCGTTGGTATATTCCTGCTGAGAGACTGCTTCCATCCGCGCCAGCGGGCGCAGCCGCTCGGCGTTGACGCGGGTCGCCTCGGCATTCGCGCGCGCGCTCTGGAGGTTCGCCTGCGCTTCCGACACGGCGGCGCTGTAGATGCGGGGATCGATCTCGTAGAGCGTTTGGCCCCGCCGGACGATCGAACCTTCGGTGAAGAACCGGCGGCGGATCACGCCCGCGACCTGAGGCCGCACCTCCGACTGCTCATAGGCGGTGACGCGCGCGTTCAGCTCGACGGTCTGGGCGACGCTGGTCGGCTGGACCACCACGAAGCCGACCTGCGCCGGCCCGCGTGCGCCGCCGCGTCCCCCACCCTTTTCCTGCTCTTCCTCATGCGAGCAGCCGGCGAGCAGCAGAGCCGCGGCAAACATGGGAAGGGTCGCGTGAGGAAAAGCCGGGTGCATAGCGAAAGCCTGGTCGTTGCACGACACCACGGCCGAGGCCGCGGCTACGCGCCGGGGATACGGGCGGCCCCGCACGGAGCAGCCGGACGCAGACCCGGAGCTGGCGCTCTGGGCATCGCTGGCCGCCCGCCGAGGCGCTGGGCAAGGACGAGGCCTTGTTAGCCGTCGCCTCCGCGGGCTGGCAATCGCTACTTTGTAACCGATTGTCGCAGGTTAGCGCGCCCCTTCGGCGCTTCTTCCTTGGGCGTTTCGACGGGCTCGACCGCCCCGATGCCGCCGTAGAGGGTCCCAAAGAAGTCGCCCCGGTTCCAGACCGGCCGTTCGGGCGCATCGGCGATGTCGCGGGCGATCTGATAGTTCACCTTGATGAAGCGGACGCCGGATTCCCAGTCGATCGCCGGGTCCTGCACCACCTCGTCGGAGGGCTGGTGGTAATGCTCGGCAAAGAACTTCTCGACCGCAGCCTTGCCCGCGCCGGCCTCACCCGGCCACAGGAAGACCGAGGGGATGCCCTGCTGCACGAAGCGGTAGTGATCGGAGCGCACGAACAGGCCCTGCTCCGGCATGGGATCGGGCGAGAAGCTCGCACCCGCCATCGCGGCCGCGCGGCGCACGATCGGCCCCAGCGTCGAACGGTCTGCGCCGAAGGCGATCACGTCGGTGAACTTGTAGGTGATGATCGGCATGTCGAGGTTGACGTTGGCGACCAGTGCCGACTTCGCGATCGTGGGATTGTTCGCGAAATAGTCGGAGCCGACCAGCCCCTTCTCCTCGGCGGTGACGGCCAGGAACAGGACGCTGCGCCGCGGCGGCTGCCCGGAGGCCTGGAACCGTTTCGCCTCCTCGATCAGCGAGGCGACGCCGACCGCATTGTCCATCGCCCCGTTATAGATGCTGTCGCCCTTCACCGCGGTGCCGACACCGACGTGATCCAGGTGCGCGCTCAGCACGACCACCTCGCTCCCCACTGCGGGATCGCTTCCCACCAACAGCCCAGCGACATTGTAGCTGGTGAAGGACGTGCTGGTGGTGGTCATCCGCACCGACAGGTTCTTGTGCAGCGGGATCGCCTCGAACCGCTCCGGGCCCTTGAGCGCGGCCGCCACCTGTTCCCAGCTGGTTGAGGCGCCCGCGAAGAGCTTGGTGGTCGCGGCCTGGCTGAGCATGCCCAGCGTCGGCGTGGAGGGTGCGGGGACGTTGGCGATGCCGTTGCGGTTCACCCAGGTGACGCGCGGCTGGTTCCAGCTCTCGGCCAGCTTGGCGAAGGGTCGCTGCTTGGCCGCCTCCGGCGTCTCCAGCGTGACGATGCCCACCGCGCCCTTCGACATGGCGATCGCGGCCTTGGTGGCAGGGCTGCCGAAGTGGGCGCGCTCCTCTCCGTTCAGGCCGTCGGGCGTTCCCGGCACGATCGCCACGATCTTGCCCTTCACGTCCACGCCCGAATAATCGTCGCGGCCGATGCTCGGCGCGACCAGGCCATAGCCGACGAACACCACCGGCGCGTCCACCGCCAGCTGCGGCGTCGCAGGGTTGCCGGCGGGGATATAGTCCTCCCCGAACACCAGCGGCTCGCCGCCGATCGCGACGCCACCCTTGTCGGCCGGCTTGTAGCTCAGCAGCGGCACCTTCTGGAGATAGCTGCCCTGGTCGCCCGCCGGCCGCAGCCCGGCCGCATAGAATTGCGACGCCACATAGTTGGCGGCGATGTCATATTCCGGCGAACCCGCCTCGCGCCCGCGCATCGCGTCGGAGGCGAGGAACAGCACATGCGCCTTCATCGCCGCCTGATCGGATGGCAGCGGCGCGTTCGCCGCGGCATTGCGCTGGGCAACATCGGCGGCGGGCTGTGCGGCCGGTGCAGGCTTGGCCTTCTGGGCCAGGACCGGGGATGCGATCGGAGCGGTGGCGACGAGAGCGACGAGCGGCAGGACGGTACGGAGCATTGGAATCCTTGACGTCGAGGGCATATGGGTCGGCTATGCAGCGGGCCGCGGTGCGACGCAATCACGCGCGCACTCAGGCCCCGACCGCCTCCGCAAGGGTTTTCCGATGGCCGACGCACTCCGTTCCCCCGACCAGCCTCCCGCGCCGATCCTGCGCAGCGACTATCGCGCGCCGGACTGGCAGGTGTCGGAGATCGCGCTAGACTTCGACCTCGATCCGGCACGCACGGTGGTGCGCGCGAAGCTGCACGTGACGCGCAACGGCGACCACGACCGGCCGCTCCGCCTCGACGGCGACGGGCTCCAGCCGCTGTCGGTGGGGATCGACGGGGTGGCCGGCAGCAACGACCGCTGGCGCATGGACGGCGACGCGCTGGTGGTCGACCTCGACGGCAAGGCCCATGTCGTGGAGACGGAGGTCGCGATCGCGCCGGAACGCAACACCCAGCTGATGGGGCTCTATGCCTCGGGCGGGAACCTGTGCACCCAGTGCGAGGCGGAGGGCTTCCGCCGCATCACCTTCTTCCCCGACCGGCCCGACGTGCTCGCGCGCTATTCGGTGCGCATGACTGCCGACAAGGCGCGCTTCCCGGTGCTGCTCGCCAACGGCGATCCGATCGCGCACGGCGACCTGGAAGACGGACGCCACTGGGCGGAGTGGCACGACCCCTTCCCCAAGCCCTCCTACCTCTTCGCGCTGGTGGCGGGCGACCTGGTTGCCAACCGCGCCACCTTCGTCACGGCAAGCGGACGCGAGGTGCAGCTCGCCATCTGGGTGCGGGAGAAGGACCTCGCCAAGACCGATCACGCGCTCGACGCGCTCAAGACGTCGATGGCCTGGGACGAACGCGTCTATGGCCGCGAATACGACCTGGACGTGTTCAACATCGTCGCCGTCGACGACTTCAACTTCGGCGCGATGGAGAACAAGGGCCTCAACATCTTCAACTCGCGCTACATCCTGGCCGATCCGGACACCGCGACCGACCACGACTATGACGCGATCGCTGCCGTCGTGGCGCACGAGTATTTCCACAACTGGTCGGGCAACCGCGTCACCTGCCGCGACTGGTTCCAGCTGTCGCTGAAAGAGGGCTTCACCGTCTTCCGCGACCAGGGCTTCTCCGCCGACCAGGGCTCGGCCGCGGTCAAGCGGATCGAGGACGTACGCTCCCTGCGCGCGGCCCAGTTCCCGGAGGACGCGGGTCCGCTCGCGCATCCGATCCGCCCGGACAGCTATCTGGAAATCTCCAACTTCTACACCGCCACCATCTACAACAAGGGCGCGGAAGTGGTGCGGATGCTCCACACCATCCTGGGCCCGCAGCGCTTCCGCGCCGGCACCGACCTCTATTTCGAGCGCTTCGACGGCACCGCCGCCACCTGCGAGGACTTCGTCGCCTCCATGGAGGAGGCGAA
Organism: Sphingomonas molluscorum; assembly: GCF_039522995.1. NCBI lineage: Bacteria > Pseudomonadati > Pseudomonadota > Alphaproteobacteria > Sphingomonadales > Sphingomonadaceae > Sphingomonas > Sphingomonas molluscorum. The sequence continues at coordinate 304,754 of NZ_BAAAEL010000010.1, read as the reverse complement.
CGGGGTCGACCTCGCCCAATTCCGCCGCTGGTATTCGCAGGCCGGGACGCCGCGGGTCACCGCCACGCTGGAGCACGAGCCGGGCGGCGGCACCGCGACGCTGCACCTCGGCCAGGCGGTTCCGCCCACGCCCGGCCAGCCGCACAAGCTGCCGATGGTGCTGCCGCTCAAGCTGCGGCTGTTCGGCGGCAACACCGGCCGGCCGCTCGGCGACGAGCAGCTGGTGTTGCTGTCGGACGCGGAGGCGACGCTGCGCTTCGAGGCGGTCACCGAGCGGCCGGTGCTGTCGATCAACCGCGGCTTTTCCGCACCGGTGATCGTGGACACGAACCGGACGCCTGCGGACCTGGGCTTCCTCTCAGGCCACGACGACGATCCCTTCGCGCGCTACGAGGCGATGCAGCAGCTGATGCTCGACACGCTCGTCGCGTCGGTGGCGAGCGGGCGCGGCGACCATGGCGCGGTGGTGGATGCCGTGCGCGAGACGCTGCGCAACCCGGACCTCGACCGCGCCTTTGTCGCGGAGGCAGTGCTGCTCCCTTCCGACAACTTCATCGGCGACCAGCTCCCGATCGTCGATCCGGACGCAATCTTCCGCGCGCGGGAAGCCCTGCGCCGCGACATCGGCCGCGCCCTCGAACGCGACTGGCGCCAGGCTTATGAGGATACGCGCGGCGGTGCGTTCGAATATTCGCCCGAGGCCAAAGGAAAGCGCCGCCTGAAGACGGTCGCGCTCGGCTATCTCGCCGCCTCGGGCGCGCCCGACATCGGCGAGCTCGCCTTCGCCCAGTTCGAGCAGGCGGACAACATGACGGACCGCCAGGGCGCGCTGATGACGCTGGTGAACGGCCCCGGGGACCAGCGGGTCGCAGCGCTCGACATCTTCTACAATCGCTACCGCGACAATCCGCTGGTGCTCGACAAGTGGTTCTCGACCCAGGCGCTGTCGACCCGCGACGACACGCCCGAGCGGGTGGAGGAACTCGCCGGCCACCGCGACTTTACCCTGGCCAACCCCAACCGCGCGCGCGCGCTGGTGGGTGCGTTCGGGGTCAACCAGCGCGCCTTCCACGCAGCCGACGGCCGCGGCTATCGCTTCTTCGTGCAGCAGCTGATCGCGCTCGATCGGCTGAACCCGCAGACGGCGGCCAAGATGATGCCGCCGCTCGGCCGCTGGCGCCGCTTCGATCCCACCCGTCAGCAGGCGATGCGCGCCGCGCTGGAGCAAATCCTCGCCTCGCCCGGCCTGTCCAAGGACATGCTCGAGCAGGTGAGCAAGAGCCTCGCCGCCTGATCTCCTGGACTCCACCACCAAGGTTGTTTGTTATGCGTTTTCCGCTTCTCGTTGCCCTGCTTGCCACCACCGCCTGCACGCAGGCCCAGAGCGTTTCCCCGCAGTCCGCGACCGCGTTGAAACCCATCCCGTCCACGACCGAGGACGACGGCTATTCGGTGGAGGCGCAGCGCGCCAAGATCGCGCGGGTCGACATTGCACCCGACACCGGCTTCCTCTCGGCCGAGGAGCGCCAGGTGGTGAACCTGCTGATCCAGGCATCCGACCTGATGACGCCGATCTACCTGCGCCAGCGCTCGGTCCACAATCCGGAGACACGGCTCGTGATTTCGCGCATGCGCCGCGCGGATCAGCCGCTGATCCTCGACTGGTTCGACGCCAACCTGGGTCCTTGGGACGATTTCGCCGAGCTGCGCCCCTTCTGGGGGGACCAGCCGATGCCGGAGGGTGCGGGCTTCTACCCCGAGGACCTGACCCGCGAGGAGTTCGACGCCTATGTCGCCCGGCACCCGGCGGAGAAGGCGGCGCTCACCAGCCTCTACACGGTGGTCCGCCGTGACGGCACCAAGCTGAAGGCGGTGCCCTATTCGGTGGAGTATCGCGAATGGCTGGAGCCGGCGGCCAAGCTGCTCGAGCAGGCGGCGGCCGTCACCACGAACGCCAGCCTCAAGCGCTTCCTCACCCTGCGTGCCAAGGCGTTCCGGACCGACGACTATTTCGAGTCGGAGCTCGCCTGGATGGACCTGAAGGATACGCCGATCGAGGTCGCGATCGGGCCGTACGAGGTCTATACCGACCGCCTCTATGGCGCGAAGGCAGCGTTCGAGAGCTTCGTGACGATCAAGGACCCTGAGGAGTCCGCCGCGCTCGACAAGTACAAGCACTACCTGCGCGACATGGAAGCGAACCTGCCGGTCGACGCGCGCTACAAGAACTTCACGCGCGGGTTTGAATCACCGATCGCAGTGGCGGAACAGGTGCGCGGCGGCGGGGACAACGAGCATGGCGGCCGCACCATCGCCTTCAACCTGCCCAATGACGAGCGCGTGCGCGAAGCCAAGGGCGCGAAGAAGGTCATCCTCTCCAACGTGCTGGGCGCCAAGTACGACCGCATCCTGGCCCCCATGGCGCCGCTGGTGCTGGTGCCGGACCAGGCGGGGCTGGTGGCCAAGAAGTACATGCAGCTCGAAACCCTGTTCCACGAACTGTCGCACAGCCTGGGGCCGGGCAACATCACGCTGAACGGCCGCAAGACGAGCGTGAACGCGGAGCTGAAGGAACAGGCCTCCGGGCTGGAAGAGGCCAAGGCCGACGTCATGGGGGTCTGGAACATCCTGTTCATGATGAACAAGGGCGAGCTGCCGGTCGCGGAGAAGCCGCAGCTGTTCTCGACCTATCTGGCGGGCGTGTTCCGCGCGATGCGCTTCGGCACGGCCGAGGCGCATGGCCGCGGGGCCGCGATGCAATACGGCTACCTGCGCGACAAGGGCGCGTTCGCCTGGGATGCAAATGCCGGCCGCTTCCGCATCGACGACGCCAAGATGGAAGCGGGGCTGCGCGACCTGCTCCGCGACATGATCGTGGTGCAGGGCAATGGCGACTATGCGGGCGCCAAGGCGATGCTGTCGCGCTGGCAGCAACTCGATGCCGATGCGCAGAAGGTCGTCGGCACCATGGCCGCGATCCCGGTCGACATCCAGCCGATCTACCCGACCCGGATCTGACCGGATGGGGAGGCGTATCCGTCGCCTCCCCTCTTCCGCCTCAAGCCTGTGCCTGCGCTTCGTCTTCTTCGTTCATCCGGATGCCTGCCTTGGCGGCACGCTCCGACTCCCGCTCCAGCGCGACCTTGATCATCGCCACCATCGGATCGGCGAGCGCGAGGCCCAGGATGCCGAACAGCGTCGATGCCAGGATCTGCGAGGACAGCGTCAGCGCCGGCGGCAGGTCCACCGTGCGGCGGGCCACGATCGGCAGCAGCACATAGCCGTCGAAGGTCTGCACCACGAAATAGATGACGATCGCCCACAGCCCGGTGTCGACGCCGGCGCTGAAGCCCACCGCCACCATCAGCACGCCGCTGATGAACGCGCCGATGTTGGGGATGAAGGCGAGCAAGCCCGTGATGATGCCCAGCAGCAGCGCCATGGGCACGCCGGCGATCCACAGCAGCAGCCAGGTGAGCACGCCTTCGAACAGCATTCCGGCCAGCCGGCCTGCGAGCAGCCGGCGCATGGTCGTGGCCATGCGGTTGATGGTGACGGCAAACTCGGCGCGATTGCCGACCGGCACCATCCACTGAAGGCCGCGGTCGTAGATGCGCGGCTCCATCGCCACGAACAGCCCGATGACCATGATCATGAACAGGCTGGTGAACGCGCCGAACACCGTTCCTACCGCGGAGGTGAGCCGGCCCACCGATCCCATCGCCTGCTGGACGATCCCGCTCAGGTCGGATCGCCCGGGCATCAGGCCCATGCCGTTCGCCCAGGCGATCAGGCGGTTGCCCTGGACTTCCAGGGTGGAGCGCAACTGCTCGGCCTGGGCGGCGATCTGGACGCCGGTGAGGTAGAAGGTGCCGAGGATGAAGGCGAGGGCCAGCAGCACCACGATCATCAGCCGCAGCCCACGCCCGATCGGCAGCACGCGCCCGAGCAGCCGCACCCCGCCGTCCAGCATCGCGGCGAACACCAGCCCGCCGAAGATGATGAGCAGCGGCTGGATCAGCAGCACCACCAGGCCGGCGGCGATCGCCAGGCCGAACCAGACCGAGGCACGGCGCAGCTCCGCCCGCACCAGCGGATCGCGCAGCTCGTTCGGGCCGGGCGCGCGCTCGACCTCCACCCCCTCGTTCTTGCTCATTGGGCGCGTTCCGGATGCAGCGAGGTTCCCGCACGGCCACTACGCAGCGAGGACCACCAGGTCAGCGGATTCAGGCTCGTCGTTCCGTCGAGCGAGAAGGTGATGAATTCGGCGCGACCGCCGATATTCTCCCAGGGCACGGGACCACCCAGCCCCTGGTCCGCCAGCGAGAAGCGGCTGTCGGCGCTGTTGTCGCGATTGTCCCCCATCAGGAAGACGTGGTCGGCAGGTACCGTGATCGGCCCGAAATTGTCGCCGATCGAGCCCTGTACCGCGTCAATCGTGTCATAGGATCGCCCGTTGGGCAGCGTCTCGCGATAGATCGGCAGGCGGCAGAATGCTTCGCCCGCTGCATTGCGCACCTGCGCATCGGGATACTGCCCCGCGGGGCAGTGGGTGTTGGCGTCGACCGGGATCATCCGGTCGCCAGCCGCATGCCGCTCGACCGGCTTGCCGTTGAGGTAGAGCATGCCGCCTGACACCTGCACCCGGTCACCCGGCAGGCCGATCACGCGCTTGATATAGTCGGTCTTGGTGCCCGGCGGCGTCACGATCACGACGTCGCCACGTTCCGGCAGGCTGCCGAACAGCCGGCCGTGGAAAAAGGGCAGCAGGTGGAAGGCGGGGGTGACGAACGAATAGCCATAGGGGTACTTGGTCACCACCAGGCGATCGCCGACCAGCAGCCCCGGCATCATCGATTCCGACGGGATGTAGAAGGGCTTGGCCACCAGGCTGTGAAAGCCGAGCACGGCCAGGACCAGCACCAGCAGGTTGCGGATCTCCGCCCCCCAGTCTGTGGGTCGACGCGTCGTTTTGGACGGCTGGTGGGTTTCGGACGGCAGCGCCAGGTCCTCTCCGGTCATCGGACTTCCTGCTGGGCGCCGGGCAGCGCCTCGATGATAACGAACGCCTGCGCCCAGGGATGGTCGTCGGTGAGCGTCAGGTGAATCTTGGGGACGTGCCCCGGCGGGATCAACGCATCGAGCGCCGCCTTGGCTCCGCCCGAAAGCGCCAGCGTCGGCGCTCCCGAAGGCGCGTTGACCACGCCGATGTCGCGCATGAACACGCCGCGGTTGAAGCCGGTGCCGACCGCCTTCGAAAAGGCCTCCTTGGCGGCGAAGCGCTTAGCGAAGGTCCCGGCGCGGGTGAACGGCCGGCGTGCGGCCTTGGCCTGCTCCACGTCGGTGAAGACGCGCTGGATGAACCGCTCACCGAACCGGTCGAGCGAATTCTGGATGCGCTCGATGTTGCAGAGGTCGGAGCCGAGCCCGACGATCACCGCGCCGCGTCCATCAGCGCGCGCATCCGCGCGACCACGGGCGCAAGGCCGTCGAAGATCGCCTCGCCGACCAGGAAGTGTCCGATGTTGAGCTCGCGGACCTGGGGAATGGCGGCGATCGGCACGACATTGTCGAAGGTTAGGCCGTGGCCGGCGTGCACCTCGATGCCGTTCTTGGCGGCCAGCGCCGCGGCGTCAGCAAGCCGCTTGAGCTCGACTTCCCGGGCGGCCTCGTCCAGCTCCGCATAGCGGCCGGTGTGGAGCTCGACCACCGGCGCCCCCAGCCGGACCGCGGCGTCGATCTGCGCCGCCTCGGGCTCGATGAACAGCGACACGCGGATACCCGCATCCCGCAGCGACGCCACCATGGGCGCCAGGGAATCGAACTGACCGGCGGCGTCCAGTCCGCCCTCGGTGGTGCGCTCCTCGCGCTTCTCGGGCACGATGCAGGCGGCATGGGGACGATGGCGCAGCGCAATGCCGAGCATCTCCTCGGTCGCCGCCATCTCCAGGTTCAGCGGCACCGGCAGCTCGGCGGAGAGGCGCGCGATGTCCGCGTCGGTAATGTGCCGGCGATCCTCCCGCAGGTGCGCGGTGATGCCCTGGGCACCGGCCTCTGCCGCCAGCAGCGCCGCGCGCACGGGATCGGGATAGCCGCTGCCGCGCGCGTTCCGGACGGTCGCGACATGGTCGATGTTGACGCCCAGGCGGATCGGCCCCGTCACGCCGCGGCCCTGCTCCCCGGCTTGATCGCAGGGATCGCCGCCAGTTCCGGCGGCAGGGCGTCCGCCTCGTAGCTCGGGACCTCCAGCCGGATCAGCGGATAGAAGGGCACGCCCAGATCCGCCTGGCCGTTGGAGCGGTCCACGAGTGCCGCAGCCGCAACGACCTGGCCGCCCGCCGCGCGAATCGCCGCGATCGCTTCGCGTGACGAGAGTCCGGTGGTGACGACGTCCTCCATCATCAGCACGCGCGTGCCCGGATCGAGGCGGAAGCCGCGGCGCAGTTCGAACGTGCCGGTCGGCCGCTCCAGGAACATCGCCGGGCGGCCGAGCGACCGGCCCATCTCGTGCCCCGCGATGACGCCGCCCATGGCGGGCGAAACCACCGCGTCGATCGCGCTGCGCACGTCGCTCGGCAAGCGCGCGACGAGTTCGTCCGCCAGCCGTGCACCCCGCCTGGGATCCATCAGCACCCGCGCGCACTGGAGATAGCGTGCGCTGTGGCGCCCGGAGGAGAGAATGAAATGCCCTTCCAGCAGGGCCTCGGCCGCGCGGAATTCCGCCAGGATGTCGTCGTCTGTCATGGTCGAGGCTCTCTCTAGGCGCAGCCGTGCGGCGCGGCAATCGGCGCGGCAAAAAGAGGCGGTACGCGCTTGAGGCACGGCAAAACGCTGCCTATACCCCTCAACTGGGCCTTTTTTCGGGGTTCCGGATGCGCAAGCCCGCGCGACAAAAACGGGTGGATGGGGATGCGAATGGCTGGAATGGGGCTTTCCGGACTGAAGCTGGCCTTGCTGGGTGCCAGTCTGGCGCTGGCAGCGGGCGGCCATGCGACGACGCCCGCGGTGCCGGCGAGCACAGGCACGCAGGCAGCGGCACCGCAAGTGGGGGCGCCGCCTCCCGGTTCCGCAGAAGCCCAGCCCGACGGCAGCGTCACGCCTCCGGCCACCGCCGGTGCGGCCCAGCCGGCCGGAGCCGTCGCCGATCCCACGCTCAACGCCGATGGCAGCCCGAAGCTTCGCCCGACCGAGAACAAGGGCCAGCCGAGCCCGCGCGTGCTCGGCATCCAGAACCAGGTGACGCCCAACGGCGAGGAGGCGGCCCGCTTCCACAACAACCTGCTGATGCCGGTCGTCACGCTGATCGTCCTGCTGGTGCTCGCGCTGCTCGTGTGGGTGGTGATCCGCTATCGCGCGGCCGCCCACCCCAATCCGTCGCGCACCTCGCACAACACCACCATCGAGATCCTGTGGACCGCGGTGCCGGTGCTGATCCTGGCCGTGTTCGCCGTACCCTCGATCCGGCTGCTCGCCCATCAGTTCAAGCCTGCACCCGACAACGCGGTGACGCTGAAGGCGATCGGCAATCAGTGGTTCTGGACCTACGAATATCCGGACAACGGCGGCGTGTCGGTGACCGCCAACATGCTCAAGGAGCGTGACCAGGTCGCACCCGGCCAGCGCTATCGCACCGATGCCGACGGCCCGCGCCTGCTCGCCACCGACAACCGCATCGTGCTGCCGGTCGGCGTGCCGATCCGGCTGATCACCACCGCCAACGACGTGATCCACAGCTGGGCAATCCCGTCCTTCTGGGTGAAGCTCGATGCGATCCCCGGCCGGGTGAACGAGACCAGCTTCACCATCAAGGAGCCGGGCGTCTATTTCGGCCAGTGCTCCGAACTGTGCGGCGCGCGCCACGCCTATATGCCGATCGCCATCGACGCGGTTTCCCCGGCCGAGTTCGCCGCCTGGATCCGCGCCAAGGGCGGCACCATGCCGGGTGCTGCCCAACCCTCCACCGCCGCGCCGGCGCAGCCTTCGGCCGACCATGTCGACGACACCGCGACCCCGCCGACGGGCGGTGACGGTCCGACCGTCAACGCGACCGAAACCGCCACTCCCGTCACCCAGGGCGCAACCGGCAACCCGGCCGGCGCCGGCAACGTGGATCAGTAAGCCATGACCGACACCGCCCTGCAGCCCTCTGCGTTCGAGGCGCACTCGCATGATTCGCACGACCCTCATGCGGACCATCGCCCTGGTTTCTTCGCCCGCTGGTTCCTGTCCACCAACCACAAGGACATCGGCACCCTCTACCTGATCTTCGCGATCTTCATGGGCGTGGTCGGCGGCGCCATCTCCGGCCTGATGCGCTGGGAGCTGGCGGAGCCCGGCATCCAGCATCTGGGCAGCTGGGCGACCTGGCTCGCCGGCTCGGAACAGAGCCTCGATGAATCGCTCCACCTCTGGAACGTGATGATCACCGCCCACGGCCTGATCATGGTGTTCTTCATGGTGATGCCGGCGATGATCGGCGGGTTCGGCAACTGGTTCGTGCCGATCATGATCGGCGCACCGGACATGGCGTTCCCGCGCATGAACAACGTGTCCTTCTGGCTGCTGGTGCCCTCAGGCATCCTGTTGCTCGCCTCGCCCTTCTTCGGCGGCGCCGGTACCGGCTGGACGGTCTATGCGCCGCTGTCGACCTATGGCGAGCCCTCGGCCTCGGTCGACATGGCGATCCTGTCGCTGCACCTGTCGGGCGCCAGCTCGATCCTGGGCGCGATCAACTTCATCACCACCATCTTCAACATGCGCGCGCCGGGCATGACGCTGCACAAGATGCCGCTGTTCGCCTGGTCGGTGCTGGTCACGGCCTTCCTGCTGCTCTTGTCGCTGCCGGTGCTGGCCGCGGCGATCACCATGCTGCTGACCGACCGCAACTTCGGCACAACCTTCTTCGATCCGGCCGGCGGCGGCGATCCGGTGCTCTACCAGCACCTGTTCTGGTTCTTCGGCCATCCGGAGGTCTACATCATGATCCTGCCGGGCTTCGGCATGATCAGCCATGTGGTCGCGACCTTCAGCCGCAAGCCGGTGTTCGGCTATCTCGGCATGGCCTATGCCATGGTCGCGATCGGCGCCGTCGGCTTCATCGTGTGGGCGCACCACATGTTCACGACCGGCCTGAGCGTAAACACCAAGATGTACTTCACCGCCGCGACGATGATCATCGCGGTGCCGACCGGCATCAAGATTTTCTCGTGGATCGCGACCATGTGGGGCGGCTCGCTGCGCTTCCCGACCCCGATGCTGTGGGCGCTGGGCTTCATCTTCATGTTCACGGTCGGTGGCGTGACCGGCGTCATCCTCGCCAACGGCGGTGTCGACGATTACATGCACGACACCTACTATGTCGTGGCGCACTTCCACTATGTTCTGTCGCTGGGCGCAGTGTTCGCGCTGTTCGCCGGCTTCTACTACTGGTTCCCGAAGATGTCGGGGAAGATGTACAACGAGCTGCTCGGCAAGCTGCACTTCTGGGTGTTCTTCGTCGGCGTGAACGTACTGTTCTTCCCGATGCACTTCCTGGGTGCCAACGGCATGCCGCGCCGCATCCCGGACTATCCGGACGCTTTCGCGTACTGGAACCACATCGCCTCGATTGGCTATGTGATCATGGCAGTCGGCATCGTGATCTTCCTGATCAACCTGGTCGTGTCGCTGGCAAGCGGCCGCCGCGCCGGCGACAATCCCTGGGGGGAAGGCGCCACCACGCTGGAGTGGACGCTGTCGTCCCCGCCGCCCTACCACCAGTTCGAGACACTGCCGAAGGTCGACTGACCGTCCAGCACCTCCGCAAGCAAGAACGCCCCGGGGAGCATCCTCCCCGGGGCGTTTTCTTTATCCGCTGCCGCCGGAGATCAGGGGCGGACGAACAGGCTCACCGAGGCCACGTGGTTCACCGCGGTCTCGCCCCCGGTGCGGTTCACCAGCTGGTTGAGATATCCCGCCTCGATGGTCGACTTGCCCTTCAGCGGCACCTCGACGCCCACGAAGCTGCGCAGCTGGTCGAAGCCGCCGCGGGCGCCCCAGTCGGCGTCGTTGAGCGCGAACATGGCTTCCGCGGAGAGCAGCGCCTTGAGCGGCTTCGTCCCGCTGGCGATCGGCGTCTCCAGGCGGGCCATCTGGCGCACGCGCAGCCCAGTGTCGCTGAAGCCGTCCACCCAGCGCTGCTCGAATCGCGTGCGCGAGGACAGCTCGGTCGCGCCCGGCACCAGCGTCCATGACAGCTGCTGGAAGCTGCGGTGCTCGTCGCGGTCGGGCGCGGGCCCCTCCACCGGCTGCACGACATAGGCATAGCCCTGGTAGACGCTGACCTGGTCGCTCAATCGCCAGCCGATCGCCCCGCGCAGGAGGGCCTGCCGCATCTCCGACAATCCTTCCATCAGCCGCGGCTGTGCCTCGACGAAGTAGAGGAGGTCGTCCTTGGCCGATCCGGTGACGGTAACGTTGATCCAGACCTGCTCGTCCTGCGTCGTCTGCGCGAGCGCCGGGGTCGGGGAGATGGCGGCAGCGAGGGCCGCGCAGGCTAGAAGAGTTCGCATGCCGCCCCCTGTATCGCCGCAGGGGGTGGCGGCAACCCTTTCGCCGCGGCGTCCGCCGGACTATACACGGACGCAGCCCATGACGACCGCAGTTTCCCTGACGATGCCCGCCGATTGGCGGGACTTCCTCGCCCTCACCAAGCCGCGCGTGATGACCCTGGTGGTCTTCACCGGCCTGTGCGGCATGCTTGCCGCGCCCGTCGGCATCCATCCCGTGCTCGGCTTCACCGCGATCCTGTGCATCGCGCTCGGTGCCGGTGCGGCAGGTGCGCTCAACCAGTGGTACGAGGCGGATCTGGATGCGCACATGAAGCGCACCCGCGGCCGTCCGCTTCCCGCGGGGCGCATGGACCGGCAGTCGGCGCTGCATTTCGGTGTCGGGCTTGCGGTGTTCTCGGTCGCGCTGATGGGGCTGGCGATCAACCTGGCCGCCGCCGCGATCCTGACCGTCTCGATCCTCTTCTATGTGCTGATCTACACCGTCTGGCTGAAGCGCCGCACGCCGCAGAACATCGTCATCGGCGGTGCGGCCGGCGCCTTTCCGCCGCTGATCGGCTGGGCGGCGGCGACCGGCGAGATCGCGTTGCTGCCGCTGCTGCTGTTCGCGCTGGTGTTCCTGTGGACGCCCCCGCACTTCTGGGCGCTCGCGCTGTTCGTCCGCATGGACTATGCGGCGGCCGGCGTGCCGATGCTGCCGGTGGTGGCCGGGGAACGCACGACCCGTACCCAGATCGGCCTCTACACCATCCCCATGGCGCTGGCCGCGATCGCCCCCTGGCCGCTTGGCCTCGCCGGCCCGGTCTATGGCGTGGTGTCGGTTGCGATGACCGCAGTGTTCGGCTGGTTCGCGCTGGGCGTGGCTCGGCGCACGACAGCGCCTGAGGGCGACACGATGCAGCCGGAAAAGCGGCTGTTCGGCTATTCGATCCTCTACCTCTTCGTGGTGTCCGGCGCGCTAGTCGTCGACCGGTGGCTGCTGCCGTGACGCCGGAGGAGGAAGCCCTGGTTCGCGCCCGCCAGCGATCGCGTGCGAAGGTGATGGCCTGGCTGCTCGGCGCGCTGGTGCTGCTCGTGTTCGCGATCAGCATCGTCAAGATCCAGGCAGGGATGATGTGACCCGCAACGGCCGCACCGCACTGCTCGCCGGCCTTGCCGCCGTGTCGATGACGGGTCTCGGCTGGGCGAGCGTGCCCCTCTACCGCGTCTTCTGCCAGGTGACGGGGCTGAACGGCACCACGCAGCGCGGCGAGCTGGCGCCCGGCGGCATCGGCGACAAGGTCACCGTCCGCTTCGACAGCAACGTGGCGCCCAACCTCAAGTGGCGCTTTCGACCCGAGCGACCGGCCGAGACGATCGACATCGGCGCGCGCGACATGGCGTTCTTCACCGCCAAGAACCTGACCGACGGCCCGATCACCGGCACCGCCACCTTCAACGTGACCCCCGCCCAGGCCGGCAAGTATTTCACCAAGATCCAGTGCTTCTGCTTCACCGAGCAGACGCTCCAGCCGGGCGAGGAGGTGCGGATGCCCGTGATCTTCTACGTCGATCCCAAGCTCGCGAGCGATCCCGACACCCGCGACGTGCGCGTGATCACCCTGTCCTATACGTTTTACCCGGTGGATTCCCCCCGAACGCCAAGCTAGACCTTTGCGGACAAGAGAGGATGGGGACGACGATGGCCGGAACCAAGAACCACGATTATCACATCCTGCCGCCGAGCCCGTGGCCGATGCTGAGCAGCTTCGCCGCGCTGGTGCTGGCCGTGGGCGGCATCATGTACATGCGCGATGCGGCCTATGGCGGCCTGGTGTTCGGCGCCGGCCTGATCGCGGTTCTGGCCTGCATGGGTCTGTGGTGGGCCGACGTGATCCGCGAAGCGCGTGCGGGCGATCATACGCCGGTCGTGCAGCTGCACCTGCGCTACGGCATGGTGCTCTTCATCGCTTCCGAAGTGATGTTCTTCCTGGGCTGGTTCTGGGCATGGTTCGACTTCGCCCTGTTTCCGGCCGCCGTGCAGTTCAACCATGAGGACGGGGTCTCGCTGATCGACTCCGCGTCGCAGCTCGCCGCCCAATGGCCGCCGGCCGGCATCGAGGTCCTCGACGCGTTCCAGCTTCCGCTGCTCAACACCTTCCTGCTGCTGCTCTCGGGCACGACCATCACCTGGGCCCATCATGCGCTGATCCATGGGCAGCGCGGTGGCCGGCGGGTTGGCCTGTGGGGCCTGCTCGGCGTCGGCGAGGACGATGGCGTCAAGAAGGGCCTGTGGCTGACGATCGTGCTCGGGCTGCTGTTCTCGTGCATCCAGGCGTATGAATATGCCCACGCGCCCTTCCCGTTCGGGACGATCAACTACACCTCCGCCTTCTACATGGCGACGGGCTTCCACGGCTTTCACGTCATCGTCGGCACGATCTTCCTGATCGTGAACCTGGTGCGCGTGTACCAGGGCGACTTCACGCCGCGCCAGCATTTCGGCTTCGAGGCGGCGGCCTGGTACTGGCACTTCGTCGACGTGGTCTGGCTGTTCCTGTTCGTCACCGTCTATGTCTGGGGCGGATGGGGCGCGCCGGTCCACGCGGGCTGACGTGACCGGCCCCGCCGGCACGCCGCCGGAACCCCTGGCGGCCGCGACCGGCGGGCTTTGCCCGCGCTGCGGGGCGAAGACGCTGTTCGCCGGCTTCATCGCCTTCGCGCCGCGGTGCGCCAACTGCGGGCTCGACTTCCTCCAGTTCAACGTGGGCGATGGCCCCACGGTATTCCTGACGATGGGCATCGGCACGCTGGTGACGGTGCTCGCCGTGGTGGTCGAGCTGCTCTTCTCGCCGCCAACCTGGCTGCATGTGGCACTATGGCTGCCGCTCACGCTGGGAGGCGTCGCGGTGTCGCTCCGCTTCACCAAAGCGCTGCTGCTCGCGCTCGAATATCGCAATGCCGCGCGTGAGGCCCGGCTGACGAGCGACGAACCATGAGGCGCCTCCCCGCCGTCGCCACCGCAGCGGTGCTGCTGGCGGTGGCCGCGATGCTCGGCCTCGGCTTCTGGCAGCTCCACCGGCTGGACCAGAAGGAGGAGATGATTGCCCGCTTCACCGCCAATGCGGGTAAGGACGTCATCCCCCTTCCCCGCGCCCCGACAGACGATCTGCTGTTCCGCCGCGTGACCGCGCACTGCCTCGCCGTGACGGACTGGAGCATCAACGCCGGCCGCACCGGGGACGGCACCCCGGGCTGGCGCCACATCGCACATTGCAAGACCGCTCCGCACACGGCGACGTTCCGCGCCGACATGGGCGTCGGGAACGATCCCAAGCTGCGCCCCAACTGGGAAGGGGGCCGGATCACGGGCCTGCTGACACAAGCCCCGACCGGCACGCCCGCCATTGCCGCGGCCTTCGGCGCGCGGGCGGCAAAGGTGTGGATGATCGTCGCCGAGACGCCCGCACCCGGCCTTGCGCCCAGCCACCAGCCGGACCCCGCCGACGTGCCCAACAATCATCTCGCCTATGCCGTGCAGTGGTTCGCCTTTGCGGCCATCGCAATCGCCATCTATGCACTGGCACTTCGGCGGCGCCTGAAGGGCTGACGCGCTTGTGCCCTCCCGGCCGGGGGGCTAACGCCTCCGCATGCGCTATGTGAGCACCAGGGGGAATGCGCCGGTCCTCGATTTCGAGGGCGCGACGCTGGCAGGGCTGGCCGCCGATGGCGGACTCTATGTGCCGGAGGCGTGGCCGACGCTCTCGCGCGAGCAGATCGCGGACCTCGCCGGCCTCTCCTACGCCGAGACGGCGGTACGCGTGATGCTCCCCTTCGTCGGCGACAGCCTGAGCGAAGACGAACTGCGGGACCTGTGCGAACGCGCCTATGGCACCCGCTTTGCGCATGCCGCGGTCACCCCGCTCGTCCAGCTCGACCATCGCCACTGGCTGCTGGAGCTGTTCCATGGGCCGACGCTCGCGTTCAAGGACGTGGCGCTCCAGCTGCTCGGCCTGTTGTTCGAACGCTTCCTGACCGGCCGGTCGGAGCATGTGACGGTGATCGGCGCGACCTCGGGCGACACCGGCTCCGCTGCGATCGATGCGCTCGCCGGCCGCACCGGCGTCGACATCTTCATGCTCCACCCGCATGGCCGCGTGTCGGACGTGCAGCGGCGGCAGATGACGACCGTGCTCGCGCCCAACGTCCACAACATCGCCATCGACGGCAGCTTCGACGACGCGCAGGCGCTGGTGAAGGCGATGTTCAACGCGCCGGACTTCGCCGGCCGCTTCCACCTGTCGGCGGTGAACTCGATCAACTGGGCCCGGCTGATGGCGCAGGTGGTCTATTATTTCTACACCGCCGTCCGCCTGGGCGCGCCCGAGCGGCCCATCGCCTTCTCCGTTCCGACCGGCAATTTCGGCGACGTGTTCGCGGGCTATGTCGCACAGCGCATGGGGCTGCCGGTGGCCAAGCTGGTGGTCGCGACCAACGTCAACGACATCCTCCATCGCGCGCTATCCGCGGGCGACTATTCCACCGGCACCGTCACCGCGACCGACACACCGTCGATGGACATCCAGGTGAGCTCCAACTTCGAACGGCTGCTGCACGATCTCGGCGGCCGCGACGGGGCGGCACTCGCGCTGCAGATGCAGGGTTTCGAGACCAGCCGCGCGATGCAGCTGAGCGGCGCCCACCGAGACGGTGCGGCTGCTCTGTTCACCAGCGCGCGCATCGACGCGGACGGCATGATGGGCGCCATGCGCTGGGCGTGCGAGCGCACCGGCGAGCTGATCGACCCCCACACCGCCATCGGCCTCGCCGCCGCGCGGGAGCTGGACATTGCGCCCGACGTTCCCGTGGTCACACTCGCCACCGCCCATCCGGCCAAGTTCCCGGACGCGGTCGAGCGGGCGACCGGCCACCGGCCGGTCCTGCCTGCCCGCGTCGGCGACCTGTTCGAGCGCGAGGAGCGCTGCGATCGCCTGCCCGCCACGTTCGAGGCGGTCACCGGCTACATCGCCGAACGCGCGGTGGCACGCGCGTGAAGCTCATCAGCCTGATCGGCGAGCCCTGGCCCGACTATGGCCTCGTGGACTCCGGGCATGGCCGCAAGCTGGAGCGCTACGGCCCCTATCGCTTCATCCGACCAGAGCCCCAGGCGATGTGGGCACCGGCCTCCCCGGACTGGGATGCGCACGGCGAGTTCGTGCCCGGCTCCGACGAGGAAGGCGGCGGCCGATGGCAGTTCGACAAGCCGGTACCGCGCGAAGGCTGGCCGCTCGCCTGGAACCAGGTCCGCTTCACCGCGCAGAACACGCCCTTCCGCCACCTCGGCTTCTTTCCCGACATGGCGCCGGTGTGGAGCTGGATGCGCGAGCAGCTGAGCGACGCGCAGGATCCGGAGTGCCTCAACCTGTTCGGCTACACCGGGGTCGGCACCCTCGCGCTCGCCTCGGCCGGCGCCCGCATGGTGCACGTCGACGCATCCAAGAAGTCGGTCGAGGCCGCGCGTGGCAACGCCGTGCTCTCGGGCATGACCGACCTGCCCGTCCGCTGGCTGGTCGAGGACGCCAGCAAGTTCGTCGCGCGCGAGGTGCGTCGCAACCGCCGCTACGACGGCATCCTGCTCGATCCGCCCAAATGGGGCCGCGGCCCCAATGGCGAGGTGTGGAAGCTGGAGGATCACCTCCCGGGCCTCATCGCCGACTGCCGCCAGCTGCTCGACGAGAACTCGCGCTTCCTGTTCCTCACCGTCTACGCCGTGCGCATGTCCGCGCTGGCGATCGGCGAACTGTTGCGCCAGACCCTGGCGGATCTGGGCGGCACCGTGGAATGCGGCGAGCTCGGCGTCCGCGAGGAAGCCCGCGGCCTGACGCTGCCGACGGCGATTTTCGCGCGGTGGCGGCGGTAGCGGCTGGGTCACATCGACCGTAAACGCCCCAACCTAGTCTTTTCCCGTTCGTCTCGAGTAGCCGTCGAGCTTGTCGAGACGGCATATCGAGAGACTGGCTGCGGCTCTCTCGATACGGGCTCTCGACAAGCTCGATCCCTACTCGAGACAAACGGAAGGGATTGGGTACAGTCCCGCGCTATTCCCTCGCAAAGCGCAGCGCGGCGCCCGCGACGAACGGCGCGCCGGCCAGCAGCAGCAGGCTGGTGGCCGCGACGAGCTTGAGGCCGGAACTGCCGCCCTCCAGCGCGCCGGCGCCGAACACCAGCAGGGGGAGCGCGAAGGGCAGCATCACCATGCCGGCCACCGCGCCGGCGCCGCGCAGGCCGGCGACCAGCGCGGCGGTTGCGACGGCCAATGCAGCCAAGCCCGGGGTGCCGAGCAGAAGCCCCAGTTGCAGCCTCAACAGCACGTCCGCCGGCATCTCCAGCAGCGCTGCGCTGAGCGCCGCCGCCAGCATCACGGCGGGTCCGAAGCCGATCCAATGGCCTAGGATCTTGGCCAGCGCGACACCCGCACCGGACAGTCCTCGGACCGCGAACTGGTCGATTACGCCCGATTCGAGGTCCGGCAGCACCAGCCGTTCGACCGGCAGCAGCGCAGCGAGCAGCGCGGTCGCCCACACCACCCCGCCGCCGATCCGCGCGAGCAGCTTCGCGTCCGGGCCGATCGCGAACGGGAACAGCGTCGCCACCAGCAGGAAGAAGGCGAGCGTCAGCATCAGCCCGCCGCCGCTCCAGGCGCGACGCAGCTCGCGCAGCACGATCGCGATCATGCCGCCGGCTCCAGCGGCAGCACGCGGGCGTCGGGCAGCGCCACCGGCACATGGCTCGCCACCAGAACGATGCCGCCCCCCGCGCGGTGCCGTGCCACCAGATCCTCCAGCAGGGTGGTCGAGGCGGCGTCGAGGCCGTTGACCGGCTCGTCCAGCAGCCAGATGGCGGCACCGCCCGCGACCACCCGCGCCAGCGCCGCGCGCCTACGCTGGCCGGTCGACAGCATCCGCACCGGTACTTCCGCGAGCGCCCCGAGCCCCACTGCCTCCAGTGCGTCCGGCACCCGCCCGCGCGCGCCATCGAGCGCCGCCCAGAAGCCGATGGCGTCGGCGAGCGTGCGTTCCGGATCAAGTGCGGCGGCCTCCGCCAGCAGCGCCGGCGCGCCGCTCGCCTCGACCCGGCCCGCGGCGGGGGCGAGCAGGCCGGCGGCGATGCGGATCAGGCTGGACTTGCCGACGCCGTTGGGGCCAGTCACCAGCGCCGCCTCCCCAGGGCCCAGCGCAAGGCTGAACCCTTTGAACAACAGCCGCCCGCCACGGATGCAGGCAACGTCGTCCAGCACGAGCGCCGCCGTGCTCACGCGCCCGCGGCTTCCTCCAGCGCGTGCATGTCGGCATCGGACAGGCCGAAATGGTGTCCCACCTCATGCACCACGACATGGGTGATGAGCGCTTCCAGCGAGACGTCGGTCTCGACCCACTCGTCGAGCAAGGCGCGGCGATAGAGGTGGATGCGGTCGGGCATGGCAGCGCCGGTCCAGGCCGATTTCTCGCCCACCGGCAGCCCGTGGTAGAGGCCGGTCAGCGCGAACGGATCCTCGATGCCCATCGCGTCCAGCGTCTCGTCGTCCGCGAACTCCTCGACCAGCAGCACCACGTCCTTCAGATGCTCGGCAAAGGGCTCCGGGATGCGGGCGAGCGCGGCGCGGGCCAGCGCCTCGATGCGGGCGGCGTCGGGGGCGAACTGCAAAGGCGCTTGCTCGGACATGGCTTCGTCCATAGGCCTTGCCGGCGAGGCCGCACAAGGAGGGTCGAATGGAGCTGTTGAACGAGGCGGAGCGCGCCGATGCGCTCGACGGACTGCCGGACTGGGACCATGACGACGCGCGGGACGCAATCACGCGCAGCTTCACCTTCGACAATTTCAGCCAGGCCTTTGCCTTCATGACCCAGGTGGCGCTGCTGGCGGAAAAGGCCAATCACCACCCGGAATGGTCGAACGTGTGGAACCGCGTGGACATTCTCCTGACCACGCATGACGCGGGCGGGCTGTCGTACCGCGACATCGACATGGCCCAGGCGATCGACGCCCTGGTGGAATAAAGGACCCTCTGGCGTCCCCGCCCGTTGGACGGGCGATGCCGAACCGATCCGACCGCCCGATGCGGCTGGGCTTCCCCGTCAAGGTGATGGGCAAGCCCGAGCTCAAGAGCAACGACACCCGCCGCTGGCAGGCGGGTCCGCACCTGAAATGCTCGCTCGAGCATGTCGACCGCGTGCTCGACTATTGCGCCGCCAAGGGCATCTCCATGTACCGGCTGTCGTCGGACCTGGCGCCCTATGCCACCCATCCGGACATGCCGCAGTTCCACGCCATGGTGGCGGAAAGCGATGCGGAGCTCGCCGCATTCGGTGCCAAGGCGCGGTCGCTCGACATGCGACTGTCCTTCCACCCGTCGCAATATATCCTGCTCAACAGCCCGAACCCGGAGCTGACCGCCAAGAGCATCCAGGATCTCGCCAGCCAGTCGGAAATGCTCGACCGCATGGGGCTGGACGACGAGGCGGTGGTCATCACCCATGTTGGTGGCGTGTATGACGATCGCGAGGCGGCGCGCGCCCGCTGGATCGAGGGCTGGGAGCAATGCCCGGAGCATGTCCGCCGCCGGCTGGTGCTCGAAAACGACGACCTCCGCTTCTCGGCCGCCGACGTGCTGTGGATCCATGCGCGCACCGGCGTCCGGCTGATCTTCGACTATCAGCACTTCTGGTGCCTCAACCCGGAAGGGCTGGACCTGCGCGAGACGCTGGAGCGTTTCATGGCGAGCTGGCCCGAGGGCGTGCGCCCCAAGATCCACTTTTCGTCGCCGCGCACCGAGATGCGTGAGGTGAAGCAGAAGATCACGCCCGCCAAGCGCGGCAAGGCGGCCAAGGACGAGGTCACCAAGGCGCCGGTGAAACCGAATGCACGCGTGAAGACGGTGCTGCGCCCGCCGGTGTGGACGGGCCATGCCGACTTCACCAACCCGTTCGAATTCGCGACCTTCATGCGCACCGCAGAGGGGCTCACCTTCGACGTGATGCTGGAGGGCAAGTCCAAGGACCTCGCCCTCATCAAGCTGCGCGGCGACCTGCTGCGCTACGCGCCCGACGTGGCGGCTAGGTTCGGCATCCATGCCGAGGACGCCGCCGCGCTCGCCGCCGACGATGCCGCGCTGGAGAACGGCGTCGATGCGGAGGATGCGCCCGACGTGGACGAAGGCGCCGCCTGATCCCCGGGGATACCCGGCGCCCTCCGCTCGTTGCCTTCCAGACCATTCCAGGAGACCCGCATGCTTCGCTCCCTCCTCATCGGCCTCGTCGCAGGCCAGCGCGCCATGACCCCGCTCGCGCTCGTCGCGGGCGCCGCCCGGCGCGACCGCCTGCCAAAGGATGCGCCGGCCCGCGATCTGCTCGCCCATCCGCTGGTCGCGGGCGGTGCGGTGGCACTCGCTGCGGCGGAGATGGCGGGCGACAAGATGCGCACCGCACCCGACCGCACAGTCGTGCCGGGCCTGATCGCGCGCACTGCGACCGCAGCCTTCGCCGGTGCCGCTCTGGCCCCTGCCGAGCAGCGCAAGGCTGCCGCGGTGCTGGCCGCGGCGACCGCAATCGCCGCCTCGTACGTGGGCTTGTCGCTGCGCATGCGGGCGCTGCGCCGCTACGGCCAGGACAAGAGCGGCTTCGTCGAGGACGCGCTGGTCCTGGGCAGCGGATTGGCCATCACGCGCTGACGCGGCCACCATCGTGCTCCTGCGGAGGCAGGAGCCCAGGGCCACAAGCGCTGCGTTCCGTAACCCTGGACCCCGGCCTCCGCCGGGGTACGGGGCGTCAGCCGTCCCCCACCTCGCCCAGCAGCGCCTGCACCCGGTCCGCGCGCGCGGCCGCATCCTCGATGCGCTCGGCCAGCACGTAACGCTCACCCTTTGCCTCCAGCCCCGCGGCCTTCAGCTTCGCCTTGCCGTAGGGCGTGAGCGCGATTCCGCCCGGCCCGGCATCGACCCGCGCGACTTCCGCCACCCGCGCCAGCTGGCGGATGCGCGCCACCGTCATCAGCCGCTGGGCGTCTTCCGGCAATTCGCCGAAGCGGTCCTCCAGTTCCTCCTCGAACCCGTCGAGCGCCGCCTCGTCGCCCAGCCGCGCAAGCCGGGCATAGAGGGTCAGCCGCACCTCGGCTTCAGGGATCCAGCCCTCCGGCAAGCGACCCTCGATTCCCAGGTTCAGCTCCGGGGTCCACACCGTCACCTCCTCCCCGCGCGCCGATCGCAGCGCGAGGCCGAGCAGATGCTGGTAGAGATCGACGCCGATCAGCTTCATGTGCCCGGCCTGCGCCTCGCCCATCAGATCGCCGGCGCCGCGCATGTCGAGGTCGCGGGCGGAGATCGCAAATCCCGCACCCAGCCGGTCGAACGCCTGCAAGGTCCGCAGTCGCTTCAACGTGGACTCGGCGATCTCGGCACCGGCTTCGGTCATCAACAGCACCTGCCCGCGGCGGCCGCCACGTCCGACGCGGCCGCGCAGCTGGTGGAGCTGGCTCAACCCGAAGCGGTCCGCGTGGTGGACGATCATCGTGTTGGCGCGCGGCACGTCCAGCCCAGCCTCGATGATGTTGGTGGCGAGCAGCACGTCGCCCGCGCCATTGGCAAAGGCGACCATCGCCTCGTCGATCTCGGCCGCAGGCATCTTGCCATGCGCGGTGACCAGCCGCAGCTCCGGCACCAGCTTCTTCAGCTCCGCCTCCAGCGGTGCCATGTCCTCGATCCGCGGCACCACCACGAAGCTCTGCCCGCCGCGACCCTTTTCGCGCAGTAGCGCGCTGCGCACCGTCACGGGATCGAAGCTGGCGATGGCGGTGCGGATCGGCTGGCGGCGCGCCGGCGGCGTCGCGAGGATCGACAGCTGCTGCAGGCCGACCAGCGCAGTCTGCAGCGTGCGCGGGATCGGCGTCGCCGACAGTGCCATGACGTGCCCCGCACCCAGGTCGCGCAGCTTGGCCTTGTCGGCCGCGCCGAAGCGCTGCTCCTCGTCGATCACCACCAGCGCAAGGTCGTGGTACTCCACTCCGGCGCCCGCCACCGCACCGGTGCCGATCACCACCCGGATCGAGCCGTCGGCAAGGCCGGCCTTGACCTCTCTCTTCTCCGCCTCGCTCGACAGGCGGGAGAGGCCGGCGACGGCGATACCGGTGCCTTCGAAGCGCTTCTGAAAGGTCTCCAGGTGCTGGCGGACCAGCACGGTGGTGGGTGCCGCGATCGCCACCTGGCGGCCGGCGAGCGCGACCATCGCAGCCGCGCGCAGGGCCACCTCGGTCTTGCCATAGCCGACGTCGCCGATCACCAGCCGGTCCATCGGCTTGCCCGAGGCGAGGTCGTCGCGCACGGCCGCGATCGCCCGCGCCTGATCCGGCGTCTCGGTAAAGGCGAAGCCGGCGGCGAAGCGCTCGTACGCAGCCGGGTCCGGCTCGATCGGATCGGTGGTGCGCGCGTCGCGCTCGGCGGCCAGGGCGGCGAGGCCCTTGGCGCTCTCCGCCACCGCCGCATCGATCGCGCCGCGCCGCTTCTCCCAGCTCGATCCGTCGAGCGAGTCGAGCGTCACCGAGTCGGCGTCGGCGCCGTAGCGCCAGATGCGGTCAGCCTCGGCGACCGGCACCAGCCGGCGGCCTTCGCGCGCATAGCCGAGCAT
This sequence comes from Sphingomonas molluscorum, assembly GCF_039522995.1. Classification (NCBI taxonomy): domain Bacteria; kingdom Pseudomonadati; phylum Pseudomonadota; class Alphaproteobacteria; order Sphingomonadales; family Sphingomonadaceae; genus Sphingomonas; species Sphingomonas molluscorum. Next base: position 282,553 of record NZ_BAAAEL010000010.1, on the reverse strand, counting down.
GATCGCGTCCCCGCCATGCTCACCCGGCAGCGTCTCCAACCCCATCACGGTCCCGATACCGAAGTCATCGTGCACCACCACGTCGCCGATGCGCAGTTCGCCGGCACCCGCAAACAGCGGGTCGATCGCGGCAACCGCGCTGTCCTCTGCCAGCGCGCGTCCGCCGAGCAGGTCGGACGCGGCGACCACCGCCAGTCCTTCGACGCGGAACCCGCGCTCGATCGGCGCGACCAGGGTCGCGACCGTACCAGGTCCGAGCGCCCGCGCAGCCTGCCAGCTGGCGACCTCCTGCGGCTCGGTCTTGAGCAGCTTCCTCACCCGCGCGCCCAGGAAGCGCAGGTCGCGGCGCGATCCGACCAGCAGCAGCGCGCCATCCTCCAATGCGGCGCGGCCGAACCGCGCAAAGCCGCGCGAGGGCTGGCGCTGCTCGACGAAGCGCGGCGGCACTTCCCCGCCCTCCGGCAGGGCGAGCGTATCGGCCTTGGCCAACTGCGCGTTCCAATCGCTGTCGGACACGACGCCGGCGTTTGCGCGACGACGCTTGGCGCCGTCTTCGGCCAGCGCCAGGAAGCGTTTCCGACGCTTCTCGGCGCCGGGATCGCTGGCAATCGCGACCGGGGGCAAGTGCGCGAACAGCGATACGCCTGCCGCACCCTCCCCGACCCCGGGCTCCATGGCCCGGCCGATCTCGATGGTGTCCAGCGTCTCTTCGGAGCGCTGGGTCGCGGGATCATAGCCGCGGATCGCGGCGATCCGTCCCTCCACCACCTCGATCCGCACCGGGCGCGGGGCGTCCGCGGGGAAGATGTCGACCACGCCGCCCCGCACCGCGACCTCGCCGGGCTCGTCCACCCGATCGTCGGTGAAGTAGCCGATCGCCTCCGCCTCGGCCCGGAAGGGCTCCGGATCGAGTTCGTCGCCGACCGCAAGCGCCGGCGGCGCCGCATCGAAGCTTTCCACCGGCGGCAGCAGCGGCACGGTCGCCTCCGCCGTGGTGATGCAGGCGAGCCGCGGCCGCTTGGCGTCCCCCGCCAGCAGCCGCAGCCGGCGGAGTGCTCCGACCCGGCGCCCCACATTGGCGGCGGAGGGCGGCGCATCGTCGCCCGGGATCGCGTCGCTCGACGGCAGGTGCACCACCGCCGCGTCGGGAGCGAGGGCGGCCAGCGCCGCGGCAATGCGTTCGGCGCGCTGCTCGTCGGCCGCGATGAACAGCAGGTCCTGGTTCGCAACTGCGTCCGCCAGGGCAGCGGCAAGCGCCCCATAGGGCATGGGATCGGCGGTCGGCATCAGGCGGCGCCACCGGCGCGCACGGGCAATGGGTGCATCGGGAACTCCAGCACGCCGGGCGGCGCGTGCGGGTTCAAACGAGCGCAGCCCAGCCGCGTTCCTTGGTCACTCCGCCTTGGCGATCCAATCGGCGAGCGAGCACTCGCGGGTGGGGCCGATCTCCGCATCCATGCTGTTGCGCATGATCTCCAGCGCCCATTTTGTACGCTGCGGATCGCTGCTGGCGACGGCATCCTCGGGCACCCACAGGTCGTACGCCCGCATGTGCGCGTCCGCGGCGGTGAACAGCACGCAGATGTCGGCGGCTACCCCGGTCAGGATCAGCCGGCTGACCCCCAGCTTGGGCAGCAGCACCGGCAGGTTGGTCGAATAGAAGCCGGAGAACTGCGGCTTGATGATGAAGTAATCGTCCTTGCGCGGCGCCAGCTTGCGGGTGAGCTCGCGCCCCGGCGCATCGCTCTCCGTCACGTTTTCGACGAGGCGCGAGCGTTCGGAATGCCATTCGCCGTTGTTGTCGTTGACGTAGATGACGGGCACGCCCGCCGCGTCGGCCGCCGCGCGCAGCGACAGGATCGGCTCCGCAGCCGCCTCCGCCGCCTCCTGTAGCGGCGCCGCGTCCTCGAAATCGAGCGCGTTGATCATGTCGATGATCAGCAGCGCCGTCTTGCCGGGCGCCTGTTCCGTGTCCGCCATCGCCTCTCTCCTCGCCGCCGGCGCTTGCGAGCCGGTGGATCGTTCCAGCGCGCGGGGGAGGCTCCTGGTTCCGCTCGCGCCAGACCTGGCGACGGACGCGATCGCCGCCGCCGCCCGGCGCCTAGTCGAAAAGGCCGTCCTGCGAGTTCACCGGGGGTTCGATGCCGAGGTGCTTCCATCCGGCCGAGTTCAGGCAACGCCCGCGTGCCGTGCGCGCCACCATGCCGATCTGGATCAGATAGGGTTCGATCACTTCCTCGATCGTGTCGCGTGGCTCGCTCAGGCCCGCCGCCAGCGTCTCCACGCCGACCGGGCCGCCGCGATACACGTCGGCGATCATGGTCAGGTAGCGCCGGTCCATCGCGTCCAACCCCTGGTTGTCGACCTCCAGCCGGTTCAGGGCGGCATCGGCCGTGCGCGCGTCGACCGTCTCGGCGCCCGCAACATTGGCGAAGTCGCGCACGCGGCGCAGCAGCCGTCCGGCGATGCGCGGCGTGCCGCGTGCGCGCCGGGCGATCTCGCGTGCACCATCCGATGCCACGTGCAGGTCGAGCAGCCCGGCCGCGCGCGTCACCACCCGCTCCAACTCGTCCACCGTATAGAATTGCAGCCGCACCGGGATGCCGAATCGGTCGCGCAATGGCGTCGTCAGCAGGCCCTGGCGTGTGGTGGCGCCGACCAGCGTGAACCGCGGCAGGTCGATCCGCACCGAGCGCGCCGAGGGACCTTCGCCGATCATCAGGTCGAGCGCGCGGTCCTCCATCGCCGGATAGAGCACCTCCTCGACCGCCGGATTGAGGCGGTGGATCTCGTCGATGAACAGCACGTCGCCGTCCTCGAGGTTGGTGAGCAGCGCGGCCAGATCGCCCGACTTGGCGATCACGGGGCCGGAGGTGGCGCGGAAGCCGACGCCCATCTCGCGCGCGACGATCTGCGCCAGCGTCGTCTTGCCGAGCCCTGGGGGGCCGAAGAACAGCACATGGTCGAGCGCGTCGCCCCGCGATCGCGCCGCGTCGATGAACACGCGCAAATTCTCGCGCGCGGCTTTCTGGCCGACGAACTCGTCCAGCGAACGCGGGCGAAGCGCGGCGTCGACGTCCTCGCCGCGCCGGGCGGGCGTCAGGATGCGATCGGCATCGCTCATCGGCTTGCCGGCCCCATGGAGGACGGGATTGCGGCCTTCGGATCGAAGATGTCCATGGTTCGTTCCGTACCGATGCACCCCGCCCCCTGTCGAGGCACATCGCACGCCGCTAGGCTGACGCGATGACCGATCGCCCGCCCCTGTTCGTCATGACGCCGCTCGCATCCGAGATGATCGAGCAGCTGGAGGAGCGCTTCACCGTTCACCGCGGCGGCGGTCCCGAGGACACGCGCGCCATCGTCGCGGGTGGCGCAAGCGTCATCGACGCCGCGATGATCGAGGCCCTGCCCCAGCTGGAGATCATCGCGATCAACGGCGTCGGCTATGACGGCATCGACCTGGAGGCGGCCCGCGCCCGCGGCATCCGCGTGACGACCACGCCGGACGTCCTGACCGAGGACGTCGCGGACCAGGCGATCGCGCTCATGCTGGCGGTGCAGCGGCGGATCGCCGCCAACGATCGGATGGTGCGCGACGGCGGCTGGATGGTCCCTCCCGGCCGTCAGGCGAGCGGCCGCCGCATCGGCATCTTCGGCCTCGGCCGCATCGGTCGCGCGATCGCACGCCGCGCCGAGCCGTTCGCGGCCGAACTCCTCTACACCGCCCGCCATGCGAAGCCGGACGTGGCCGGGCGGTTCCTGCCCGACATCCGCGCCCTGGCAGCCGCCTCGGACGTGCTGATCCTGTCTGCCCCCGGCGGCGAGGAAACGCAGCACATCGTCGGGGCCGAGGTGCTTGCGGAGCTTGGCCCCGACGGCGTGCTCGTCAACGTCGCGCGCGGCAGCCTGGTGGACGAGGCGGCGCTGATCGCGGCGCTCGCCGACGGGCAGATCGCCGGCGCCGGACTGGACGTGTTCGAGAACGAGCCGGACGTGCCGCGGGCGCTTCGTCACATGGATCATGTCGTGCTCGCCCCCCACCAGGGGAGCGCCACCGTCGCCGGCCGCGCCGCCATGGCCGCGCTGGTGCTCGCCAACCTCGATGCCCATTTTGCGGGGAAGCCGTTGCCGACGCCCCTGGTCTAAGCGGCCTCCTTTCACCTAAGCATTGCTCAGACAAAAGGGAGAGGCAGGCTTGGCGATCAACCGGACGAAGGGGACGCGCATCGGGCGCACGGTGCGGATGGTTGCGCTGCTGGGCGCAACCGGCTTGCTGGGCGCCGGTGCGACGGCGGAGCCGCCGCAGCAGCCTGCCGCGATCGCGTTGCGGATCGATGCGGACGGCGTGCTGCGCACCCGGTTCGGCAACGACGCGCCTTGGTATCGCGACAATATCCCGCTATTCGAATCATCCGATCCGAAGCTCGACGCCGTCTATTACTATCGCTGGAAGCTGTTCCGCGCCCACCAACGCGACCTGGGTGAAAAGGGCTACATCAGCACCGAGTTCATGGACGATGTGGGCTGGCAGCGCGAACCCTATGCTAGTCTCAACGACGCGACCGGCTTCCACCTCTACGAGGGCCGCTGGCTGCGCGATCGCCGCTATGCGGGCGATTACATCGACTTCCTCTACCAGGACGGCGGCAACGACCGGCACTTCAGCGAGGCGATCGCGGATGCCACCTACGCGCGCTTCCTGGTCGACGGCGACCGCGCCGATGCGGTCCGCCACCTGTCCGCGATGCGCCACATCTATGGCCTGTGGGACGACAAGTTCGATTTCACCAAGGGGCTCTACTTCATCGAGCCGCTGCTCGACGCGACCGAATACACCATGTCCTCGATCGACGCCTCGGGCGGCAAGGATGGCTTTCGCGGCGGCGATTCGTTCCGGCCGTCGATCAACGCCTATATGTTCGCCAACGCGCGCGCGATCGCACGTCTGTCCGCCCTTTCTGGGGATGCGAAGACCGCCGCCGACTATGACGCACGCGCCGACCGGCTGCGCACCCGCGTCGAGGAAGCGCTGTGGAGCCCGAAGCTCGGCCACTTCATCGACCGGTACAAGGTCAACAACGAGCATGTGAAATATTGGGAGCCGATCCGCGGGCGCGAGCTCGCCGGCTACGTGCCCTGGACCTTCGGCCTGCCGAGCAACGACCCGCGCTTCGCCGACGCTTGGAGGCACCTGCTGTCGCCGCAGGGGCTAGGCGGGCCGTTCGGCATGCGCACGGTGGAGCCGAGCTACCCGCACTACATGCAGCAGTATCGCTACGAAGGCACGGCGCCCGAATGCCAGTGGAACGGACCCATCTGGCCGTTCCAGACGACGCAGACGCTGACCGCCATGGCCAATCTGCTACGTGACTATCGCCAGGACGTCGTCACCCGCGCCGACTATCTGCGCCTGCTGCGCCAATATGCGCAGCTCCACTTTCAGGGCGACCGGCTCGACCTGGAGGAGGATTATCATCCCGATACCGGCAAGCCGATCGTCGGCCTGGCGCGCAGCCACCATTATTTCCATTCGGGCTTCACCGACCTGGTGATCTCCGGCTTGGTCGGACTGCGTCCGCGCGAGGACGATGTGCTCGAGATCGACCCGCTGGTGCCCGCCGGATCCGGGCCGGACACCCTTCAGTGGTTCCAGTTGCAGGACGTACCCTATCACGGGCGGCTGGTGACGATCCGCTACGACGCCGATGGCAGCCACTACCGCCAGGGTGCGGGCATGCGCGTGCTGGTTGACGGGCAGGAGGTCGCCCGCAGCGCCAAGGCCGAGCGGATCGAAGTGCCGATCTCGCGCCGCGCCGCGCCTGTACGCGCGACCCGCATCGACCGCGCCGTCGAACTGGTCCGCGGCCAATTCCCCAAGCCGAGCGCGTCGAGCGGCACGCCCGAGCGCATCCACGACGCCGTGGACGGCCGCGTGGTGTTCTTCCCCGAAAACGACCACGGCTGGAGCAGCCAGGCCGGCGAACGCGCGCCTTGGCTGCAGGTGGACTTCGACAAGGCCACCGAGCTTTCTTCGGCCGAACTCGCCTTCTTCGCCGATGCCCAGCACGCCGCCCCGACCGGCTACACGATCGAGGCGCAGGTCAACGGTCGCTGGCAGAAAGTCACGGCTGAGCAGGACGCTCCGCTCGCCAACGGCATCACCAACGCCCGCTGGAAGCCGCTCCGCGCCACCGCGGTTCGGGTGCGCATGCGCCCGCAGGCGGGAAAGCCGGTGCGCGTGGTGGAGCTGAAGCTGTTCTGACGAACGCGCAGTCCGGGCCTCTGCAACCCCTCTACCGTGCTCCTGCGCAGGCAGGAGCCAGGCTTCAAGGCGCCGCAAGCCGTGGCTCTGCTTGGCCCTGGAGCCCGGCCTGCGCCGGCGTATGGGACGGAAGAGGGACCCTGCTTTTGGTTACTGCGTCCTTGCCGGCGGGATCGGCGTGTATTGCGTCGAGATCAGCCGCCAAGCGCCGCCGGACCGATGCGCGACATAGCGGACGCGCATGGAACGGGACGCACCGCCGGGAAGCATCACCGACATGCGCGACGTAACCACTGCAGTATCCCCGGCCGATCGCACAGCGACTTCATCGCTCTGGATCGGCGGCGCAGGCTTCTTCGCCTCGGGCGCGTAGAAGGCGAGCACCTCCGCGCGGGAGTCGACAGCACCAGCCGGCGAGATCTCTTCGTACTCGGGCGAAAGCGTCTCTTCGAGCGCAGCAGGATCGAACCCGAGGCGCGCCGCCTCGAACCGCTCGACCAGTCGACGCAGGGCCGCATCCTCAGCACTCGCAGGGCTTGTCGCAAGCAGCGCCACAAGGATCATCGCATGCATCGCCATGTCGACCGTGCTTTCTTTTGGTGCCTCACCCCTTCCGAGGACAGCGCCCCCGTTCAGGCAGAGGCATCCTGCCGCGCACGGGCCGCGGCGTCCAGCGCTGCCGCTATCGCGCCGCCTTGCGCAGCGCGAGGCGGACGAGCGCATCGAGGCTGGCACCCTCGCCGACCTCTTCGGCGGCCGCCTCCACCGCGCGCGCGGCTTCGGCCGGCTTGAAGCCCAGGTTGAGCAGCGCCGATACCGCGTCGGCGCTCGCGCCGCCCGCCGGGATCGTGGCGCCGGCGACGCCCGCGAGCCCGGGCGCGATGCCGCCGACTTTGTCCTTCAGCTCCATGGCGATGCGCTGGGCGAGCTTGGGCCCCACCCCATTTGCGCGGCCGATGCCGGCCTTGTCGCCCTTGGCAATGGCGGTGCGCAGCTCGTCGGGGGCGAGCACCGACAGGATCGCCAGCGCGACGCGCGCACCCACGCCCTGCACGCCGGTCAGCAGCCGGAACCAGTCGCGCTCGTCGGCGGTGGCGAAGCCGACCAGCCGGATGAAGTCCTCGGCCACCAGCATCTCGGTGTGGATGGTGACGTGCTCGCCCACCCCGCCCAGCGCCTGCAGCGTGCGGGACGAGGCGCCGACGAGATAGCCGACGCCGCCCACGTCGATCACCGCGTGGTCGATGCCGGTCGACTCCAGCCTGCCTTTGAGATGCGCGATCATGCCCCCACTCCCGTTCGTCGGGCGCGCGCATGGGCGCTCGCCAGGTGATGCGCATGGGTGATCGCCACCGCCAGCGCGTCGGCGGCATCGGGCCCGGCCAGCTTCACGCCCGGCAATAGATGCCCGACCATCGCCTGGATCTGCCGCTTGTCCGCGCCGCCAGTGCCGACCACCGCCTTTTTGACGATGCTCGGATGATACTCGCCGATCGCCAGCCCCGCAGTGGCGGCGGCGAGCAGCACCACGCCGCGCGCCTGCCCTAGCTTGAGCGTCGACTGGGCATTGGAATTGCCCAGCACTTCCTCGGCCGCAGCGCTCTCGGGGCGCTCCGTGCGGATCACCTCGCCCAGCGCCCCGAACAGGTGCGACAGACGCCGGGGCAGTTGCATCGACGGGTCGGTGCGGATCTGCCCGTTGGCGACGTGGCTGAGGCGATTGCCGTCCGCGCGGATCAGGCCCCAGCCGGTGGTGCCGAGGCCGGGGTCGAGACCGAGGATCACCACCGGACCGCTCCTCCCCAGCATGGGGAGGGGGACCAGCCGTAGGCTGGTGGAGGGGGGGCGCCGCCAGCGCCCCGGCGGTGGAAGCCCCCCTCCACCGCTCTGCGAGCGGTCCCCCTCCCCGTCCCGGGGAGGATCAGACGCATCAGCCGAGCTTCTCCATGACGGCGTCGGAGACTTCGTAGTTGCCCCACACGGTCTGCACGTCGTCATCGTCGTCGAGCGCGTCGATCAGCTTGAACAGCGTCGCGGCGTCGTCCTCGGTCACTTCGACCATGGTCTGCGGCTTCCAGGCGAGCTTGGCGCCCTCGGCCTCGCCCAGCACCGGCTCCAACGCCTTGGCGACTTCGTGCAGGTCGCCCTGCGCGGTCCAGATCTCGTGGCCGTCCTCGCTAGAGGTGACGTCCTCGGCACCGGCTTCCAGTGCCGCCTCGAACACCTTTTCGGCGTCGCCGGCGCTTGCCGGATAGTTGATGAGGCCGACGCGGTCGAAGCCGTGGCTCACCGAACCGCTCGCACCCAGGTTGCCGCCGTTCTTCGACACCGCGGTACGCACGTTGGTGGCGGTGCGGTTGCGGTTGTCGGTCAGCGCCTCGATGATGAGGGACACGCCGCCGGGCCCGAAGCCCTCGTAGCGGATCTCCTCGTAATTCTCCATGTCGCCCTTCGACGCCTTGTCAATCGCGCGCTGGATGTTGTCCTTGGGCATCGACTGCGCCTTGGCGGCGTTCACCGCCGCGCGCAGGCGCGGGTTCATGTCGGGGTCCGGCAGACCCATCTTGGCTGCGACGGTGATTTCGCGGCTGAGCTTGGAGAACATGCCCGAGCGCTTCTTATCCTGCGCGCCCTTGCGGTGCATGATGTTCTTGAACTTGGAATGGCCTGCCATGTGCTCTCTCGAATCCAGGGGCAGCCGGCTTCCCCGGGAAGCGGGCCGTCAATGCATAGACGGGTAGAAGAAACACCGCCCCCGAGACAAGCACAGTGCCTGTCCCGCGCGGCCGGGGCGGGAACGGCGCCCGAAGGCGCCGTCGATCAGATGCCGAGCGCCTGCTTGTAGGTCTCGAGCAGCATGTCCGCCTCGTCGCGGTGATGCTTTTCCATCCGGCGGAGGCGGATGATCGATCGCATGGTCTTCACGTCGAAGCCGGTCGACTTCGCTTCGGCATAGACATCCTTGATGTCGTCGGAGATGCCCTTCTTCTCCTCTTCCAGCCGCTCGATGCGCTCGATCAGAAGGCGCAGCTGCTCGGCGGAGATATTGTCGCTCATGATGGTCCTGTGGAATCTGTGGTGAACCGGGGCGTCTAGGCGATCCCCCGCCACCGCTCAACCGGTCGTGAGGCTCGCGCGCCTGGTTTGGCCTTCAGGCGAGGTCGGTCGGATTGCGCGCCAGGCTTTCCTGCATGCGCGCGAGCTGCGCCTCGGTTGCCGGCGGCTGGTGGCTGGCCTTCCACTCGGCATAGGGCATGCCATAGATCAACTCGCGGGCGGCTTCCCGGTCGATCGGCTGCTCCGCGCGGATGCTCGCGTCCTCCACCCATTCCGACAGACAGTTCCGGCAAAATCCCGCCAGCCCCATCAAATCGATGTTCTGCGCGTCCGAGCGATGGCGCAGATGACGCACCAGCCGCCGGAACGCGGCCGCAGCGATCCTGTCATCAAGATGGTCGATGTCTGTCATTTACGCCCTCCAAAGGTTGATCCGGATCGAAGAACAGGTAGAGCCGGTGGCTCGAAAACCAAGGATCGAGGATGACAAAGGCTTTTACGCCCCGCTCGCGCAAAGTCCGCGTGCTCGCGACACTGGGCCCGGCCAGCAACACTCCGGAGATGATCGCCCGGCTGTTCGAAGCCGGCGCAGACGCGTTCCGGATCAACATGAGCCATGGCGACCAGGCGTCCAAGCTCCCGGTGATCGCGGCGATTCGCGCGCTGGAAAAGGAATATAACCGCCCGACCACGATCCTCGCCGATCTTCAGGGTCCGAAGCTGCGCGTCGGCCGCTTCGCCGAGGGCAAGGTGATGCTGGAAACCGGCAGCCAGTTCATCCTCGATCGCTCGGACGCGCCGGGCGACGCGACCCGCGTCGAGCTTCCCCACCGGGAGATTTTCGCCGCGATCACGCCGGAGGCTCGGCTGCTGCTGGACGACGGCAAGCTCGTGCTGCGCGTCGTCGAGCATGACGACACCCGCATCGTCACCCGGGTCGAAGTCGGCGGCATGCTCTCCAACAACAAGGGCCTGAACGTTCCGGACGTGGTGCTGCCGATGGCGGCGCTGACCCCCAAAGACATCAGCGACCTTCACTTCGCGGTGGACGCGGGCGTCGACTGGATCGCGCTCTCGTTCGTGCAGCGGCCCGAGGATCTGGCGGACGCCCGCAAGCTCATCCAGGGACGCGCGGCGCTGCTCGCCAAGATCGAGAAGCCGTCCGCCGTCGTACGACTGGAAGAAATCGTCGAGCAGTGCGACGGCGTCATGGTCGCGCGCGGCGACCTGGGCGTGGAGCTGCCGCCCCAGTCGGTGCCGCCGCTCCAGAAGCGGATCGTCGAGACCGCCCGCCGGCTGGGCCGACCGGTGGTGGTCGCGACCCAGATGCTCGAATCGATGATCACCTCGCCGTCGCCGACCCGCGCGGAAGTGTCGGACGTCGCGACGGCGGTCTACGACGGTGCCGATGCGATCATGCTGTCGGCCGAAAGCGCCGCCGGCGACTGGCCGGTCGAATCGGTCGCAATGATGGATGCGATCGCCAATTCGGTGGAGCGCGATCCCGGCCACGGCGACCGCGTCCACTTCACCATCACCCGTCCCGATCCGACCACCGCCGACGCGCTCGCCGAAGCTGCCAAGAACATCGCCCGCACGGTCGATGCCAAGGCGATCCTGTGCTTCACCATCTCCGGCTCGACCGCCCGGCGAATCGCACGCGAGCGTCCCGGCGTGCCGATCATGGTGCTGACTCCGAAGCTGGAGACCGCACGGCGACTCGGCCTGTTGTGGGGCGTCCACGCGGTCCACACCCGCGACGTCGGCTCGTTCGAGGAGATGATCGCCAAGGCGAAGCGCATGATGCTGCGCCATCACATGGCCGGCGCCACCGACCGGGTGGTGGTCTGTGCCGGCGTGCCGTTCGGAACGCCGGGCTCCACCAACGTGCTGCACGTGGTGCGACTGATCGGCGACGAGCTCAAGAATTACGAAAAGAACAAAGCCTGAGGCCGACCCGGTGCTCCCGGAAAGCGGGAGCACCGGGTATGCGAACGCCAGCGCCTGCGGCCCTGGGCTCCTGCCTGCGCAGGAGCACGTGCTTGTTATTCGGGTAGCAACCCCAGCCGCACCAGTTCGGCGCGGAAAGCCGCAGCGTCCGAGAAATGCACCGCGCGAAGGCCCGCGGCATCGGCGGCGGCCACGTTGGCGAGGTTGTCGTCCACGAACACCGCCTCGCCCGGTGCCAAGCCGAATCGGCGCAGCGCCAGCGCATAGATCGCCGGATCCGGCTTCACCAGCTTCTCGTCGCCCGACACCACCACGTCGCGGAACCGGTCGAACAACTCGGGCGCGGTCGCGCGGAACGGCGGCCAGAACTCGCCGGAAAAGTTGGTGATCGCGTAGAGCGGCACGCCCGCGGCATCCAGTTCCGCGACGATCTCGGCCATGCCGGGCACGGGCCCGCCGATGCTTTCGTTGAAGCGCGGCCCCCAGGCGGCGATCAGCGCGTCATGCTCTGGATAGCGCGCGATCAGCTCGGCCGAAGTCTCGGCGAAGGGGCGGCCGGCATCATGCTGGAAATGCCATTCCTGCGTGACGACGTCGCGCAGAAACGCCGCGAGCGCCTGATCGTCGTCGATCAGGCGCTCGTAGAGGAACCGAGGGTCCCAATGGTAGAGGACGTTGCCGACGTCGAAGACGACGGCCTTGACCGGGTTCGGCACGTCGACCGTCACCGAACCGGCAAGATCAGCCCTGGCGTGCCTTGAAACGGCGATTCGTCTTGTTGATGACGTAGATACGGCCGCGGCGGCGGATCACGCGGTTGTCCCGGTGGCGATCCTTGAGCGACTTCAGGGAGTTGACGATCTTCATGACCGGGTTCGCTTCTCGAAATTTGGGCTGACAAAAAGAGGCGCCCGCCTAGAAGCTGACGGCTTCCAAGTCAAGGATGGCGGCATTGGAGCGGATGCGGCAAGCCGCGCGTTGAACACGGCACGACGATTCGGGCCGCACAGGAGCCAAGGCATGAACAAGCTCGTACTGGCGCTTACCGCAGGGATCGCAAGCCTTACCGCGGGCTGTGCGACCACCCAGCGTGCCGCCCCGATCGATGTGACCCGCTTTCACCTCGGTTCGCCCGTGGAGCCGGGCAGCTTCACGATCGAGCCGCTCCGCACCAACGCGACCATCAGCCCCGAGTACCAGACCTATGCCGACGCGGTTTCGCGCGAACTGAGTCGCCTTGGCTTCACGCCTACACGCACCACGGTGAGCAGCGATTCGCGCTATGTCGTCTCGGTCGCATTCCTGCGCGCCACCCGCGGCTATGTGGAAAAGCCTGCACCCTTTTCCGTGGGCCTGGGTGCCGGCGGCGGCAGCTTCGGCCGGCGCTCGGGCGTGGGCGTAGGCGGCGGCGTGACCCTGCCCGTCGGCGGCGGCCGCCAGCAGGCGGTGATCGGCTCCGAGCTCTCCGCCCAGATCCGCCGTCGCGCGGACAACACGGTGGTCTGGGAAGGTCGCGCCATGACCGAGTCGCTGGAGGGCAAGACGTCGAGCCAGCCGATCACCGTGGCGGACAAGCTTGCCCGCGCCTTGTTCCAGGGCTTCCCCGGAGAGTCGGGGATCACTACCACGGTCAAATGAGCATCACCGTCAACGCCGCCTTCGACAGCGGTAACATCCGCCTCGCCGGGAACGCGGGCGACACGCTGAACCTGGAGATCGTGCGCGATCACCAGTCCGACTTCTATCAGTGGTTCCACTTTCGCGTGGCCGGCGCCAAGGGGCGCCGGCTGACCTTCCGCATCACCAATGCGGGCGGGTCGGCCTATGCGTTCGGCTGGCCCGGCTACCGCACGCGGATGAGCACCGACCGCGTGGCATGGCGGCAGGTCGCCGACACCGACTATGCCGATGGCGTGCTGCGCTGGACGGCGGAGATCGACAGCGACCTCGTGTGGTTCGCCTATTTCGCACCCTACACGATGGAGCAGCACGACGCGCTGGTTGCACGAATCGCTGGCGAGCCCGGCGTTACCGTGCGCGAGCTGGGCCAGACGCTCGACGGCCGCGCGATCGATTGCCTGACGATCGGCACCGGCCCCAAGCAGGTGTGGTTCTACGCGCGCCAGCATCCCGGCGAATCGATGACCGAATGGTTCATGGAAGGCGCGCTGGAAAAGCTGGTCGATCCGAACGACGCCACCGCCCGCGCACTGCGTGAAAAGGCGACGCTGCACCTGGTGCCCAACATGAACCCGGACGGCTCGTTCCGCGGGCACTTGCGCACCAATGCGGCCGGCGTGAACCTCAACCGCGAGTGGCACACGCCGACGCCGGAGCGCAGCCCGGAAGTGCTGTGCGTGCGCAATGCCATGGATGAGACCGGCGTCGTCTTCGCCATGGACGTTCATGGCGACGAGGCGATCCCCGCCAACTTCCTAGCCGGATACGAAGGCATTCCCGCCTGGACCGATCCGCATGGCGAGAAGTTCTACGAATATGGCCGGCGGCTCGCCGCGGCGACGCCCGACTTCCAGCTGGAGCTCGGCTATGTGAAGTCCGCACCCGGCCAGGCGAACCTGTCGATGTCCACCAACCAGCTCGCCGAACGCTTCGGCGCGGTGTCGATGACGCTGGAGATGCCGTTCAAGGACCATGACGCGAACTCCGATCCGGAGTTCGGCTGGTCGCCCGAGCGCTCCAAGAAGCTCGCGCATTCCTGCCTCGACACGCTTGCCGGGATGATCGACGAGCTCTGATCCGTCCGTCCTGCCGTACTCATTTTCTCAAGGAGCCCCGATGCCCAGCCTCGTCCTCATTCGTCACGGCCAGTCCGCCTGGAACCTGGAGAACCGCTTCACCGGCTGGTGGGACGTCAACCTGACCGAGCAGGGCATCGCCGAGGCGACGGCGGCCGGCGAACTGATGGCGGCCAAGGGGCTCGACTTCGACCAGTGCTTCACCAGCTTCCAGACGCGGGCGATCAAGACGCTCAACCTCGCACTGGAGTCGATGGGCCGCCTGTGGTTGCCGGTCGAGAAGGACTGGCGCCTCAACGAGCGCCACTATGGCGGGCTGACCGGCCTCGACAAGGCAGAGACCGCAGCCAAGCACGGCGAGGAGCAGGTCAAGATCTGGCGCCGCAGCTTCGACATCCCGCCGCCCCTGCCGGAGGCGGGAAGCCCCTATGACCTCAGCAACGACCGTCGCTATGCCGGCATCGCCGTACCTGCGACGGAGAGTCTGAAGGACACGATCGCGCGCGTGCTGCCCTATTGGGAGGCGCGGATCGTGCCCGAGCTCAAGGCCGGCAAGCGCGTGCTGATCTCCGCGCACGGCAATTCGCTGCGCGCGCTGGTGAAGCACCTGTCCGGCATCTCGGATGCGGATATCGCCAGCCTGGAGATCCCGACGGGGCAGCCGCTGGTCTACGAACTCGACGAGGCGCTCAACGCGACCGACCGTTACTATCTGCGCGACCGGTAACGCCGTTTCGCAGCGTGACACTTCGGGCAGGGCTTCGGCCTTGCCCGGTGCCGTGCCGCTCTCTAGGAAGCCGGCTTCCTCGCATTCGGGACAGCGATGGCAGACCAACCTCTCGTCGGCATCATCATGGGCAGCACCTCCGATTGGGAGACGATGCGCCATGCAGCAGACGTGCTCGACGCCTTGGGCGTCCCGCACGAGACCAAGGTGGTGTCCGCGCACCGAACGCCGCGGCGTCTGGTCGACTATGCCGAGAGTGCGGCGGGACGTGGCCTCAAGGTGGTGATCGCCGGTGCCGGGGGCGCTGCGCACCTGCCCGGCATGGCGGCCTCGATGACGCGGCTGCCGGTGCTGGGCGTGCCGGTGGAATCGAAAGCATTGAGCGGCATGGATAGCCTGCTCTCGATCGTGCAGATGCCGGCCGGCATCCCGGTCGGTACGCTCGCGATCGGCCGCGCCGGCGCCGTCAATGCCGGCCTGATGGCAGCGGCGATCCTGGCCGTCTCCGACGATGCGCTCGCCGCCCGCCTCGACACCTGGCGCGCCGCCCAGACCGACAGCGTGGCGATCGACCCGCAATGACCCACGCTCCCGGCGCCACCATCGGCATCATCGGATCGGGCCAGCTCGGGCGGATGATCGGCATGGCCGCCGCCCAGCTGGGCTATCGCATCCATGTCTATGCGCCCGATACCGGGCCGGCCAACGACGTCGCCGCCGCGCACACCCGCGGCGCCTATGACGACGGCGCGGCGCTCGCCGAGTTCGCCGCCCAGGTCGACCTCGTCACCTACGAGTTCGAGAACATCGCCGCCGAGCCGATCGCGACGCTCGAGGAACAGGTGCCGGTTCACCCCTCCTCCAAGTCGCTCCGCGTGGCGCAGGATCGCGTCGCGGAGAAGCGCTTCGTCGAGGATCTCGGTGGCCGGCCCGCCCGCTGGGCGGCGGTCGCCAGCCGCGCGGAGCTGGACGCGGCGATCGCCACCATCGGCTGCCCCGCGGTGCTCAAGACCACACGCTTCGGCTATGACGGCAAGGGCCAGGCCCGGCTTGCAGGGCCGGAGGACGCGGACGCCGCCTGGGCGGCGATCGGCGACGGCCCGGCGATCCTGGAAGCGTTCGTTCCCTTCACCCACGAATTCTCCATCATCCTGGCGCGCAGCCCGGACGGTACGGTGGTCAGCTATCCGCCGGCGTGCAACGTCCACAAGGACGGCATCCTCGATACCTCGACCGTTCCCGCGCCGGCGGAAGTCGCCGCGCAATGGACCGAGGCGGCAGCACTCGCCGGCCGCGTCGCCGAGGCGCTCGGCCATGTCGGCGTGCTGACGCTGGAATTCTTCTGCGGCGCCGAAGGCCCGGTGTTCAACGAGATGGCGCCGCGCGTCCACAATTCCGGCCACTGGACGATCGAAGGCGCCGAGACCTCGCAGTTCGAGAACCATGTGCGCGCGATCTGCGGCCTGCCGCTCGGCCCAGTGCGGATGACGGGCCGCGAGGCGGTGATGACCAACCTGATCGGCGAAGACGCCGATGCCTGGCCCGAACTGATGGCGGAGCCGGGTGCCCACCTCCACCTCTACGGCAAGCGCGAGGTTCGTGCCGGCCGCAAGATGGGGCACGTCACGCGAGTCGTGCGCGACTGAGCCTCGCGGGGCGCTGCTCGCGCCTGCAAGTCCAAGCGTAGCCCTTACTTGGAGCGTCGCCATCTTCGGCGAGCGGTCGTCTCCCTGGCGACCGGCTCGGGCGGAGGTACGCACCTCCCGCACGCGCTCCACTTTGAGATGCACGCCGCGCAACTGCCGGCAAGTTCATTGCATTTGCTGCAATCGCGCCGAAACGCCACATGGATGGGGACAGATGCTGCACCGCAGCAAACATCTAAGAGGTCCACCATGTTCAGCCTGATCGCGCTGTATTTCGCCTATCGCAACCAGACCGTCGGCGCGCACATCGCACCGGTCTCCAAGACCACTGCTGCCAACGACCGCGCGATCGTCGCCGAGTTCGCCAAGGCCGCCTGACGCCCGCGCCGCAACTGCGCGGCGCACTCCCGACGGGCGGAGCCGCGGCTCCGCCCGCGAGGGCTCAGCCCTCGACCCCGAGCTGCCACAGCACGAACGCCATTTCCTCGGCGGCTTCCTTCAGGCTCTCCCACCGGCCCGACTTGCCGCCATGGCCTGCGCCCATGTTGGTCTTGAGCAGCAGCACATTGTCGTCGGTCTTGGTGAAGCGCAGCTTCGCGGCCCATTTGGCCGGCTCCCAATAGGTCACCCGCGGGTCGTTCAAGCCGCCCGAGATGAAGATCGGCGGGTACGCCTGCGCCCGGACGTTGTCGTACGGGCTGTACGAGCGGATCAGCTCGAACGCCGCCTTATCCTCGATCGGATTGCCCCACTCCGGCCATTCGCCCGGCGTCAGCGGCAGCGTCTCGTCCAGCATCGTATTGAGCACGTCGACGAAGGGCACGCTCGCGACCACCGCGCCCCATAGCTCGGGGTCGGAGTTCACCACCGCGCCCATCAGCTCACCGCCCGCCGATCCGCCGGCGATGGCGATCTGCCCTTCGCTGGTGAAGCCGTGCTCGATGAGCCCACGTGCCACGTCGACGAAGTCGTTGAACGTGTTGGTGCGCTTCTCGAGCTTGCCGTCCAGGTACCATTGCTGGCCGAGATCGTCGCCGCCACGGATGTGCGCGATGGCGAAGGCAACGCCGCGGTCGAGGAACGACATGCGGCTGGTCGAGAAGCCCGGCGGCACCGCATAGCCATAGGCGCCATAGGCATAGAGGTAGAGCTTGCCCGTGCCGTCGCGCGGGAAGCCGTTGGGGTAGACCACCGACACCGGCACTTCCGTGCCGTCGCGGGCGACAATCTTCAGCCGCTCGGTCGCATACTTCGACGCGTCATAGCCGCTGGGGATGGTCTGGACCTTGAGCACGCGCTGCTCGGCGGTGGCGACGTCATACTCGATGACGGTACCCGGCGTGACCATCGACTCATAGCCGAGCCGCAGCTTGTCGACGGCGTACTCGGGGTTGTCTCCCAGCCCCACGACATAGCTCGCCTCCGGGAAGGCGATCGCCGTTCCCTCGCCGCCTTCGTAGCGGTGAAGGAAGATCTGATCGAGACCGTCCTCGCGTCCCTCGACCACGAAGAAGTCGGCGAAAGTGGTGACGCCGGTCATGTAGAAATGGTCGCTCGCGGGCACGCGCTCGGTCCATTCGGAGGGGCGCTCCAGCGGTGCGGTTACCAACCGGAAGTTCGGATCGGTGTCGTTGGTGTGGATGAACAGCGTGCCGTCATGCTCCTCCACATCATATTCGACGTGCGGCTGGCGGGCGCGCACCAGGATCGGCTCGGCGGTCGGGTCGTCGGCGGGGATCAGCCGGACCTCGCTGGTGACATGATCGCCGGCGGAGATCACCAGGAAGCGGCGCGACTGGGTCTCGCCCACCGACACCCGCCAGCCCTCGTCCGCCTCGTGATACAACTCGACGTCCTGGTCGATCGGCGTGCCCAGCCGATGCAGCCGTGCATTGTCGGTCCGCCACTGGTCGTTGGCCAGGCCGTAGAGGAAGCCCGAGGAGTCTGCGACCCACACCAGTTCGGACAAGGTGCCGGGAATCACGTCGTCCAGCAGCGCGCCGGTGGTGAGGTCCTTGACCCGCGCCTCGAAGCGTTCGGAGCCATTGTCGTCGATGGCATAGGCGAGGTAGCGGCCGTCGGGGCTGACCGAGAGGGCACCCAGGCGGAAATACTCCTTGCCTGCGGCCAGCGCCGGCTCGTCCAGGATCAGCTCGTCCGCGCCGCCTGAGACGGGCTTGCGCCACCAGCGGCGATATTCCCCGCCGGTCTCGAAGTCGGACCAGTAGAGCCAGTCGCCGTCCTTCTGCGGGACGGTGGCGTCGTCCTCCTTGATCCGCCCGCGCATCTCCTCGAACAACCGGTCGGTAAGCGGCTGGTGGGGCGCCATCACCGTCTCGAAATAGGCGTTCTCGGCTTCCAGGTATCCGAGCACGTCCGGATCGGTGACCTCGGGATAGCCGGCGTCGCGCAGCCAGGCCCAGGGGTCCTCTACGGTGATGCCGTGGCGTTCGAACTGATGGGGGCGCTGCTCTGCGATGGGGGGCGTCGGGTGGTTCATGCCCGCCCATGTGGGCCGGGACGCCTGCGAAGTCGAGGGGAGCCAACGCTTGCATCTATCGTGCTCCTGCGCAGGCAGGAGCCCAGGGTTTCAAGCGCTGTGGCACGTGGCCCTAGGCTCCTGCCTGCGCAGGAGCACAGGAAGGAAGGACGCTCCGCACCCTCTTCCGGTACCCCGCTCAGGCCGGAACACGGCTGGCTGGGATCTAGGGCGCCCCTAGCGCCCGCTTTCCAGCGCCAGCCGCTCGCGCAGGTTCGCCAGTTCCACCGCCGAGGCACGGGGCCGCTCCGGCGCCGGCTTGCCGTCGCGCAGCCGCGCCCGGTCCTTTTCCGGCGGCTCGACCCGGCGCACCCGCACTGCCGCATAGCCCTGCGTGCGGATGCCGAGCTGCTCGGCCGCGCCCCGGCTCAGGTCCAGGATGCGCCCGCGCGAAAAGGGTCCGCGATCGTTGATCCGCAGCAGGATGGTGCGCCCGGTGTCGAGCGCCGTCACCTCGACATAGCTCGGAAGCGGCAGGGTGGTATGCGCGGCGGTGATCCCCTTCGGCCGGAAGCGCTCGCCGTTCGCCGTCTGGTTGCCGGATTCATTGCCGTACCAACTGGCATAGCCGACCGCGTCGTAGCTCGGATCCTCGGCCGGCGTGTAGCGGATGCCGCGCACCGTATAGGGCTTGCCGATCTTGACCGGCGTGTCGCTCACCGGCCGGAAGTGCTTGCCGCCGCACGCGGCCAGGAGCGGCACCGCAAGCAGTGCCAGCCACGCCCCCCTGCGCATGGACGGAAGGGCGGACGGCATCTGGATCGCGTCGGGCATGCGGGCGGGGTATCGCAGCCGGCGGGGCGAATGAACCCCCAAGCGGTGAGCCGAGTCCGGGTGCGGCCCTGTCGCCCACCGGCTGAATCTGGCACAGCACGGCCTTCCGCAGCCGTGGGGCATCCCCCGCCGCCGCCCCGACCGCCAGATGGATTGCCGATGCCTGCTTATTCCGAACGCCTCGCCACCCTCCGCACCCGGCTCGCGCAAGAAGGGCTCGACGGGTTCGTCGTGCCGCTGACGGACGAGCATATGAGCGAATATGTCGGCGGCTATGCGCAGCGGCTGGCGTGGCTCACCGGCTTCCAGGGCTCGGCCGGTACCGCAGTGGTGCTGTCCAGCGACGCGGCGATCTTCACCGACGGCCGCTACACGCTGCAGGTGCGCGAGCAGGTCGACGGCGCCGACTGGAGCTATGCCCAAGTGCCGCAGGAAAGCGTGGCGGGCTGGCTCGCTGGCCATGCGCCGCAGGGCGGCCGGATCGGCTACGACCCGTGGCTGCACACGCGCGAGTGGGTGGAACGGACCGCCGCCGCCCTCGCCCCGCGCGGCGGCACGCTGGTGCCGGTCGCGGCGAATCCGATCGATGCGCTCTGGGCGGACCGCCCGGAGCCGTCCGACGCCCCGCTCGCCGTGCAGCCCGACACTCTCGCCGGCCGCAGCGCCGCCGACAAGCGGGCGGAAATCGCCGACTGGCTGCGCGCCCAGGGCGCCGACGCGCTGGTGCTCTCCGCGCTCGATTCGGTCGCCTGGGCGTTCAACGTGCGCGGCACCGACGTGACCCACACGCCGGTCGCGCTCTCGTACGCACTGGTCGCCGAAGATGGCACCGCCGAGCTGTTCGTGGCGCCCGACAAGGTCTGCGACGACGTCCACCGCCACCTGGGCAACGCCGTGCGCGTCCGCGACAAGGCGGAGTTCGCATCCGCCTTGCGCGCCCTTGCGGGCAAGCGCGTCGCCGTTGATCCCGAGCGGGCGGTCGCGGCGATCTTCGACGCGCTCGGATCGGGCGGGGCCACGCTGCTGCCGATGCGCGATCCGGTGGTATTGGCCAAAGCGATCAAGAACCCGGCCGAGATCGCCGGTCACCATGCCGCCCAAGCGCGCGATGCTGCCGCACTGGTGCGCTTCCTCAAGTGGTTCGAGGACACCGCGCCTGCCGGTACGCTGACCGAACTCGACGTCGTGGCGCGGCTCCACGATTTCCGTGCCGAAACCGGCGTGCTCAAGGACGAGTCGTTCGAGACGATCTCCGCCACCGGCGCGCACGGTGCCAGCCCGCACTACAAGGTCACGGACGAATCGAACGCGCCGATCCTGCCGGGCCAGCTGTTCCTGATCGATTCGGGCGGGCAGTACGCCGATGGCACCACCGACATCACCCGCGTGATGCCGGTTACCGAGCCCACGGCCGAGATGCGCGACCGCTTCACCCGCGTGCTCAAGGGGCACATCGCGGTCGCCACCGCCATCTTTCCGGACGGCACAACGGGCGCGCAGATCGACGCCTTCGCCCGCCGCCCGCTGTGGGAGGCCGGCCTCGATTTCGCGCATGGCACCGGCCACGGCATCGGCGCCTATCTGTCGGTCCACGAAGGGCCGCAGCGCATCGCCCAGCCGACCTATCCGGGCGGCGGCCCGCTGGAGCCGCTGCGCGCCGGCATGCTGCTCTCCAACGAGCCCGGCTATTACAAGGCCGGCGAGTACGGCATCCGCATCGAGAACCTGATGCTGGTGGTGGAGCACACGCCTGCGGGCGGCGATGCGACCATGCTGGCGTTCCAGACGACTAGCTTCGTGCCGATCGAGCGGCGCCTGATCGAGCCTGCGCTCCTGACCCCGGCCGAGCGCGCCTGGCTGGACGCCTACCACGCCGAGACGCTGCGTCGGGCCACGCCGCTGCTGGATGCGGACACCCGCGCCTGGCTGGAGGAGAAGTGCGCACCGATCGGGTGAGAGACCGAGATACGCATGCCCCCGTCACCCTGGCGAACGTCAGCGTGACAGGGGCGGGTATCCGCCCTCTTCAGCGGTCCCGATCCTCCTGCGACCCGCCAGCGCGCTCCTCGACGGGCGCAGGCGCCCCTTCCCCCGCGCGCGCCTGTGCCTTGCGCCGCCGCAGATTGTCGCGCAGCGCCTGCGCCAGCCGGGCCTGTTTTTCGGGGTCGTTCATCGCGCTTCGCATAAACCGCGCCATGCCGGGTTGACAATCATCCGCGCCCCGCACATAGGCGCCCCTCCGCTGGCAACTGCCGGCGTGTGCTGCCGTAGCTCAGTGGTAGAGCGCATCCTTGGTAAGGCTGAGGTCGTGAGTTCAATCCTCACCGGCAGCACCATTTTTTCCTAGAAAATCAGACACTCCCTTCGGGGACCCGCCCCACGCATCAAGACGCGCGCGGCGCGCTTTCGCGCGTCGCGTTCAGGCTGCAGGCTAAGGGAACAGCGGCGGCGCAGACCTGCTGCACCGCCGCCGGAAGGATCAATGCGCCGCGCTGGTGTCCGCCGCGCGGCGGGGCCGGGGGGCCAGCCAGATGATCGTCGCCGCCCCGAAAAAGGCCAGGGCCGACAAAAGGAAGATGTGGGTGGTGGCGAGCGCCATCGCCTCCTTGTCCACCAACTGCGCCACGATCGCGCGCACCTGATCGAGCGGCATGCCCTGGGCCGTCAGCGCGTCGATCGTGTGGCCATCGTTCAGCCGGCCGGTCACCTCGCTGCGCGCCACGCGGGAGCTGTCGTCCCACATGGTCGTCACCACGGAGGTGCCGATCGCGCCCGCCATGGTGCGCAGGAAGCTCATCAGGCCGGCGGCGGCCGCCGTCTCCTTGGGATCCACCGATCCCAGCGCCAGCGTCATGAGGGGCACGAAGAAGAACGGCATGCCGAACCCCTGGAGCAGCTGCGGGAAGGCGAGCGTCCAGAAATCCGCGCCGCTGTTCCACTGCGTGCGTAGCAGCGTCGTCATGCCCAGCCAGACGATACCGAAGCATACCAGCCCGCGCGGGTCGACCTTGGTCGAGAGCTTCGCAACGATCGGCGACATCACCACCGCCGCCACGCCGTTGAACGCCGTCGCATAGCCCGCATAGGTCGCGGTGTAGCCCAGGCTCGTCTGGAGCCACTGCGGGATGATGACGGCGGAGGCAAAGAAGGTGCCGAACGCGAAGAACAGCGAGGTGACCGCCACCGTATAGCCGCGGTGCCGGAACACGCGCAGGTCCACGATCGGCTCGGCCTCGGTCGCCTCCCAGGCCAGGAACACCAGGAAGCCGACGCCCGCGATCACTGCCAGTCCGACGATCATCGGATCCGCGAACCAGTCATGCTCGCGGCCCAGGTCCAGCATGATCTGCAAGGCGCCGATCCACAGCAGCATCAGCATCAGACCGATCTTGTCGACGCGCAGCGGCTGGGTCGGCGTCTCGGCATGGCGCAGCAGCCGCATCGCGCCGAATGCGCACAGCGCCGCCACGGGGATGTTGATGAAGAAGATCCAGTGCCACGACCAGCTGTCGCTGATCGTGCCGCCCAGGATCGGCCCCAGGATCGGCGCGACGACGGTGGTCATCGACCAGGCGCCCATCGCCTGCGCGCGCTGATCGGGGCGGAAGATGCGCATCAGCAGCGTCTGCGACAGCGGCATCAGCGGTCCGCCGCACAGCCCCTGCCCGATCCGGCACGCGATCAGCATGCTCAGGCTGGTCGACAGCCCGCACAGCACCGAAAAGATGCCGAAGCCGATCATGCCGACCGTGAAGACCCTGACCGCGCCGAACCGGCCGGATAGCCAGCCGGTGAGCGGCACGCACACGGCCTCCGCGACCGCATAGGAGGTGATGATCCAGGTCCCCTGGCTGCCCGAGATGGCGAGACTGCCGGAGATGTGCGGCACGGAGACGTTGGCGATGGTGGTGTCGAGCACCACCATGAAGTTGGTGAGCGCGAGGACCGCGCCCGCAAGCAGCAGCCGCACGCCCGTAAGGGGCGTGGGCGACTCGGCCTTGGCGTTCATGGGCCTGTCCTTAAAGCGGTTGCGAGGCAGGTGGCATCAGCTGCCGGCTCGGCAACCGCGACAACAAAAGGAAACCAGAGCGGCGATCCGGGGAAGCCGGATCGGACGCCGCTCTAGTGCGAGCGGAGGTCGATCTCGGCGTCCATCGACAGGCCGACGCGCAGCGGATGCGCCTGCAGCTCCTTGGGATCGAGCGCGACGCGCACCGGCAGGCGCTGGACCACCTTGATCCAGTTGCCGGTCGCGTTCTGCGCCGGGATCAGCGCGAACGACGATCCGGTGCCGCCCGAGAAGCCGATGACGCGGCCGTGATATTCGATGTCGCCGCCATAAAGGTCGGAGGTGAGCGTCACCGGCTGGCCAACCTTCACGCGGTCGAGCTGGCCTTCCTTGAAGTTGGCGTCGACGTAGAGCTGGTTGAGCGGCACGATCAGCATCAGCGCGGTGCCCGGGGCGACGCGCTGTCCGACCTGGACGTTGCGGCGCGTGATGACGCCGTCGATCGGCGCGCGGATCACGGTGCGCTCCAAGTCGAGCTTGGCCTGGGCGAGCTTGGCCTGGGCGGCGAGCACCTCCGGCGCGGTCGCAGCCGTGGTGCCGCGGATCAGCGCGTTGTTCGCCGCAAGCTGGCCGGTCGCCTGGCCGCGGGTCGAGCTCGCCTGGGCAACGCCGGCACGCGCCAGCTCCAGGTTCGCACGGGCGGTGGCGAAGGCGTTGGTCGCGCTGCTCAGTTCTTCGCCCGAGACGGCACCGTTGGGCGCTAGCCGCTGGCGACGCTCCAGGTCGAGCCGAGCGCGCTCATAGTCGGCCTGTGCAGCGACCAGCTGGGCGCGGGCACGGGCGATGTCGGCGTCCCGCGCTTCCACCTGCGCAGCAAGCGCGGTGCTGGTGGCGGAGGTCTGGCCATATTGCCGCTGCGCCCGCGCCAGATCCGCCTCGGCCTGGGCGACGGCGATGCGCGCGTCGCTGTCGTCGAGGCGCACCAGCACCGTGCCCTTGCGCACCGTCTGGGTGTCCGCAACCGCGACGCTCGCGACCTGGGCCGCGATCATCGGCGTGACGCTCGCGGTATCGGCGCCCACATAGGCGTTGTCGGTGCTGACATAGTGGCGGGAGACCAGCAGGTAATAGGCGCCGAAGATCACCGCTGCGATCAGCACCAGTACGGCGATGATCCCCAGCAACTTCTTGCGCCGACCGTTGGGCTTGGTGCCCTCGCCTGCGGCGGCCTGGTTGGGAAGGGCGGCGTCAACCATGGGTCGGGTCCTTGCGTGCGGTCGTGGCCGCGATGTTGGTGGAAAAGCCGCCGCCGAGCGCGCGGACGAGCTGGACGTCGAGCGCGAAGGACCGCGCCTCCAGGTCGGCAACCGCGGTGCGGTTCTGCAGCACCCGGTCTTCGGCGGTGAGAACGTCGAGGAAGGTCGAAAGCCCACCCTCGTAGCGCTGGCGCGCGAGCGACCACGCCTCTTCGGAGGCGGCAAGCGCCTCGCGGGTCTGGGCAAGCCGCTCGACCAGCGCGCGCTGGCTGGTCACCGCGTCGGCGACCTCGCGATAGGCGTTGGCAACCGTGCCGTCGTAGCTCGCGACCGCCTCGTCATAGCTGGCGCGCGCGCCGCGATACTGGCCCGACAGCTGCCCGCCGCGGAAGATCGGCAGGGTGAACGCCGGCCCGACCTGACCATAGGTGGACCCGCCCTTGAACAGGTTGCCCAGGCCGAGCGACTGGAAGCCTACCAGCGCGTTGAGATTGATCGCGGGATAGAAGTCGGCACGCGCGACCTTGATTTCGCTCGCCCGCGCTTCGACCCGCGCCCGCGCGGCGGCGATGTCGGGCCGGCGACCGATCAGGTCGGTGGTGACGCCGGCCGGCAGCGCCCGCGCCCCCGGAGGAAGCGGTGGCAGCGCAATGCTCAGCCCCCGGTCCGGCCCCTTGCCCAGCAGCGCGGCGAGCCGGTTGCGGGTCAGGCCGATGTTCTCGTCGATCGCGGCGATCTGCGCGCGGATCGTCGGGATGGCCGCCTCTGCCTGCTTCACCTCGGCCCGCGTATCGAGGCCGTTGGTGACGCGCTGCGCGACCAATCGCTCGGTCTGCCTGCGGACTTCCAGCGAGCGCAGCTGCACCGCCCGCTCGGCGGCCTGGCGCGCCAGATCGGCATAGGCCGCAGCGATGTTCGTCGAGAGCACCAGTCGCGCCTGCTCGACATCGATCCGCGAAGCCTCCGCCTCCGAAGTGGCGGCGGCCAGGGCGGCGCGGTTACGACCCCACAGGTCCAGGTCGAAGCCCAGGGTCGCGGCGACCGAACCGGTGTCGTTCCAGCCGTGCGGCACGAAATCGGCTGGGATGCCGTTGTTGTAGCTCTGCTTGTTCTCGCTGACGTTGCCCTCGATGCCCACCGACGGCAGCCGGGCAGCGCCGCGCTGCTCGACGATCGCGCGTGCGGCGCGCAGCCGGGCGGCGGCGGCGACGACATCCGGGGAGTCGGCCAGCCCCTCCTCGATGAGCGCGCTCAGTTGAGGGTCACCAAAGCCGGTCCACCAGTCGGTTGCGGGCCAGGCGGAGGCGGTAGACGTGGTTGCCAGGCTCTGCTCGGCGGCAAAGCTCTGGGAGGTCCGCACCTCGGGCCGGGCGCCCAGGTTCGGCACTGGCGCACAGGCCGCCAGCGGGACGACACCGACCGCGGCGGCAAGCAGCAACGGCCGGAAGGAAAATCGGATCATGAAGCAAAACCGTACTGATTGGTACGGTGCGGCAGATGGCCCCGTGCCGCAGTCTTGTCAACTGAAAACTGTACTCTATAGTACGGTTATGGAACAGGATGCGAAAAGGAGCTGCGGCAGGCGCGAGGCACGCAAGCAGGACCGGCGCCTGACGATCATGGCGACGGCGCGCCGGATGTTCCTGGAGAACGGCTATGCCGCGACGTCCATGTCGGCGATCGCGGCCGAGCTGGGTGGCTCGAAGGCGACGCTGTGGAACTACTTCCCTTCCAAGGAAGAGCTGTTCGATGCGGTTCTCGACGACGCAACCGCAGTTTATCGCCAGCAGCTGACGGATCTACTGCGACCCACGCCCGACATGGCAGCAACGGTGCTGGCCTTTACGCGCAGCTTCATCGCGAAGATCACCTCTCTGGAAGCGGTACAGCTCCATCGCCTCGTCGCCACGGAAGCGGCGCGCTCGCCTGAGGTGGGCAGGATCTTCTCGCGCGTGCCCCAGCGCACTCGCCAGCTGCTGGCCGAGTTCTTCGCCGCTGCCATGGCCGCAGGGCAGCTTCGCCAGGCGGACCCCGCAGATGCCGCCAACGTGGTCACCTATCTGTGCATGGGGCTGCAACAGCGCATGCTGTGGGGCGGCGCGGCGCCCTCTGCGGCGGAGATCGAGGCGGGGGCTCAGACCGCGACCGAGGTGTTCCTGCGCGCATATTCCCCGGACGGGACCGGCGGCGCCTGAGCTCTCGTCTTGGTGGGACCGAGGATGCATCCGTTCGCTCCCTCGCGCATTCTGCCCCGGTGACCGTTTCCGAAACTCCCAGCATCGTCTGGTTCCGCCAGGACCTGCGCCTCTCCGACCAGGCCGCGTTTGCCGCCGCCGCGGCGGAAGGGCCGGTGCTCGCCGTCTATGTCCTCGATGATGAGACACCCGGCGAATGGCGGATCGGCGGCGCGCAACGCTGGTGGCTGCATCATACGCTCGCCGCATTGGCCAAGTCGCTTGCCGATCTCGGCGTCGCGCTGGTGCTGCGGCGTGGCCGCGCAGCCGACGAAATTGCCAGGATCGCGGAGGAGACCGGCGCCAGGCGCGTCCATTGCCTCGCCCATCAGGAGCCCTGGTGGCGTGAGGCCGAGGATGCACTCGCCCGCTCGGTTGATCTGGTGCGCCACCCTGGTCGGCTGCTGGCCAAACAGGGCATGGTCCGCACCGGCAGCGGCGGGCCCTTTCGCATCTTCACCCCGTTCTGGCGCGCGCTCCAGCTCCACATGCCGCCACCGCCGCCCGAACCGGCGCCCACCAACGTGCAGGGCATGGTCCATCCGCCGCGCAGCGATCGGCTCGAGGATTGGCACCTGCTCCCCACCGCCCCGAACTGGGCGGAGGGCTTCGCGCACTGGACGCCGGGTGAGGCCGGTGCCCGGGCGCGACTAGAGGCGTTTGCGGACGAAGTCGGCGACTATGATCACGCCCGTAACCTGCCTTCCACCGACGGCACCTCCAGCCTGTCGCCGCACCTGCACTTCGGCGAAGTCTCTCCCGCCACCGTCTGGCACGCGCTCGACGGCAAGGCTGGCGCGGAAAGCTATCTGCGCGAGATCGGCTGGCGCGACTTCGCGGCCAACCTGATCGTCCAGCTGCCCGACTATGGCACCGCCCACGGTCGCGCGAAGATGGATGCGCTTGCCTGGCGCACCGGCCCGGAAGCTGATGCGGAGTTCCGCGCCTGGACACGAGGGCAGACAGGTTACCCGATCGTGGACGCAGGCATGCGGCAGCTCTGGCACATCGGCTGGATGCACAATCGCGTCCGGATGATCACCGCCAGCTTCCTGGTGAAGCATTTGCTCATCGACTGGCGGCGCGGAGAGCGCTGGTTCTGGGACTGTCTGGTCGACGCCGACTATGGCAACAACGCCGTCAACTGGCAGTGGATCGCCGGCACGGGCGTCGACTCCAGCCCCTTCGGCCGGATCATGGCGCCGCTCGTCCAATCGCCCAAGTTCGATGCGGGAGCTTATATCCGCCGCTGGGTGCCGGAACTTGCCGGCCTGGACGACAGCAGGATCCACGACCCGCACGGCGCGGGCGTGGCGCCGGCCGGCTATCCCGAACCCCTGATCGCCCATCGCCCCGCGCGCGAGCGGGCGCTTGCCGCAGCAGCTGCGGCACGCGGCTGAAGGAGGCGTCGGCGCACACGCCGACGCCTGCCTGGCTCAGAAGCGGTAGCTCAAGGTCACCGTCGCATTGCGCGGCGCCCCGTAGCGGTACTGGCTGAACGAGCCCACGTTGCTGTAGAAGGTCTTGTCGAACAGATTGTCGACGTTGGCCTGCAGCTGCAGCTGCTCCGTCACGGCATAGCGCGCCATCAGGCTCACCAGGGTATAGCCGTCCTGCTGGAAGCGATACGGGGTGTTCAGGACCGAGTTCGTGCCGTCCGAATAGGCTTTGCTGCGATAGTTCACGCCACCGCCGATGGTGAGGCCCGCCAGCGGACCCTGCAGGTCATAGGTGGTAAAGATCTTGAGCAGCTTGCGCGGCTGGTCGGTGTTGGCGGGTATGTCATCGGCATCTTCGGCCTTGAACTGGCTGTAGCTGGCGTTGACGTTCCAGCCTGGGAGCGGCTGGCCGGTCGCCTCCAGTTCGAAGCCTTTGCTGACCACGCCCTGGGCGGCACGATAGGGTTGGAAGATCTGGCCGTCGAGGATGACTTCCGGTCCGTCGATCTGCCCCACATTGTCCTGCTCGATACGGAACAGCGCGATCGAGGTCTGCAGCGCGTCGCCGAAGAAGCTGCTCTTCAGGCCGATTTCATAGGCATCGCCGTCCAGAGGATCGAGCAACTGGTGTTCGCGATCGTAAAGGTTCTGCGGCTGAAAAATCTTGGTGAAGCTGGCGTAGAGGCGGTGATTGGGTGTGATGTCGTAGAGCGCCCCGACATATGGGATGAACACGTCGTCATCGCCATAGTCGCTGTTCGTTCCCCAAGCATAGCCCGTCTGCTTCCAGCTGGCGAGGCGCCCGCCCAGGATGACCTTGAACGGATCGGCCACGTTCAGGCGGACGGCGCCGTAATAGCCCGTCTGCTTGATCCGCTCCTGCTCGTTGCGCACGGGCTCGGTACCCCAGACCGGCTCGGGATAGGGGATGCCCTCCTGGCCGATCACCGGGACGTCGGTGAGCCAGGGCAGCGGCGCCTCGTAATTGTCGGTGTAGCGCTTGAGGATGCTGTGCAGCGCGCCGACCACCACTTCATGGTCGCGCCCGAACAGGGACACCGCACCCTTCAGCTGGGCATCGAAGCTGTTCTGATAGCTCACGCCTGCCGACTTGTACGGATTGGTGCCGTCCATCGTGCCCGTCGCCTTGTCGACGGTGCCGTACAGGTAGAGCAACTGGGTATCGCTGGTGTTCTTGAGGCGGTTGTAATTGACCGTGAGGTTCCACCGGTCGCCGAGTTCCTGGCGGACGGTGGCAAAGATGTTCTGGTTGGTGCTGTTCCAATAGGTCCAGTCCGCCGCCGTCGTCTGGGAACGCGGAAGATCGGTGAGCGTGCCGTCGCTGTAGAAGGTCGGCAGCGCACCCCAGGTAGCGCCCCCAGGCTTGGTATCCTGATGGCTGATCCCTGCCCGCACCAGCGTCGTGTCGGTCAGGTCGGCGTCGACCACGCCATAAAGCACCCACTTCTTCTTGTTCTGGATGTCGATGTAGCTTTCGCCTTCCTCATAGCGGCCGACGACGCGCGCGCGCACGCGTCCGTCCGCCGTCAGCGCGCCGCCGACATCCGCCGACAGGCGCCAGGTGTCCCAGCTGCCGAGGCTGGCGTTGACATAGCCGGTCAGGTCGGTGGCATCGGCGTGCTTGCGTACCAGGTTGACCGAGGCCGAGGGGTCGCCCACGCCCGACAGGAGGCCGGTGGCGCCCCGCACGATCTCCACCCGCTCATAGATGGACACGTCGATGCTGGTTTCACCATTGCCGCCCGCCAGCGTCCAGGCCGCCGGCACGCCGTCCACCTGGGTGTTCCGGATCTCGAAGCCGCGCGCGAAGAAGCTGTTGCGGACATCGTCGAACTCGTTCGCGGATACGCCGACCGCGTTGGTGATGACGTCCTTCACCGTGATCAGATTCTGGTCGAGGATGCGCTGCGCCGTCATGATGCTGACTGACTGCGGCGTCTCGCGGACCGTGAGGCCCAGGCCGGTCGCCGTGTCGATCGCATCGGGGAGAGTATAGGAACCGACCACGACGATCTCTTCGTCCGATGCGTTCGCGTCCGTTTCCTGCGCGGCTGCAGGAACCGCGACGAGCATGGCTGCTCCGCCCAGCAGAAACGCGATCTTCAATTGCATGACTTTCCCCACAACGCTCATTGCCCAAGGCATGGCTCCCGCTAGGAGAGTTGCGCATCATTCGCAATAGCAGGTCATGAGATTCTTGATCTTCGCTGGGACGGACGCGGCCCTGGTCAATCAACCGGCTAGGCGGCTGTCCTGACCCAGCCTGCGAGTTCCCGTGCCAGAACGGCCCGGAGCATCGCGATCCCGCCGGCGCTGGCGTTCAGGCACGGCAGATAGGCGAACTCGGCACCGCCCGCTGCGACGAAGGTCTCGCGTCCCCGGATCGCGAGTTCCTCCAGCGTTTCGACGCAATCGGCCGAGAAACCCGGCGCGAAGATCGCCACCTTCGTCACGCCCTTGGCGGGAAGGCCGGCGAGCACCGTGTCGGTGGCGGGCCCCAGCCACTTCGCGGGGCCGAAGCGCGACTGGAAGCTGACGGTCAGATCCCGGCCCAGCGCCTTCGAGAGAAGCTGACCGGTCTCCAGGCACTGGCGGTAATAGGGATCGCCCAGGTCCATGGTGCGCAGGGGCATGCCGTGGAAGCTCGCCACCAGCGCCTCCGGCTCCCAGCCGAGCGTCGCGACACTTGCCTCGACCGAAGCCTTCAACGCGTCAATATAGGCTGGATCGTCATGATACGGCGGCAGCGTGCGGACCGCCGGTTGCCAACGCATCCCCGCCAGCGCCTCGAACGCCTTGTCGTTCGCCGTCGCCGTCGTGGCGGCGCAATATTGCGGGTAGAGCGGCGCCAGCAGAATGCGCGCGCACCCCGCCTCCTTCAGTGCACGCGCCCGGTCGCCGATGGCGGGGCTGCCATAGCGCATCGCATAGTCCACCACGACGTCCTCGCCGAACGCCCCTTGCAGCGCCGCCGCCTGCTCCCGGGTGATGGCCGCAAGCGGGGACCCGGCGTCGGTCCATACCTGGGCATAGGCATGCGCCGACTTGCTGGGACGGGTGGTGAGGACTGCCCCGCGCAGGATCGGCTGCCACAGGAGTTGCGGAAGCTCGATGACCCGGCGGTCGGACAGGAACTCGGCAAGGTAGCGCCGTACCGCCTTGGGTTCCGGTGCGTCGGGCGTGCCCAGGTTGATGAGCAGCACGCCGACGCGGGGAGGCGGGGTGGCGGGATGGTTCGCCGGGATCATGCGACCGCCTCCCCTCACTTGGCCGAGAGCGCCGCTGTCAGCGCCGTGTTGCCCTGCGCGGCAGCGACCGAGGCGGCGGTCCGGCCGGTCGCATCCGCGATATTGGCATCCGCTCCGGCCGCCACCAGCAGGTCGACCTGAGCGGTCCGGCTGAACAGCGCGGCCATCATCAGCGCGGTCTGACCGGCCTTGTTGCGCGCGTTCACGTCGCAGCCGGTCTTGAGCAACCGAGCGGCGATGGCGTCGTCACCCTTGAACGCGACGCCCATCTGGGCGGTGTTGCCCTGGCCGGCGTCCGGCTTGCACGGATCGGCACCGCGTTCGAGCAGCGCCTCCACTGCCTCCTTCTGGCCGTTGTACGCGGCGAGGATCAGCGGCGTGAAACCGCGCCTGTCATACCCGTCGACGTCGGCGCCGGCCCTCACAAGGGTGTCGATCATGTCGACCCGTCCCAGGCGGGCGGCGTCGAACAGCAGTTCCTGGCGGCGCTCCGCCGACGGCACGGCGGTTGCCGGAGCCGCCGAGGCGGCCGGCACCTGCTGGGGAGTCGCCGCTGCAAGCAGCGCGGCAGTCAGCACGACAAACATCGGGGGTCCTTTGCTGAAGAGGGTGGGCCCCGGCACGAGGAGGGGGGGACGAGCGCCGGGGCCCTCGGGGCGATTAGTTCGCCCCGAACTGCTCAGGATAAGCGGCGCGATATTCGCTCGCCGCCTTCACGACTTCCGACAGGGGCACGTTCACCGCCTTGGCGACGCGCGTCCCATAGTCCTTGTCGGCCTGGTAGAAGTAGCTGAGCATCATGGTCTTCACCCGCATGGAGGTGACCTGGCCCAGGTCCCCCGCAAGGTTCTTGACCAAGTCCGCCTTGTCCTGCGGCTTCAGCGACCGGTAGAAGATGCCCGCCTGCTCGAAGTTGTTGGTCTTCTCGATCGGCTTGGAGTCCACGACGCCGGAGACTTCATAGGTCGAGTTGCGGAACTCGGCCGCCGTCGTCTTGGGCGCCGTGTCGGCCGGGAAATAGTTCACGTCCGACGAGCGCTGGGTAGCGTTCAGCTGCCCGTCCTGGTTGTTGTTCACCACGGCAACGCGCGGCCGGTTCACCGGAAGCGTCATGACGTTGGCGCCCACGCGATAGCGCTGGGTATCGGCATAGGAGAACAGCCGGCCCTGGAGCATGCGGTCGGGCGACGGTTCGATGCCGGGCACCATGTTCGACGGGGCGAACGCCGACTGCTCCGTCCATTCGAAGAAGTTGTCCGGGACCTTGTTGAGGGTCATCTCGCCGATCTTCTTGAACGGCACGCCCAGCCATTCCTTGGTGTCGTCGAACGGATTGTAGTTGAGTGACGCGAATTGGTCGGCGGACATGGTCTGCACCATCAGGTCCCAGCTCGGGTGGTTCCCCGCGGAGATCTGGCCATAAAGGTCGTCGGTCAGGAAGTTGAAGTTTGCCTTTGCGACCTGCTCGCCGTTCAGGTTCTTGACGCCCTGGCGGCTGATCCAGCGGAACTTTGCGAAGATCGTCTTGCCCTCGGCGTTCACCAGCTTGAACGCATGGACGCCGTTGCCGTCCATGGTGCGGTAGGACGCCGGCGTGCCCAGGTTGGTCCACACTTGGGTGATCATGTTGGTCGCCTCGGGCGTCTTCGAGAAGAAGTCGAACAGGCGGTTCGGATCCTGCTTGTTGGTGACGGGCGAGGGCTTGAGCGAGTGGATCATGTCCGGGAACTGGATCGCGTCCCGGATGAAGAAGATCGGCAGGTTGTTGCCGACGAGGTCCCAATTGCCCTGGTCGGTGTAGAACTTGGTGGCGAAGCCGTGCGGATCGCGCATCGTCTCCGGGCTGCCCGCGCCGTGGATCACGGTCGAGAAGCGGACGAACACCGGCGTTTCCTTGCCCGGCACGAACAGCGAGGCCCTAGTGATGTCGGAGATGTCGGCGGTGGCACGGAAAACGCCCTGCGCACCCGTGCCGCGGGCATGGACGACGCGCTCCGGCACGCGCTCCCGGTCGAACCGGGCCAGCTTCTCGATCAGGTGCGCGTCTTCCAGCAGCACCGGCCCCATGTCGCCCACTGCCTTGGAATGGCGGTTCTCGCCGATGGGCGCGCCATTGTCGCGAGTGAACTGGGGTGCGCTGGCCGCAGCGCCATTCCCCCCGGCCTGAACGGTGCCTGCAACGCCCGGCTGCGACAGCACGGGCCGCTCGGGAACGGTCGGCGCGGCGGCGGTCTGCATGCGGCTTGCAGCCTGAGTCGAGGCGGGGTCCGCGACCTGGTGTGCCTGTGCAAGCACGGGCCCGACGAGCGAGAGATTGATGCACGCAGCCAAGAGCCCGGCGCGCGAGGTAGTGAAAGCCATCATGTCGTCCATGTTGTCGGGTTAGGTGATGTCGGCGGTCGCTGGCATCACAGCGGTGCGGCCCCTTGGCCCGGCCGGGCGGTGGACCGCCAACGAGCAATGCCGATCACTGTGAGCGAGGAATTTGTCGGAGCATTGGTGCGCGGGCGGAATCCGAAAGCGATGCCGCTCCCAGCCTCTCGCGCCTGCAACTCGCCGCACTCGGCGTCGCCCCGGCTGGTTCAGCGGCTGCAAGTGCGCGATAGCTACGCGCCATGACCCGCCGTTCCGCTCCTGCCGCCGCCCTGCTTGGCATGCTCGCGTTGCTTGCCGGCGATCCAGCCGTCGCCCAGCAGCCGGGCCCGCCCGGCTTGAGCGTCGTCGACGCGGTGCAGAAGCTGAAGCCCGGCGGCTATCTGTGGGCGCCGCAGATCGCGCCCGACGGGCCGATGATGATCGTGGTGAGCCTTCGCCTGCAGCGCGCCTATGTCTATCGCAACGGCGTGATGATCGGCGTTTCCACCATCTCTTCCGGCGCCAAGGGACACGAGACGCCGACGGGCGTCTTCACCGTCCTTCAGAAGGACATCGACCATAAGTCGAATCTGTACAACGGCGCGCCCATGCCGTTCATGCAGCGCCTGACCTGGGACGGGATCGCCATGCATGCCGGCAACCTGCCCGGCTACCCGGCCTCGCACGGCTGCATCCGGCTGCCGCTCGCCTTTGCGCGGCTGCTCTACGGCGCCACCAGCAAGGGCATGACGGTGGTGATCACTCAGGATGCGCCGGTACCCCGCGTGGCTCCGACCCCGCAGCTGCTGAAGGCGGGCAAGACCACCCGCTCTCCGTCCGGGGATGCCGGCTTCTGGCAGCCGGAGCGGGCAGTCTCCGGCCCCGTTTCGATCATCGTCAGCGCGGCAGACCGGCGGGTGGTGGTGCTGCGCAACGGCGTGGAGATCGGGGCAGCCCCCGTCACCCTGCGCGGCGCCATTCCTCGCCCTGCGGCCTATGTCGCCAGCAGCGTCGATGCCGCCGGGGCGCACTGGACCAAGGTCGCGCTTCCCTGGGACGGCAAGGCGGCGAACTCCCCCGTCGCGGAGGACAAGGACCGCATCAGCGTCGATCCGCGCTTCCGGGATCGCCTGTTGCCGCTGCTGGTCGCGGGCACCACCGTCGTGGTGACGCCCGACAGCCTCAGCAGCGGCAGCACGGGCGCGCCGATCACGCTTATGACAGACACCGGCGAGCCCTGACCGCCGGCCATGGCGAAGTCCCCGATCCAGGGAACGAGCAGGGCTCTGGGAGCCAGCTCCGCTCAGTTGGCGTCGGCGAGCGCGGACGAGTGCCCGCCGACGCGGAACACGGCGTCCATGGCCGTCGCGGGCATCGGCCGGCTGAGCAGGTAGCCCTGGAGCGAATTGCAGCCGATCTCGGACAGGAAGAAGCGCTGCTCGGCAGTCTCCACGCCTTCCGCCGTCACCTTCAGGCCGCTCGCCTTAGCCAGATCGATGATCGCCTGGATGATCGGACTGCCGTCCTCCGTGCTGCCGATGCCGCTCACGAACGACCGGTCGATCTTGATGCGATCGACGTCGAAGTTGCGCAGATGGGTGAAGGAGGAATAGCCGGTCCCGAAATCGTCTAGTGCGACCTTCACCCCGCGTGCGCGCAGCGCCGTGAGATTGGGTTGGCAGGTGGCTGCATTCTCGATGAAGCTGGTCTCGGTGATCTCCACTTCCAGCCGGGCGGGGTCCAGGCCCGTTCGCCTCAGGATCTCCAGCACCCGCTCGGCGAAGTGCGCGTTGCGCAGTTGAACCGCCGAAACATTCACCGAAATCGTGCCGATCGGCCAGTTCACCGCTGCGCGACAGGCCTGCTCGAGCACCCATTCCCCGAGTTGCTCGATGAGCCCGGCCTCCTCGGCGATCGGCACGAAGATGGTCGGCGAGATGACGCCCTTTTCCGGATGCCGCCACCGAACGAGCGCCTCCGCGCCGGTGATGACCCCGCTCTGTGCCGAATAGAGCGGCTGGTAATAGACCTCCAGACCGGTGCCGGTCTCCAAAGCGGTGCGGAGTCCCGTCTCGATCTCCTTCCGCCGCCGCAGGCTGGCGTCCATCCCTTCGGCGAAAAAGGTGTAGCGTCCCTTGCCCGCGCTTTTCGCCTCGTAGAGCGCGATGTCCGCCTTGCGCGCGAGTTCGGTCCGCTCGCCCGCGTCGGCGGGCCCCATGGCGATGCCGATGCTGACGCCGACCCGCGCCTGGGTGCCGGCGATGTCGATCGGGCGGCTGATCTCCTCGACGATCCGCATGCACAGGATCTCGGCCCCGGCCGGGCCTTCGATGTCGCACTGGATGATCGCGAATTCGTCGCCGCCCACGCGCGCGACCAGGTCCGTCGAGCGGACCAGCGCGGCCAGCCGAGTCCCCACCTGCCGAATGAGTTCGTCGCCGGCAGGGTGGCCGAGG
The DNA here is from genome assembly GCF_039522995.1 of Sphingomonas molluscorum. Classification (NCBI taxonomy): domain Bacteria; kingdom Pseudomonadati; phylum Pseudomonadota; class Alphaproteobacteria; order Sphingomonadales; family Sphingomonadaceae; genus Sphingomonas; species Sphingomonas molluscorum. Next base: position 245,821 of record NZ_BAAAEL010000010.1, on the reverse strand, counting down.
GTGTCGTTGACGTTCTTGAACCCGTCCAGGTCGAGGTACAGAAGCGCGAGCGAGGTGGATGCGGCGCGCGCGTGGGCGAGCTGATGCGCGAGGCGATCGTCGAACAGCGCGCGGTTCGCGAGCCCCGTCAGCGAATCGTGGAAGGCGAGATGCTGCGCCTGCGCCTCGCTCGCCTCCAGCCGCAGCGTGCCCTGTCGCACATGGCGCAGCAAAATGGTCACGATCGCGAAGATGAGGAGAAGCGATGCGCCCATCACGGGGGCCACGCGCTCCACCAGCAGCGAACCCGGCTGGAACGGTTGCCAGACGACGTAGCCGAGCAACTGGTTCGCGGAGGAGCGCAGCGGCACCGCCCCCTCTGCCTGGGCGGCGAGCGGCCGCTGCGCAAAGTCCGCGCCCTGCACCCGGTACCGCTCGGAAAGCTCCCGCGTGAACCCCGTGTCGAGATACCGCACCGCGATGTGCAGGAACTCGGTACCGGCAGCCTGGGGAATGGTGCCGGTGTCCGAGGTGATCGGCTTTACGCTGACGATGGCAGGATGGCCGCTGACGATGGCGAGGTCGATCGTTCCCGGCGTCAGCGCCGACGGCCCCACATCTTCCGGGGAGGGCTGGCGCAGCTTGCGGCGCAGCTCCGCGACGAGCGGAGCGGCGATGCGCGCGATGTCTTGATGGTAGGCGGAGGCAGAAAGGCGGCGCCCGGCGCGCATCGCATAGAGTGGCTCGTCCTTGGGGTTCAGGACGAAGGCTTCGTCATGCCCGTAATAGGTGCGCATCCACACGCCGAGGTTGGTATCTAGCCACACCGGGTCCTGACGAAAGGCCCGCACGTGCCGGACCGCGTCGTCCCAGACGGTGACGCCCTCCTGGTCGTGCGCGATCCGCGCGATGCTCTGCGCAAGCACGGTCGAGATCACGCCATGTTCGCGCTGGAAGGCGAGCCGGTCGGCCTGACGCGCGGAGAACAGGACCAGCGCGGCGATCAGCACCGCCATCGCCGCGACCGTGGCGAGGGCAGGTGCAACCACTTGGGCGAGGAACCGCCTGCGGCCCGCGCGCCCGGCTGAGTTCTGTGCCGGCTCCATGGTTCAAGGGGTAGGGAGTGGCAGTTAAGGAGGTCTTGCCGCCAAGCCTTGCCACCCCCGACTCCTCAAGAAAAAATCTCCGGTGTCCTAAGGAGTTGCGCTACCCGGCACTTTCTCCCTGTGCGGGTCGTAGCGCCGCAATTCGAAGACCCGCGGCCCATCTTCCGTTAACGTCGAAATCATCAATCTGCTGGATAGCCGCGGGCATGATCCCGATCTCTTGCCGTGCGCGCCTCATGTCCTGCGCCGCCCCGGCCTTCATTCTCTTGGCAACGCCTGCAGCGGCCGCTCCCGTGCAGGAGCCCGGCCCTGCGGCCGAACCGCAGGCGGAGGCGCACGAAGTCATCGTCACCGCGCAGCGCCGTCCGGAGCGTATCCAGAACACGCCCGTCGCGATCACCGCGCTCGACGAACAGGCGATCGTCCAGCGCAAGCTCAGCGACATCAAGGACGTGGTGACCTACACCCCCGGCTTCTCCGGCAACTCCGAAGACAGCTTCATCGATACGCTGGCGATTCGCGGCATCGTCTCGAACGACTATGGGATCGGCGGCGATCCCTCGATCGGCATCTTCAAGGACGGCGTCTATCAGGGGCGGACCGGAAGCGCGGTCACCTCCTTGTTCGACATCGAGCGCGCGGAGGCCCTGCGCGGGCCGCAGGGCTTCCTGTTCGGGCGCAACGCCATTTCCGGCGCGATCAACATCGTCACCAACAAGCCCGACACGGAGCGAGTCCGGGGGCACGTCTATCTCGGCTATGGCGAGGTGGATCGCGTGGAGGCGGAGGCTGCGGTCAACCTGCCGCTGACCGAGCATTGGGCGCTGCGCGTCGCCGGATATCACACTGCCTCCGACGGGTGGGTGGACAATGTGTTCACGCCCGGTCGCGACGATCGGCTGATGGGTGAGAACCGCACTGCGGCGCGCGCCTCGCTGCTCTATACGGTGGGTCCGCTGCGCGTGATCGCCATGGGCGAGTATGAGCGGCGGCGGCTGGATGGCACGCCCTATCGCGCTTCCAACGACGATCGCGAGGTGCTGGACGCGATCGACGACGCGCTTGGCATCGATCTCGTGGTCGGCGGTGGTCCTCGCGATGTGGATACGGAGCTAACGGACCCCCGCGACGACGGTGAGATCTACGGAGGCACGCTTCAGGCCGACCTGGATCTGGACTTCGCCACGCTGAGTTCCATCACCGCCTATCGCCGCCACCGCTTCTTCTATTCCGAGGATTATGACGGGACGCCGCTTCGCATCGGCAACTACAGCCAGCGCCAGCGCGGCACCTATGCAAGCCAGGAGGTCCGCCTCGTTTCTCCGGGCACGGGTCGGTTCACCTGGTCGGCCGGGCTGTCCGGCTATCGCGAGACGGTGCGGGCCCGCTTCACCGAGCAGGCGGACGAGACGGCCGTCTGCCTGGCCGGCTACGGCTACTCCAGTTGCGAGGAACTGACCCAGGACCTCTATGGCACGCCCTATGTTGCCGCGCCGGACGGTATCCTGGTCGACGTGAACGAGGCGCGGACGGTGAACACCGGCCTCTCCGCCTATGGCGACCTCAACTATCGCGTCCTCCCCAAGCTGAACGTCGGCCTGGGACTGCGCTACACCTGGGACCACAAGAAGTTCGGGCTGAACATCCTCCCGAGCGACACCACGCTCGGCAACATCTGGACGTTCGCCTATTACACCAACGGCTTCGTGACCGATGGCAGGTCCTGGCAGGGTACGACGCCGCGGCTCTACGTGCGCTATGAGATCCAGCCCCGGCTGAACGTCTACGCGAGCATCACGCGGGGCTATAAATCGGGCGGGTTCGGCTCCTTCACGGTGGCAGCGCCCGGACCGATCGAGGACTACAGCCTCGTCCCCGACAGCACCAAGCCCGACGCCTTTGCGCCCGAGACGATCTGGAGCGAGGAGCTGGGGGTGAAGGGCGACCTTCTCGGCGGGCGGCTGCGGTTCGACCTCACCGGCTTCCTCTACAACTACCGCAATCTGCAGAGCGTCTTTTTCGACACCGAAACGCGCACGCAGCGGGTCCTGAACGTCGGGCGGGTGCAGGGATATGGTGCCGAGTTCGCGACGACCCTTCGCCCCAGCCGCTTCTTCGATCTGACGGGGACGCTCACCTATACGCATACGCAGAAGCGCGGCGACCGCGATTGCACGCTGCGCGACTGCGGCGGCCTTCCGAACCCCAGCTGGGCGTCGAGCGGTGTCGGCACCTTCCATTATCCCCTCGCCTCCGGTGAAGCCTATCTCGCGGGCGAGTGGGTCTACGAAGGGCGCGGGCGCCAAAGCTTCGACTGGCGCGGCATCACCCGCCGCCACGGCTATACCGCGGTGAACCTACGCCTCGGCTATCGCTCGGACGCCGGGTGGGAAGCCGTCGCCTATGTCGAGAACCTGTTCGACGCGCTCTACTATCACGGCGCGGAGAACGGTGGCGACCTGACCCCCGCTACGGTGTGGGGCGTAGCGCAGCCGCGCAACGTCGGCCTGAACCTGCGGTGGCGCTTCGGCGACTAGCGCTTGCGAGGATGCGCCTCGAACGCCGCCGCCAGGGCATCGCGCATCGGCTTGGGGCGAAACTCGGCGTCGAACGGCAGCGGGCGCTTGGGCAGCGCATCGGGTCGCGGACGAAAGTCGTTGAGCCAGCTGTATCGGTCCGACAGCCCCCAGCACATGACCGTGCGGCACTGCGGATAGGAGAGCATGAGGTCCAGGTACGCGCGCGTATGTGCCGCGACCTCGGCATCCCGCTTGGCGATATCGCTGGGAAGCGGGTTGTCGTGCACGTCCATCTCCGTGATCAGCAGCCGGAAGCCCATGGCCGTGACCTCGTCGAGGAACTTGCGCCACGCCGTCTCGTCCAGCGCGCCGAGGCCGGTCGGCGAGTCCGAATATTTGCTGCCCAGGTGGCTCTGCACCCCGAGCGCGTCCACCGGCACGTTGCGCTTGCGGAAGCCCTCCAGCAGCTTCAGCACCGCGTTTCGATGCACTGCCTCGTCGCTGCGCCAGCCCATATAGTCGTTGTAGACCAGCTCAGCCGAGGGCGCCGCCGCCCGCGCGCTGTGAAAGGCGAGATCCAGCGTCTGCTGTGCGCCGCCCATGGCCTTCGACAACGCCGTCTCGCGCAGCATGCCGGTGTCGGAGTCGATCGCCTCGTTGACAACGTCGAAGCTGTCGATGACGCGGGCATAGCGCCCGGCCACCCTGGTCACATGCTCCTGGAGCAGCCGCTCGGCCGCGCGTGCGGGCTGCGCACCGAAGTCGTGTTCGGTGACCCATTTCGGCGTCCAGCGCTCCGAATGCCACAGCAGCGTATGCCCGCGTACGCCCAGGCCGTTGCTGGTTGCCCAGCCGATCAGCGCGTCCGCAGGGCCGAAGTCGAACGTCGTGGCGTTGGGCCGGGTGATGCTCCACTTGAGCTCGTTCTCCGGCACGATCAGCGCACACTCGCGGGCATTGAGCGCGCGATAGGCGGCGTCGGCGAAATTGCCCTTGCCGATCGTGCTGCCGAACCGGATGCCGCTGGCGGCGGCGATTGCGCCCAGACCGTCACCGCGGGGCGCGGCTTGGAGTGGCAGCACGAGCGCGCCGGCGGCCCCTGCGGCTCCGGCAAGAAATTGGCGGCGATCGAACATGGGCTTTCTCCGGTTTCCGGGGCTCAGCCCTGGTCGAGGGGGATGCGGCGATTGGGGTGGACTGTCAGCGTGCGGGGCAGTCGCCCGGCGAGGCGGAGCGTGACCCGCTGCGGCTTGGGCTCAATCCCGAGCAGCGCGCGCGGGGTGCCGTCCGTAGCGGTGATCAGCCGCACGGCACCGCCCTCGATCCGGCCGAGCAGCTTGCCCGACAGGGTGAGGCTCGCCCCCCTGCCGTCATAGGCCATCGCCGCCGTCCGACCGGCGTCCGTCGGCAGGGACAGCTGCGTTCCGACCGCGGCGGGGTGCCCGGGGCGCACGTTCCAGTGGAGCGCGTCGGGCTCCTCCACAACGCCCACCAGGCGCCAGCTATAGTCCACCATCACCAATGCGCAGGGTGAATAGCGTGGCTGGTCCTCGCCATGGGTGAAGGCGCCGGTTTCCGGATCGATCTGCTGGCGGAAGCTCGGGTCCGCCTGGATGGCCTCGCACCAGGCGTTCATCATCTCGGTGAACTCGGCCGTGCGGCCATAATGCTCGATCCAGCGCGGTGCGCGCATGGCGGTGAGCGCCTGCGACGCGCCGCCCCAGCTGTTCGCCGGGATCGGGCGCACGAACGTCGGATCGTCCATCGCGATCGACGCCATCGGGTAGCGCGTCCAGAACGCCTGCCGGTTGCCCAGCTGCCGGGCCCACAGGGTGTCGAAGGTCTTCTGGTCGACGACATGCTCCCCGCAGACGCGGCTGAGAATGTCGGAGCGCACGCGCACGAACTGATTCTGCGCATTCAGGTCGTAGAAGGCGGCATCCTCGGCGACATAGAGCGTGTCCAGGATCCGCCGCCGGATGGCTTCCGCCTGCTCGGCCCAGCGTGCGGCCTCGTCGCGCTTGCCAAGCGCCTCGGCCATCGCCGCCAGCGCCCGGCGGCCGCCGTACACCGTCGCGGACAGGTCCGGACACAGCCGCGGCAGGGAGGCGATCGGATGGTGGGTGCGCGCGTCCTTGTTCGGGCACTGGTTCGGCATGCCCTTCCAACGCGGCGAATTGTCGTGGCCGGTGTCATAGGTGCAGAAGCCCTCGACCAGCCCGGTGCCGCGCGTGTTGCGATGGCGCATCAGCCAGCCGTCCCACGCGCCGCACGCCCGATAGGCCGCCTCCAGCAGCTCGCCGTCCCCAGTCGCCCGCGCCAGGTCCCAGGCGGTGGCGGCGATCGGCACCACCATCTGGATCTGGCCGAAGCCGGTCTCGACGACCTTGTTGTTCGCCGGCAGCTGACCGTCGGCGCGCTGCAGTTCGAAGAAGGTCAGGTGGCTGTTGCGCGCAACGTCGGGGCGGAACTTGCGGTACAGCAGCGCCTCGTGGGGGCCGCACTCCTGCCAGATGCCCTGGTAGACCGATCCCTCGATCAGCACCGGCTTGCTGACGTACGGCATGACCTTCACGTTGCCGGCGAGCACGTCGAGCGCGGCGTCATAGGCGGCCTGCCAGCGCGTGTTCGTGGTCGAGAAGCGCGGCACGCCTGCTGCCCCGCCCTGCTGGGCACGGGCAAAGGCGGGCATAGCCAGCGTGGCAGCGGCGCTGCCCGCAAGGAACGATCTGCGATCCAAGGACGACCTCATGGGTTGAGCTCCGGATGGTCGACTCGGAACCAGTCGACGTCGATGTGGCCGCTCGGGCCCCGCTGGTTGAAGGTGAACAGCGCCGGGCGCGATCCCTTCCACCAGGAGAAGCGGGCGAGCGGAATGGCCTCGCCGACCGGCGTGAAGCCGTCCGTGCCGAGGCTGTAGCTGTAGCGCACGGTCTGGTCGCTGCCGACCTCCGCCCGCAGCTCGATGGTGTCGGCGCTCAGCCGCGGCCCGGCCTGTTCCTCGCCTTCGCGGGCCAGGGTCAGGTGGGTTTCACCCCGCTCGCGCACCGCACCGATCCAGCTCGGACGCACGCCGAACAGGGTGAGACCGGCACGCTGGCCATCCGCCATGTGGGACAGGTCGATCCGCGCGGTGATGCGGCTCTCCGGCCCCTGCAACACCTGGGTCAGCGTGTTGCGCGCCGTCACCAGATGCTGCGCCTCCCCCGCCTCCAGTCGCAGCCAGCCCGGACGCGCCGACAGGCTCCAGCGCTTGTCATCCGGATTGTGGTTCCACGCCCATTGCAGGCCAAGCCTCGGCGCGCTGAACTCGTCGGAGTCCTGCAGCCGTTCCCGCGTGGGCGCATGGCCGGTCTTGGGCCAGGGCGGCGTCATGATCGGCTCGCCCGAGGTCTTGCCCGCGATTGGCCGCCCCATCACCGGCCAATCGTCCACCCAGCCCACCGGCTGGAGGTGGACGATGCGGCCGAACGCGCCGGTGCTGTTGAAATGGGCGAACCATCCCTCGCCCGATGGCGTCTCGATCCAGCCGCCCTGATGTGGTCCTTCCAGCGGGGTCGAGCCCTGCTCCAGCACCACGCGCCACTCATAGGGCCCGCGAATGTTGCGGGCGCGCAGCGCGACCTGCTGTCCCTTCTCAACCCCGCCGATGGGCGCAAAGATATAGTACCAGCCGTTGCGCTTGTAGAACTTCGGCCCTTCCAGGATCGGCAGGTTCGCCTTGTCCTCGACGATCACCTCGCCCTTGTCGAGCACGCGAGTCCCGTCCGCGCTCATGCGGTGGAGGATCAGCGGACCGGCGCCATGCCGCGAATGGACCAGCCAGGCGGTGCCGTCTTCGTCCCAGAAGGGGCACGGGTCCTCCAGCATCCGCTCGTCGATGACCTTGACCGGCTTGCTCCACGGACCAGCCGGGTCGCCGGCGGTCGCCATGAACACGCCTTCGTCGATCGTCGCCCAATAGACGTAGAACCGGCCGTTGTGATGCCGGATCGACGGCGCCCACACGCCGCCTGCGTAGCGCGTGCCCCCCACCGGCTTTGAGATCTTGTCGGTGAGGCTGTGCGGTCCCGGCATGTCATATTCGGGCGCGAACGGCAGGCGCGGCAACACGCTGCCGATGATCGTCCAGTGCACCAGGTCATAGGACCGCAGGATCGGGATGCCGGGCGAGAAGTGGAAGCTCGACGACACCATGTAGTAGGCGGTGCCCACCCGGATGATGTCCGGATCGGAATAGTCGGCGAACAGGATCGGGTTGCGGAACGTGGCGGGTGCGGTGGCCGGCTGCTCCGCAAAGACTGATGGCGCACCGCCGCACAAGATCAACGCAAGCAGTGCCGCCCCGGTGCGTACAGACCTCCGCCGTCCCAAGCCTTGAACCATCAACCCCTCCTCATCCCAAACAGCGAGAGCGTTACCACGCTTCTTGTTGCTGCATCTGCGTTGTTCGCGTGGCGACTTGGTGCCGCTTTCCAGACGTAGAACATAGCATTGACGTGTTCAACAAGTGGAACTACGTTTCAACATATCTCGCGAGACGTTAGCGCTATCGCTTACGACTTGGCAGCAGACGGGCCCACCGTCGCGCCGCGGGGCGACAGGCCGATCAACGGGTCGGCAGCAAAGGGAGGATGTTTGATGGGCACTCGGGCTCTAGTTCGCGCGCACCTGCTGGCCGGCTCAGCGGTACTGATGGCCGGAGTGTTGCCCGGCGGCCCGGCGTTCGCTCAGGCGGTGCCCGTCCAGGCCACGGAGCAGACGGCGCCTGCCCCCATCGGCTCCAACGGCACTGCCCAGACCAGCACCGTCGCCGATCCCAACGGCCAGGCGGGCAGCCAGGTCAATGGGGAGGGTGAGCCCGGCGCCGACGTCGTCGTCACCGGATCCCGCATCGCCCGCACCGGCTTCGACGCGCCGACCCCCGTCAACGTCGTCGACGCGCAGGAGGTGAAGCTTTCGGGCAACGTCAACATCGAACGCACCCTCCAGCAAATCCCGCAGACGGTCGCCTCGCAGCTGGGCGGTGCCACGTCGAACACCGTTCCCGGTGGCTATGCCGACGTCAATCTTCGCGGCTTCGGCTCGACCCGAAACCTGGTGCTGGTGAACGGCCGGCGCTTCGCGATCTTCGGGCCGGAACAGGTCGTCGATCTCAACACCATCCCCTCGACGTTGATCGCCCGGACCGAGATCGTCACTGGCGGTTCGTCCGCGGTCTATGGCTCGGACGCGATCACGGGCGTGGTGAACTTCATCATGCGCACCGATTTCGAGGGCGTGGAAGCGCGCGCGCAGCTCAACCTGGCGGGGCCGACGAGCACGCCCACCTATAATTATGATCTCACGGTCGGCGGCAACTTCGCCGAAGGGCGCGGGAACGCCGTGATCTCGATGAACTATCTCGACCGCGGCTCCATCACCCGCGGCCAGCGGGGTAGCTTCGCCTATCTGTCGCTCGCCGATCGGTGCGTCGTGCCCGGATCGGGGAGCGCGAGCGGCCCGGGAACGCCGTTCACGCCTGCCGGAGGACTTGGCTGCGTCGCCGGCGGCGGCGAGCTCGGCTTCGTCGCCAGCGGATCGGGCGACATCCCCAACGGCCGCTTCTCCGGCATTCCGGCTTTCGGTGGCACCAACGCCGCGCTGAACGCCGCCTATGCCGCAGCCGGCCTGAGCGGCCTCGGTGGCCGCGGCTTCACCTTCAACGACGAAGGCTCCTCGGCCCGGCCGGCGCTTACCCCGCAGGACGACTTCAACCTCGGTCCGGACAACTACCTCATCCAGCCGCAGAAGCGCTGGATGATCAACAGCTTCGCGCACTATGACTTCACCGACTCGATCACCGGCTACATGGAGCTCCACTACTCGCACAACGAGGTGGATGCCCGGCTCGCGCCGACCAACGTCGGCTCGCCGACGCTGTTCAACGCCGACAACCCCTATCTCACGCCCGCGTTGCAGGAGGTCTTCCGGCAGCTCGACCTCGCCGAGACCGGACCCACGACCGTCACCAGCGGCACCGCCACCCGGATCAACAACCCGGGCGATGGCCTTGCGCTCGTCACTGCCGGCCGCCGTTACGTCGAGGTCGGCGCGCGGGCCGCGACCGAGCGGCGCAACGTCTATCGCGGCGCCTGGGGCCTGCGCGGCGATCTCGGGAACGCGTCCGAGAACTTCCTGACGGACCTGAAGTGGGACGCCTACTACACCTACTCGCGCAGCGAGAACACGCTGCAGCTGCGCAACGCCCTGTCGCGCAGCCGGCTTCAGGAGTCGCTGCTTTCGGAAGGCGGCGCGGCTCCCTTGTGCAACATCTTCGGCGCGAACGTCAGCGCGGAATGCGCAAGCGCGATCCGCATCAACGCGACCAACACCACCGTCGCCACCCAGCAGGTCGCGCAAGCAAGCCTCACCGGCAACCTCGTCAACCTGCCTGCCGGCGGGGCGGGCTTCTCGGGCGGCTTCGAATGGCGCAAGGTGAGCGCGACCTTCTCGCCCGACTCCTTCCTCGCGTCCGGGGACGTCGCCGGCTTCAATCCGGGCCTCCCCACCCAGGGCTCGGTGTCGGTGAAGGAGGCTTTCGGCGAAGTCCGCATCCCGCTGATCCACAACACGCCGCTGATCGAGCAGCTCGCGTTCAACGGCGCGTTCCGCTACTCCGACTACAGCCTGAAGGGCGTCGGCGGGCAGTGGACCTATTCGGCCGGCCTGGACTGGCGCGTATCCCGGGACCTGACCCTGCGCGGCCAGTATCAGCGCGCGATCCGCGCACCCAACGTGGGCGAGCTCTACGGCGGCATCAATCGCGTCGTCGGCGCAGCGACCGATCCCTGCTCGAGCCGCGCGCCGGTGTCGCAGCAGACCGACGCGGTTCGCGCGGTGTGCATCGCGACCGGCGTGCCAGCGGCCGCCGTCTTCTCGCCCGAGGTGCAGCCGAACGCGATCATCCCCGCGGACTTCGGCGGCAACCCCAACCTCGATGCCGAAAAGTCCAACACCTACACGGCAGGCGCCGTCATCACGCCGCGCTTCGCGCCCGGCCTGTACCTGAGCGTCGACTATTTCAACATCGACCTGAAGGGGGCGGTCGCTGCACTCGGCGGCGGGCTGCAGAACACCTTCAACCTCTGCTATCTGACGCTGCAGGACGCAAACAGCGAATATTGTCGCGCACTCAACCGCGATCCCCGCACGGGCGAGATCAACGATCCCTACGTCGCCCGCATCCTGAACGCGAATACGGGCGCGCTCCAGACCGAGGGCATCGACTTCGCCGGCCGCTATCGCTTCGACATCGGATCGGGCGATACCTCGGTCGAGCTCAGCTCCACCTTCACCTATCTGCTCGACTTCACCTCGACGCCGGTGGCAGCCTTCCCGGACATCAAGAACAAGTGCGTCGGCGCATATGGTCCCACCTGCGGGCAGCCGCTGCCGGAATGGCGCGGCACCACGCGGGCGACGCTCAACATCGGCGATTTCTCGGCGAGCGTTCGCCATCGCTACATCGGCCCGGTCACCACCGACCGCTACATCGTGCCGCTGCGCCAGAATGCGGAGACCGCCCCGCCGATCACCAACTTCGCCTATCCGCGCCTCGCCGCGCAGAACTATGTCGACGTCTCGTTCAGCCTGGGCGTGACCGATAAGGTGGAGTTCTTCGGCGGCGTCAACAACGTACTCAACAACAAGCCCCCGATCACCACCCAGGGGCCGAGCGCCAACACCTTCTCGGCCACCTACGACGTGCTCGGGCCGGAGTTCTTCCTCGGCGCGACCGCGAAGTTCTGACCTGGCGGGGTGGGCCAGCCCACCCCCGACCTGCGGAGAAAGAGACAGGATGCTGATCGATCGTCGTGCCGCGCTGCTGGGCGGAGCCGTTGCCGCCGGTGGCCTGCTCCTGTCCCCCGCATGGGCCGCCGGGCAGGTGGCAGGCGACGGCTGGGTCAGCGTGCGCCGCTTCGGGGCGAAGGGCGACGGCCGTGCGCTCGACACCTCCGCCATCAATCGTGCGATCGACCATGCCGCAGCCCGCGGCGGCGGCACCGTCGTGTTCCCCGCCGGCACCTATGCCGCGCATACCATCCGGCTGAAGAGCCGAGTGTCGCTGTACCTGGACCAGGGCGCGACGATCCTCGCCGCCGCCCCCACCGCCACTGCCGGCTATGACGTCGCCGAGCCGCAGGACCCGCGCGCCGTGGGCTTCCAGGATTTCGGCCACAGCCACTGGCGCAACAGCCTGATCTGGGGCGAGGGGCTGCACGACATCGCGATCCTCGGCCCCGGTCTCATCTGGGGCAAGGGGCTCGGCCGCGGCGACGGCAAGGACAATTGGCTCAAGGACCCCTCGGGCCCGGGCACCGGCAACAAGGCCATTGCGCTGAAGAACTGCCGCAACGTCCTGCTGCGCGACTTTAAGGTGCTCGAAGGCGGCTGGTTCGCGCTGCTCGCGACCGGCGTCGACAACATGACGATCGACAATGTCGTCGTGGATACCAACCGCGACGGCTTCGACATCGACTGCTGCCGCAACGTGCGCGTCACCAACTGCACGGTGAACTCGCCCTGGGACGACGGCATCTGCCCCAAGTCGAGCTATGCGCTGGGCGAGCCGCGCATCACCGAGAACCTGACGATCGCCAACTGCTTCGTGACCGGCAACTACCAGGTGGGGTCCGTCATCGACGGCAGCTTCCGCAAGATGCCGGCCGACTTCGCCCCCCAGATCCACGGCCGCATCAAGTTCGGGACCGAGACCAACGGCGGCTTCCGCAACGTCGCGATCAGCAACTGCGTGTTCGAGGACAGCCGCGGCCTCGCGATCGAGACTGTAGACGGCGGTGTGATCGAGGATTTCGCGATCAGCAACATCACCATGCGCGGGATCGTCGACGCGCCCCTGTTCCTGCGCCTGGGCAAGCGGATGCGCGGCCCCGCGGGCCGGCCAATCGGCACGCTCAAGCGGATCATGATCCAGAACGTGACCAGCAGCAACGCGACGCCCCTGCCCTCGGTCTTCGCCGGGCTCGCCGGCCATCCGATCGAGGACGTGTCCCTCTCCGACGTCTACCTCCACCATGTCGGCGGCGCGCCGGCGGCAATGGCGCAGGTGCGCCCGCCCGAAAACGAGCTCGGCTATCCCGAGGCCACCATGTTCGGAGACCTTCCCGCCACCGGCCTGTTCGCGCGCCACCTGCGCAACCTGGAAATGCACCATGTCGAGATCGCGACCGCGGCGCCCGATCCGCGGCCGGCGATCTGGCTGGAGGACGTGGCCGATGCGGACATCACCAATTTGCGCGCGCCGCGAGGCGAAACGTTCGCGCTCACCGACGTCACCGGCTTCCGCAGCACCGGCGCCCGCTGGCTGAAGGACCGGCAGGTCGACGGCCGCATCACCGACCGCTTCTAGCGCGCCGCCGCCCGGGATGGGCGGCGGCGGCAGGGTTCAGAAGCGGGCGCCCAGTTCCACGCCATAGAAGCGTGGCTCGCCTGCGATGTAGGTTGGAATGCCGAAGCCGCCGCCGGTGTTGCCGGCGTCGATCAGATATTGCTCGTCCGTCAGGTTCCGCGCAAAGCCCCCGATGCGATAGCGGCCGTCCGCAGTTTCGATGCCGGCCCGCAGGTTGACCAGCGCATAGCCGTCCTGGCTGATCGCTTCGTTGTTCGGGACCTCGAAATACACCTTCGATCGGTAGGTGACGGTCGGGGTCGCATAGAGCGTCCAGTTGCCGACCGGCACGCGCAGCGATGCACCGCCCGAGGCAGTCGTGTCGGGCTGCAGGCGGAAGCGGTTGCCGGCATAGACGCCGTTCGCCGCATCATCGGCGATGCCGCCGTCGAGGTAGGAGAAGCTGCCGAACAGGGTCAGCACGGGCGAGATCGCCAAGCTGGCTTCCAGCTCGACGCCCAGATTGTCGGCCGATCCAGCGCTTTGCGTCCGGGTGACGCCGTCCTCGCCGGTGACGGAGACCTGGAACCCCTTGTACCGCTGGTAGAAGACGGACGCCGCGCCGGTGAACGGGCCGACCCGGCCCTTGATGCCGCCTTCGTAGTTCCAGACCGTCTCCTCGGGCACCAGCTGGAGGTTCGGCACCACGCCACCGGCGCTGTTGGCAGCGCTCAGCTGCACGACGGGCGAGCGCCGGCCCTTGCTGACGGTGCCATAGAGGTTGAGGCTGTCGTTCAGCCGGAACAGCGCATTGAACCGCGGAAGCAGCGCCGCGAAGCTGCGCTGCGCCGTCAGCTTCGCGCCCTGGGTGTTCGCGGTGCCGATCAGGCTGGTACGAATGCCGAGCGCGGCCAGGATCACGGAGTTGGGCTGGATCGAGCTGTAGCCGGACTTGCGGTCCTCGATCAGCACGCGGGCGCCCGCGGTCAGTTCAAGCCGCGGAGTTGGGATCCAGGTGGCGTCGGCGAACACCGAATAAGTGTCGTTGTTGCCGTAGTTGCTGAACTCCGACGCGTAGGGAAGCTCGCGAAGCGCCCCGCCGGTGACGATCGACGTCACCTGCGTCGCCGGGATGGTACCGTTCGGCAGAACGCAGCCCGTTCCCGTCGGGATACCGATCGCCTGCAACTGCGCGCGGACCGGCGCATAGGCTGCCGCCACCGAGCAGGCGAGATAGGTCCCTTCCTCCGTCGAGAAGGGCACGCGCTGGTAGCCGTTTTCGAAAAAGGCGTTCCAGCCGAAGGCCGCGCGATACTCGGCACCTTCGAACGAGAAGCGGCCCTCATGGCTCCACTGCTCCCCCTTCGCATCCTCGGCGAACTCGAGGTACCAGGCCGGGCCGCCATCGGCGTCGAACACCTCCAGCGCGTCGAAATGGCGGAAGCCGTTGACGGTCGTGAAGCGGATACCGTCCGCCAGGTCGACGTTCACCGTCAGATTGGCGTCATAGACGTTGCGGTCGAGTCCGAGCTTGCGGGCGCCGAGCACCTCCTCGCTATAGGGAGAGCCCGACAGCTCGGCATAGCCATAGTCGCCGGTCTGCCCGCCGGTGGGGGCATGCGCGCGCGACTTGAACGCGGTGCCCGGGTTGCGCTGCCCGTCATAGGTGAGGACCAGGTCCGCGGTGACCGCATCGCTCGGCTGCCAGCGGAGCGATCCGCGGATGCCGCGCTGGTCCTGGCCATTGAGGTCGTCCTGGTCGACCCGGCCCTGGTTCTGGTTCGGAACGTCGGGATCGCCGGCGATGTTGCGGACGTAGCCGCGGCGGTATTTGTAGGCGAAGGCGATCCGCCCCGCCAGCACCTCGTCCCCCGCGTTCACGAAGCCCGAAACCTGGGTACGATCGAAATTGCCATAGGAGCCGGCGAGCTCGCCCGAGAAACCCGGCTCGGGTGCGGCGGGCACGATGCTGATCGCGCCGACCGCAGCCGCGGTGCCGAACAGCGTCGCCTGCGGGCCCTTCACCACCTCGATGCGGGCCAGGTCGTAGAGGTCCTGATAGGCGCCCCGCGAACGGCTGATGTCGACGCCGTTATAGTAGAGCGTGACGCGCGCACCCTGTTGTGCGGAGCCTGAGTCCGAGGTGATGCCGCGGATCACGAAGCCGGGATTGTTGGCGCTCTGCTCCTGCACCTGAAGGCCCGGGATGAACGCTGCCACCTCGTCCAGCTCGGACACGCCGATGTCGGCCATGTGCTGGCCCGACAACGCGCTCACCGTGACGGGCACGTCCTCGATCCGCTGCGCCCGCTTCTGTGCCGTGACGATGACTTCGTTCGCCTCGAACGCCGACCCGTCGCCCTCCGGCTGCGCACTCGCCTGCGCCAGCGCCCCCGACGAGACGCCCGCGCCGAGCGTCGCCAGCACGAGCCCAAAACCAAACTTCCGCATCTTTCTGTTTCCCCCAAACGGCGACGCGGCCCGACTAGGGAGGACAGGTGACAAAGCGGCGGCAGCCGCATGACGCGGCGGTGACGCCCGCTTCCCCAAAGTGTCACGCCTCCGCAACCGAAGTGTCGCGCGCGCTGCTTAGTGGCCGCGGCAGATTTGGGGAGCATTTTCGATGACGATCAACCGCCGCGGCGCCCTGTCCCTGCTGGGGACGGGCCTTGCCCTGACGTTGCCCGCAGGCGCCGGCGCGGCACCGGCCACGGGCCGCTTCGACCATGGGGTCGCGAGCGGCGATCCCGCCGCAGACGGCGCGATCCTGTGGACGCGAGCCACCCCGCCCGCCGGGTCCAACGCCGACGTTCCGCTGCGCTGGCACGTCGCCCCGGCCGCGGACGCAGCGCCGATCGCCTCCGGCGAAGTCGTCGCCCGCGCGGCACGCGATTTTACCGCCAAGGTCGCGGCAAGCGGCCTTTCCGCTGGCACCGAATATTGGTTCTGGTTCACCAGCGGAGACGGCACGCGCTCGCCGGTCGGCCGCTTCCGCACGCTTCCGACGGGCGCCACCGCGGAACTGGTGTTCGCAGTCGTCTCCTGCCAGCTCTACCCGGGCGGGCTCTACAACGCCTATGACGCGATCGCGCGCAGCGACCGGCTCGACGCGGTGCTCCACCTGGGCGACTATATCTATGAATATGGCGCGGAAGGATATGGCGCGGAGATGGGCGCCAAGCTCGGCCGCCTGCCCGAGCCCCGGCACGAGATCCTGACGCTCGCCGATTACCGCCTCCGCCACGCGCAGGTGAAGCGCGACCCCGACATGCAGGCAGCCCACGCCCGCGCCGCGTTTATCTGCGTGTGGGACGATCATGAGGTTGCCAACGACAGCTGGATGCACGGCGCCGAGAACCACGACGCCGGCACCGAGGGCGACTGGGAGAAGCGCAAGGCGGCAGCGATGCAGGCCTATTTCGAATGGATGCCGATCCGCGACCCGCGCCCGGGCGATCCGTGGGACGCGATCAACCGCAGCTTCGAATTCGGTGATCTGGCGACCCTGGCGATGGTCGAGACCCGCCTGCTGGCCCGCGCGCGCCAGGTCGCGGCGAAAGGCGCGGCGCCTACTGCGGCCGACTACGCGCCGATGATGGCGGAGCGTGCGCGCCCCGATCGGGAGTTGCTGGGCCCGCGCCAGCAGCGCTGGCTCGAGGGAACGCTTGCGGCCTCGGTGAAGGCCGGCAAGCCGTGGCAGGTCCTGGGCAATCAGGTGGTGATGGCACGCGTCGCCGGACCCGATCTGGAGCGTCAGCTGGGCGCCGAGCGCTACGCGGCGACGATCGCGAAAATGCCCGCCGCCTATCGCGAGCGGATGGCTGGCGCAGTCGCCTCCTATCGCGCCGGGCTGCCGTTCAACTTCGACAGCTGGGACGGCTATCCGGCCGCGCGCGAGCGGCTGTACGCCAGCTTCCGCCG
Source organism: Sphingomonas molluscorum (assembly GCF_039522995.1). Classification (NCBI taxonomy): domain Bacteria; kingdom Pseudomonadati; phylum Pseudomonadota; class Alphaproteobacteria; order Sphingomonadales; family Sphingomonadaceae; genus Sphingomonas; species Sphingomonas molluscorum. The sequence continues at coordinate 228,905 of NZ_BAAAEL010000010.1, read as the reverse complement.
GGCAGGGTCGCGGCCGATCGTGCTGTCGGGCGACAGCCACGCTGCCTGGGCCAACGACCTCCACGACCAGAAGGGTACGCTTGCCGCCGTCGAGTTCGGCACGACTGCGATCAGCAGCCCTTCCTATGGGTCGCTGCTGCCGGGCATCGGCCGGCTGATCGCGGATGCGAATGAGGAAGTGCAGTTCTGCGACCAGGACAACAAGGGGTTCCTTCGCCTGACGCTCACCCGCGAGGCGGCGGTCGCGGAGTTCGCGACCGTCTCCACCATCGTCGCCAAGCCCTACACGACCGCGGTCGCCGCCCGCTTCCGGGCGACCTCCCGCGGGCCGCTCCAGCGGCTGGCCTGAGCGGACCCGGCGGCGGAAACTATCCGCCGCCGGCACACCGCGATCAGATGCCCGTCGCGTACAGGCTGTGGTGGGTCAGGATGTAGAGCGTCCGCCGGTCGGGCCCGCCCAGCAGCAACTGCAGCGGCCGCTCCGGCACGTCGATCCGCCGCTGCAGGCGCGAGTCAGGGCCGTAGACGAACACCTGCCCGTTCGCGACATAGAGGTTGCCGGCAGCATCCCGGGCCACGCTCTCGCCCCCACGATCCGCCACGATCTTGAGGTCGGTCACCCGGCCGCCCTCGCCCACGCGGCCGCTGTAGGTCCGATTCTCCGATGCGTTGGTGACGACCACCCGGCCGTCCGCATCGGCCGCGACCAGCCCATAGGCATCCAGCGTGTCCGACCAGCGCCACCCGCGATGATCGTCGGGTCCCTGGTTCCACACGCGGAAAGCCGGCAGCACCAGCGATCCGTCCGGGGAGACATATTCCTGCGCCTTCGCCTCCCCCAGCTTGTCGACGAAGAAGTGGGACAGCGGCGGGTAGGCGTAGGTCGCGGGATCGATGCGGTCGGCAAACTCGCCATTCGCCCAGACGTTGACCGGGAGCAGGGTCGAGGCGCCGTTGTGCGCGCGGACTGGCGTCGGTGCGATCACGCGGACATCGGCCGGCTTCTGCGGGTCGATGCTGAACACCGTCCCGTCCCGACCTGCGGAGGAGAGCACCAGCAGGTCGCCGGAACGATCGACCGCCAGGTTGACCGCGTCGAGCGGCGCGTCGGCGACGATCGTCAGCCCCTCGGGCTTGGACCAGCCGTGGATGCGCTGAAAGAAGCGGTCGATGAAGAAGAGCTTGCCGTTGGCATCCACCGCCCCGCCCGCGATTGAGTAGAAGCCGTCGGCGAGCTTCTCCACGCCCGGCGACACCGGCACCCCGGACTGGGTTGCGGCGACCGTGGGCGCGGACGGCAGGTCGAGCCGCGCGAACTCCCGCTCCCGGACCTCCTGTTGCCGGGTCATGTCCTTGATCGCGTTCTCGAACGGGAATTTACTGACGCGGGTGAAGGTGCCGCAGCCTTTCGCGTCGCAGCTCGCAAAGCCGCTCTCGGCGTTCACATGGACGTTGCGGAAGCGGATGTCGCCCGAGTTGTAGAGCTTCACCGCCGCATCCATCGGCTTGATCGACCGCGTCACGCGATAGCCGTGGTAGTTGGCGAACAGGATGTTGCGGGAGTTGTGGAATTCGGTCGAGACCGCGTTGACGCCGTCCTGCACCTCCTGCTCGGTCTGGGGCGCCAGGAACTCCCAGTTCTCGACGTTCTTGAGCACGATCTCGGCACGATAGTGGTGCTCGGCCGACAGCTGGTAGACATGCCCCGGCGTCTTGGTGTCCGAGACGTAGAAGCCGGCCGACGCCAGCGTGTTGGGCGACCAGAGCGCCGCAAAGGTGCCGCCGCCGCCGTCCGTCACCCAGATGCTGGGATATTGCCCATCGAAGCGCGCACGCGGATCGCCGAAGCCGATCGGGCTGCCCTTGGTCAGCACGGTGCCGCCGCCGCCCTGGATCTTGACGTCGTTGACCTCCGACGCCTCGCCCGCGCGCCACAGCAGCGCCGTCGCGCGCGGGTTCACGCCACCGGTCCACAACCCCAGGCCGTGGACGATGGCATTGCCCCCCTTCGCGCTCTGGATCAGCGCCTTGGGTCCGCCGACGCCCATGAACGCCGGCGTCTCGTCCGGCAGGTAGAGGTGGGTGAGGCTCGGGTGGAGCGCGATCAGCACGCTGTCCGGACGCAGCTTCAGCGTGTCGGTGACGCGGTATCGCCCCATCGGCAGATACAGCACGCGGTGGGTGTCGATGGCACGCTGCAACGCCGCGGTGTCGTCGGTCGTATCGTCGCCCTTTACGCCGAGGTCGCGGACGTTGGTCCATTGCGACACGGGCGGCAGCGCGCGGATCTTTGCCGCCGGGCGCGCCGGCGTGCGACCGAGCGGCGCCATCTCGACGTCGGTCGCATAGTCGCCGATCGTGCCCAATCCGGCGAGCTTCAACCCGTAGGAGAAGTCCTTCACCTGGTAGCGGGCCCCCGACCCGGCCACCGTCTTCCCGCTGTCGCGAAAGCGGGCGAACGTCGGCGTGTTGACCGCCACCGCATCGGCGAAGCCGACCTGGGTGAAGACGTTGTTCTCTTCGGAGATCAGCACGCCCGCGTTCGAGACATTCTCGAACCGCACCTGCTTGCCGAACAGCGAGTCCGAATAGCCGCGGTCGATCTCGATCCCGATCGGCGTGTCGCGGATGGCGACGTTCACCAGCGTGAGGTCGACCTCATGCTCGCGGATCGCGGCGTCGCGCTGGCCCTGGAATTCGGAATCGATCAGCGTGAACTGCCAGGCAGGCGAGGTCTTTTCCGACATGATGCCATAGCGGCCGCCGTAGAAGCGGAGGTTCTCGAACTCGTTGCCCGCCTGATAGACGCCCGCGAGCCCGGAGCCGATGTGGAAGTCGACGTGGCGCAGATAGCCGTGCTGCGCGACGCGGAAACGCACGGCAACCGCGCCGGCATTGCCCGCGCCGATGCGGAAATCCACGTTGGAAAGCGCCGAATAGAAGGTGCTCGACGTGGCATCGAAGATGCTGGGGTCGAACGGCACGCTGGTGCGCGGCGGCACCGGCGCCTTGCCGACACGATATTGATCCTCGCCCGTGAAGGCCACCATTGCTGCAACGCCCGAGCCGAAGCCGCCGGTGTTGTCCCCAAGGATGATCTCGGGACGAGTCGGGCCGACGCCGAACACCCGCACGGCGGACTTCACGAAGATGGTGCGGCTGATGCGGTACCGGCCGGAGGGAAGGAAGACCACGCCGCCGTGACCGCCTTCCGCAGCGGCATCGATCGCCTGCTGGATCGCCGCACTATCGTCTGCGCGTCCGTCGCCGACGCCCCGGACGGTGATCGCACGCGGGTCGTCGGGAGCCTGGAGGTAGACCGATGATGACTTTGCCAGAACCGGGGCGGGCAGCATCAATGCCGCCGCGCCGAGCAGCCAGGTCGCCTTCATCCATCATCTCCCTCTGTTCTGGTATCGTTATCATTTTCGCACCGACGGAAGCGCCGAATGCAGCCGGGTTCCGGCCCGTGCGTAGCGGTGATCTCAGGAAAGGTGGTGGGCCAGCGCCTGTGCGGCGATCGCCACCTGGGTACGGTTGCGCACGTTCAGCTTGCGCATCAATGCGGTCATGTGCGCCTTCACTGTCGCCTCGGCGATGCCAAGGTCGAAGGCGATCTGCTTGTTGAGCAGCCCTGAGTGGACACCGCGCAGAACCTTGATCTGCGTAGGTGTCAGTTGCGCCAGACCGAACTCGGCCGCGTGGCTCGCGAGCGGTTCGGATCGGCGAGTCTGTTGGGCGGTCCCTCCCATCGACATCCTCCTCCTGGTCGGCTTCTTTGGCCTTGTCCGACCGGACGCGCGGTCCAGGCGGCCTCTTGGTCCAGCGCTCCACTCTCGTGGATTCGGTTGGACAGGTTTTGAGTATGATCCCTCTATTTGGGCCTGATCAAGCCTTTTTCATTGCTGATCCGCAAAAACCTGTCCTACAGCTATGGGCGGAAGGCAAAATGCCGCCAGACCCTTGGGAGGGATGTCGATGGCCGAAGCGCTGGTTTCTCGCGCGTATTTCCACGGGCTCGCAGGATGACCGGCGAAGACCTTCGCCTGATCGGCGCGGCGCTGGGCGGCATTCTGCTCGCGGTGCTGATGATCGTGCGCGGCCGCCTCCACCCCTTCATTGGTCTGCTCTGCGGCGCGTTCACCGTCGGTCTGCTCGCAGGCCTTCCCCTGCCGGAAACCGCCAAGGCGGTGCAGAAGGGCGTCGGCGACATCATCGGCGGCACCGGCCTGGTCGTGGCGCTCGGCCTGTCGCTCGGCGCGATGCTGCATTTGTCGGGCGCCGCCGCCACGCTGGCGAAGGGGGCGCTACAACTCACGGGCGCCCGAGCCGCGCCCTGGGCTACTCTGGGCATCGCGATCGTCATCGGCCTGCCGCTGTTCTTCGAGACGGGCCTGGTGCTGTTGCTGCCGATCGTGGTCGCGGCAGCCGAAACGATGGCGGGCGACGATCCTGCCGAACGGGATGCGGCCAAGCTGCGCCTCATCATGCCGGCGCTCGCAGGCCTGGGCGTCGTCCACGCGCTGGTGCCCCCGCATCCCGGTCCGCTGCTGGCCGTCGAAGCGCTGGGCGCCGACCTCGGCCGCACGATGCTCTACGGCATCGTGATCGCGATCCCGACGGCCATCGTGGCAGGGCCGATGCTGGCAAAGGTCACCGCACGCGGCGTGCGGCTGGAGGCGCCGGTTCTTACCGATCACCGGCTGGACATCGCGACACCCGGGCGCGGGAGCGCACTGCTCATCGTGCTTCTTCCCGTCGTTCTGATCGCCGCGGGCGAGATCGGGCAGATGCTGCCCGGGCTGCGCGGCAACACGGCGCTTGCCGCCGCGAGCAACCCGGTCGTGGCGTTGCTGGTCGCCAACCTGCTCGCGCTGCCGCTGCTGTTCGGAAGGCGCCTCCGCGAGGCGGCGATCCAGGACGCGGTCTGGTTCGAAACCATGGGTGCTGCCGGTGCGATCCTGCTCGCGATCGGTGCGGGCGGCGCGCTCAAGCAGGTGCTGGTGACGGCCGGTCTGTCGGACCTGCTCGCGCGGGTCGTGCTGATGTATGCCATTTCGCCGCTGCTGCTCGGCTGGCTGATCGCGGTCGGCATCCGCCTGGCCGCCGGCTCGGCGACCGTGGCGACGATCACTGCGGTGGGCATCATGCCGGGTGTGGTCGCCGGTTCCGGCGTCTCGCCCGAGCTGGTGGTGCTGGCGGTGGGCGCCGGATCGGTGTTCTTCAGCCATGTGAACGATCCGGGCTTCTGGCTGGTCAAGAGCTATGTCGGCACCAGCACCGCCGACACGTTCCGCACCTGGTCGCTGCTCGAAACGGCCATTTCGGTGGTCGGCCTCGTGCTGGTCCTGGCGCTCAGCTATGTCGTCTGACCGCGGACGAAGCCGGGCCGTGGAGCCGGTGGGGGACCTCCCGTGAGCGAGGGGCGTCTCGCGGATCGCGCCTATACGGAGATCGTCCGGATCATCAACGATCAGGGAATGGTGAGCGGGGACCGCCTACCCTCCGAGGCCCGGCTGGCCGATCTGTTCGGCATGTCGCGCACCATCGTGCGCGAGGCGCTCGCCCGCCTCGCCTCCGACGGCATCACCGAGGCACGCCGAGGCGCGGGCTCCTATGTGAAGCGGCGGCCGTCCGACCGGCTCGGCTCGCACATGCCGATGGACGCGCTGGCGGCAACGCTGGGCACCTACGAGGTACGCTTCGTGCTGGAGGCGGAGGCGGCACGGCTGGCGGCGCAGCGGCGTTCGCACCATCAACTCGAGGCGATCGAGCGGGCGCTGAGCGCGTTGCGCGCCGCGCTCCTCTCGAACGCGCCCGCGCATGACGAGGACTGGAACCTTCACCGCAGCATCGCCGAGGCCACCGGCAACGCGGCGTTCCCGCCGGTCTTCGATCACCTGCGGGAAGCGGTGATGCAGATCCTGCGTGCGGGCGTCGAGATCTCGCGCGCGCGCCCGCCCGAGGTGATCGGCGCGATGATGGACGAGCATGACGCGATCGTGGACGCGATCCGCGCCCGCGATGCCGATGGTGCGGCGCTGGCGATGCGCTGGCACCTGTCGCAGGGACGCAAGCGGCTGATGCCGTGATTGCCGCTCCCCTCAGCGGGACGCGGGCACGAGATCGAGCCAGGCACGGACCTCCGCGCACAGCCTCTCCGGCGTCCACGCCGCATCCAACGTCAGTGCGCGCTCGTCCGGCATGGGACGCTCCAGCGTCGCCAACTGGCTGTCGAGGAGGCTGGGCGGCATGTAATGGCCGTTCCGGCTCGCCATGCGCCGCGCGATCTCCTCGCGGGCCGTGTCGAGCAGGACGAAATACATCGGCACCGCCGACGCGGCGGCCAGCCGCTCGCGATAGGCGCGCTTGAGCGCCGAACAGGCGGCAACGGCGATCCCCTCAGCCGAGCTTGCCTCGCCGATCGCGCGCCCCAGCCGGTCGAGCCAAGGCCAGCGATCCGCATCGGTCAGGGGGTGGCCGGCCTGCATCTTGGCGACGCTCGCGGCCGAGTGAAAGGCGTCGCCCTCCAGGACGGGGCAGCCGAGCTCTGCACCGAGCCTTACCGACAGCGTGGTCTTGCCCGTGCCGCTCACCCCCATCACCACGATCGCGCGCGGTCGGTCGATCCCTTGCCGTTGTGCCTGCACGCCTGTGCCCTCAGCTTTGGCCGGCCGGCCGTGTTGCCCGGGCGGTATTGGGTCTGGCGAGTTGCTTGGCCATTGCGACCTTGGTCGAGGTCGCCACTCCTGGGAGGCCGAACTATCCAGGCGGGCACACTCGCGCAGCGATCAAGGGACGCATCGCCATGACAGCCAGCACCGCCCTCCGTCTGCTCCCGACGCTGCTGCTCGCCGGCACCGCCCTGCCGGCACTGGCGGCGCCCGGCTCGACCTCGGTCTACGCCAGCGCGCCGAACGATCCCCGCGCGGTGACCGTGTCGGCGCAGGGCGACGGCACCACCGACGATAGCGCCGCGATCCAGCAGGCGATCGATGCGGCCGCGGGCCAGGGCGGCGGTGGTCTCGTCTTCCTCCCCTCCGGTCGGTACCGGATCACCCGCACGCTGTATGTCTGGCCGGGCGTGCGCCTGTTCGGGGTCGGCAAGAAGCGCCCGGTCTTCGTGCTGGCACCCAACACGCCCGGCTTCCAGAGCGGCGTCGGCAACATGATCTTCTTCACCGGCAACCGCCCTCAACCGGACGGGTCAGGCCCGCGCGTGCCCGTGCCGCCGCCCACCAGCGTTCCGTTCAACCCCGGCATCGCCGACGCCAATTCCGGCACCTTCTACTCGGCCATGGCGAACGTCGACTTCGAGATCGGCAGCGGCAATCCGGCGGCGACCGCAGTCCGGTTCCACACCGCCCAGCACACCTATCTCAGCCACATCGACTTTCATCTCGGCTCCGCCCTCGCCGGCATCTACCAGGTCGGGAACCTGGGCCAGAACCTGCGCTTCTTCGGGGGCCGCTATGGCATCCTCACCGAGAAACCCTCGCCGGCCTGGCAATACACGCTGCTGGACTCGAGCTTCGAAGGACAGCGTGACGCCGCAATCCGCGAGCACGAGGCAGGCCTCACGCTGGTCAACACCAGCTTCCGCAACGTGCCAGTCGGGATCGAAATCGACCGCGGCTATGGCGACTGGCTGTGGGGCAAGGACGTCCGCTTCGAGAATGTCTCGCAAGCCGGCGTCATCATCAGCAACGAAGGCAATGCGTGCACGCAGGTCGGCTTTGACAATGCCGTGGCGACCGGCACGCCCGTCTTCGCGCGCTTCCGCGAGAGCGGCCAGACGGTGGCCGGCAAAGGCAGCCGCTACCGCGTGCGCGAGTTCACCCATGGGCTGACCGTGCCGGCGCTGGGCGCGACCGGCAGCTACGCGACGCGCATGGATGCCGCGCCGCTCTCGGGCACCCCGCGTCGCCGCGATCACGCGATCCGCCTGCTGCCACCGGTCGCCGACTGGGTGAACGTGCGGGACCTGGGGGTGCGCGGGGACAATGCGACCGACGACACCGCCGCGATCCAGCGCGCGATCGACAGCCACCGGGTGCTCTACTTTCCGGCGGGCTTCTATCGCGTCTCCGACACGCTGAAGCTGCGCCCCGACAGCGTCCTGATCGGGCTGCATCCCAGCATGACGCAGATCGTCCTGACCGAGGACAGTGCGCCCTTCCGAGGCGTCGGCAGCCCGCGCGCACTGATCGAGAGCGCGAAAGGCGGGGACGCGATCGTCTCCGGCCTCGGCCTGTTCACGGGCGGCACAAACCCGCGTGCGACCGCGCTGTTATGGCGCGCCGGCGAACGGTCTCTGGTGGACGACGTCAAGTTCCAGGGCGGTCACGGCACCTTCCTCGCCGACGGCAGCCGCTTCGATCCCTATAACGCCAACCACACGGCCGACCTCGACCCCAAGAAGCGCTGGGACGGCCAATATGCCAGCCTATGGGTCACCGACGGGGGCGGCGGCACCTTCAACGGGCTGTGGACGCCCAACACCTATGCCCAGGCGGGGCTCTACGTGTCGGACACCAGCACGCCGGGCTACGTCTATCAGATGTCGGCCGAGCATCACCGCCGCGCCGAGATCGTGCTCGACCGCGTCCGCAACTGGCAATTCCTGGCGCCGCAGACGGAGGAGGAGGCGGGCGAGAGCCGGGACGCGGTGGCGCTGGAGGTCCGCAACTCGCGCGACATCCTCTTTGCCAATCTGCACGCCTATCGCGTCACCCGCTCGCTCCAGCCCGCGCCCGCAGCCGTGACGCTGGAGGGTTCGAGCGGCATCCGCTTCCGCAACGTCCATGTGAACGCCGAGAGCGGCTTTGCCACCTGCGACGGCAACGGATGCGGGACCTACCTGCGCGCCAGCAAATATCCGTACGAGAACGCGATTGTCGACGTGACTCGCCGCGCCGCGGTGCGCGAACGCGAGTTTGCGGTGCTCGACGTGACCGAGGCGCCGGCGCCGGCAGCCAGCCCCTCGCTCGCGCCGGTACGCATGCTGGCGGACGGCTTCTACTCGCTAGGCGGTGGCGCCGTGGACCCGGCGGGCAAGCTCTATTTCGTCGACCGTCAGTTCCAGCGCATCCATGGCTGGTCGGAGAAGGAGGGACTGTCGATCGTCGCCGATGCGCCGCTCGATCCGGTCAATCTCGCGGTCGACCGCTCCGGCAAGCTGATGGTGCTGTCGTCCGCCGGCGCGGCCGCGACGGTGTACAGCATCGATCCCGCGGCTCCCCAGGCGCCGCGGATCATCGCGCCGACTCCTGCCTCCGCCGCCGCGGGCGCGCGTATCGCCCTGCCCGCGAGCTTCTGGAACAACGGCGAGTTCCGCGACCAATATGATCCTGCGACCGACCGCTTCACCACGCTGGCAGAGATGTTCGCGCGCGACATGGCACTGCCCAAGCCGCTGGAATATCGTTCCCCCGACGGAAGTATCGCGCTTCCTGCCTACCGCGTCTGGCAGCAGGGGCCGGCCGATCACCTGGGCTGGCGGTTCTCCGACACGCTCGACACCTATGGCTTCGTCCAGGGCACCGTGGGTTCCCGCGTCTATGTTGCGAACGGCTCCGAGGATCGTACCTACAGTGGCCTCCTGGGCGCGGGCGGCGCGGTGACCGACCTCAAGCCCTTTGCGCCGCGCGGCGGCGAAAGCGTGGCCGTGGGTCCGGACGGGCGCGTCTACGTCGCGAACGGCGAGATCTACGTCTACGGCCCCGACGGGCGCGAGCAAGGGCGCATCGACGTGCCGCAGCGCCCGCTCCAACTGCTGTTCGGCGGCCCGGACGGCGCCACGCTGTTCATCCTCGCCCATCATACGCTGTTCGCGGCGCGGCCCTGATCGGCCCCCTTCGACTTTGGTCGTAGATGCTGCGCCTGCCGGCATCGGATAGAATGCACACACACGGACACGACGCCACGCCGGACCACCGGCACGCGCCGGCACCAAGGAGGGGATGGATGATGGGCAAGATCCTTCGCGATCGTCGTCGCAAGACACGTGCGTATGATAACGTTACCAGCTTTGCGGTGCTTGCGGCCCTGCTCGCCGCCGCGCCTGCGCTGGCGCAGCAGCAGACGCCCCCCAACGAGCCTCAGGACCAGACCGACACCACCGCGACGCCTGCCGACCCGGGCATCACCGGCTCGACCGCGGCCCAGCCGGAGGCGTCGCCCACCGAGGTCGTCGTGACCGGCACCCGCATTACCACCGGCTTCAACGCGCCGACCCCCACGACGGTGATCGGGGAGGACCAGCTCCAGAAGAACGCCCAGCCCAACATCTTCAACGCGATCGCGCAGTTGCCGTCGCTGCAGGGCTCGACCGGCGCTTCCACGGGCACGTTCAGCACGTCGAGCGGCACCCAGGGCCTCAGCTCCTTCTCGCTGCGCGGCCTCGGCCCCATCCGCACGCTGACCCTACTCGACGGCCAGCGCGTCGTCGGCGCGAACGTGACGGGCGTTCCCGACATCAGCATGTTCCCGCAGCTGCTGGTCAAGCGCGTGGACGTCGTGACCGGCGGTGCCTCCGCCTCCTACGGCTCGGACGCGGTCGGCGGCGTGGTCAACTTCATCACCGACACCCGGTTCGAGGGCTTCAAGGCCAACGTCCAGGGCGGCATCACCAACTATGGCGATGACGAACAGGTGCTCGTGCAGGGAGCCTATGGCACCGCCCTGCTCGACGACCGCCTGCACCTGATCGTCAGCGGCGAGTTCGACCATGAGGGCGGCGTCGGCGCGGGCAACTTCGGCACGGACCTTGCGGGCGGCCGCAACTGGTACCGGGCGACGACGCTGCTCAACACGGGCGTCACCGACAACGGGCTCCCGCAGTTCAACTATCGCGACTATGCGCAACCCTATCAGTACGCTCTCTACGGCCTCATCAACAACGGGCCGCTGCAGGGGATCGCGTTCGACCAGAACGGTACGCCCTACAACTTCAACTATGGATCGGGCGGCACGCCGACGGGCACCGGCCGCGTCACCAACTGCTATCCGGGCAACAGCTTCTGCGTCGGCGGCGACCTCTCCGGTGCACCAGGATCAGGCGCGTCGCTGAAATCCGAACTCGAACGCCTGAACGGCTTCGGCCGCATCGGCTTCGACTTCGCCGAGGACAACGAGGTCTATCTCACCGTGAACGTGGCGCAGGTGAAGACCTCCAACCAGCCCAGCCCCGGCTACAATCGGCCCAACCTGACCGTGCAGTGCGCCAACGCATTCCTGCCGCAGCTGGTACGCGATCGTTGCGCGGCCGCGGGGATCACCCAGTTCAACTTCGGCACCAGCAACGGCAGCTTCCCCGACCCCCAAGTCCGCACCGATCGCCGGCAATACCGCTTCGTCGGCGGGCTGAAGGGCAAGTTCGACATCGGCGGCAGCGACTGGACCTATGATGCCTATTACGAACACGGCATCACCATGTCGGACATCGATGTCGACGACATCGTGCTGCAGAACCGCTATGTCGCCGCGACCAACGCGATCACGCTGAACGGGGCGGTCGTCTGCGCCGATCCTGCGGCACGGGCCGCAGGATGCCAGCCGATCAACATCTTCGGCGGCTTCGCCCCGTCCGCCGCAGCGCTTGCCTATATCACGCCCGAAAACGGTCCGTTCCAGCACACCAAGCTGACCCAGGATGTCGCGAGCCTCAACTTCTCCGGCGCGCCCGTCGAGCTGTGGGCCGGTCCATTGTCGGTCGCCCTCGGTGCCGAGTACCGGCGCGAATATTATCGCGTACGCGCCGACCCCTATGGCGCCGGCGTCATGGACGTGAGCCCGAACAGCCCGGAATATCCCGCGGATCCGCTGCTCAACGCGGACCAGGGAAGCAACTGGGCCGCCGGCAACTACAAGAACGGCAGCGGCAAGTACGACGTCTACGAAGGGTTCCTGGAGGTCAACCTGCCCCTGTTCGACAGCCCCTCGATCGGGCGTGCGAACCTGAATGCCGCCGGCCGCGGCACCCATTACAGCACGTCCGGCACCGTCTGGGCATGGAAGGTCGGCGGCACCTGGGACACGCCATTGGAAGGCCTGCGGCTCCGCGCCGTCACCTCGCGCGACGTTCGCGCTCCCAACCTGTCGGAGCTGTTCGCCGCGCCGACGGTCACCACGGTGCCGAACTTCACCGACCCGTTCCGCAACCGCGCGGTCCAGATCTTCCAGAACACCATCGGCAATCCCGACCTGAAACCGGAGATCGCCCGCAACACCGAAGTCGGCATCGTGCTCTCGCGCCCGTCGTGGCTGCCCGGCTTCAGCCTCTCGCTCGACTATTACAACATCAAGCTCGACGGGGTCGTCTCGACCCTCAGCCCGGACCAGATCGTCCGCTTCTGCTTCGAGGGGAACCAGGCCTTTTGCGGCGGCTTCGAGCTCAACAGCCCCGTTCAAGGCGGCAACTTCGTCAACGTCCAGCCCTTCAACCTCGCCTCCTGGAAGACGAGCGGCTTCGACATCGAGGCGAGCTACCAATGGACCCAGCCGCTCGGCCTGCCCGGCAGCTTCACCGTCCGGGCGCTCGGCACCCACGTGCGGGAATTCCTGGTCAGCGCGGGCATCGCTGGCGTCGCGACGGTCGATCAGGCCGGCGCCAACACCGGCGCCACGCCGGACTGGAAGTGGCTCGCCGTTCAGACCTACGAGAATGACCGCTTCAGCCTCATCCTCCAGGAGCGCTGGTTCTCGGATGGGGTATTCGGCAACCAGTATGTGGCCTGCATCTCGGACTGCCCGGTTTCCACCGGAAACAATCCGACCATCGACTACAACCGGATGAAGGGCGCCTTCTACCTGGACATCGGCGGCTCGTACAACGTGACCAAGGAGGTCACGACCTTCTTCAAGGTCGACAATGTGTTCGACCATGATCCGGCACCGTCGCCGCAGACCAACACCGGCCTCGACGTCAATCCCGCGCTCTATGACACGCTCGGCCGCATCTATCGTCTGGGCGTGCGGATGCGCTTCTGACCGCTTCCCCGGGGTTCCCCCGACCCCGCCACTGCAGACGGCAGCCTCAAGCGCTTCGGCCCTTGAAGCTGCCGTTTTTGTTAGTTCGCCAGGTAGCTGATCGTGGTGATGCGATGCAGCACCGCGACGGGGCCTGCGGGCGTCGTGTACGCGCCCTCGTCCTTGAGCGCCGCCGTCAGCAGATACCGCCCCTTCGCGCCAGCCGGCGCCGTCACTTCGCCCTTGGCATCGGTGACCAGCTTCTGCGTCGACTTGTCGGGTGCGATCAGCGTGACTTCATTCCCGGCAACCGGCTTGCCGTCGCGTACCAGGCGGAAGCGATCGGCGCCCGCCGTGGCAGGCACGAACTCGAACGGAAGGGCCGCGCGTGGCTCCGTCCGCCCGGCGCGGGCGTAATAGACCACCGACTCCTGCTTGCCCGGCTCGCCCCAGGGCGCGAACACCGTGTCGTCCCAGGCGCGCACGTCCCCTGCGGGGACGGCTGCTTCCAGATAGCCGGTCTTGCGCTCCAGCCGGGCATTCGGCGCCTTCAGCAACTTGGGCGCCTTCAGCTTGGCGAACTCCGGATCGCCGCCCGCGGGCATCGCCTCGGCGGGTTCCCCCAGATAGATGCGCGCGGGACCGTCGCCGTCGCGCTCGATCCAGACTTCATGCCCCTGAGCCGCCGTCGAGAGGCCCAGCAGCAGGGCGGCGAACAGCATCTTCTTCATGGCAGAGGGTCCTTTCGAGAAAGCGAGGGCGCTCACGGGTAGGTGAGCCGGATGGTCGCGAACACCGTGCGCGGGCTGCCGTAGTAGTTGCCGCGCCCGGTGGAGGAGATGCGCGAATAATAGCTGCGGTCGAGTAGGTTGTTCGCGTTGATCGAGAAGGAAAGCTGGTCGTTGACCTTGTAGCCGGCACGCAGGTCGAGCACGGCATAGGCCCCCTGGCGCACAACGGTGGAGATCGTCGGCTGTCCGTTCGCGCCGATGATCGACGGGGTTCCGCCGGACGTCTCGCTGAACCACGTCAGCCCGCCGCCCACGCTGGCGCCGGCCAGCGCGCCGTCCTGCGGGGCATAGTTGGTGAAAACCTTGATCATGTGCTTCGGAATGATCGGCGTCAGCGACAGCCCCTCGAACTGCGGCTGAGTGTCCTCCAGATACTCGGTCTTGGTATAGGTATAGCCGCCGTTGATCCGCCAGCCGGGCAGAATTTCGCCGGTCGCCTCCGCCTCGATCCCGCGTGCACGGACCTTGCCGACCTGCAGCACGATCGTCGGTTCGTCGGCGGGGTTGAACAGCCGGTTGCTCTGCGTGAGCTGATAGACCGCCGCCGAGAGCAGCAGGCGATTGTCCATCAGCGCCAGCTTGGTACCCAGCTCATACTGGTCGCCGATCAGCGGCTTGACCGGTTCGCGATCCGGACGCGTGCGGCCGGCCGGTGCCGACTGCGGCGTGAAGCTGTCCGCATAGCTGCCGTAGACGTTGAGGTTCGGGGTGACGTCCCACACGATGCCCGCATAGGGCGTGAACTGCGCATCCACGCCCGTGGAGCGCGGCGCCGCCGGAGTAGGCAGCAGGGTCTCCGTCGTCTGCTCCCACCAGGTGAGGCGGCCGCCGCCGACCAGCGTCAGCCCCTCGACCGGCTGTAGCCGCATCTGGCCGTAGAGGCCGTATTGCTCGACGAGCGTGCTGGTGCCGCCATAGGATTGCAGGACGCAATTGACCGGCGCGGGCGTGATCGGCGTGCTGGTGGCCGGGCAGGTCGCATTGCTCCCCTGCACCGGATAATAGGGCAGCGGGCCATAGGGGTTGAGCGGCGGCTCGGCTGGCGAGACCGGATCGAACACGTTGATGCGCGCATAGTTCGAAAGCCGCGTGAAATAGCTGTCATAATCCGACGCCTGATAGTCGGCGCCCAGGATCAGCGTCTGCTCGCGCCCGAACAGGGGGAAGCTGCCGACGCCGTTCATGTCGAACGACCGCGTCTTGGCGAAATTGTCGCCGCGATAGGCGATGTGGCTGGTGTTGCCGCCGTTCGCAGGCGTCACAGCCTGGTTGCCGATGTAGCTGTAGACGTCGATCCGGTCGACGTCGGTCATCAGGCCGGTCGCGCGCAGCGTCCAGCGATCGCTCACCCGATGCGTCAGCTCGGCATAGGCGGTCCAGGTCTCCGAGCGGAAGCGGTTCCAGTCGGCACCCAGATAGGTCGAGCGGTCGACATCGAGCAGGCGGCCCTCGCTGCCGTCGGCACCGCCGGCATAGCCCGGAAGGCCGGACTGGATCGCCGGCTTGAACCGGTCATAGCTGCCCCCGATCGTCAGGGTCGTCCGGTCGCCGATCTCGATCGCGGTGATGCCATAGAAGCCGAGCCGGTTGCGGTGGGCGACGTCGAAGAACTGGTCCTGGTCCTGCAGCATGCCGCCGACGCGCACCCCGGCGCGATCGCCGAGCGGGGCGGAAACGTCGAGCTCGAGCCGCAGATTGTCGTAGCTGCCATAGCCGGCCGAGGCCTGGACCTTGAACGCTTTCAGCGGCCGCTTGCGCACCAGGTTGATGCTGCCGGCCGGATTGCCCGATCCGCTGAACAGGCCGGCAGGCCCGCGCAGCACTTCCAGCCGGTCATAGGCGAACAGGTCCGGCACCACCCCCGGGAAGCCGAACGACAGCGTCGGCACGCCGTCGATCAGATAGTTGGTGATCGCAAAGCCGCGCGACATGAAGGACGGGTCCTCGCTGCCGATGCCGGTGACGGTGATGCCGTTGGTCGCGGTCATCGCGTCCTCCAGCGTGAACAGGTTCTGCGCCTCGATCTGTTCCCGGTCGATCAGCGTGACCGTGTTGGGCATGTCCTTGAGCGGGGTGACGGTCTTGCCGACTTCGCGGCCGTAGCTCTTGCCGACGACGACCACCTCGTCACTGCTAGCGTCCTCCGACCGCACCTGCGCGTCGTCGGCAACGGGCGCCGCATGTGCAGTGGCTACGCCCAGGCAGGCGATGGCGACGCTCGACAACAGGCTCTTCGGCAAACGCATTCGGATCCCCCTTTGATGTTGCGGGGCCTCTAGCCGAAGGCAAGTTGCGAGTCACTAGCAGTATCAACAGAACGAGGGCTAATTTCCCCCCCAAGGCTCGTTCGAGCAGTTGCGGCCAACCCGGCGGCGGCGCACAAAGCTCCGTTCCCGATCAGTAGCGGTAGCGGAGTTCCGCCTCCCCACCCGTCGCCACCGTCGGCGACCAGGTGCGAAGCCCGTCCGCTGCCACGGGAGCGTCCCCCTCGATCTTCAGATCCACGTCGGCAGTGCCGACCTGTATCGGTATCTCCAGCGCCACGGGGAACGGATTGGCATTGGTCACGCGGATCCGCGCCTCGCCGGGCTTCTCTATCAGCTGTTCGACCAGCACCTGCGTGCTGACGCCGGCCCCGATCCGGAAAGTTTCGCCCTCCGCCCGGTCGTCGAGCGCCCCCAACCCCAGCAGCAAGGTTTCGCCCCCCTGCCGCTCGGCATAGGCCGCCGTGCTCCCGGACGGCAGGGCCAGGCCGAGGCCGGCTTCCTTATGGTTGCGCATCACCAGCACCACGGCAGTGGGCATGGGCGAGAGCGTCGCACCGACGGGGATCGGGCGCCGGTAGCGCCGTTCGAAGGGCACGCCCGTACGCCCCAGCAGCGCGACCTGCTTCTGGGCACGGCCCTGAACCGTCACCGGTTCGGGCACGCGATAGAGTTTCAGGTCCCCCAAGTCCTCGGGTGGTGGTGGCGGCGGCGGGGGTGGCGGCGGAGGAGGCGGGGCCGCCACAGGCAGCGGGGCATACACTCTGGCCAGCGCGGCCGTGACCACGATCTCCTCCGCCGGCTCGAACGCCTCGCTCCGCAAGTCCGACGTGGTGGTGCCCAGCGGATAGCAGGTCAGCGACAAGGCTCCCGCTTCTGCGGGGAGCGCACGCACGTCTACCCGGTTCAGCCGACCGGCGACGGCGTTCACTTCGGCTTCGGCGAGCGCCCCGGGGTTGCCGTTCGCCAGGGTAAGCCACGCAAAGAGATCGAGCGTGCGGCCATCCGCCGCGACCGTGGCGACATAGCTCGCGCGCCAGTCGAAGCCGGAGGCCAGGTAACTCAGCCGGACCGTCACCGTGCGCGCCACGGGGGACACCGCGGCCACGCTCAGCACCGGCTTGTCCGTCAGCCCCGCGGGCGTACCGTCGAAGGAGAGCGCCTCCGGAAGCCCGGAGCAGCGTAGCGCCTCGATGCCTCCGGCGGTCTGGAGCACGACGCCCGGACGCGGCCCGGCAATCAGGGTTGCTTCCTCGCTTACGGTCCGCCCGGTCGCCCGGTTCGTGCGGGTGAGCGTCACCTGCCGGCCGAGCGTGCCGTCGACCAGCGAGGCGGGGGACAGCAGGCGGGCGTCGCGGTTTTTCTCCACGACACCTCCCGGAAGCCCCTCCACCACCGCGCTCACGGGGATGATGCCTTCGGCCACGCCTTCGAAACGGAGCGTCACCGGCCCGCGCGGCAGCTTCACCCGCCGCGTCTCCGTCACCAGCGCGAAGCCCCCCAGATAGCGCAGGTTGATTCCGCCCCGGCCGAAGGGTGCGCGATAGACGGTCAGCCCGACATGGTCGGGCGCGCGCGAGGTCACGACGCGCTCCTGCGCCGCTGCCGGTCGCGGCAGCGCAAGGGCTACGACCATCGCCGCCAGAAATGCCGATGCGCGCATCAGTAGCGCGTGTCGAACGTCGCGGTGACCACCGCCTCCCCATTGGCGGGCACGGGCACCTGCCACACGGCCGCGCCGGCATCCCGCCGCTCGCTCGGCCGGCTCTCCTCGAGGATGCGGGTGTCGGCCCAGCCCAGTCCAGCCTGAACCAGCTCCACCGTCACGGCGCGGGCGCGCGCATTGGTGAGGCGATAGCGCAGCTGGGTGCGCCAGCGATCCCCACTCAGGCGCGTGCGCGAAACCGTCGTCGGCTGCACCTTCACGTCGAACGCGTCGCCGGTGGGCAGCGCGATGGTCGAGCCCTGCGGGGTATGTTCGATCCGGTTCTCGCCGGTGAACTGCGGCTGGCCGCGCGCATCGCGGACATATACGCGAACCGTTCCTGCCGGCAGCGCATCGCCGAGTCCGGCAGCTCCGGAGTTGGCGAAGTAGAGAACGCTCTGCGCGCTGCGCGGCTCGTTCGCGGTTCCGAGCCAGGGATTTTCGAACCGATAGCCGGAGCGTGCGGCGACCCCCTTGCTGTCGAGGAAGCTGACCTGCTTGGTCTGCTTGTCCGCGATCGTCGTCCTTGCAGCCAGGGGATAGAGATAGAAGTCCCCAAGTTGCTCGCGCGCCGCCGATTCCGTGCCGGGCCGCACCTGTGTCCCGCGTCGCGGCCTAGGGGCATAGGTGTCCGGATTCTCGGCACTTCCGACATCGCCTGCGACGAGCAGCGTCTTCGCATTGTTGAAGGTCGTGCCGCTGGTGTTGCGCAGCGTCACCCAGCCCTGGACATCGACGGTGCCGCTCTTGTCGTCGAAGAGCGCAACATAATCGGCGCTCCAGCCGAGGCCGCGGCTGAGATAGGACAGTCGCGCCGGGCGGCTGCCCGCACGTTCGCTCGCCAGCGTGACGGAAAGCGTGGGCCGTGCGCGCAGGGACTCGGGCACCCGGTCGAACACCGCGCGCACCGGCAGGCCGTCGTCGCGCAACACCTCCACGCGACCGCCGATCTCCAGCACGACGCCGCCGTTCACCGCCAGCACCCGCGCCCGCTCGCGCGTCTCCACTCCGGTGGCAGGGTTGGTGCGGACCAGGGTGATCGTCTCGCCGACCGCCTTATCCATCAGGCTCGACGGGCTCAGCAGATCATAGTCGAAATTCTGCTCCACGATGGCGGCATCGGCGACGGAAAGCGAAACGGTCTCCGGCCGGATCTGCGCACTGACGTCGGGGAAGTCCTGCCGCACGCGCCGGCCGGGAAGATCCAAGACGCGCACATCCTGCACCAGCGCCACGTCGTTGTTGTAGATGGTGACGGAAACGTCGCCCTGCGCGCTTGCCGCACCGGGGGCGGCGGCGGGCGGCGGCAGGGCCTCCTGCGCGGCCACGCCTGCCGGCCACGCCGTCATCAAAACCAATAGCCCGAGTGCCCGCATGTCGCCCCTCCCGTTGTTCGGGCAACATGCTCGGCCGGGGCTTCGCAGGCAATGCGCCTTCGCAATCGCGCGTCAGCATCCCGGTTGATCGGTCACCTCGACGCTGGCGACGTCGACGAGCGCGCGCAGCTTCTCCAGGCTCACCTCGGCGGGCGGCGCCGCGCCTGCCAGCTCCAGACGGATCGCCATGCCGTCGTCCTCCATCGCCGCCGCCAGCGTCACGAACGGCAGTTCGTGGAGCGCAACGAGATTGACGACGCGCAGCAGCAGCGAGGTGGAGGCGGCGCCGGTGACCGTCACGCGCATCGCCCGTCCTCAGGCCGCGAGCATCGCCTTGTCGCAAGGCTGCCGTCCCTGGACGATCACCTCGCGCGCGAGCAATGCGGCCGCACGCGCGGGAGAAACCCGCTCCGCCTCCGCCAGGTCCAGCACCTCGCCCAGCCGCGTGGCGACGCCGTCGACGCGGGACGGCACCACCGCTTCGCTCCAGCCGAGATATTCGGCCGCCACGTTGATGATGCCACCGGCGTTGACGACATAGTCGGGTGCATAGAGCACGCCGCGCTTCGCCAGCAGTTCCCCCACCTCCGCCGACGCCAGCTGGTTGTTGGCAGCACCGCACACGACCTTCGCCTGCAAGCTGGTTGCGGTCGCAACGTTCAGCACACCGCCCAGCGCACAGGGTGCAAAGACATCCGCCCGAACACCGGAGATCGCGCGGGAGGACACCAGGACCGCTCCGAAACGGGTCGCCGCCCGCGCCGCCAGTTCCGATCGCGATTCCGCGATCACCAGCCGGGCACCGGCGGCGTGGAGCAGTTCGCACAGCGCCATGCCTACATGGCCGACGCCCTGCACCGCCACCGTCACCTCCGCCAGCGACTTGCCCAGTCGCCGTGCGATTGCCACCTCCATCGCCCGGAACACGCCGCGCGCGGTCCAGGGGGAAGGATCGCCGCCGGGCCGCTCGCCCTGCCGGGGCAGGCCGGCGACGTGGGCCGTCTGCCCTGCGACAACCGCCATGTCCTCGACGCTGGTGCCGGCATCCTCGGCCGTCACATAGCGCCCGTCGAGCGCTGCGACCGCGCGACCGAACGCCTCGAACAGCTGCGAGCGGCTGAACGGCGCCTCGGGGAGCATCAGCACGGCCTTGCCGCCTCCCAGCGGCAACCCGGCCAGCGCGTTCTTCATCGTCATGCCCGCGGCGAGCCGAAGTGCATCCTCGCTCGCGGTCGCCTCGTCGGCATAGTGCCACAACCGGCAGCCGCCTGCTGCAGGCCCCAGCACGGTGGAATGCAGGACGATGAAGCCCCGCAAGCCCGACTGCGGGTCGTCGAGACGGACAACGGCTTCGGGGGGCAGCAATTCATTCATGGCGGGACCCTCATCTGTGATGCAGCGAAGTGATACCTCGAGCCGGCAGGGCGAACTGATCTTTGTTGACCGCAGCCTTTGCTGTACGCGCAAGAACTGACCGCTCTTGTCCGCTCTGGAGGATGGATTGACCCAGCCGCTCGACGATGCCGAACGTCGTATCCTGCGCGTCCTTCAGGAGGACGCGAGCCTGCCCACCGCTGCAGTCGCAGAACGCGTGGGTCTCTCCCCCTCGCCGTGCTGGCGACGGATCGACCGGCTGGAGCGGGATGGCGTCATCCGCAAGCGCGTGGCGCTGCTCGATCGGCGCGCCATCGGGCTTAACGCGCACGTCTTCGCGCAGGTGAAGCTCAACGCCCATGGCCGCGCGCACCTGGACGAGTTCGCCGAGGCGATCCGCGCCTTTCCGGAAGTGCTGGAATGCTACGTGCTGATGGGGCCGGTCGACTTCCTGATGCGCGTCGTCGCCGAGGACATCGAAGCCTATGAACGCTTCTTCTTCGACAAGCTGTCGCGCGTCCCCGGCGTGCAGGAGGTCGTCTCCACGGTCGCCCTGTCGGAGATCAAGTCGACCACCGTCCTGCCGGTGTGACAGCATCAGCTTGCCCACTGAGGCGAGCCGCAGCACGCCATTGAACGCCCGCGATGCGGAACGCGCGGAAGCCGCACCCCAGCTGGGTCGGGAGCGAAGCGGAACCTCGCGCCCCGGAACCGATCACACTGGTAAGGCCGTCGTGTATTTGGTGGTGGCCAGCACGAAGTGCGACGAGCCACCGGCAACGGAGGGGTGGCCCAGCATCGTCTGCATCAGGAACTGGTTGTAGTCGACGACGTCCGCCACGACGACCCGGAGCAGATAGTCCCACTCGCCGGACATGGAGAAGCACTCCACCACCTCCGGCCGGCCCTGGACGAACTCCTCGAAGCTCTGCCGCGCCTCGGCCGCGTGGCTGCGCATGCGGATGTTGCACATCACGTTGACCCCCCGGCCCACGGCTTCCGGGTCGACGAGCCGGACGGTGCGCCCGAGGATGCCAGCCGCCTCCAGCGCCTTCGCCCGCCGCCAGCAGGAGGCCGGGGACGCCCCGACCTCCTCCGCAAGCTGGGCGTGACTGAGCGTCGCATCCTCCTGCAACAGCCGGACGATTCGACGATCGACCGCATCCATCGTGCGATCCTGTTTCATGTTCCCGCCGATCCTCGCGAATTCATTTCATCCGAGACGATAAAGCCGCCCCGAATGATGAGCAATCATCGGCGTTGGGTGAGATCGTGTCGGCATGAGCGAGGATCCGGGCACACCACCGGCGGGCGCCGCCAAGGACTGGACCATCCCCCAGCGGTGGGAATCCTACACGCCGGAAGACCACGCCACCTGGGACAGGTTGTTCGAGCGCCAGGCGCAGCTTCTTCCCGGGCGCGTCACACCGCTGTTTCTGCAGGGCCTGGACATTCTGCGCCTGTCGAAGCCCGGCATCCCCGACTTCGAAGAACTGTCGGAGCGGCTGATGAAGGCGACCGGCTGGCAGGTCGTGGCGGTTCCCGGGCTCGTCCCCGACAACGTCTTCTTCGATCATCTCGCGAACCGTCGGTTCGTTGCCGGCAACTTCATCCGGCGTCCTGACCAGCTCGATTATCTCCAGGAGCCCGACGTCTTCCACGACGTGTTCGGCCACGTCCCGCTGCTCACCCAGCCGGTCTTTGCCGATTACATGCAGGCCTATGGCCAGGGCGGCCAGCGCGCCGCCGCGGCGGGCATGATCGCGAAGCTGGCCCGGCTCTACTGGTACACGGTCGAGTTCGGACTGGTTCGGTCGGGTGATGCGCTCCAGCTCTATGGCGCCGGCATCGTCTCCTCCTACGGCGAGTCGCAGTTCGCGCTCGACGATCCCTCGCCCCACCGCATCCGGTTCGACCTCAAGCGGGTGATGCAGACCCGCTATCGCATTGACGACTATCAGCAGAGCTACTTCGTCATCGACAGCTTCGAGGACCTGCTCGACCAGACGCTGAACACCGATTTCGGACCGATCTATGCCGAACTGGCGGACGCCACCGACATCGAGACCGACGCGGTCCTGCCGTCCGACCACCTCTATAACCGGGGCACCCAGGCCTACGCGCAAGGGAAGCGCTCCGCATGAGCTGCCTTCCGCGGCGATGCCGCCCCTCCCCATCTTCCAACGCTCCGAAAGGCTTTGCATGACCACGCAGAACAATCCGCTCGGCCTCGATGGCTTCGAATTCTGCGAGTTCACCTCGCCCGATCCGGAACAGCTCGGCCAGCACTTCGAGCAGATGGGCTTCGTGCCGACCCACCGTCATCCGACCAAGCAGGTCACCCGCTACAAGCAAGGCCGCATCAACCTCCTGCTGAACGCCGAGCCGGAGGGTCAGGCTGCAGATTTCCGCGCCGCCCACGGCCCGTCGGCAAGCGGCATGGCCTTCCGGGTCGCCGATCCGCGGGCGGCCCGGGACCATGCCGTGGCCGAGGGCGCCGTGGCGGTCGACGCCGGGCGCGGCACGCTGGGCACCGACGCCTGTGCGATCGAGGGGATCGGCGGATCCTACCTCTATCTCGTAAAGAGCGGCGAGGATCTCTACGCCGGGTGGCAGGAAGTGCCGGGCTGGCAGGAGGCGGAGGCGCGCAACTCGGTCGGCCTCGACCTGCTCGACCACCTCACCCACAATGTCCGCCGCGGCGAGATGCGGACCTGGTCGAGCTTCTACGGCCGGCTGTTCGGGTTCGAGGAGCAGAAGTATTTCGACATCAAGGGGAAGGCGACAGGCCTGTTCAGCCAGGCGATGATCGCCCCCGACGGTGCCATCCGCATCCCCCTCAACGAGAGCCAGGACGAGAACAGCCAGATCGAGGAGTTCATCCGCGAGTATCAGGGCGAAGGCATCCAGCACCTCGCCCTCACGACCGAGAACATCTACGAGACGGTCGAGAAGCTGCGCGCGCGCGGCGTGCGGCTCCAGGACACGATCGAGACCTATTACGAGCTGGTCGACAAGCGCGTGCCCGGCCACGGCGAGGATCTGGAGCGGCTGCGCCGCAACCGCATCCTGATCGACGGATCGGTCGAGAACGGCGAAGGCATCCTGCTCCAGATCTTCACCGAGAACATGGTCGGACCGATCTTCTTCGAGATCATCCAGCGCAAGGGCAACCAGGGCTTCGGCAACGGCAACTTCCAGGCCTTGTTCGAATCGATCGAGCTCGACCAGATCCGCCGCGGAGTCATCAAGGTCGATGCCTGATCCCGGAACGGCAGGCTTGCGGAGCAACGCGGCATGACGATGCACACGCCCGCGGGGGCGCATACGGGCGCAGCCTATGTGCCCGGCTTCGGCAACCATGTCGCGACGGAGGCGGTTGCGGGTGCGCTGCCGATCGGCCGCAACAGTCCACAGCACGTGTCCTTCGGCCTCTATGCGGAGCAATTGTCCGGCACCGCCTTCACCGCCCCGCGCGCGGAGAACCGGCGTTCCTGGCTGTACCGGCTTCGCCCCGCCGCGCAGCACCCGGCGTTCGTGCGGTCGGCCGCGGCCCCGCGCCTGCGCTCGGGCCCGTTTGCGGAGGTGTCGCCGTCGCCCAACCGCATGCGCTGGGATCCGCTGCCCTGGCCGGACGTCGCGACCGACTGGCTCGACGGCCTCGTCACCTATGGCGGCAACGGCAGCCCCGATGCGCAGGCGGGGGTCGGCATCCATCTCTATGCCGCGACCGCCGACATGGCGCGCGCCTTCTTCTCGGCCGATGGCGAGCTGCTGATCGTGCCGCAGGAGGGCCGGCTGTCGATCACCACCGAGTTGGGCCATATCAACATCGCGCCGCTCCAGGTGGCGCTGATCCCGCGGGGCATACGCTTCCGGATTGCGCTGCCGGACGGGCGGGCGCGCGGCTATGTGCTGGAGAACTATGGCGCGCTGTTCCGCCTGCCCGATCTCGGGCCGATCGGTGCCAATGGCCTTGCCAATCCGCGGGACTTCGAGACGCCGGTCGCATCGTTCGAGGATGTCGATGCGCCCTGCACCGTCGTCCAGAAGTTCCAGGGCGGCCTGTGGGATGCGACGCTCGACCATTCGCCGTTCGACGTGGTCGCCTGGCACGGCAATCTCGCGCCTTGCCGCTACGACCTGACGCGCTTCAACACGATCAACACGGTCAGCTTCGACCATCCCGATCCGTCGATCTTCACCGTGCTGACCAGCCCCAGCGACACGCCGGGAACGGCCAATTGCGACTTCGTGATCTTTCCGCCCCGCTGGATGGTGGCCGAAGGAACGTTCCGCCCGCCCTGGTTCCACCGCAACGTGATGAGCGAGTTCATGGGGCTGGTGACCGGCGCCTATGATGCCAAGCAGGGCGGGTTCTCGCCGGGGGGCGCCAGCCTGCACAACCAGATGAACGGGCACGGGCCCGACCGCGCGAGCTATGACAAGGCAGTCGCCGCCGAGCTCGCGCCCCACCGTATCGAGGACACCATGGCCTTCATGTTCGAGACCCGCCACGTGGTCGCGCCGACCCGCTGGGCAACCGAGACCCCGACGATGCAGCTCGACTATGACGAAGTCTGGTCGGGTTTCACCAAGGCGGAGTTGCCGCGTTGAGCTGGAGCATCGACGAGACTCACGACCCCGCCCGGACGAGCTGGGTGCAGGGCGCGGATGACCACCCCGAGTTCCCGATCCAGAACCTGCCCCTCGGCATCTTCTCGACCGGCGGGGCGCCACGCGGCGGCATTGCCATCGGCGACCGGATCCTCGATCTCGCCGCACTCGCGGAGAGCGGGCTGCTGGAGGGCGAAGCGCAACAGGCTGCCGTCGCCGCCTCCGGCCCGACGCTGAATCCGTTGCTGGCGTTCGGCGCGGCGCCCCGGCGCGCACTCCGCCGGGCGGTGTCGGCGCTGCTCAGCGATCCGGCGCAGCAGGACGCCGTCTCGCGCTGCCTGTACCAAGCCGCGGCATGCACGCTGCACCTTCCGGCGGCAGTGGGCGACTACACCGACTTCTACGTCGGCATCCACCACGCGACCAACGTCGGCAAGGTATTCCGCCCCGACAATCCGCTGCTGCCCAACTATAAATTCGTGCCGATCGGCTATCACGGCCGCGCCTCCTCGGTGCGCGTGTCCGGCACGCCGCTGGTGCGCCCGTATGGCCAGCTCAAGGCGCCGGACGCCGACGTGCCCGTGCGCGCACCCACCCGCCGGCTCGACTTCGAGCTGGAGATGGGCGTGTGGATCGGCGCCGGCAACGGGCTGGGCGAAACCATCCCGATCGGAAGCGCGGCGGAGCATGTCGCCGGCTTGTCGCTGCTCAACGACTGGTCGGCACGCGACATCCAGGCCTGGGAATACCAGCCGCTCGGGCCCTTCCTGGCCAAGAACTTCCTGACCACGGTATCGCCCTGGATCGTCACCGCCGAGGCGCTCGCTCCCTTCCGCACGGCCCAGCCCGCGCGGCCGGCGGACGACCCCGCTCCCCTGCCCTATCTGCTCGACGCCGGGGATCAGGCGGAGGGGGCGCTTGCCATCACGCTCGAAGTGACCTTGGCTACCCAGGCGATGCGCGTGGCGGGCATGGCGCCCGCCCGGCTGAGCCGCAGTGCCGCCACCCACATGTACTGGACGATCGCCCAGATGGTCGCGCACCATGCCTCCAACGGCTGCGATCTTCGCCCCGGCGACCTGCTCGGCACCGGCACCATCTCCGCGCCGACGCGCGAAGGCTTGGGCAGCCTGCTCGAACTCACCCGCGCCGGTGCGGAGCCGATCGCGCTGCCGACGGGCGAGGTCCGCAGCTTTCTGGAGGACGGGGACGAACTCACGCTCGCCGGCCGTGCTGAGGCGCCCGGCTATCGCACGATCGGCTTCGGCCCGTGCACCGGCATCGTGATGCCCGCGATCGCCGCGTGATCCGCCTGCACGGCTACTGGCGGTCGAGCGCCGCCTATCGCGTCCGCATCGCGCTCAATCTGAAGGGCCTCGCCTACCACCATGTGCCCCATGACCTGCGCACCGGCGCCCAGCGCCACCAGAGCTATACCATGCTCAACCCGCAGGGACTGGTCCCCGCCCTGGAGACCAACCAGGGGGTCGTGACCCAAAGCCTCGCCATCCTCGAATGGCTGGAGGAGACGCACCCGGCGCCTGCCCTGCTCCCCGCGTCCGCGCGGGGCCGCGCAACCGTGCGCGCCATGGCCGGGCTGATCGCCTGCGACATCCACCCGCTCAACAACCTGCGGGTTCTGACCACCCTCCGCAGCGACTTGGGCGCCGACGAAGCGCAGGTCTCCGCCTGGATCGGGCGCTGGATCACGGAAGGGTTTGGCGCGCTTGAGACGCTGGTGGCACGGCACGGCGGCCGGTACGCCTTTGGCGACACGCCGTCGCTCGCCGACTGCTGCCTCGTACCCCAGGTCTATTCGGCAGAGCGCTTCGGCGTGGACCTCTCCCGCTTTCCCAGGATCCTCGACTGCACAGCAGCAGCCCGGGCGCTCGAGCCGGTCGCCGAGGCCCATCCCGATCGCCAGCCGGATGCCGATCCTGCATGAGCGATCTTCCGCGCCTTTCCGCCACTCCGCCCGGCATCGCCGTCTGTACTCTGGATCTCCTCGCAGATGGCACGGCCCGCAATATCGTCATCGAGACTCGGACCGGCCGCTTTCACGGCTTCCTGGTGCGTATCGGCGATCAGGTCCGCGGCTATGTCGATCGCTGCCCGCACGCCGGGCTGCCGCTCGCCCAGACGCTGGACGCCTACCTGACCCCCGACGGCCGCTTCATCACCTGCAGCTGGCACGGCGCGCTGTTCGAGCCGGAGACGGGCGCCTGCGTCGGCGGTCCCTGTGCCGGACAGCGCCTCACCTCCTGGCCGGTCACGGTGCGTGACGGGCGGATCGTCACCTGCTGACCGGAAGCCGGCCAGAACGGCGGACGTCCGGCTAGCGCGGGGTAACCGGCACCCCACAACGGGCGTGGTCACCCGCCTTGCATGCGGCGACGTCCGCCTGCCAGCGGCGGCGAGCGGCCTCGGCAGCCGCAACCTGATCCGCATAGTTGGTGAGCGCCTCGTCATGGAGGCGCTGTTGCTCGCGATACTGCGCCAGCCGTTCCTCCTGCGCCTGCCGGTCCGCGGCAATCCGCTGCGAGTCTGCCTCGGCCAGGACGCGCTGCGCCGCATTGGCTTCTCGCACCCGCGCCGCCTCTGCCTCCGCAGCCGCGCGCGCCTCCGCATCCTCGGCGGTCCCCGTTACCGTCTCGCCAGAGCGGGAGGCATCGGCGCGCTGCGCCTCTTCCATCGTGGGGAGGTCGAGCCTCAGCCCGCCGCGCGCGCTGTCCTGTTGAGGAACGGCGCTCCCTGCCGGCCATGCCTGCGCCGGCGACGATCCCACCATCCATATCGCCGCTACCGCAAGCGTGATCTTGTGCTTGGGGACCATCACCCCTCCTGATCGAAGTTCAACACGGCCTTAGAGCGCTCCTCCGCTTCCTGTCCACGCAAGGAGGTGATCTGGAACGCGCCTGAGGTCGCGATGGAGATTGTCCTTGCAGGCGCCGCCTGATCTACTGCTCGCCGGAGTTTCCCCGACCTGATTCCCGGAGTTTGCCAATGACCATCCGAAGCAGCGACGTCGAAGGCGTCGAACAGATCGTCCTGCCGCCGGTGCGCGATCTGGGGGATGGCTTCACCGTGCGCCGCGCGCTGCCGTCGGCGCATCGCCGCATGGTGGGTCCCTTCATCTTCTTCGACCAGATGGGTCCGGCGGCGTTTCGCGGCGGCGAAGGCCTCGACGTACGCCCGCACCCGCACATCGGCCTCGCCACCGTCACCTATCTGCTGGACGGGGAGATCCTGCACCGCGACAGCGTGGGCTCGGTGCAGCCGATCCGGCCGGGCGAGGTCAACTGGATGACGGCTGGCTCCGGCATCGTGCATTCGGAGCGCACCGGACCCGAGCAGCGCGCGGCCGAGAGCAGCCTGTTCGGCCTCCAGACCTGGCTGGCGCTGCCGACCCATGTGGAAGAGGCCGCCCCAGACTTCGCGCACTACAAGGCGCAGGAGATCCCCGTCGCCGAAGCCGACGGCGCGCGGCTGACGCTGATCGCCGGCACGTCCGACGGCATGGCGTCTCCGGTGAAGACCTTCTCCGACCTGGTCTACGCCGACATCCAGCTGGCGGCCGGCGCACGCTACCAGGTGAAGGCCGAGCATATCGAGCGCGCGATCTATGTCGTCGAAGGAAGCGTCGCAGTCTTGGGACAGACCGGCACCTTCGCCACCGGCGAACTCGTCCTGTTCAAGCCCGGCGCGGAGATCGTCGTGCAGGCACCCCAGGGTGCGCGCCTGATGTTGATCGGTGGCGAGCCCTTCCCCGAACGCCGCTACATCTTCTGGAACTTCGTCTCTTCGCGCGAGGAGCGGATCGAGCAGGCCAAGGCCGATTGGAAGGCGCAGCGGTTCGCGGCGGTGCCGGACGAGGACGAGTTCATCCCGCTTCCGGAGACGCCGGCCCCGGTGCGCTACCCATGATCGCCGTCTCCAGACCGCGCACCTAGGATTACGCCGCGTCTTTGGCCGGGCAATAGTCGCGCAGGAAGGCGGCGTGCGTCGGCAGCAGCGAGACCTGCTGGGCCACTCGCGCCTTCATGTCCGCCAGCACTTGGCGCAGGCGAGGCGCCCCCATGATCTCGGCCATGCGATGATGCTGGTGCGGCAGCAGCCGCTGGCCGATCATCACCTGCGCCCAGGAATCGACGCGGAACAGGTCGGCGCCATCCTGGTATGCGATGCCGCCATCGCGGAACAGCGCGATCCGATCGCGCAGCGACTCCGGAATCTCCATCGCCCGCATGTCGCGCCAGAACGGCGTGTCCTCGCGTTCGGTGAGGACATAGTGGAGGATGATGAAGTCGCGGATGCCGTCCAGCTCCGCCGCCGCCTGCGCGTTGAAGCGCCGCGCCGCCGCGGCGCAGTCACCCGCAAAGGGGAAGAGCTGGAGCAGCCGGGTGATCGCAATCATGACGAGGTGGATCGCGGTGGACTCGAGGGGTTCGACGAAGCCGCCGGCGAGCCCGAGTGCGACGCAATTGCCTCGCCATGCCTCGGCCCGCCGCCCGGCGCGGAAACGGATCAACCGCGGCTCGGCGACGATCTCGCCCTCGACCTCGCGGAGCAGTTGCGCGCGCGCTTCATCGTCCGAGAGGTGACGGCTGTCGTACACAAAGCCGTTGCCGACGCGATGCTGGAGGGGGATGCGCCACCGCCACCCAGCGCCATGGGCAATGGCGCGGGTATAGGGGCGGGCGGGCTCGACGGCGCGCGTCTGCACGGCGACGGCGCGGTCGGTCGGCAGCCAGTGCCCCCAATCCTCCAGCGGCGAGCCCAGCGTCTGCCCGATCAGCAGCGCCCGGAAGCCGGTGCAGTCCAGGAACAGGTCGCCCTCGATCCGCTGACCCGAATGCAGCACCAGGGCAGTGATGTCCGCGCCATCGCCCTGCTGCTCGACCCGCTCGATCATCCCTTCGATGCGGCGGACGCCCGCTTGCTCGGCAATGCCGCGCAAGTGACGCGCGTAGCGGCCGGCGTCGAGATGATAGGCGTAGCTGAGCTCCGGCAGCTTGGCGCCGATCCCGAAGCGCCCCGCATCCGCCGCCTGTAGCTCCAGGCAATATTCGCCGAAGTCTCCGCCGAAGCCCTCGTCGCGCGCCTGCAGCCAGAAATGGTGGAACGCGCCCATCCAGGTCGACTGACCGGTCTCGCCGAACGCGTGGATGTAGCGATCGCCCTTCTGCGCCCAGTCCTCGAACGCGATGCCGAGCTTGAAGGTGGCACCGGTCTCCGACATGAACCGCTGCTCGTCCAATCCGATCAACCGGTGAAAGGCCCGCGCGGTGGGGATGGTCGATTCGCCGACACCGATCGTCCCGATCTCCTCGGATTCGACCAGGGTGACGTCGAGCAACGCCCCCAGTTGCTGGGCAAGCGCCGCTGCGGCGAGCCAGCCGGAGGTGCCCCCGCCTGCGATCACCACCCGGCGGCGCTGCGGGACATCGGTCGGAGTCATGGTGTTCACCTGTTCAGACGCTGCATCACTTGCGCGCGCAGCCGGCGCGCGGTGCGGTCATCGAGAGGCGCGAGCGGGCCGCGCGCGTGCGGGGGCAGGTGCTCGCCTGCGCGGTCTGCGGGGCCGAAGACATAATAGTCGAACAAGGCGCGCCAGCTCTGCTTCTCGTGCTCGGGGCGGTCGCGCAGGCTGAGCAGCGCATGCAGCAACGTCGTCATGGGCGTATCGGCGAACGCGGGTGCCTCGTTCCACCAATAGTTCACCATGACGTTGAAGGGGTCGAGCGCCTCCACCTGGTGCCACCACAGCGCCGGATAGACGAGCACGTCCCCGGGCTCGAGCTCGGCCACCCGCGCCGTCGCCAGCGCCTGCCGGAATCCCGGGTAGCGGGCGTGATCGGGCGCACGGAAATCCACCATGCTGACGACCTGCCCTCCCGGGGTCGGCTCCAGCGGCCCGGGATAGAGGTTCGCGACCTGGTCCGGCGGGAACAGGGTGAAGCGCCGTCGGCCGACCAGGGGACAAGCGACGTTGTTCGACATGTCCCAGTGCGCCGCGGCCGTGGTCCGGTTCCCGATCCAGATGCTCGCAAGCGGCGCTTGCGCGCCCGGCAGCGCACCATCGGGCACCACGGGATTTTCTTCGCGGAACCCGGGAAGGTAGATGTCCAGGTCTGTCGAGCCGACATAGATGGAAGGCGCGTCCGGCTGTCCCATGCCGTCGCGGATCCGCTCCAGATAGTGGGCCAGAGGTGCGCGTCCGCCCGCGAAGTTCATCGCGCTCAGGTCTTCGTTGTAGAAGAAGCGGCCGCCGATGGCAGGATCGCCGACGAAGCCGACCACGCCGCGGCCCGCGTCGAAGCGCAGGAGATAGGCCATCGCCGCCTTGGCGCCCTCGCGCCCCGCGGCGACCAGCGGCAGATGCTGACCGGCACCCTTGAGCACGACCGGCTCCCCGGCATCGACCAGCGCCTGGTAGTTCACGTCGCCATGCGGCCCTTCGATCACTCGGACCGGGGGCAAAGCGCCAAGGGCAGTCACGGCAGGGGCAACCGACGGTTCTTGCGATCGATCAGCCGGGCGACATTCGCAAGCGAGGACACCGCCCAGAACGCCGCCTGCAGGAAGCCGCGTTGGTGCAGGCTATGCAGCGCCGGTCCCTCCAGGGCGCCCAGACGCTCCGCATCGATCGTGAGGAAGCCGTCGAACGTATAACGCTTGGTTTCGCTCAGCGTCACTTCCAGAGCGATCGGCTGGATCAGGCCGTGCGCCTCGAACGCCTCGAACATCGGGTCGGCGACCAGGACTCCCGCGTGGATCCGCCTGAGCACGCCCGTCATGGCGTCCAAATAGGGAGAGTTGCCGCCGTGGGGCAGGAAAACCGCCTGCGCGCCGCCGATCCGGGGATGGTCGAGATCGACGTGGATCATCGGTTCCGCCTCCGCGCCATCTTCCGAAGCCTGGAGTCCGATGGAAAAAGGCCCGCGCTGGTGCAGGGCCGGCACGTAGCGACCGTCCCAGACGCCATCACCGAGGAACAGGTTTTCGTCGCGGTCGAACCCGAGCAGCACCACCGACTGGAGCCGCCCGTCGTCGCCGCGACGAAACAGGATGGGGTATTCGCGCTGTGCCTCTTCCCATTCGGTCGGGAAGACCAGCGTCTGGTTCACCGCGTCGCCGAATTCGGGACCGTGGCCGATCGCGACCGTGAGATCCGCGTGATCGACATTGTTGAGGAGGACGATGTTCGTCACGTTGCGCCCTTTGCGGCTTGCAAGCGTTAGGCCGCAGCCGCGGCATCATGCGGGCGCCGGTGCTCGAGTGCAATCCGCCCAACGACGATGGGGCCGCCTCTGCAGGCGGCCCCATCTTCTTTAAGCTCCGCGCTTAGAAGCGGAAGCGGCCACCCAGCAGGAACCGGCGCTGGAGTTCCTGCGCGAACCAGAGCTGGCTCTTGCTGCGGGCATAGGTCCGCAGCGACTCCTCGGTCAGGTTGATGCCTTCAAACGAGACCGCGAAGTTGGGCGTGATGTCGTAGCTGATGTTGAGATCGAGCTGGCCGAACGGCTCGGTGAACTCCGGATTGCGCGAGCCCTGGCGGTTGATGCCCGACAGGAACTTGTCGCGCCAATTGTACGCCACCCGGGCCGACAGGCCGTTCTTGTCGTAGATCAGCGTCGCATTGAACGTGTCGGAAAGGCCGAGCAATGCGAACTGGTCCTGCGACGGGCTGGCACCGATGTTGAACCCGACGTCGCCACGCACCAGCGTATAGGCGGCGCCGATGCCGAAGCCGGTCGATCCGAAGAAATGCTGCCCTGCGATCTCAAGGCCGTAGATCTCCGCATCGCGGTTGTTGACCGGCTGGGTCACCTGGAACTGGTAGAGCACGTCGGTGCCGTTCGCCACGACGTCGCGCGCGCTGTTGATCTGCTTGACGAAGTCGTCGTTGAGCGATCCGGTCGTGGTGTTGTAGTTCGCCTGGAACGCGGCCGTGGCAGCGGCGACCGAGCCGGTCTGGTCGATCAGCGCCGTCAGCGCGAACAGGTTCACGTCGCTCTGGTCGGCACCCAAGGACTGCAGTGCTGCGCGTGCCTGGCCGGACCGGGTGCCTTCGGCGCCCGAGCTCGGATCGCGCAGGCCGAACAGTTCCGAGGTGAACTGCCCGTTGCCGATGAAGTTGCGCACGCGCTTGTCGAAGACGCCCAGCGAA
Organism: Sphingomonas molluscorum; assembly: GCF_039522995.1. Classification (NCBI taxonomy): domain Bacteria; kingdom Pseudomonadati; phylum Pseudomonadota; class Alphaproteobacteria; order Sphingomonadales; family Sphingomonadaceae; genus Sphingomonas; species Sphingomonas molluscorum. Next base: position 195,639 of record NZ_BAAAEL010000010.1, on the reverse strand, counting down.
ACATAGCTGTCCGGCTTGTAATACCATTCGATCGACGCATCGAAGTTGTCGGATTCGAGCGGGATCAGCCGGGCATTGCCCGTGGAGCCGGTCGCGATACCGCCGTTGGCGATCGGGCGCGGCGGCCCGCCGACGCTGGTGGACGTGAAGAGGCTGCCATATTCCGGCCGCGCGATCGTCTTGCTGTACGAGACACGGCCGACCACGTCGGGCCGCAGCTCGACCTGGAAATCGATCGAGGGCAGGAAGTTGTCGTAGGAGCCGCCGTCCGTCAGGAAGCTGTTCTCGTTCGAGATCACGACGGTGAAGTCGTTGTCCGACACCCAGTTGATCGCCGCAGGCACTGCGACCAGCGAAGTCGACTTGGAGTTGGTGTGCTCATAGCGCAGACCGCCCACCAGCGTCGCCGGGCTGTTGCCGATGTCGCCCTTCCAGGTCACCTGCGCATAGAGCGACCAGATCTTCTCGCGGACGCGATTGTCCTCGTTGCTGGTCGTGCCGATCGCATTGCCCTGCCCGGCGTAATAGGGCGAGAGGATGGAATAGATGTTGGCCGCATCGCCGCGATAGGCGGTCTGCGAATCCGGGTCGTTGCCCGGATTGAACGCGTTGAACTTGCAGACCAGACAGAAGGTCTGGAGCGCGCCGGGCGCCAGCCGCTCGATGTCGCCGGGGCTGGTGATGCCCCAGTCGCCGAGCGTCTGCTGGGTTGCGACGCGGGTCTGCCGCATCCGCGTGTCGCGATAGTTGCCGCCGAAGTCGACGCGGCTGCCTCCCCCGAGGTCCCAGCCGAAGTCGGCACGCGCCTCCTTCACCGTCTGGGACTGTGACGACGCATAGGTGCGCCCCATCTGGGACCCCACGTCGTCCAGGGTGAGCGGGCCGTTCAGGGTCATGTCCTGGACGGGGATCTTGCCGCTGTAGTCGACCGAATGCTCCGTAACGACGTTGGCACCGATGCCGACCAGCGTAGAGCTGTTGCCGTTGGGATTGTCCGGGCGGCTCCACGCCTTGCTGTAGTGGCCGTCGAGGTTGAGCGAGAAGTTGTCGGCGATGTCCCACTTGCCGTTCAGGCCATAGTCCTGGATCCGGCTCTTTTGGCCACGGTTCTGCGCCTCGAACCCGACATCCTTGGCGCCGTTGATCGTCTCGTGGAGATAGGTCGCGGTGGCGACGGTCGGGTTTCCGTCGAACGCTACTTCATCGAACGGCCGGCTGAACCAGTTCGACATGTCGGACCGGATTTCCTTCTGGCTATTCTGCGCGAACAGCGCGTCCGCGGTCAGCGTCAGCGTCTCGACCGGCCTGAACTGGAACACCGCCTGGCCGTTGATGCGCTCGCGGCTGCCCTCGGCATAGTGGTAGCGGCTGTCGTTCGGAACGCCCACCAACTGGTCCGGATCGGAAGGTGCCCCGGTGATCTCGGTGCTGCCGTCCGCCTTGACGAACCCGCCGCTCAGGAAGGTGCTGTAGGGGATGATGTTCCAGTCGTTGGACGTCGCGCTGATCGAGGTGAAGTTGCGCTTCTGGTAGCTGCCGAACAGCGACACGCCGAAACGGTTGGTGGGGTCTGCCCAGCTGACGACGCCCGACAGTTCCGGCGTCACCTTCGAACCGCAGTCCAGGCAGCCGTCGGTGCTGGTGTCATAGAGCGCCTTGGCACCGACGCTGCCGGTGAGACCGCCTTCGCCGTCGAGCGGTCGGCGCGTGACGATGTTGATGGTCGCGCCGATGCCGCCGGTGGGGATCGAGGCGCGGCCGGTCTTGTAGACCTCCAGCGTCCGTACGCCTTCGGAGGCGAGGTTGGAGAAGTCGAACGAGCGGCTGGACCCTTGCGCGCTGTCCGAATTCTGGTCGCCACCGACCACCTGCACGTTCGCGGTGGCGAGCTGACGCCCGTTCAGGGTCACCAGATTGTAGCTCGGCCCGAAGCCGCGCACGGTGACCTGAGAGCCTTCACCGTTGGTGCGGTTGATCGACACGCCGGTGATCCGCTGAAGCGATTCGGCGAGGTTGGTGTCCGGGAACTTGCCGATGTCCTCGGCAGAGATCGCATCGACGATACCGGTCGAGTTGCGCTTGATGGCGATGGAGCGCTCAAGGCTGGCGCGGATGCCGGTGACGACGATGTCGCCTCCGGTCGTGTCCTGGTCGACCGACGCGGCCTCCGACGTGGGGGCCGCCTGCGGCGACGTCAGCTGGCCCGCGTCGCCCGCTGGATCTGCCGTCGTTCCCGGAGCCGTGGTCGGCTGTGCATTGGTCGCTTCCGCGCCGCTTTGCGTCTGCGCGAAGGCAGCGCCAGAAACCGTCAGACACGTGGCGAGCGCCACGCCGGAAGCCGAGCGCGCGAGCGCCGACGCAAGACCCTTGGCCTTCATCATCATCCCCTCCCTAGTCGCGGTCGCTGACCGCGTATGCTTTTCCGGTCGTACGCCGGCTATGTGACCGCTATCGTAACGCCAGTTCTTCGGTTTTAACAAGCGCTTTCAAGACCAGTTGCGGCAGTTTCTTAAACTTTGCTTTGTTGGCTTAATCATACGAATTATTTGTCGGACAGTTATAAGCAACGCGCGTGTGATGTGCGTAAGGATGGCCGGATCAGGCGTTGGCCGGACAGGCCACCATTCGCCGCAGCAGCCATTTGCGCGCCTCGGCGAACCACAGCACCGCGCTACCCATGGCCAGACACAGCAGCCAGTCGGCGCCGCTGAGCGGGGTGGTGCCGAATGCGGTGTTCAAAAGGGGCAGGTGGACGACCGCGACCTGCAACACCGCCGAGAAGATCACGGCACCCCACAGCCAGGGATTGGCGAACAGGTGGCGGAAGGCACTGGCCGTTTCCGAGCGGGCGCTGAAGCAGTTGAACAATTGGGCGAACACCAGGACCGTGAAGCCCGCCGTTCGTGCGCGATCGAGCGCATGGCTCCCCTCGAACAGCCCGCCGGGCAGGAACAGGTCGATGGTGAGGAGCGTGACGATCGCCATCACCAGGCCCGTTCCCACGACACCGCGCCACATGGCTGCGTCGATCGCGGGCTCTCCGGACCGGCGCGGCGGGCGCGTCATCACGTCGTCCGTCTCCGGATCGACGCCCATGGCGAGGGCGGGGCTCGAGTCAGTGATGAGGTTGATCCACAGGATCTGCGTTGCAAGCAGCGGCACGACCAGTGTCTTGCCATCGCCGGCCGCGTCCAATCCGATGATCCCGGCGCCGATCACGCCCAGGAAGACGGTAAGCACCTCGCCCATGTTCGAGGACAGGAGGTACCGCAGGAACTTGCGGATGTTGTCGAAGATCGCCCGCCCCTCGCGCACGGCGACGACGATCGTCGCGAAATTGTCGTCGGCCAGGATCATCTTGGCCGCTTCCTTGGTCACTTCGGTACCGGTAACGCCCATCGCGATGCCGATGTCGGCGGACTTGAGCGCGGGCGCATCGTTGACCCCATCGCCGGTCATCGCCACGACTTCCCCGTTCGCCTGAAGCGCGTCCACGATCCGCAGCTTGTGAACCGGGGCGACACGGGCATAGACCGAGGTCTCGCGCACGGCCTTGGCGAGAGCGGCCTCGTCCAGGGCCTCCAGATCGGCGCCCGTCAGGACGGGAGCATCCGCCGGTGCGATACCCAGCAGTGCGGCGATGCGGGCGGCGGTTCGGGGATGGTCGCCGGTGATCATCATCACCCGGATACCGGCGCGGTGCGCCTCGGCGATCGCGACCGCCGCCTCTTCGCGCGGCGGATCGATGATGCCGACGGTGCCGACGAAGATCAGATCGCGTTCCAACGCCGGGTCGAGGGACCGTTCCTCCCCGTTCGCCAGCGGACGATAGGCCACCGCCAGCGTGCGCAGCGCCTCGCCGGAGAGCCGCTCGACCTCATCCGCGGCGCGCGCGCGATGGCCTTCGTCGAACGGAAGCACCTCCATGCCGACGCGCACGCGGGTGCAGCGCTGCATCAGCACGTCGGGCGCGCCCTTGGCGACGAGCACCAGTTCGCCGCCATGCTCCACGTCGCGGGCGATCGTGGACATCATCTTGCGTTCGGACGTGAAGGGAAGCTCGGCGACCCGCTCGAAGCGCGTCTGGCGCCGCCGGTCCGCGCCCAGCTTCTTCTCGGCGACCAGGAAGGCGGCTTCGGTGGGATCGCCCTCGATCTCCCACAGGCCGTCCGGCGTCTGATGCAGGCCGGCGTTGCTCGCCAGGCTGCCGCCGCTCAGCACCACGACGAGCTCCGCCTTCAACGCGCCTGCGATCACGGCGTCGCCCGGCGCCGTGATGGCGCCCTCCGGGACATAGCCGACGCCTGCCACGCGGCTGTCGCCGGAGGCGGTGGCGATCCGCTGGATCGTCATCTGCGAACGGGTGAGCGTCCCGGTCTTGTCGGAGCAAATGACCGTGGCGGCGCCCAGCGTCTCCACCGACGAAAGCCGCTTCACCACCGCCCTGCGCGCTGCCATGCGCTGGACACCCAGCGCCAGCACCAACGACAGGATCGCCGGCAGCCCTTCGGGCACCGCCGCGACCGCGAGGGAAACCCCGAGGAGCAGCACCGCGACCACGCCGCTGAAAGTGGCGACGTCGGAAACGGCGAATACCGACGCGATCACGATCAAGGCGATGACGACTACGGCAAGGCCGAGCATGCGGCCGATGCGGGCGACCTCCTGCTCCAGGGGCGTCGTGCTCTCCTCGGTCGCGTCGAGCAGCGTGGCGATCGCCCCCATCTGCGTGTCCATTCCCGTGGCGGTGACGACCGCCCGCCCCGTCCCCTGCGCCACGGCGGTGCCCTTGAACACCATCGACGTGCGATCCGCGAGCGGCGCGGCCGCGGCGAGCGGGTCCGGGCTCTTTGATACCGGTTCGCTTTCTCCCGTCAGCGACGCTTCCTGAACGCGAAGCGCCGCAGCGGCGATCAGGCGCGCGTCCGCCCCGACGGAGTCGCCTTCCTCCAGCAGCAGGATGTCGCCGGGAACCAGTTCGATGCTCGGGATCCGATGGCGCTCGCCCGCCCGCAGCACCGACGACGTCACCTGCGTCATCCGCCCCAGGGCGGCGACGGCATCCGCGGCCTTGTTCTCCTGGACAAAGCCGAGGGCCGCGTTGACCAGCAGCACCGCCAGGATGACGATGGTGTCGACGGGCCAACCGCCCTCATGCTCGATCAACCAGGCGAGAAACGCCACCGCGCTGGCGCCGAGCAGCAGATAGACGAGCGGATCCCGGAACTGCGCGGCGATCCGGCGCCAGAGCGACGGGCCGGCAGTTGTGCGGAGCGCATTGGGGCCATGTTCGGCCAGGCGCCGGGCCGCTTCCCCGGCCGACAGGCCCGCCTCCGGATCCACGCCCAGCGATGCAGCCACGCCCTCTGCCGGCTGCGTCGAGGGATCGGCGGTCGAGGCTGACTCGGTCCTGCTCATGCGCCTGGATTAGCCTCTCTCCACGCCGGCTTCGATCCCCCTCCGAGGGGCGCGGCGCTGCGCCGGGACGGGAATAGGGCGTGATCGCGTCCGCTTTGCGGGTTTTGGCCGATGTTGATGCCCCCGCGCATGCGCAACCTAGACGCGGCAAGCAGAAAGGGAAGTTCGATGCGTGTTCTGAGTACGGCGACCATCTTTCTCGTCGCGGCTGGGTTTGCCGCTCCGGCGTCTGCCCAAGAAGATGGGAGTTTCACGGGCCCCAGGGTCGAGGCGATCGCGGGCTGGGACAATTTTAGCGCCGGGCACGGCGAATCCGATTCCGAGGACGACTTCGTGTTCGGCGGTGCGATCGGCTACGACTACCAGATGCAGAACATCGTCGTCGGTGCCGAGCTGGAACTCACCGGCGCCGGCACCTCGTCGACGGTCAGGAGCTATATGACTCCGTCCGATCTCTTTCGCGTGGAAGCGGATCGCGACATCTATATCGGCGCCCGGCTCGGCTACGCCTTTACCCCGCAATTCCTCGGCTATGTGAAGGCAGGCTACACCAACCTGCGCATCGAGAGCACCTACATCCCGAGCGTGCCGGGCCGGAACACCATCGACGATGCGGCGGACAGCGACGGCTTCCGGGCCGGGCTGGGCCTGGAGTACCGCTTCTCGCAAGGCTTCTATGGCAAGGGCGAATATCGCTATTCGAACTATGGGGACGTCCGGGGCTACGACCTCGACGTCGACCGGAACCAGATCGTCGTCGGCCTCGGCTACCGCTTCTGAACGGCGCTGCCGAAGGGGATCGACAGCGACACCGCGCCATAGAGCGTATCCCCCGTCGACGGAGCATTGGGCGCTTCCTTGAGGAAGCGCCCTTTCTTTAGCCAGGCCGCATTCAGCTCGAGCTGCGCCCGGTGAGGCAGCAGCCACCAGCGGACCCGCCCCTCCACCTGGTGCCCGGCGAAGCGCCCCGATCCGCCGGAGGCGTCGCGCACCGCCGTGGTGGAAAAGCTGTCCGTGCGGGAATCAAGCCACATCGCCCGATAGGCGAGGAAGCCGTCGAGGCGCTGGTTCGGCGTTACCTCCAGGCGGACCGACGGCGTCAAAATGTTCGCCCGCCCGACCGCACCATAGATCGCGCCTGGCCCCAGGTCCGACCGCCGGGCCCCGAACAGCGTGTCGAACCGGCCGTAGCGCCCGCCCAATCCGTCGCCGCTCGCCTGATCATAGGCCAGGGATAGCCGTGCATGAGGGGCGCCCGGGAAGCGATAGCCGGCGGCCGCGTGCACGAACCAGGCGGAGACCGGCAACTCGGCGGCATCGGCGGCCGTGTCGGCGCGGATCGAGCCGAACTGGTACACTGCCTCCAGTTCGAAATCGGCGCCGTCCCGGCCCGGTGCATCGGCCAGCCGCAGGTCCAGGCTGTGCAGCTTGCGATTCCGGGTGGGCCTGTCCGGCGTGTCCCGCTCGTTCAGCCCGAAATAGCCAATGTCCAGCGTGCCCGAGCCGATCGGAACCCCGGCCAGGTGCGTGCCCCAAAACTGCAGGTCAAACCCCTCATGATCCCATTGCACCCGGTTGGCGAGCACCGCATCCTGGTCGTCGGGGCGGTGCTGTTGCGGCAGCGTGTAGAACAGCGTCGCCGTGCCGCCACTCGCCGGAAGAGTCGCGACCAGGCCTGTGAAGGCACTTGCCGTGTTCCGGTAATCATGCGCCGCGACGAGCCGCCGAGATCCGACGTCGAATTTGACGCGGCCGATCCGGACGAGGCCTTCGCTGCCCACCGTCAGCCCGGCATAGGCCTGGATCCATTCGAACGCGTTCACGTCGTTCGCGCTCACTTCGCCGCCCCGTTTTCCGAAATAGCCGCGACTGTCCTGGAGTTCGACGCCGGCGCGCAGCCGGTCCTGGGCATAGGCGAGGAGCACCGTGGTCCGGATGCTGAGCAGCGAGTCCGTATCCGGAAATCCGGCATGGGCCTGGCCGCGCAACGCTTCGTAGCGCACGCGCATCGATCCGGTCAGGGAAAGCGGATGGTGCGGTGCCGGCTCGGGAGCGCTGGTTTCGGCCTCCTGCGCGTGTGCGGCAGGCGCGCCGGTCCACGCCAGCGGCAAACACGAGAGCAGTAAGGCCAGCCGCACCGTCCGGCCTATGTCCAGGCTCCGGCGGAACGTCGCGCCGGGACCGGAACGCACCCGCTGCCCGCCACCGACCCGACCCAAGGACACCGCGCCGCCTCCTCCACGGGCCGGAGAATGGGGCGTGGTCGCCGGGTCTCGCGATCGGCGATTCCCCGGACCCGTGCGCAAACGCGCTCCGTAGAACCACCCTGAGGCAGACCGGGGGGAGTTCCCCCCGCCCCGTCTCGGGGATGCCCCGATGCTGGCGGCTCAGGAAGGTCGATACCGATTAGGGGTCCGCAAGAGGGGTGAGTGTCATGCCGCGTGATCCTTTGCACCAGAATAGCTGCCTGTTCCTGATCGCGGCTGCGGTGCTCCCGCTAGGAGCAGTGCCCGCGATGGCCGACGAAAACGGCGCAAGTCTCTATCTGCTGGGATCGGGCGGGCCAGGCGCGGCGGTCTCGCCGCCGCTGCCGGGCGTGTACCTGGACAACATCGTCATGGTCTATGACGCCAGCTCGCATGCCAGCCGCGACCTCACCATCGGTGGCAACGTCGTGGCGGACGTCGATTCGACGGTGGCCGCCAACTTCACGACGCTGCTCTGGGTCCCGAGCACGAACGTGCTCGGCGGCACCCTGACGGTCGGCGGCACGCTGCCGGTCGGCGCGCCGATGATCGATGCCTCCGCCGTGATCACCGGGCCACAGGGGCGCCAGTTGGGCGTCCGCACCCATGATTCCGCGCTGATGGTCGGAGATCCGATCGCCACGGCCATGATGGGCTGGAAAAGCGGCAACATGCATTACGCCGTCAGCGGCATGCTCAACGTCCCGGTGGGGCATTACCGGGTGGGCAGGCTCGCCAACATCGCCTTCCACCGCTGGGCCGGAGACGTTTCCGTCGCCGCGACGTGGCTCGACCCGAAGACCGGCTGGGACGTCAGCGGCAAGGTTGGCTTCACCTTCAACGGTCACAACGAAGACACCGACTATAATTCGGGCAACGACTTCCACGCGGAGCTGGCAGCGGAGAAGAAGCTCTCCTCGAAGTTCTCGCTGGGCGCCCAGGGCTATTACTTCCAGCAGGTGAGCGATGACACCGGCGCGGGCGCGAAACTGGGCGCCTATCGGGGACGCGTGCTCGCGGCGGGTGGGACTCTGGCGTATGACACCGTGCTCGGACGCAGCCCCGCGACGATCCGGCTGCAGGTCCTGCAGGAGTTCGATGCCAAGAACCGCGTCGAAGGCACGAACTTCATGCTGAGCCTCAGCCTGCCGTTGCACATGAAGATGCCCGCAAAGGAGTGAGCGGCACCCGCGTCAGGGGCGCCGCACGCAGCGGAAGCCGACATGCGACGTGGACGTGTCGATCGGATGCGCATGGCGCGCCGCCGGCCGATAGCGTCGGCAATAGTTGGGCGCACACAGGTGCGACCCGCCCTTCAGCACCTTGCGGGCGATCCGGGCGGCATCGCCGGGATCGGCGCTGGCCTTGACCTTGTCTTGCAAGGACGCGCCGCAGCAACTTCCGCGCATGGCGCCCGGCGTGCTCCACCAGTCGGCCGTCCACTCCCAGACGTTGCCGATCATATCCACCAGGCCATAGCCGTTGGCCGGGAAGCTGCCCACCGGCGAGGTCCGCTCCCATCCGTCCAGCGCGAGGTTGCGGTGCGGGAACTCGCCCTGCCAGGTGTTGGCCATGTGGGCGCCGTCCACCAGCAGCGCATCGCCCCAGGCGAACTCGGCGCCTTCGAGGCCGCCGCGCGCGGCATACTCCCACTCGACTTCGTTCGGCAGGGACAATCCCGCCCAGGCGGCATAGGCCTCCACATCCGCAAGTGCGACGTGAACCACCGGATGGTCCTCCAGCCCCTCGATCGTGCTGTCGGGGCCCGTCGGGTGCCGCCAATCCGCGCCGGGGACGAAGCTCCACCATTGCGACGAAGGACCGCGCGGGTCGATCGCGCCCGCAGGCGGTGCGAACACGAGCGACGCAGCCACCAGCATCTCGGGAAGCGCGCCGGGATAGTCCGCCGCATCCGGCGGCGTTTCCGCCATCGTGCGATGTCCCGTCGCAGCAACGAAGGCGGCGAACTGCCGGTTCGTCACCGGCGCGCGGTCGATCCAGAAGCCGCTCACCGACGCGCGCCGGCTGGGGCGCTCCTCGGGATAATGACGGTCCGAACCCATGGTGAACGCACCCCCGCCGATCCAGACCATGTCCGGGTGGGAGTTGCCGCGACCATCTGCTTCGAAACGCGTCTCGGTCATGCGCCGAATACCTCGATGTGGAACACGATGCCCGTGATCGCGAGAACGCCGATCGCGAGCAGCAGGATGCTGGTGATGAGCGTGAGGGAGACCGGATAGTCCATCTCTCCGTGCACGAGCCCTGCCTCCTTCAGTTCCGCCCGGACGTGGCGCAACTGGAAGGCGAACTGCAGGTGTCGGGAAATGCCGCCGACCAGCAGCAGGATGCCGAGGACGATCAAGGCTGCGCCGAAATTCCGGGGCGCTGCCGAACTGCGGATCGTGCCCATGTCGTGCAGTTTGTCGAACGTCTGGTACAGCGTGAAACCAAAGCCGATCAGCGAAAGCGACGTCCGCTGCACCGACATCAGCGTCCGATCCGCGCTCATCCGGGTGCGCTGGATCGACATGCCGGTCCGGCGCATCGACATCTCGGTACGTTCGCCGGACAGATCGGTACGGTGCTCCGAAAGATCGGTGCGGTGCTGGGAAAGGCTGGTCCGAAACTCCGAGAGGTCGGTGCGGTGTTCCGACATGCGGCTGCGGAGTTCGGAAAGCTCGCTGCGGAAGCGGGAAAGCTCGACCGATGCCGCACCGGTTTCCTGGCCAGCGGTGTCCGGAACGGGCGGTAGCGGCGGTAGGGCCATCGGCGCCGGGCGCTGGAGATCAGAATCTTCGGCCATCGCGTTCCCCATTGCTGTCACGGCAAGAATTGCCGAGCGACCGCGGCAAGCCCATCGGGACAACTCCCGAGCGGCGCGAGCGCCAGAACCCCGGCTTGAGGACGATCGCTCCGGCTTGTGCCCTGCCCTGCCAGCGGGTTGATCCCGATGGCTGGCCTGCGGGTCCATGGCGACCATGGCCCATCAGCCAGGGAGGCCGCCATGACCCTTTTCAGCGCAATCGGTGCCGTACTCCTCATGGGGGACCCGACGTCCGCCAATCCCGAGGATCCGCCCGTGGAGCAGGGTGCGCCGGCACCGGCACCGGCAGCGCAGGGTCTGGGAACGCCTGGGAGTGATGCCAATCTGGCGCAACAGGTTGCGAACCCGGTGGCGGAACTGATCAGCGTGCCGCTGCAGAGCAATCTCGATTGCTGCTTCGGCCCCGCCGACGCGAACCGCTATACGCTCAACATCCAGCCGGTCATCCCCGTCCGGTTGAACTCGGAACTGAGCCTGATCACGCGCACGATCCTGCCGTTCATCGCGCAGGAACGAACCGTCTCGGACGGGCGCGGCACCAACGGTTTCGGCGACATCACGCAGAGCTTTTTCTTCAAGCCCCAGATCAACGGCATCACGATCGCCGCCGGCCCGGCTGTCGTCTGGCCGATCGGGAACAAGGAATTCGGCAGCGGCAAATGGTCGGCAGGCCCAACCGCGCTCGTGGTCAAACAGACGCCCAAGGGGACCACGCTCGGCATGCTCGCCAACCATCTCTGGTCCTATGCGGGCAAGGATGACCGGCCGGGCGTCAGCGCCACCTTGCTGCAGCCGTTTCTGACTCAGACGTTCCACAACGGCATGAGCATCGGTGCGAATACCGAAGCGAGCTACAACTGGAAGCAGAAGCAGTGGACCGTGCCGATCGACATCACGCTGGGCCAGCTGATCCGCATCGGCCGGCAGCCCATGCAGATCTCGATGAGCGGCAAATATTATGCCGAGCGGCCGAGCGGCGGGCCCGACTGGGGACTGCGGCTGACCCTGACCTTCCTGTTCCCCGAATGATGGCGTCAGCGACTCGCCGCTGACCTCCTCGACTCGCTGATCGCGGCGTGCCGGCGCAGAGCGCGTCGTCCCTTCTCAACAACTGCTCAAGACCGAGTCCCTGCGGCTTCGCAGCGGGCCGCTGCGAGGCTGCGCGCACCGCCGGTCGCGCGCAAACCGCCGCCCCGGGACTCGACCGATGCTGGTCCGCGGGAAAGCCCTGATCCCGCCCGGTCCCAAGACTCGGCACCCTTCCGACGCAACGGCAAGAAGGAGTCCGATCATGCCCAAAGGCAAACCAAATATCCTTGTGATCTGGGGCGACGACATCGGCATCAGCAATCTGAGCTGCTACAGTCACGGGCTGATGGGCTATCAGACGCCCAACATCGACCGGCTCGCCCGAGAGGGCATGATGTTCACGGACAGCTATGGCGAGCAGAGCTGCACGGCCGGGCGTTCGTCCTTCATCACCGGGCAGAGCGTGCTGCGCACCGGCCTCTCCAAGGTCGGCATCCCCGCGGCGCCGATCGGCATGAACGAAAAGACGGCGACCATCGCCGCGCTCCTCAAGGAGCAGGGCTATGCCACCGGCCAGTTCGGCAAGAACCACCTGGGCGACCTCAACCACATGCTGCCCACGAACCATGGCTTCGACGAGTTCTTCGGCAACCTCTACCACCTCAACGCCGAGGAAGAGCCGGAGATGACGGATTATCCGAAGGATCCGCGCTTCCACGAGGCGTTCGCCCCGCGCGGCGTCATCCATAGCTGGGCCACCGATACCGACGATGGTACCGAGCACGAGCGCTGGGGCCGCGTCGGCAAGCAGCGGATCGAGGACACCGGCCCGCTCACCAAGAAGCGGATGGAAACGGTCGACGACGAGTTCGCCGCGGCTGCCAAGGATTTCATGAAGCGGGCCGCCAACGACGACCAGCCGTTCTTCCTGTGGCTCAACACCACCCACATGCACCTGTTCACCCACCCCAAGCCCGAGAGCAAGGGACAGGCGGGCCGCTGGCAATCCGACTATCATGACACCATGGTCGATCACGACAAGCTGATCGGCGAGGTGCTCGCCTTCCTCGACGAGCTCGGCATCGCGGACGACACGTTCGTGCAATATTCGACCGACAACGGACCGCATCGCAACACCTGGCCGGATGGTGGCATGACGCCGTTCCGCAGCGAAAAGAACACCAACTGGGAAGGCGCCTTCCGCGTGCCCTTGCTCGTGCGGTGGCCGGGCAAGATCGCGCCCGGATCGATCGCCAACGGCATCATCCAGCATCACGACTGGCTTCCCACGTTTCTCGAGATGGCCGGCGCCCCGGACGTCGTTGAGAAGCTTAAGAGCGGCTATGACGCGATCGGGCGCACCTACAAGAACCACATCGATGGCATGAGCCTGCTCGGCTATATCACCGGGGAGGAGGAGAAGAGTCCACGCGAGTTCTTCTTCTACATCAGCGACGATGGCGATATTCTTGGAATGCGCTACGACAATTGGAAAATCGTGTTCATGGAGCAGCGTGTTGCCGGCACGATGCGGGTGTGGGCCGAGCCTTTCACGCGGCTGCGGCTGCCGAAGGTCTTCAACCTGCGCACCGACCCGTACGAATATGCCGACATAACGTCGAACACCTATTACCACTGGTTCCTGCACAACGACTATTTCATCTTCATCGCACAGCTCGCTGCGAAGAAGTTCGCGGAAACGTTCCGAGAGTTCCCGCCCGTGCAGCGGCCGAACAGCTTCACGATTGACGATGCGATCGCAAAGATGGCCGACGCGAACGCCGGCGCCAGCTGACGCGGCGCATCATCACGCGGGCTCCGCTTCCTCTCCGGCGGAGCCCGCACCCGCCGCACCGCTCACGGACGGGCGGCATTCCGAACCGAAAACCGGAGGTTGCGATGGCGCCTTTCCACCGAACCGCCGGGCGTCGGGCGGCGCGTGCCGCCGTCCTCGCCGGCACGTTGCTTCTCTTGTCGAGCGGCGCTGTCTCACAGGACGCGCCGCCGTCGATACCGCCGTCGCTGCAAGGCGCCCATGCGACCCCGCAGGGCTATCTTGCGCCCTCGGAACTTCCCGACAGCCTGGCGCTGCTGCCGCCCCCGCCGCCCCCTAACTCCCCGGGCTTTGCCCGGGACGAAGCGGTCAGCAAGGCCATGTCCTTGCCCCCGGGAAGCAGCCGCTGGACGCAGGCGGCGCAGGACGCGGACCTGACCTTCGGGCATCTGACACAAACCTTCGACTGCGCGGCGGGATTCGCGCCCGATCCCAAGCGGACCCCGGTGCTCTACCGGCTGCTCCAGAAGTCGATGATCGACATCGGCTTGTCGACCTACAAGGCCAAGAACCACTACCGCCGGACGCGGCCGTTCGTCGCCCATGCGGGCGCGACGTGCTTCCCCAAGGATGAGGCGGCGCTGCGCACCGACGGCTCCTACCCTTCCGGACACAGCGCGATCGGCTGGGGCTGGGCACTGATCTTCACCGAGATCATGCCGCACCAGGCCGACGCCATTCTCGCCCGTGGCCGCGACTTCGGCGAAAGCCGCCTGGTCTGCAACGCCCACTGGGAAAGCGACGTGGAGGCAGGACGGACGATCGCGGCCGCCACGGTGGCGCGACTCCACGGCGATCCTGGCTTCCGCCGCGACATCCTCGCCGCGCAGGCCGAGGCGACACGCGCGCCTCCGCCCCCGGCCGGTACTTGCCCCGCCGCGTCCTAGAGGCGCCGCCCGGCCAAGTCCCGAAAGATTCAGCGGGTTTCCCCTGATTGGAGACCCACGGTGCCGGGACGATCCTTTGACGGTCAACAAGCGATGGAGATGCACCATGTATCGACAAGTGCGATGGAAACTCGGCTTGGCGGCAGCCGTTCTGATCGGCTCGCCGGCATATGCCCAGAGCGCGCCGCAAGCAGGTGCGGCCGGAACGGCCGCCACCACCGTCGATCCCGTGGCGATCCAGGCGCTTCGATCGATGGGGAATTATCTGAAGACCCTCAACTCGTTCGAATTGCGCAGCAAGGCGACGATCGAGACCAACATGGAGAACACCGATCTCAAGGTGAGCCTCGGTCTTGAGAACACCTATCGCGTGCAGCGTCCGAACGCGTTCTTCATCGAATTGCGCTCCGATCGTCAGTATCGTCAGTTCTACTATGACGGGCGCAAGTTCACGGTGAACGTCCCCCGCCAAGGCTTTTACTCCGTCGTCGACGCACCGCCGACCATCGGGGACCTGATCGATGCCATCTACGACGACTATGGCATCGCCCTGCCGCTCTCCGACATCTTCTACTGGGCGGATGCCGGTACACCCACCGAGGATGTGCGCTCGGCGGTGCGTGTCGGCTATGCCAAGATCGGCGGCGTCGACACCGACCAGTTCGCATATCGCGGGGACGAGCTCGACTTTCAGCTGTGGATCGCGCGGGGATCACGGCCGCTGCCGATGAAGATCGCGATCATCAACCGCGAAGATCCGATCCACCCGTCCTTCACGGCGGAGCTGACCTGGAACACCAACACCCGGTTCGCACCGTCGACCTTCGCGTTCAAGCCTCCCAGCGGCGCCAGCAGCATCCAGATGGCGCGTCTCGACAGCCAGGAGAAGTAGCATGCGGCAATCCACGTTCCTGATAAGCGCCTGCACCGCCTTCGCGCTGGTGGCAGGATCGATCGAGGCGGAGGCACAGCGCCGCTTCGGCGGCGGCGGCTTCCACATGCGGGGCGGGAGCATGCATGCGCGGGTACCCACCAACTTCCGCGGGCCCGGCAGCGGCAGTATCCATACAGGGACCCCGCCGCGCCCGGCCGGCGGTGGCGCACATCTTGCTGGCGGGCCGCCACCGGGGCCGCCTCCAGGTCCAGCTCCTGGGCCGCATCCCGGACCGGGCCCGCATCCGGGGCCTGGCCCGGGTCCGCATCCCGGACCGGGGCCCGGGCCCGGACCGCATCCGGGGCCGGGACCCGGACCAGCCCCTCATCCCGGGCCTGGACCTGGTCCGCACCCTGGCCCTCCGCCACCGCCACCGCCACCGCGACCACTGCCGCCCCCTCCGCCGCCACCACCCCCCGGATGGGGCTGGGGCTGGGGCTGGGATGACGACCCCTTCTGGGATGTTGCTGCCGGCGCGGTGATCGCGGGCACGACGGCGGCGGTGGTTTCCGCCGCCACGCAGCCCGACGTAGTGGTGGTCGATACATC
Source organism: Sphingomonas molluscorum (assembly GCF_039522995.1). Lineage (NCBI taxonomy): Bacteria > Pseudomonadati > Pseudomonadota > Alphaproteobacteria > Sphingomonadales > Sphingomonadaceae > Sphingomonas > Sphingomonas molluscorum. The sequence goes on along the minus strand of NZ_BAAAEL010000010.1, from coordinate 179,915 downwards.
CAAGGCGCCCGGCACGGTCGTATATGCGCTGCCGCCCAACTGTCCCAAGGTCATCCGCAGCAACGTCACCTACTTCTCGTGCAACAACATCTGGTACAAGCCGCAGTATCTGTCCTCGGGCGTCTCCTACGTGATCGTCACCGCCCCCTGAGGTGCCTCCTGGGGCCCGCATCCCTGCGGGCCCCTTTTTTCCGGCTCAACGGCGCTGAGGACGCGCGGCGTCCATTTCGGCACGGGTGACATACCCGTCGCGATTGGCGTCGACCCGGTCGAAGCCCGGTGCCGGCGCCTTTTTCAATTCCGCTCGCGTGACCTTGCCGTCGCCGTTGCGATCCGCCTCTCCGAGCAGCGTGTCCAGCCGCGCAGAGGCCTGCGGGTTCCCTGCCGCGCGCGGGAAGTCGGATCGGGTCACCACACCGTCGCGATCATGATCGAGTTGGTCGAAACGCTGCGATCGCGCTGCCACATACTCTGCGCGGCTGACGCGCCCGTCCTTGTTGGTGTCCATCTTGGCGAACATCGCCGCGGGGTCGGGGCGCGGCGGCGGGTTCTGTGCGAGCGCCGGCATCGCGGATGCGGCAACCACGACGACGAACAGGCTGCGGTGTGACCGGATATGCGGGGTCATGGGAGATTCTCCATCTACGCTGTGCAAAACGCACGCTCGTGGCTTGTCACCTGCGTCGCCGCCTTCGCACCGGGAGATGGCGCAGATTGGTTGCCCACCGCTCCCTAGTTCGCGGATGCGAGCGCATCCGGTGCGCGGTCCGGACTTCCCGCCCGAGCTTCACGGTAGAACCCCCGATCCAGATCGCCCGTTCGGCGGCCCAATCTCGTCATGTCTCCGCTCCCCGCGCAGCTGCATTCCTTTGCCAGGCGCTGCTCATCCCGGTGGAGACAAAAAAAGGGGGAGGCTGGGCTGGTTCGGGATCACTTCCGGACCAGCCCACCCTTCGCGGCGGCAGGGCCCAGGCTCGTGCGGCATGCCGCACTCGGTAGTTTGGCCTCGATCGCGGAGAGGGCGTGGGCATGTGGAAGGATGGGATCGCTCCACAGGTACTTCGGCCGTGATCGCCCTCGACGACACCGCCTGGGTTTCCTTGGTGATTCCGCCGACGCCGGTTCAGGAGGTTGCAGCGGCGCCGGAAGGCGGTCCGACCCCGCCAGACGCGGAGCAATCGGTTCTTCCCGCCGCGCCCGCGAGCGATGCCCCGGCTCCGCCTCCGGAGCCCGTCTCCAAGGGGCTTCGCCTTCCCTTCGGACGGGATCGCGCCCTCGCGCGGGGATATGAACTGCCGCGCACCGCGGGTCTGAGCATCCTCCTGGTGGGCAATCACCAGAAGCTGGACGCCGGCGATCTGGCGGTGGCGATCGGGACGCCGGCTGGCGTGGCCGGCCGGACGCTGACGCCCGTTCCCTTCGTCACCACCGATCAGATCAAGGCGCATAATCATGTCGTCGAGTTCAAGGCCGACGTGTGGCTGTTTCCATACCTCAACCTGTTCGCGAGCATCGGCCGGGCGAACGGGGGAATGGACATTGCCGTCAACATCGACCTGACCGGGCTGTTGCCGCCGGTCTTGTGCCGGCCGCCGGCGGACTGCAGCCGCGACCTGCGCTTTCACGCCGAGATCGACAACACCACCCTCACCTTCGGCGGAATGGTCAGCTATGGCGCCGAGGACTGGTTCGCCGCACTGCTGGCGTCCCGCACGTTGAGCATGTCCAGCCGCGATCGTTCGGACATCACCAGCACCGATGCCGGATTGCGGGTCGGCCCCCGGCTGAAGCTCCCCTCCAATTCGCGGCTGGCACTCTATGGGGGCGTCAACTACGTCGACCTCGACACCACGGTCGAGGGTAGCCTCTCCGGCGAGGTGCGGGATCCCGCCGGCGCCCCGCTCACGCTGCGGTATCGCACAAGCTTGCACAACCCGTGGAAGTGGTCGGCGCTGGTCGGCGCCAATTTCGAATTCGCCAGGCGCTGGAATCTCCAGGCGGAGCAGGTGTTCGGCAAGGGCGGCGATCGCACGGTCGTGTCCGCCAGCGTTCGCTTCTGAACGCTTCTCGATCAGAATGCCTCGGCAACGCCCAGGTACAGGCCCGGCCCGTGCCAGCCTACTGCGACATCGAGGCGCAGGTTGACGTCGTTCTTTCGAAACGGCTGGTAGCGTACGCCAAGTCCGGCGCTGGGCAGCAGCGTGCTGTCATCGAGCACATGGCCAAGGGAGGGGGCGATCCCGCCCACGCCAAAGAAGGCGACTCCACCGAACCGTCCTCCCAGGTGCTGGCGAACCTCTGCCTGCGCGGCCCAGCTCGCCCGGTCGCGGTAGCGCCCGCTCTCGTACCCGCGCAGATCGGCACCCGAGCCGAAATCGCAGAGATTGTTGAAGGGCACGTGACCGGTGACCGCGCAGGTCGCCACCCGCGACGCGAGCACGGTCGTCTTCCGCATGGGCACATACCAGTTGCCCAGGACCTGCAACCGCGTGTGGCCGAAGCTGTTGCCGAGAAACCCCGCCCCCACGAGCCAGGTCGCCGCGGCATAGGTCCCGGAATGCGGTTGCAGCGCGCTGTCGCGCGTGTCGTAGCTCACCGTCGGGCCGATCATCGAGAGGGTGCTGTCGAGCTCCTCCTCCGGAGGTGCGGCGACCTGGTCGACGTCGCCCCTGGGGTTCTTCCAGCGCGAGTCGGCGAAGCGCCAGCGCAGGCCGACATGGGTATGCGGCAGGACCCGGATCTGCGCCTGCAGCTGGAACTGCAGGTCGCGATTGTCGTAGATCCGTCGCTGCCCTGCCTCCCCGGCGGCACCGCCGATGCCGTAATAATATGCCCGCGCGTCCGTATAGGCCGCCAGCGCCCGGATCCGGATCCGGTCCTGGCCCAGCGACATGCTGTGGAAGAAGGCCAACCCCTTGGCGCCTTTGTCGGTGTAGAGCGCGCCCGCGCCGGTCACCCACTGCTGCGGCTCGTGCTTCGGATTTTGGAACATGACGGCGCCGACCGCGAGCCCGGTTCCCGTCGAGGGCCGCGACAGCGGCAGCGGCACGATCAGCAGGTCGCGATGCGGATGCGCAGCCTTTTTATCCTGTTCGTCGGCATCCTCCTGCGAGGAAGAGCTCGGCGGCTGATCCTGGCTGGCCTGCGCGGCCGGCGCCTCCTGTCCGGCCGAGGCGACCACGGGCCAGATGGCGGCCAGACAGACCGTGACGCAGCGGCCGAAGATGGAAAGCTCTGCACGCATCGGCGGACTCCCGGAAATCAGGGCAGTTCCAGCTTAGATGCGGGGGCGGCGCGCCCCATCGGGGCATGTCGGTAGACGCCGCAGCGTATCGCGCGGAACGCGACCGGATCGGGCGTACGGTGCCGCAGACTTCCACGGGTATTCCCCGATGGCACCCGTTCCGGTGCTGGAGACAAATGGAAGGCATCAGCGACCCTCAAACGACAGAGGACGTGATGCACCGCTTCTCCCTCGCCTTGGCAATGCTGTCGCTTCCGACGCTCGCGACCGCGCAGACGCGTGACCATGCTCCGGTCGCGCTCGGGTCTGCGGATGAACTGCAGCACGACAAGCCGAGAAGCGAATCCTGGACCTATGTGAAGCCACAGGCGGGCTTCACGCGCTATCGCAGCATCCTGATCGACCCCACCGCGATATACACGGGCAGTGACGCGCAGTTCGACGGGGTCTCGATGGCCGACCGTCAGAAATATGCCGCGCTGATGACCGGCGTCCTCAAGGCAGATCTCGCCTCGACATTGGCGGTCGTCACCAAGCCGGGCCCCGGCGTGTTGCGGGTACGGCTGACGCTGGTGGGCATGGAGAAGACCAAGGGTGGGTTCGCCACCGTCACGCGTGTCACTCCGGTGGGTCTGCTCACGAGTTCGGTGCAGAGCCTGGCGGGCAAGAAGGGCACGATGAGCGGCTCCATCCTGTTTGCGGTCGAGATCAAGGATTCGCGGACCGGCGACCTGCTGGCGGCCGCGGTTCGGCGCCGGGCACCCGACGCGCTCGACATCGGCTCTACCCTTTCGACCGAGAGCACGGTGAAGGCAGTCGCGAGGGACCTCGCGAGTCATCTCGCCGCTCGACTTGGACCCGCGATGCGGGGCGCCCCGCCGCGCTGACACCCGGGGCGGAAGCGGCGCGGAGATCGCGCATGCGCTAGGCCGGCGCTATGGCCGCAGTTGCGGCAGGGCGATGTCCTATCCCTCTGCCGGCCGCACGGCGTCGATGTCGCGTTCTAGAAAGAAGCCGAGCCCGGTGCGGATGGCCGCGATCGCGGCGAGTTGCCCGATCTGATCCCAACTCGGGGCGATCGCCGTGTCGACGAGGTCGGCGGCGAGCGCGAACTCCAGCGCGAGCATCAGCCAGCGCGCAAAGCCCATCCAGATGCCGCGCCGGTTTCCCGTCGGGTGCACGCCCGTCGTCACGTATCGCAGCGTCCCGTAGATCGCCACTCCTGCGCCGGCACAGACGGAAACGATCACCAGCGCGTCGAGCAGCAGCGAAACGCCCGCTGCAAAGGCGTGAAACCAAGCTTCCATTTGCGTCTCCCGGCCCAATGATGGGATGCAGGGCCACGCGGGCGGAATCGGGATTTCTATTGGGGTGGCTGCGGTGCCGATGGGGAGCGGGCCGCGTCCGTCGCTGCGATTAAAGGCAAAAGGGCGCTGCCGCTCGTCTCAGGGGTTTCCCTGATAACCTCCCGGCGGCTAAGTGCTCAGTATGTGGTGAAAAACTGTTCGACTGGCTTCCGGCGGATGGGCTCCCGGAGGCTCAAAAAACAGGGGAACGGACGATGACCAGCGAGTGGCCTCGAAAGAGGAGGGGCGGCAATGCGGCTTCAACCCCTGCCAAGTTAGGGGAGAGCCCCGATCTGCTTGCCTTTCGGACGCTCCCGATCTTGAAAGATTCGGCACTCGAGCAGCCGCCCTTCCGCAATCCGCCCGTTGCGCTTGCCGACCTCAATTGGCGCCTGCTGACCGGCGATCCCGGCACGTCCCCGCACGATCCGTGTGCGCGCCTGTTCGGGCACGTCGCCCCGGGCGACGATCTCCTCGCACGCATGAGGGTTTTGGCGGAGCGCGATCCCGCACAGTTCGCTCCGCTGCTCGGGGCGATGCGCGCCGTGGCTGCCGGGGAGCGCGCGGAGTCGATCCACCTTTACACTGCACCGGACGGGGGCGAGGAACGGCAGCAATTGTGCCTCGGCAGGCTGGAAATCGCCGGGGTGCCGTACCTCAAGCTGATATGGCTGCCGGCGACCGAGATATTCGCGCTTCGCAAGGAACGCCAGCGGCTGGGCCGCTTGCTGATGCGCAGCCAGGCCGACCTCATCCGGGCGCAGGAGCAGGAGCGCCAACGCGTCGCGCGCGACTTGCACGACAACGCGGCCCAATATCTGGCCGCGTTGAGCCTATCCATCGCGCGTCTGCAGTCGATCAACAAGGATCCCGCCGTCGCGGCGGTGGCTGCCGAACTGAGTGAGTTCCTGGCGAACTATCATCGCGTGGTTCGCGGAATGACCTACGCGCTCCACCCGCCGGATCTTCAGCAGCACGGCTTGAATGCGGCAGTGCATGGATTGTGCGACGGCCTGACACGCCGCAGCAACCTCGCGGTCGCGCTGCAGATCTATGGGCTGGACAGACGCCGGGGAACTGCCGTCGAGAGCGCCGTCTTCCGGCTCGTCCAGGAGGCGCTGAGCAACGTGCAGGCGCACGCCGGAGCGGGTCGCGTACGCGTGCGGCTCGTCGGTCGTGAGTGCTGCCTGCTCGCGGTCGTCCAGGACGATGGCAAAGGGCTCCCCTCGGATTGGCAGGATCGCCCGTCGATCGGGGTGGGTATTCCCGGCATGGCCCGCCGGATCACGGAGTTGGGCGGCACGATCCGCATCCGTGCAAGGCGCTCTGGCACCGGTACCATCGTAGCTGCTGTGATACCGCGCAGCGGCGCGCAGGATTTCGTCTTTGCGGCGGGGAGCTTCCCGGCATGAAGCGCAGTGAAGAACCGGCAGGTCGTCAGGCTTGAATGATGTCGTTGCGCACCGCGAAACGGACCAACTCGGCAGTGGTGCGCAGCTTCAGTTTCTGCATCGCAGACGCGCGATGCGTCTCGACCGTCTTCACGCTGATATCCAGGATGAACCCGATCTCCTTGTTGATCTTGCCTTCGGCGATCAACTGGACCACTTCGCGCTCCCGATGGGTCAGCGTGGCCTGGGTAGCTGGCGATGACTTCAGAAATCGTTCGAGGAGCGTTTCCGAAACCACATCCGAGAAATACGGTCGCCGGACCGAGAGTGCGTCGACCGCGGCCAGCAGATGTTTCTCCGTATCGGACTTGAGGACATATCCGCGTGCACCAGCTCGCAACGCGTCCAGTGCCAGATCCTCACGATCATGCATGGTGTAGACCATGATCTCGATACGGGGAAGTTCCCGCTTCAAGGCGACGGTGAGATCAAGACCATTTAGTTCCGGGATCGAAAAATCGACGATTGCAATGTCCGGCTTGACTGCTCGTGCATCTTCCAGAGCTGCCCGCCCTGTCGGAGACTCGGCGACGACACAAAGGTTAGGCCTCGTCTCCAACAGATTCCTGACGCCCCGACGCACCGCGTAATGATCATCTGCGATCAGGACTCACCGAACCGGACTGCTCATCGCCAAAAGATCCTTCCATGTTAGAATGGAATCGGTTGTTCAGGCCATTCTCGATCTTTTTCTATTTGTATTTTCCGTTTCTATTTGCGCGAAGTCAATCAGAATTAAGTAATAATAATGGTGTAACGAGCATTAACCCGTTCTGCAGTTTATACGATATCCGTGCGCGTTTCTTTTTGTTGCTGAAGTGGGCGAAGACCGCGCGCGGAGTTGCCGGGGAGCCCCTGAACTCGGCTTCGGATAGGCGCTGACGAGCGATGACTCGTTGCAGGGCGTGGCGGCAGATCGCTGTCCCTATCTGCCGCCACGCCGCGGTACGCGGCACGCACCCTGGGGGGCAGGTGCGCTTACGCACATTGCGGGCGGGGGATCTGCGTTCGCAAGGATCCTGGTCCGCCCGCTAGGATACAATGGCCGACGAACGCGCCCACGCCGATCGGCACTTACCCCTAGAACGTCAGTCGGCTGCTCCGGAGGAGGCCTCGCGTGAGATTGCGCCGGGCGCGCTCCGTCGGAGCCAGGCTTGGTACAAGGCGACGATCACCGCGCTGTTCAAGAGAAACAGCAGGATCGCGACCGTCGTCTGCGTCCTGCCGCCGCTCGCTTGGCTGATCGCGATCGCCATGCCGGGGTGGCGGATCGCCGCGGTGATACCCAGCGTAGCGCGTCCCGTGCGATCCGGACCGCCGAGCCAATATCCGGCAAGCAACGCGCCGAAGGCCGTGCACGCGAAGGCGATGATCGTGCCATCGCCCAGCAGCTCCAGGAATTCGCGCCCCTCTGCCCACAGCAGCAGCAGCACGAACAAGAGCAGGATCAGGTTCGACAGGATCTTCAGCACCCGGGCTGCGCGTCGGGCGAGCGCCGGCAGCAGCGCTGCGAACGCCAGCCCAAGGACGATCGGCAGCAGGCCCGACACCACCACGATGCGCGCGATCAGTGCGACCGGGGCGTTCGCATGATGCGCGAAGAACGGGTTGATGATCACGACCGTCAAGGGGACCAGGAAGATCGCCAGCGCGATCAGCACCGCGTACAGCGCCAGCACGTCCGATCGGTCCGCGCCGGACTTGAGGGCGTTGCCCGGCACCAGCGGGGCGAGCGGCGAGACCGACATCAGGATCAGGCCGGCCGCGACCGGCGGATCGAGTGCCATGATCTTCACCAGGATGAAGGCCAGCAACGGCACCACGACGTTCACGGCGATGATGGCGCGCAACAGACGCGCCGGCTGGCGCAAATGCGCAAGCACGGATCGCCAGTCGCTCTCCATCGCCACCGCCGCGATCATCAGAAACAGACTGGCCTGCACCAGCAACCCGATCATCTGCTTAGGCTCCATGTGGGTCTTCCTCCTCAGCCGTGGCCGCTGGCACGGGCGTGCCGGCGATCAGAACGCCTCGCCGATACCGAAATAGACTGCGTGGCCGTCGATCCCGGCCGCGAAGTCCAGGCGCAGGTTGACGTTGTTGCTCTTCGACGCCTGGTAGCGGAGGCCCGCGCCCACTGAGGGGAGGACCTTGCTGTCGCCAATCTGGTCCGCACTCGGCGCCACGCCGCCGACCCCGCCGAACGCCACCGCGCCGAACTTGCCGAACAGCTTCTGGCGAAACTCGCCCTGAAATGCCCAGGTGAAGCGGTCGCGATAGCGCCCGGCCTCATAGCCGCGCAGGTCGCCGCTCTGGCCGTACATGCACAGGTCGTAGAAGGGCACGCGCTTGGACACGCTGCAGGTCGACCCGCGGAAGGCCGCGACCGTCGTCTTGGTGACGGGTGCGTAGAAGTTCGCGCCGACTTGCAGCTTGTCGTGCGAGAAGTCGCTGCCCAGGAACTTGCTGCCGAACGTCCAGAACGCCGTCACGTAACTGCCGCGGCTGGGATTGAGCGAACTGTTGCGGCTGTCATAGGTCAGCGACGGCCCGAGCATCGCCAGCGTGCTCTTGAGCTCCAGCGGCGGCAGGTTCAGGTCCGGATAGTTGGGGTGCGGGATCTCGGCGGTCGAATCGACGTTCAGATATTCGAGCCGCACCCCGCCGTAGAGGTGGTTGGCGAGGCGGACCTGCGCCTGGGCAAGGCCGCCCAGACCCTTGTCCTCCAGGTCGACGTGCACGCCCCGGGCGCCCGCATCGGCGCCGATGCCATAGAATTTCAGCTTCGCGTCGGCATAGCCCGCGAACACCAGGAAGCGGAAGCGATCGTGATCCAGCGACATGCTGTGGAACGCGCCAGCCCCCTTGGTGCCGGTGCTGGTCGCCATGACCCCGACGCCGGAAATCCAGGGCTGCGGCGCGTCGTTGGGATTGTAGAACACCACCCCCGTCAGCATGGCACCGGTCCCGAGCGCCGGGTTCGTGAGCGGGATCGGGACGACCAGCAGGTCCGCCTTTTTCGATTTCGGCTCTGGCTCCTCGGTCGCAGATCTTGCGCGCGGAAGGGTTTCCAGCTCGTCCCGAACCTCGGCGATGGGCTGCTGCTGCGCAAAAGCGCCGGGCGCACCGAATGCTGCCGATGCCACGACGGTCGCCAGGGAGAGCGCCCAGGTGCGGCACCCAGCATGTACGCGCCCACGTCGATTTCGCATCGCTTCCTCCTGAGCCTCGCGCCCAGACCTTAGGGAAGCCCTGTACCGCGGCCATCAGGATCACCCCGCAGGTCGCGGACGGAACGTATCCGACGTCAGGCGAGAAGGCGGGTCAGGGCACGGACCACTTCCGCCGCGCGCATCGGCTTGCGGCAAACGGGAACCTTGCGGTGCGCATGGGGGAGCGCCGGCAGATCGAGCCCGGTGACGAACAGGATGGGCACTTTCCGCTTTGCCAGCGCATCGGCGACCGAAAAACTCTGGCTGCCGTTCAGATCGATGTCGAGGATCGCTGCGTCCGGGTAATTGCGCTTGAGGAGAAGCGCCAGGGCTTCCTCCACATGGGAGGCCGGCCCCAGCACGCGGCCGCCGGCCTGCTCGATCGCCGCGCACAAATCCTCTGCGATGAAGTAACTATCTTCCAGAACAAGGACCATCCGGCCGCCAAGGACGTCTCTGATCATGATCAGGATCGCGCTTGCGGGCCGGCGTCGAGCGGCAGGTGGATGGTGCAATGGACACCGTCGGGTTTGAATTCGTACCGGGTCTTCGCCCCGAACTGGAACGGAAGCGCCCGCTCGATCAGTTCGCGCCCATAGCCGCCTCCGCCCGCCGACGGCGGGGCGATGGAGACGGGGCACGTCTCCTGCCATTCGAGCCTCACGCGTTCGCGCGCGCCGCTCCCCTGCACATCCCAGCCGATCGAAACCTGCCCCTCGTGACGCAATGCGCCGTATTTCAGTGCGTTGGTCGCGAGTTCGTGGAGCACGAGCGCGAGGACCTGTGCGGACGCGGCCGGCAGTTGCACGTCGACGGTTGCCGACACGCATATGCGTTCGCGCGACCTGTCTGGTTCCGGATAGCCGATCGCCCGAAGTTCGGCCTCCACCAGTTCCCCGAGCGTGATCGGAGCCTGGGTCTCGCCGCGCGTGAGCAGATCTTGCACGCGGGCAAGCGCCGCCAACCGCTCGTCGAAGGCTTCGATGAAGTCGTCCGACGAGCAGGTCTCGGCCATGGTGCGGCTGGCGAGCGTGCGGATCACCGCCATCAGATTGCGCGCGCGGTGTTGCAGTTCGAGAACCACGACTCTCAGGCGGCCGAGTTCGTTCTTGAGCGCCTCGCTTTGCAGCGACGCAACGGGCCGGCGCCTCGCGCGGCGCGTGCGAATCGTGGGTCGGCCCGTCGATTTCATTGTTTCCCCGTGGCTTGCTGGCGCCACTCTGCGGTCCGGGTCGGGCTGCCGATATCCCGGCTTTCCACTAGCGCCGGATGGAGAATGTACGGGTTCGGCGGCCCGAATCGGGTGCCGGCATTCCGAGCCCGCCGTGCTGCTGTGGCGGCATCCTCGGAGCCGGTATCGAAGGCGCCCCGGCCAACCCGTCATTTTCTCTGACGGTTGCGCGGGAATGCACTAGCTTCTGGGCATGGTCAGCACCCCTTCCATCCCCTTCCCCGGCCGCGTCGCGGAACGCCCGGCCGTCGATGCGGAAACCTTCACAAAGGAGGTGCTGCAGGAGTACCGGCCCGTGATCTTGCGGGGGCAGGTGCGGCACTGGGCCGCGGTCCAGGCGGGCGCGCACGGCGATCGCGCGATGGCCGAGTATCTCGCGGGCTTCGGCGGCGGCCGGCCCCTGGAGGTGATGATCGGCGCGCCGGAGATTGCAGGGCGGTTTTTCTACAACGACGACCTGTCGGGCTTCAACTTTCAGCGCCAGCAGGTGACGCTCGGCCAGTTGCTCGGCGAACTCCTTCGCTTTGCCGAACAAGGCGTGGCCGATCCGCACGCGCTCTATGCCAATGCCGCGACCGCACCGGAGCATCTACCCGGCTGGGATGCCGCGAACGCGCCCGGCCTCCCCACCGGAAACGCGCCGGCGCGGCTTTGGATCGGCAACGCCACCCAGGTGGCGACACACTATGACCAGTCGAACAACGTCGCCTGCGTCGTCCACGGCCGCCGCCGCTTCACCCTGTTCCCGCCCGATCAGATCGCCAATCTCTACATCGGCCCGCTGGACCACACGATGGCAGGGCCGCCGTCGAGCATGGTCGATCCCGACGCACCGGATCTCGCGCGCTACCCGCGGTTCAAGGAGGCGATGGCGCATGCACAGGTCGCCGAGCTGGAGCCCGGCGACGCGATCTTCATCCCCGCGATCTGGTGGCATCATGTTCGCGCGCTCGACCGCCTCAACGTGCTGGTGAACTACTGGTGGATCGCGGGGGCGACGGCCTCCCCTTTCGGAGCGCTGATCCACGCCCTGATGAGCATCCGCGACCTGCCGGCAGCCGAAAAGGCGGCGTGGCGATCCTGGTTCGACCATTATGTCTTCGGGCCCGAAGCGGGCGGAGCTGCGGAGCACCTGCCCGCGTCCGCGCGCGGCATCCTGTCGGCGGCGAGCCCGGCGCGCACCGAGCGGCTGCGCGCGTTTTTGATCCGAATGCTCGGTGGCCGGGTCTGAGCGGCTCCGCATCCGGGAGGTCAGGAGCGCGAGAAACTGTCCAGCAGCGTTGCCCGCATCCGCGCAGCAGTGACGGTGTCCGGGAGACCGAGTACGCCCTTGACCTCTTCGGGCAAGTGCGCCGCCGGCTCGCCGTTGCGGCGGAAGACTAGGTGGTCGAACACGGTCCGATACACTTCCCGCTGGTCCTCCGGCAGCGATCCGATCGCGACCAGCGCGTGGAGCAGCGCGTCATAGGGGTTGCCCATGCCGGCCGGCGCCGGGTTCCACCAATAGTTGACGAAGGCGTTGACGGGATCGAGCGATTCGACCGCATGCCACCAGTGGAAGGGGATGTAGATCGCGTCCCCCGGCTCCAGCGTGGCGGACTGCGCCTCTTTCGCGGCTTCGGCAAAGCGCGGGAAGCGTTCGAGGTCGGGCGCATCGGGATCGACCAGGCTGATCGGCGTCCCGGCGGGGGTCAGCTCCAGCGGCCCCATGTACAGGTTGGCGATCTGGTCGGGCGGAAACAGGGTGAAGCGCCGCCGGCCCATCACCACCACGCCGATATTCTCCATCAGGTCGTAGTGGGTGGCGACGCGGATCGCATTGCCCAGCCACATGCGCGGGATGACCGAGGTTGGCAGCAGGCTGGTCGCATTCTTGTCGGCAAAGCCGGGCAGGAGTTGCGGCAGCGGCACGGACTGGACCGCCATGGCATAGGGCCGCGCATGATCGCGGTCGCGGAGCAGGCGGTCCAGGAACGGACCGAGCGGGCTTTGGCCGCGCACGAAGTTCAGCCCCTTCAGATCGGGCGTGTAGAAGAAGCGACCGCCGATCTCCGGCTCGCCCAGGATCGCCGGGACGGGCTGCGGATGGCTGAAGCGCTTGAGGTAGGCGATGCCGCTGTCGGCGGACGCCTGCGCCGCCTTCACCGCCGGCCAGTCGCGGCCGAGCCCGCGCAGGACCACCGGACGCGCGGCCGGGCGCACCTCCGCTTCGAAGGCACGGCGATCGATACCGTGGATCTCGGGCAGCGGCGGATAGGTCATGCCACCACCAAGCTCGGCCTGGGGTCGCAGCCAATCTGGCGAAGATGATCGTCCTGGTGCGGCAGGAGCGAGGCGGTGTCTGCGATAACCTGGCGGATATGCTCCAGCCGCGTCAGCGTCTCTGCATCGGAAAGCAAATCGGCAGCCGGATGATAACCGCCCGCTTCCACCCCCTGCCCCACCATCACTGAAAGCCAGCTCGTCTCGGTGAACAGCTCATTGCCTTCCCGGAAGATGCGGCCGTTCGCGCCGAACACGGCGAGCTTGCTGGCGAGCCCCGGCGGCGGTTCGAGGGTGCGACAATAGTCCCAGAACGGCGTGTCGGCGCGCTCGGTCGCCTTGTAGTGCAGCACCAGGAAGTCGCGGATCTCCAGATAATCCGAGACATGGGCGGCGTTGAAGCGGTCGATCTCCAGCTGGTCGAACCGGCGGCTCGGCCAATAGGTCAGCAGCCGCGCGATCGCCGACTGGACCAGGTGGATGCTGGTCGATTCCAGCGGTTCGAGAAAGCCGCCGGCAAGGCCGAGCGCTACGACGTTGCCCACCCAGGCCCGCCGGCGGTGCCCGGCGGTGAAGCGCAGCAGCCGCGGATCGGCGAGCGGCGCGCCGTCGAGGTTGGCGAGCAGGGTTGCGGCCGCTTCATCGTCGGAAAGATGGGCGGAGGAATAGACATAGCCGTTGCCGATGCGGTGCTGGAGCGGGATTCGCCACTGCCACCCGGCACCGCGCGCAGTGGAGCGGGTGAGCGGCTGGCGGTCGCCGCCGTTCGCGCACGGCACCGCCACCGCGCGGTCGCACGGAAGCCACTGCGTCCAGTCCTCGAACCCCGCCGTCATCGCGCCTTCGATCAGCAGCCCGCGGAAGCCCGAGCAGTCGAGGAACAGGTCGCCTTCGATCCGCGTGCCCGATTGCAGCACCACCGCTGCGACATGCCCCGTCTCCCCATCGTGCTCGACATCGACGATGCGGCCCTCGATGCGGGTGGCGCCATTGGCTTCCGCCAGCCGGCGCAGGAAGCGCGCATAGAGCCCCGCGTCGAACTGGAAGGCGTAGCCGAGCTTGGACAGCGGCGAGGAAGGCTGGTCTGGGCGCGGATGGGCAAAGCGGCCCTGGAGACCGCCGACGATGCCGAGCGAATAGGCGTCGAGCGGCGTCGGATCGCCCAGGTCACGGCCCTTCAGCCAGAAATGGTGGAATTCGATCCCCTTCATGTCGAGGCCGTAGAAGCCGAAGGGGTGGACATAGCGATGGCCCGGGCGAAGCCAGTCGACGAACTCGATCCCCAGCTTGTAGGTCGCGCGCGTCTCGCGGACGAACTCCGCCTCGTCGATGCCCAGCATCTTGTTGAACAGCACGATCTGCGGGATCGTCGCCTCGCCGACTCCGACGGTGCCGATCTCTTCGGATTCAACGAGCTCGATCGACAGGCCCGGCATCTCGCCCAGGACGCGGGTGATCGCCGCCGCCGCCATCCACCCGGCGGTGCCGCCGCCGACGATCACCACGCGGCGGATCGCATCGGGCCTCACAGCGGATTGGCCGAGAAGTTGAACGGCGTCTCCGACGCAAAGGAGAAGTTCGGTTCCCCCGGCACCTCGGCGGGTTGCGGAGGTGCCGGCGTATTCGCAAGCGCGGCGCCGATGTGCCGCAGGAATTCCGCATGCGTCGGCAACTGCGCCGCCACGCGAAGATAACCCTGCCGCATCTCCTCCAGGGCGGCCGCCACCTTGTCCTCGTCCAGGGCGTCGGCGGCAGGCTCGTGCTCCTCCGGCACGATATGCTGGCCCAGGCAGACCGCGACCCAGCTGGTGGTCGCAAACAGCTCGGCACCGTCGCGGAACACCCGCCCCTTGGCGCGGAACAGGTCGATCTTGCGCTGCAAGGTCTCGGGCACGTCCATCGTGCGGCACCGGTCCCAGAACGGCGTGTCGCGCCGCCGGGTCGCCTTGTAGTGGAGGATCACGAAATCGCGCACGTCTTCATAGAGGTCGCGCATCTGGCGGTTGTACTCGTCGCGCTCGACGGGATTGAAGCGGCGGTCCGGGAACAGCGCGATCAGCCTGGTGATGCCGGCCTGGACCAGATGGATCGACGTGGATTCGAGCGGCTCGACGAAACCCGACGACAGCCCCAGCGCGACGACGTTGCGGTTCCAGCCGAGCTTGCGTCGGCCCGTCACGAACGAGAGGTGGCGCGGCTCGGCGAGGGGCTCGCCCTCCAGGTTGGCGAGAAGTTCGCGTTCCGCGGCTTCTGCGGTCATGAAGTCGCTGCAATAGACCAGCCCGTTGCCCATCCGCTGCTGCAGGGGGATGCGCCATTGCCAGCCGGCGCCGCGCGCGGTGGCGCGGGTGAACGGATCGGGGTCGCCGGAATAGCTGCTGGGGACCGCCACCGCGCGATTGCACGGCAGCCACTGGCTCCAGTCCTCATAGCCGGTCTCCAGCGCTTCCTCGATCAGGAGACCGCGGAAGCCCGAGCAGTCGATGAACAGGTCGCCTTCGACCGCCTGCCCGTTCTCCAGCTTCACGGCGGCGACATGGCCGTCCTCGGGGCGCAGCGCCACCTCGACGATCTTGCCCTCGATCCGCTGGACGCCGCCCGCCTCGGCGTAGCGTCGCAGGAAGCGCGCATAGAGGCTGGCGTCGAAGTGGAATGCGTAGAGCAGCTCCTTCACCGCCGACTGCGCACCTTCGGCCGGGCGCGCGAACTTTCCGGCCTGCGCGGCGACTGCGCTCATCGACCAGGCGGAGATATCCTGCATCACCCGGCGCTTGCGCTCGCGCAGGTACAGCTGGTGGAAATGAATCCCGCCGAGATCATGGCCATGCGCGCCGAACGGATGGAAATAGCGTTCCCCGACGTCGCCCCAGCCGTCGAACTCGATCCCCAGCTTGTAGGTGCCGCCGGTCTCGCGAATGAAGTCGTTCTCGTTGATCCCCAGCATGCGGTTGAAGGTGAGCAGCGGCGGAATCGTCGCCTCCCCCACCCCGACCGTGCCGATCTCCTCGGACTCGACCAGCGTGATCCGGGTCGCGCCATTGTTGAGAAAGCGGGAGAACGCCGCAGCGGCCATCCAGCCGGCGGTGCCGCCCCCGACGATGACGACATTGCGAATCGTGTGTTCGTTCATCGGGTAATCCGTGCGTGTTGCGCTGCGTGGTGCTGCGCAGCGGTGGGAAATTGCGGCAGCGCCCGCGCGATGGCGGCGCGGTATCCGGCCATGGCTGCATCCGACTGGTGGGCCGGCGTGGTGCCGATCAGCGGGTCGATCCGGCGCGGTATCAGCCCCTGGCCGAGCAGGATCGCGAGCCAGCTGTCGCGCGTGAAGGTCTCCTCCTCGAAGAAGGGCAGCCGCCCGCGCTCGGCGAACAGGCGAAGGGTGCGCGCGAGGCTTTCGGGCAGCGCGGCACGCGGCTGCCAGAAGGGCTCGGGCCGCCGCGCAGTCGCATAATGGCAAAGAACGAAGTCGCGGACGCGCGTGACCTCGGCGACAGCCTGGCGGTTATAGTCGGCGATCTCGAGCGGATGGCAGGCGCGGCCCGGCATCGCCGAGATGATCCGGTCGATCGCGCTGTGGGCGAGGTGGAGGTTGGTCCATTCGAGCGGCTCGATGACCACGGCCGCGTCGCCGATCGCCACGCAATTGCGCGCCCAGGGTTCGGGACGCGTGCCTTGCCGGAACCCGATGGCCGGCAAGGGCTCGACCCCACTCGCGTCCGCGAGCAGCCGGCGCGCATCCTCGTCGCCCAGCAAGCCGCTGGCGTAGCAGAGCCCGTGCGAGGTCGCGCCCGGCAGCGCGCTTTGCCAGCGCCAGCCGGCGGGAAGCGCCACGACATGGTCCAGCATCGACGGGGTCGCCGTCGTCGCCGACGCCTGCATCAGGCGATCACAGGCGAGCCACGGTCGCCAGTCCTCCCACGCGGTGTCGATGGCGCCGCGTACGACGCCCTCCGGCCCCGAGGCATCGACGAACAGGTCCGCCTCGACCGATCCGCCATCCGCAAGCGCCACGCGCTCGATGAAGCCGTCCCCGCCGCGAAGCCGCACCTCCGCGACCTCGCCCGTGCGCACGACCACGCCCACATGGCGCGCGAAGGCTTCGAGCATGGCGCGGTAGCGTCCGATATCGAGCGCGAGCCCTGCCTGGATGTCCGCAAACGGCGATCCGGGCTCCGGATCCGGCGGGAGCATCCGCCCGGCCCGCGCGAGCATCGCCGCCGGCGAATGCGCGTCATAGGGCGCCGCTAAGCCGGCATGGGCGGCGCGCGTCCAATGATGGTGGAACGACGCCGTACCGAACGACTGCCCATAGCTCCCATAGGCGTGGACATAGGCCGGCTGCCCCGACGCCCAGTCCTCGAACAGCGTTCCCAGCCGCCAGCCGCCGCCGGCACGCAGCACCGCGTCTTCCTCGCGCAGCCCGACGTCGTCGTGGAACCCGATCGCCGACGGGAGGGTCTGCGGCATCTGGTCCGCCAGCGCATTGGCAGGCGGAGGGACAGGGACGATCGTCACCGATATTCCAGGCACGCGCCGCTTCAACGCGACCGCGGCGGACCAGCCGACGATGCCGCCGCCGAACACTGCGACGCTGCGGACCGGCTCGTCCAGCATCGTCACGCGGCCGCCGCCATCGGGCAATAGCGCCCGAGATAGGAAAGGTGGTCAGGCATGGCGGATGCCGCTGCCTGGATCTCCGCCCGCATCTGCTTCATGCCCGCGACGAGACTTTCGAGCGTCGGCCCCGACGCGCGCGGATCAAAGCCGGCCGGGATAACGCGCTGGCCGAGGTAGACCGACACCCAGCTGGCATCGAGGAACGCCCCTTCGCGATACTTCACGATCCGCCCGCGGCGGCGGAACAGCTCCATCTTCTCCGCCAGGCTGTCCGGAATGGCCATGGTCCGCACGTAGTTCCAAAACTCAGAATCGTCGCGATGCGTGGCGTGGTAATGCAGGATCAGGAAGTCGCGCACCCGATCATATTCCATGTCGACGACGCGGTTGAACTCGTCGCGATCGACTGGGGAGATGCGGCGCTCCGGGAACAGCTCCAGCAACGCGGTGATCGCCTGCTGGACCAGGTAGATGCTGGTGGACTCCAGCGGCTCCAGGAAGCCGCCCGACAGCCCGATTGCCACGACATTGTGCGCCCAGCTACGTTCGCGCCGCCCGGCGGTGAACCGCAGGACCCGCGGGCTCGCCATCGGCATGCCCTCCACCGCGGCCGTCAGCGCGTCGGCGGCATGCTCGTCCGAGAGGAACGCGCTCGAATAGACATAGCCATTGCCCGTGCGGTGCTGGAGCGGGATCCGCCAGCGCCAGCCCGCAGGCATGGCGACGGCGCTGGTATAGGGAGTGACTTCCGTCACGGTGCGACACGGAAGCGCCACGGCTCGATCGGCGGGCAGCCAGCGCGACCAGTCCTGAAACGGCTCTCCCAGCGCCTTCCCGATCAGCAGGGACGCGAAGCCCGAGCAGTCCACGAACAGGTCACCCTCGATCCGCCTGCCGCCCTCCAGCAGCACCGCGGTCACATCGCCGCTCTCGCCGTCGCGCTCGACATGGACGATCCTGCCCTCGGTGCGCTCCGCCCCCAGCCCCTCGGCCAGGCGGCGCAGGTAGGGGGCAAACGCGACGGCATCGAACTGATAGGCATAGCCAAAGGTGGAGGCGACCTGGCACGGGTCCTGGGCCGGCGGCGCGAACCGGTTCGCCCGCGCCAGCGTGCACGCCATGGAGAATGCCTCGATCGGCGGAAGCTGGACGCCCGCGTGCAGCAGCCGGGCGTAATAGTGATGGAACTGGACGTCCCCGGCGCCACGCCCGAACGTGCCGAACGGGTGAATGTAGCTGTCGCCGATGCGCGCCCAGTTGCGGAACTCGATGCCCAGCTTGAAGGTGGCGCGGGTGGTCGCCATGAACTCGGCTTCGGGGATGCCCAGGCGCTCGTTGAAGGCGCGGATGTGCGGCAAGGTCGCCTCGCCGACTCCGATGATCCCGATCGCCTCGGATTCGACGAGGTGCACCTGGCAGCGATCGGGCAGCAGCTTCACCAGGGCGGCCGCGGTCATCCAGCCCGAAGTGCCGCCTCCCACCACCACGACACGCTGCCGATCCGGCCCGGTCATGCCCCTCCTGCCCCTCTTCCTGCGCATCGCTCTGCGGCGAAGCTTTCCCTCGCTCTTACCAGTCACCGGACCGTTGGCCAGCGCTATAAGTGACTATAAAGCAACATCATCCGAAATAAAGTTAGCGCGAACATTTCTCTTGCGAGGACGAAATCGCAGTCGTAGCCTCCCTGTCGAACGATGCGGCGCAGTATGACTGCGACACGACGTCGACGTACATGGGAGGGGGACTATGCGCATCGATGCGACTGAAGATGCACGCCTGAAGATCGGCGCCCGCAAGAAGGCGTTCCGATTCGGCGTTTCCGCGACGGCAATGTGCATGTTTGCGCTGGGTGCACCCGCGCATGCGCAGACCGGCGCGGCGAGCGGCCAGAACACGGCGGGCGGGACTACCGCCACCAGCGGCCCCGGGGCCGATCAGGCCGCACCACAAGATCCGGTCGACAGCCTGCCCGATGATGCAGGAAGCGGGAACGAAGTCGTCGTCACCGGCATTCGCCAGAGCCTCGCCAACGCCCAGAACATCAAGCGCAACTCCGACACCGTCGTGGACGCGATCACGTCGCAGGACATCGGCGCGCTGCCGGATCGCTCGGTGACGGAAGCGCTGCAGCGCGTGCCCGGCGTCTCGATCAACCGCTTCGCTGGCAACAACGACCCCGACCACTTCTCGGTCGAGGGCTCGGGCGTCAACGTGCGCGGCCTCAACTTCGTGCGTTCCGAGTTCAACGGCCGCGACACCTTCTCGGCCGGCATCGGCGGCCAGGCGATCAACTTCGCCGACGTGCCTTCGGAACTGCTCGGCTCGGTCGAGGTCTACAAGAACGCCACTGCCGACCTGATCGAGGGCGGCCTTGCCGGCACGGTCAACCTCAACACCCGCAAGCCCTTCGACAACAGGGGCTTCCACATCGGTGGCGGCATCGAGGCGAACTATGGCGACTTCGCAAAGAAGTGGTCGCCGACCGGCTCGCTGCTGATCAGCAACACCTGGGAAACCGGGATCGGCACCATCGGCGTCCTCGCCAATGGATCCTATTCGCGGATCAAGAGCCGCGCCGACGGTATTCAGGTCACCAACTTCCAGACGCGCGACGGCGTCCAGGCCGCGACCGGCACGGGCACCAACACCACCGTCACCTGCCGCAACCAGCTTCCGGGGAACTCGGACAGCACCACCTTGCTGCCGGGCACCATCACCGGCGTCGGGGGCGCCTCCTTCCCCAATCCGGCCAATGTCTGCGGCGCCAGCGGGAGCGCGGGCGCGGATGGCTTCGCCGACCCGATGAGCCTGGCCTATGCGCCCATCGGCGGACAGTTCCGAAGCCAGGACTACGACCGCAAGCGCGACGGCCAGGCGATCGCCGTGCAGTGGGAGAGCACCGACCAGCGCACGGTGCTGACCGCGCAGTTCATGCGCACCCACTCCAGCAATGCCTGGGGCGAGCACACGTTCGAGACGGCGCCCGACCTGTCGGAGTACAACACCTATCCCGCAGGCTGTCAGCAGAACGGCAACGGCCCGCTCAACGGCGCGGGCAATGCGACCACGCGTGCGGAGTGCCGCCTCAATGGTTCGGGTGAGTTCGCGTTCGGTGAGAACCAGCGCGGCAATGGCTACAACCCGACCGGCAATGCGTTCCCCAACTTCGTGTACGACAGCAACGGCCTGTTCCAGAGCGGGTTCATCACCCTGCCGGGTTCGGGCTGGCGCACGGCCTCCAGTGGTTCCGCTACCACCACGGTGCCGACCGGTGGCATGCAGCAGTCGCTCTCCCGCCGTCAGGTCTATGACGAGAACCTGGTCAAGGACGTCGGCATCAACCTGAAGATCAACCCCGACGATCACTGGTCGATCGGCCTGGACGTCGACTATACCTACGCCAAGCACGACGTCACCGACCTGAGCGTGTTCGGCTCGACCTTTGCCGACGAAGAGCTGGACCTCACGGGCAAGATCCCGGTCGTAATCCCGCACAAGCCGCTGACGCTGGCGGCGAACTGGGCGTCGCCGAACCCGGCGATGGCTGCCGCGAGCGATTCCGAATATTTCCAGAGCCGCGACTTCCAGTTCTGGCGCGCCGCGATGGACCACATCGAGCACAGCAAGGGCGACGAATATCAGATCAAGGGCGACTTCGCGTACAAGTTCGACGACGGCGAATTCCTGCAGCGGATCAAGTTCGGTGCGCGCTATGCCGAACGTTCGCAGGACGTACGCTATTCCGCCTATAACTGGGGCGCGATCAGCGAAGTGTGGTCGGGTGCACCGGTCACGTTCAACCAGGGCGATACCAGCCGTTCGTCGCTGTACAGCTTCGACAACTTCTTCCGCGGCAAGACGTCCGCTCCGCCCAGCGCCTATTACTACAACGGAGACCTGATCAAGGGCTACTCCGACGCGGTATCCTTCTTCCAGGCGCAGAACGATATCTGGCGTGAGACGAATGGCGCGACGGCGAGCAACCGCTTCTTGGGTGCGGGCCAGCGCGCCGGCGCCATCCCGGGCTCCGACTTCCTGCCGTCGGAGGTGTCGAACGTCCGCCAGGAAGACTCCGCCGCCTACGCGATGGTGCAGTTCGGCAACAACGACCCGATCTTCGGCAATGTGCGGATGTCGGGCAACGTCGGCGTCCGCTACGTCCACACCGATGTCTATTCGCGCACGGCCACCGCAGTACCGAACCGGACGGAACTGGGCGTCGCCGACCCCTACTCCACCCGCTGCGTCGCGACGATCCGGACCTTGCCGGACGGGACGACGGAAACGGTCCAGCCGGGCGGCGTCTGCAATCTCGGCGCTGTCGAATATGAGCGGCTGCGCGAGTTCGCGGTCGACGGCTATGCCGCGGTGCCAGCCTCGTTCAAGAACAGCTACAGCTACTTCCTGCCCAGTGCGAACCTGAAGTTCGGCCTGACCAACGACCTGATCCTGCGCCTCGCCGGATCGAAGGTGCTGACCCGTCCGGACTTCGCCAACATCCGGCCCTATGTCACCTATGCGCTGGAACCTGGCTCCGGCACCGTCACCATCAATGCGGGCAATCCGAACCTGAAGCCGGCGACCGCGTGGCAGTTCGACGTTACGCTGGAATGGTATTTCGGCCGGGTCGGGCAGCTGTCGTTCGATGCCTTCTACAAGACCGTGGACGGCTTCTTCTACCAGTCGCTCGTCAACCGCTCCGTTACCAACAACGGCATCACCCAGAACATCCAGGCACGCGGACCGGAGAACTACGACGGGAAGGGCAAAATCAAGGGCTTTGAGGTCGCCTATCAGCAGACCTTCGACTTCCTGCCGGGGGCGCTCAGCGGACTGGGCTTCAACGGCAACTACACCTACATCGACAGCTCGGGGCTCCCGAACTCCTTCTTGAACGGGGGAACGCCTTCGTCCAACTCGACGGTCGCAAAGGGGAACTTGCCGCTCGAGGGGCTTTCCAAGCACAACGTCAACGCGACGCTGTTCTACGAAAAGGGGCCGATCTCCCTTCGCGCCGCGTACAACTGGCGGTCGCGCTTCCTGCTCACCGCGGCGGACGTGATCTTCCCGTACACGTCGATCTTCAACGACGATACCGGCCAGCTCGACGCGTCGGCGTTCATCAACATCAACAAGTGGGTGAAGCTGGGCGTGCAGGGGGTGAACCTCACGAACACGACCACGAAGCTTCTTCAGGCGTACAAGTCGGGATCCAACGATCTTGCGCCCCGGTCCTATTTCACGAACGACCGGCGCTACTCGATCATCCTGCGCGCGAACTACTAAGACCAGTCGATCGACACACGAAGGGAGGCGGTGCTACGGCGCCGCCTCCTTTTTCTTTGCCAGCCTTTGCTGAAGTCCCAGGATACTCGGGCCGGGGGGTTTACCGCCGCTCCTTCGACCCTCACGCCGTTCGCTGCGGAGCCTCGGCCAGCGCTGCCCCGATCGCATCGCGGAGCGGCTTCGCACGATATTGGGCGTCATAGGGGCACGGGCGGCGCGGCGCTTTGTCCGGCCGAGGCTCGAACCCTTCGATCCAGCTGAAGCGGTCCGTCATGCCCCAGGCGACCACGTCCCTGAGCCGCGGATAGGAGAGGGTCACGTCGAGATAGGCTCGGGCATAGTCCGCCACGCCCCGGTCGCGGGCCTTGGCTTCGACGGGCAGGCCGTTGTCGCGCACGTCCAGCTCGGTGACGAGCAGGCGATAGCCCATCGCGGTCACGGCATCGAGAAAGCGGCGCCACGCGTCCTGCTGAGCCAGGATGCTCTTGTGCGTGTCGGGTCCCGAGGTGACGAGGTGCGACTGGATCCCGAGCGCATCGACCGGCGTACCACGGCGGCGAAACCCCTCGAGCAAGCGGAGCACACCGGCGCGATGCGTGGCGTTGCCCGGCTCCCAGCTCATATAATCGTTGTAGACGAGCTCGGCATGCGGCGCGGATGCACGCGCGGTCCGGAATGCAAGGTCGATCGTCGCCTCGGTGCCGCCCATCGCCTGGCTGAGTGCGGTTTCCTCCAGCGCCCCCGTCTCGGGCGTCACGGCTTCGTTGACGACATCATAGCTCTGGATGCGCCTGCCATAGCGGCGCGTCACCGCCTCCACATGCTCGCCAAGGATGCGCGCGGCCTCAGTGGCGGGACGCGCGCCGAAGTCGTGCGCCTCCACCCAGGCGGGCATCCACTTGCGGCGCTGCCACAGGAGATTGTGTCCGCGCATCGCCATCCCGTTCTGCTCGGACCAGGCGAGCATGCGATCGAACGCGGCGAAGTCGAACCGTCCCGGGGCCGGCCCGACATGCTGCCACTTCATCTCGTTCTCGGCCACCAGCAGCCCACAGTCGGTGCGGAGCAGCGCCGCATAGTCAGGGTTGGTGAACGAGCCCGTCCGGGGATTGGCCGACACCGCCGAACCGAAGCGCATGCCCTTGGTGCGCGCGATCGCATCGAGGCCGCGCGCCGGCGCGGCGCCGGCCGAACGCGGGCAGAGCGCCACCGCAGCCAGCAACCCGACCGCCTCTCGTCTCGTCGGCATCAGACCCATGGCATTCCTCCCTCACGAACGATCGCCCGGCACGATCGGCGTTAGGCGCCGCCGTCCAGATAGGCTGCCACCCACAGCAGCGGCGCGTTCCAGTTGATCGCGACCTCGTTCAGCGCATAGGCCGAGATATCGTCCTTCCAGCAGCGTTGCGGCGCACACTTCCCCTTCATCGTCAGGGCGATCGGATCGCTCATCGATGTCGAGTTCGGCCCGCCGGACACAACGCCGGGCGGCGGCCCTGGCAGCGATGGATCCAGCTGGTGCGCCCAGAAACGGTGGTGCGGGTTCAGGAGAGGCCGCGCCCCGAACCCCGAGACATAGCTCTGGTCGAGCGGGTTGCGGCCGAGCATGTAATCCATCGCGTCGACCACGCCGACGCGATAGCGCGCCTCGCCCGTCAGGCCATGCGCCACGCCCAGGATCATCGCCCGGTTCAGGATCGAGGAGTTGGATCCCCAGGGATAATCGAGCGTCGCATAGGGGATGCGGTAGCCGGACCGCTCCGTCTCCGCCAAAAAGCCGTCCGCCGCCGCGACAAGTGCGGCGCGGGCTCGCGCGGCATCAGCCTGGGGGATGCCCGGCGCCGTGGCGAGGGTGATTGTGCCGAGCGCGCCGACATTGCCCCAATTCGGTTCGCCCACCGACGCGGATTGAGCAGGCATCGCCGCGAGCGCGTCGCCATACACGGCCTCGCCCGTCGTCGCCCACAGTTCGGCGGTCGCCCAATAGAGTTCGTCCGACAGGTCATTGTCGCCGTAGCCGCCGCTGCCGGTGAAGCTGTTGGTCGCATAAACCTCCGGGTTGCGTAGCGCTGCCCGATAGGCGCGTTTCGCCGCCGCCAGGCAGGTCGCCGAAAATGTCGGATCGACGCGCCGCCAGATCCGCGCGCATTGCGCCGCGACAGCTGCTAGGTTGAGCGTCGCGCCCGTCGTCGGCGGGTAGAGCAGCCGGTCTTCCTTGTCGTTGTGCGGCGGCGTCGGCAGCGGGGTCCAGTTGCGGTCGGCCACCTTTTGGTGCGCCATCCCGCCGGCATCGATGGTGCGAAGCGTCAGCGGGCCGGTAGACGGCAAAGGTCCGACGGGCACCTCTGCACGGACGCCATCGGGTATCTGCATGGCCAGCAGGAACCGCATCTCCCAGCGCGCCTCGTCGAGGAGGTCGTTGATGCGGTTGCCGGCCTCCGGCAAGCGGGCGCGCCCGTCCGCGAAGGTGAACCGGCCGCTGGCGGCCTGGCGCTCGTACAGGTTCTGCAGGGTCCACAGCGAGATGCCGCCGTTGACGACATATTTGCCCTGGTCCCCCGCGTCGTACCAACCGCCGGTCACGTCGAGCGTATAGCTGCAGCCAGACCAGACGGTGCCGCGCTCGTCCGTGCCCCGGAAGCAGGTCGCGATCTCCCGGGGATGCCCGGCCGGTCGCGCCCACTGTGCGCCCCCGGCATAGCGCGCCTCGATCGGGATCCCTGCCCGGTTCTGGTAGAAGAAGTTGAGCGCGGCTGACGCCAGCGGCGCGTACAGCCCCGTCCGCACCGCAAAAGCGCGGCTGGTCTGATCGGAGATCCGGATGCGGTAGGTGCCGGGCTTCGTCACCTGATCGAAGCGGACGAGATGGACATTGTCGCCCGATGCGCGATCGGCCCCGACCACCGTCGTCTGTCCTTCGGCGACCGTTTTGCCATGCTCGTCGAGCACCCGCCACCGGAGCGGCACGGTGGAGTCACTCGCCACGACCGCGCGCTTCACCGTATCCGGCAGGAAGCCGATCTGGTTCAGCCGGATCGCGGGGCTGGCGTCGCCAGCGGCACCGATTGTCAATGCGGCAATTGCCGGCAGTACCGAGGCACGCAGATGGGCGGGGAGCAGCTTCAAGGACGCCTCCAATAGATGCCTGCGGTGTAGCACTATTCCGGCGAACCGTAACGGAATACGTCAGGCGCTCCACAGGACGCGGCGCTACCTGCTTCCTACCTCAAAACGGCAGATTGAAGTTCTCGACTTGGTTCTTGCGCCAGCGATCAGCGCGGCATTTTCGAAACCAAGTTCATCTATTGGCGCACGTCTATCCGGCGGCGGTGGAGACGATCGTGCTACGGGGGGAAAGATAATGGCGGAGCGGGAGGGATTCGAACCCTCGATACGGTTTTGCCGTATACTCACTTTCCAGGCGAGCGCCTTCGACCACTCGGCCACCGCTCCGCATGCTCTGGAAGGCGGCCCGTACCGCGCGTTGCGCCGGGGCGCAAGGCTGATGCGCGTGCAGTTGCCAGCAGCCGCAGGCGCATGGCACGCTGCGACGTGATGCTGACCGCCCTTCTCTCGCTCGCCCTGCTCGGCACAACCCCTGCCGAGCCCGCACCCGGCCAGTCCGCGGCCCCCGCGCCACAGTCGGCCGCCACGCCGATCGCTGCGGATTGGCGACCGATCCCTGACGACGACGTGCTGGTGATGACGCTGGCTGGGGACCGTCGGGTCGTGATCCGGCTCGCGCCCGCAGCGGCTCCCGTCCACATCGCCAACATCCGCACGCTTGCACGGGCGCACTGGTGGGACCGGACCAGCGTCTACCGCGTCCAGGACAACTATGTCGCGCAATGGGGCGATGCGACCGAGACAAAGGCGCTGCCCACGGGCGTCGTCGCCAACCCGCCTGCCGAATATGGCATGTCCGCCCCGAAGTTCGCCGCTGAGCTGACCCGGGCGGACCCCTATGCCCGCCAGATCGGCTTCACTGCCGACGGTTGGCCGGTCGCCCGCGGCAGCTGGCTAGACCAGGGAGCGGAAGCCTGGCTGCCGCACTGCTATGGCATGGTCGGGGTCGGACGGGACATGGCCCCGAGCACGGGCAGCGGGGCCGAACTCTACGCCGTGATCGGCCACGCGCCCCGCCATCTCGATCGCAACATTGCGCTGGTGGGCCGCGTGATCGAGGGGATCGAGTATCTGTCGGCGCTGCCGCGCGGCACCGGCGACCTCGGCTTCTACAAGACCGAAGCGGAGCGCACCCCGATCCTGTCGATCCGGCTGGCGAGCGACATGCCGGCCGCCGAGCGCCCGCGTTTCGACTATCGCGCTGCCGACAACCCGCGCTTTGCCGCCTATGTCCGCGACCGTGAGAACCGCCAGCCGCCGTTCTTCACGGTTCCAGCCGGTGGCGCCGACATCTGCAACGTGCCGCCGCAGGTTCGCCGCAGGCCCTGAGCAGCCACTCCGGCTACACCGCGCGGGTGCGCGGCAAGCCGGACCGTCTGCTGCGAGGGCGGGACGTCAGCGGCCGATCCAGTCGGCGACCTCGACCGCCACCTGGTTTGCTGCCTGGTTGATCGCGGGCGCAACCGTTTCCGCAGTGATCGCCGTCACCGGCACGCGTGCCTCGAAGCGACGCTTCTCCACCGCCTCGGGACGGCCGACGCGGATCAGCGCCGCGTCGAAGGTGACGACCGCCTCGTTGGTGGTCGCATCCATGCCGAACGACCGGAGTTCGCCCGAGAGCTGCGAGCTCGGATCGACGCTCGCCTGGCGCAGGCTGAGGACCACCCGGCCGGTACGCGTGGTCACCGTATCGCTCAGCAGCCGGGCGAACAGGCGCCCGGGCTGCTCGACCCACTGCGCATCCTTGACATAGGCGAGCGAGGTGTCGGTCGCGCGCACGGGGACGCGCGTCACCGCCAGCTCCTGCGGCACGCTCGGCACGGCGATCAGGATCGACTTGGCCGCGCCCGAATTCTGCGCATTGCCGACCGGCACCGCCTGCGACGGCGTCAGGGTGAGCAGCGAGGGCGGCGGCTCCGCGCCCAGGCGGATGCAGGCGGACAGCGGCAGCAGCGCGAGAATGGCGAGCTTCTTCATGAATTCCCTCACTTGCCTTCGTAGTCGGGCAGCTTCTGGCGGCCGATGATCGAGCTGGCGCCCCCCTGGTCCACCCGCTCCGCCACCGCGGCGAGCGCCGTGGTCATCTGGCGCAGGTCGGCAACCAGCTGACCGACCTCCGGAACGGTCCGCTTGGAGAAGGTCTGCAGGCCGGGGCGGGCATCGCCGATCGCGTCGTTGAGCGTGTCGGCGCTACGCTGTGCCGACTCGATCGTGCGGTTCAGGTTCTGGAGGGTCGGACGCACGTCGTTCGCGAGCACGCCGTTGCTGGTTTCCGCCAGCTGGCCGATCTGCTCGGCGGCAATGCCCGCGCGCTGGATGGCGATGCGCGTCTCCGCAAGCGTCGCGGCGATCTCCGGCCCGCGATCCGCGAGTGCGTCGGTCAGGCGATTGGTGTTTTCCAGGATCGCAGCGATCGAATTCTGGTTCCGATCCGACAGCAGCTCCGTCAGCCGCTCGGTGAGCGACGTCAGCCGTTCGAGCAGCCGCGGCGCGGAGCTCAGGATCGCGCCCAACCCACCGGGACGAGTCGGAATCACCGGCACGCCCATCGGGCAGGAGGTCTCCGGATGCACTTCGGGGCAGGCGATCGGCGGGGCGCCCTTCACCGCGCCGTCGAGCGCGATCTGGCTGACGCCGGTGAAGCCCACGCCCTGGATGGTGGCGGTGGTGCCCTCCAGGATCGGGACGCCCTCGTTCACGCTGATCCGCACCCGCACCAGCGAGGGATCCGGCTTGAACAGGGCGATCTCCTTCACCTGGCCGGACGGCACACCGGAGAAGGCGACGGGCGACCCCTTGTTGATGCCGTCCACCGCCTGTTTGAAGAAGATGTCGTACTCAAGCTCGTTGGTGCCGTTCACGCGCGCCAGCCACACGGTGAAGATCGCCAGCACCGCAAGCAGGATCAGCACCACCGCGCCGACCAAGACATGGTTCGATCGGGTTTCCATCAGCCTCTCAAGCCCCCTGTGCCTGCCGCGCTTCGGCGCTGCTGGCGCTGGCCACCGCGGCTCGTCCGCGGGGTCCTTTGAAATATTCCTGGATCCACGGGTGATCCAACGCGAGGAGTTCGTCGATCGTGCCGACGGCGATCACCTTCTTGTCCGCCAGCACCGCGACCCGATCGCAGATCGCATAGAGCGAATCGAGATCGTGGGTGATCAGGAACACGGTGAGCCCCAGCGTGCGCTGAAGCGAACGGGTAAGGTCGTCGAAGGCCGCTGCACCGATCGGGTCGAGCCCGGCGGTGGGCTCGTCGAGGAACAGGAGGTCCGGGTCGAGCGCGAGTGCCCGGGCAAGGCCCGCGCGCTTGCGCATGCCGCCGGAAAGCTCGGCTGGATATTTGGGCGCGGCATCCGCCGGCAGGCCGGTCATGACGACCTTGTAGGTCGCGATCTGCTCCAGCAGCGTCTCGCTCAGCCGCGGGTAGAATTCGCGCAGCGGGACCTGCACATTCTCGCCCACTGTCAGGGTGGAGAACAGCGCGCCGCCCTGGAACAGCACGCCCCAGCGCTTGCGGATCTCGACCGCCTCCGTCTCCTCGCGATCGAGCGTCGACTCGCCGAAGACCGAGATCTCGCCCGCCGCCGGAGTCTGGAGGCCGATGACCGAGCGCATCAGCACCGACTTGCCGGTACCCGATCCGCCGACCACGCCCAGGATCTCGCCCCGGCGCACGTCCAGGTCCAGCCCGTCGTGCACGATCTGGTCGCCGAACATGTTCTTGAGCCCGCGGACGCGGATCACAATGTCCTCGTCGGTCGTCATATCCAGCCGATCCGCTCGAAGAACACCGCGAAGAAGGCGTCGAGCACGATCACCAGGAAGATCGCCTGCACCACCGCAGAGGTCGTGCGCAGGCCGACCTGCTCGGCATCGCTTTCCACCTGCATGCCCTGGAAACAGCCGGAGATCGCGATGATGAGGCCGAACACCGGGGCCTTGATCAGGCCGACGTACAGGTCCGTGATCGGCACCACCTCACGCAGCCGCTGGACGTAGGTTACCAGCGGGATGTCGAGCGTCGCCCAGCACAGCAGCCCGCCCCCGATGATCGCGATGAGCGAGGCGTAGAAGCCGAGCAGCGGCATCATCAGCACCGCCGCCAGGGTGCGCGGCAGCACCAGCGCCTCCATCGGCGAGACGCCGATGGTGCGCATCGCGTCGATCTCCTCGGTCAGCTTCATGGTGCCGAGCTGCGCTGCAAAGGCAGAGCCGGAGCGACCCGCGACCATGATCGCCGTCATCAGCACGCCTAGTTCGCGCAGGGTGATGCGACCGATCAGGTTGATCGTGAACACCTCCGCGCCGAACTGGCGCAGCTGCACCGCGCCCTGCTGCGCGATCACGATGCCGATCAGGAAGCTCATCAGCCCGACGATGCCGAGCGCCGAGACGCCGACCACCTCGAACCGCTGCACCGTCGCATTGTACCGAAAGCGCCGCGGGTGGCGGATCACGTTGCCGGCTGCGATCACCGTCGCGCCGAGGAAGCCGAGGAGGCCCAACAGCGTACGGAACGACAGCACCGTTGCCGTGCCGAGTTCGTCCAGTACCCGCGCTACGGGCGGCAGCGGCTTCGCCTTCTGCACGACGGGCTGGTCCGCCTCGCCCACTTGGTCGATCAGGTGCTGGCCGTCCTCGTCCAGCCCCTCGATCTTTGCGTCATGGGCTGCAGCGAAGCGGCGCACGATCCACGCGCCGACCGTGTCGATCCGCTGCACGTCGGAGAGATCGATGCGGTCGACCGCGCCCTCGTGCCGGTCCAAGCGCTCGGGAAGACTCCCGAGCCGCGCAAGCGTGAGTTCCCCGGTGAACCGCAGCACGCGCTGGTCCTGCGGATCAGGGGAAAAGTCGACGGCCACAGTCATCGCCATGCTCCATCGGCGATTTCCACTAGAACGGCAAGGCGCGAGCTTGCAGAGACGCAGCAATGCACCGTCTCGCAATCTACGACATGGACCGGACGATTACCCGTGCGGGTACCTGGACTCCCTTTCTTCTCCACACGCTCGAAGGCCGGCAGCGCTGGCGGGTGGCGCTGCTGCCGCTCGCGGTGCTGCTCGCAGCCGGCTATGCCGGAAAGCTCTACAGCCGGGGCCGGTTGAAGGAACTGACCCACCGGCTGATGCTGGGCCGCACGGTCCCGGCCGAGACGCTCAAGACGCTTTCGCACCGCTTTGCCGAGCGGACGCTCGAAAAAGGCGTCTTCGCAGATGCGGTGAAGCAGATCGAGGCCGATCGGGCCGAGGGGCGCACCCTGGTGCTCGCCACCGCCTCCTACCGCTTCTACGCAGCCGAGATCGCGGCACGGCTCGGCTTCGATCATGTCATCGCGACCGATTCGAAGCTCAGCGAAGCCGGGGCGCTGCTGCCCCGCATCGACGGCGAGAACTGCTACGGTCCCGGCAAGCTGCGGATGATCGAGTCTTGGTATGCGGCCCAGGGCCTGCGGCGCGAGGATACCCAGGTCCGCTTCTACAGCGATCATGTGTCGGACGCGCCGGTGTTCGAATGGGCCGACGAGCCGGTGGCGGTCAACGCCCATACGCCGCTGCGCCTGCTCGCCAAGGCACGGGGCTGGCGCATCCTCGACTGGGCAGCCTGAACCCGGATGCACAAACTGCTCAGAGCAGCACGTCGATGCTGTGGATGCACAGGCCGACCAGGCCGCCGACGAGCGTGCCGTTGATGCGGATATACTGAAGGTCGCGGCCGACGGCATTCTCCAGGCGGCCGGTGATGGTGCGCGCGTCCCAGCCGCGCACCGTGTCCGACACCAGCCGCACGATCGCGTCCCCATAGTCGGCGACCATGCCGACGGCGGCACGGCGCACGAAGCGGTTGATGGTGCGTGCCAGCCGCGGATCGCGCTGCAGCGTCTCGCCCAGCTGGCGCAGCGCATCGCCCATGCCGCCCGCCATCGCCCGATCCGGATCGCGCACCAACCGCAGCAGCGCGGCACGGCTGCGCTCCCACATGCCGTCGAGCCAGCGCTGCAGCGCCGGGTTGCCGATCATGTCCTCCTTGAACTGCTCGACGCGCGCCTGGAGCGCCGGATCGGACTGGAGGTCGACGGCAAGCTTGGCGAGCCCCTCCTCCGCCTTGGCACGCAGCGGATGCTGCGAGTCGGCGGCGATGTCGTCGGCGAGCTTGCGCAGGCCGTCCAGGATCTTGTTGGCGAGGGTCTCGTCGAGCCCGGTCCAGCGCAGGATCGATCCGGCGCGGTCGTGCACCATCGCGCGGATGACCTGCTCGTTCGCCTCCACGGCGCGCGCCACGAAGCGGATCATGCCGTCGATCAACGGCACGTGGCGATCCTCGGCGATGGCGGCCTGGATCGCCTGCCCCAGCAGCGGTGCCACCTCCGTCGATCGCAGGCGATTGGCAATCGCACCCTTCACCATGCCGCCCAGCCGCTGCTGGTCGAACGACTGGATCAGGCTTGCGGCAAGGCGAGAGGCGCCATGGCGCAGGCGCCCTTGCCCGCCCACAGGATTGGCGAGCCAGCGGCCGACGACCGCCGCCACGTCCAGCCGCCGCATTCGCCGGGCGACCACATGGGCGGTCAGGAAGTTGTCGCGCAGGAAGATCGCCAACGTGTCGCCGATGCGGTCCTTGTTGCGGGGGATGATCGCGGTATGCGGCACCGGCAGCCCGAGAGGATGCCGGAACAAGGCGGTCACCGCGAACCAGTCCGCCAGGCCGCCGACCATGGCCGCCTCGGCAAAGGCCTGGACGAAGCCCCATGCCGGATGCCGCGCCTCCAGCGCGCGCGAGGCAAGGAACAGCAGCGCCATCACCACGAGCATGGCGGTGGCGACGCGGCGCATGCGGGTGAGCGCGGGAGGGACGGCGCCTCCGGTTCCGGGAACGCGCGCGAACAGGGTCATGCGTGAAACAATCCCCGAAAGCGGGGAAGGTTCAAGCCGGTCGCCACATGCGGCGCGGTGGATGCGCCGGTATCCGCCAGCTTGACACGTCAGCAGCCCCGAAGCCGCCTCTCCATCGTCATGCTGAACTTGTTTCAGCATCCACCGCGTCTTAGCAGCCTCGCAGGTGGAAAGATGGACCCTGAAACAAGTTCAGGGTGACGGCTCATGGGAAGGGCTTCGGCGCGTGCGCTCGAACAGCCCCCACCGATCACTCGGCAGGAGCGGGCCCCTCCTGCCCCTTCCCCTGATAGCCGATGTGCCCGCCCGGCTGGTGATCGATGACCGGCTGGCCCGGCAACTCGTCACCCGGGCGATAGGTCAGCAGCCGCCGCGAAAGCCGCGGCCCGACCCAGCGTTCGACGCCCACCGCCAGGCTGAACGTCGCCGGCACGATCAGCAGCGTGAGCATGGTCGACAGCACCAGTCCGCCGATCACCGTGATGCTCATCGGGGACCTAAACGACGCGTCGCCGGTCAGCGCCAGCGCCGTCGGCACCATGCCCGCCACCATCGCGACCGTCGTCATGACGATCGGCTGCGCGCGCTTGTGCCCGGCGTCGAGGATGGCGGCGGACTTGTCGACGCCCTTGGCCATCTCCTCCAACGCGAAGTCGATCAGCAGGATCGAGTTCTTGGCGACGATGCCGAGCAGCATCAGCAAGCCGATGTAGACCGCCATGGAGACCGGATGCCCGGTGACCCAAAGCGCCAGCAGCCCGCCCAGCGGCGCCAGCAGCAGCGAGCCGATGTTCACGAACGGCGGCATCAACCGCTTGTAGAGCAGCACCAGCACCGCCAGCAGCAGCAGCAGGCCCGAGATCACGGCGATGATGAAGTTCTGGATCATCTCCGTCTGCCACTTGGCCTGGCCGAGCGTCAGCTCGCGCACGCCGATCGGCAGGTTCTGCATGGTGGGCAGCGCATGGATTTGCTTCATGGCGTCGCTGTTGATGACGCCCGACGCCAGATCGGCCCCGACCACCAGCTGGCGCTGCTGGTCGACGCGCTCGATCTTGGTCGGGCCGGCGCCGAAGCCGATTTCCGCAACCACGCTGAGCGGCACCGATCCGCCGCTGCTGGTGGGCACGGGCAGGTTCTGGATCGTCGACAGCTGGGTACGCGAATCCTCTGACAGGGCGACCCGGATCGGGATCTGGCGGTCGGACAGCGAGAAGCGCGCGCTGTTCTGGTCGATGTCGCCCAGGGTCGCGATGCGGATCGCGTTGGAAAGCGCGCTGGTGGTGACACCCAGGCTGGCGGCCAGGTCGAGCCGCGGACGGATCACCAGTTCGGGCCGCTGCAGGTCGCCGCTGACGCGCGGGGCGACGATCGTCTTCAGCCCGGCCATCTCCTGGACCAGCTTGTTCGCCGTCTCGTTGAGCAGCACGGGATCGTCGCCGCCCAGCACGATCGAGAGGTCACGGTTGTTCGACCCCCAGCCGAATTGCGAGCGGAACGCCACGCGCGCATCGGGAATGGCGCTCAGGCGCGGCGCCAAGCCGCGCTCGAACTCGGTGCTGGTCATCTCGCGATCCTCGGCGAGCTCCACGCTCACCCGGCCGCTCCCCACCATGGTGGTCGAATAGGCCGAGGTGACGATCGGCTGTGCGCGAAGGATCTCCTCTACGTGCTTCACCACGCGCGCGGTCTGCTCCAGGGTGGTGCCCGGCACCATCTCGATCATCGCGGTCGAACGGTCGCGGTCCTGCGGCGGCTGGAAGGTCGCCGGCAGGATCGAGAACATGAACAAGGTGCCGGCAAAGGCGGCGACGCTCGCCACCACCGCCGTCCAGCGGTGCTTGAGCGTCCAGCGCAGCGTCCGCATATAGACGCGCATCGCCCAGCCATCGCCCTTCTCCACATGGCCGTGGCCCTTGAGGAAATAGGCCGCGATCATCGGGGTGATCATACGGGCCACACCCAGGCTCATCAGCACCGCGGCGACGACGGTCAGGCCGAAATTCTTGAAGAACTGGCCGGCAATGCCCGGCATCAGGCCGACGGGCAGGAACACCGCGACGATCGCCATGGTGGTGGCGAGCACCGCCAGGCCGATCTCGTCGGCGGCATCGATCGACGCCTGATAGGCGGTCTTGCCCATGCGCATGTGGCGGACGATGTTCTCGATCTCCACGATCGCGTCGTCCACCAGCACGCCCGCCACCAGGCTGAGCGCGAGCAGCGTCATCTGGTTGAGCGAGAAACCCATGAGGTCCATGAACCAGAAGGTCGGGATCGCGGACAAGGGGATGGCCAGTGCCGAGATCAGCGTCGCGCGCCAGTCCCAAAGGAACAGGAACACGATCACCACCGCCAGCACGGCGCCCTCGATCATCGCGTGGATCGCGGATTCGTACTGGATCTCGGTATATTTCACGCTGTCCGACAGCAGCGCGAAGCGCACCTGCGGATTGCGCTCCTCCAGCGCCTTCAGCCGCTTTTCCGCCTCGTGAAAGACGGTGACGTCGGATGCGCCCTTGGCGCGCTTGATGTCGAACGACAGCACGCGCCGGCCGTTGTAGGCGGCCGCCGAGCGCTGCTCGGCATAGGCGTCGCGCACGTTGGCGATGTCGGCCAGCCGCACGGTGCGGCCGTCGCCGAGCGCAATCTGGGTCTGGCCGAGTTCGTAGGCGGAAGCCGCGTTGCCCAGCACGCGCACCGACTGTTCCTGGCCGGCGATCTCGGCGCGGCCGCCGGCTGCGTTGATGTTCACCTGGCGCAGCGCCTGGTTCACCTGGCTGGCGGTGATCCCCATGCCCTGCAACTTAGCGGGATCCAGGATCACCCGGATTTCGCGGTCGACGCCGCCCACCCGCTCCACCGTAGACATGCCGTCGATCGACAGCAGTTCCTTGGCGACCGTGTTGTCCACGTACCAGCTGAGCTGTTCCTCGGTCATGTCGCTGGCGATGGCGGTCCAGCTGGCGAGGTCCTCGTCGGTGGTGTTGGCGCGGTAGATCTGCGGCTCGAGAATGCCTTCGGGCAGTTCGCTGCGGATCTGGTTCACCGCCTCGCGCACGTCCGTCACCGCGCGATCGATCGGTGTGCCGATGTCGAGCTGGACGACCGTGGTGGTGTTGCCTTCGCTGACTTCCGAATTGATCTCGTCGATGCCCTGGATGCTGCGCACCGCCGCCTCGACCCGCTGGGTGATCTGCGTCTCCAGCTCGGTGGGCGCGGCCCCCGGCTGGTTGATGACGACGATCACCACCGGAAATTCGATGTCCGGGTCCTGGTTGACGTCCATCCGCATGAAGCTGACCAGGCCCGCGATCGTCAGCGCAATGAACAGCACCAGCGGCGGGATCGGGTTGCGGATTGACCAGGCGGAGATGTTGCGGAAGCCCATGGCGTTAGCGTCCCGTCTTGCGCAGTGCCGGATTGACCTTCTGCCCGGGGTTCAGAAAAGCGCCCGCGCTCACCACCACCCGCTCGGTGCCGTTGAGCCCGTCGGCGACGGCAACGCCCGCGTCCGACACTTCGCCGACCGTCACCGCGCGCCGCTGCGCCTGATTCTTGTCGTCGAGAACATACACGTAATTGCCCTTGCCGTCGCTCAATACCGCCGACTCGGGAAGCAGCGGTGCGGCGCGGGCGCCCGACAGGATGCGCGCGGTGGCGAAGCCGCCGGGCCGCAGCGCGGGGTCGTAGGACAGGGCGATGCGCACCGTGCCCTGGCGCCGATCGGGATCGATCACGGGCGAGACCTGCCACACCTCGCCACGGAAGGTCCTGGTGGTGCCGACCGGCGTCACCTCGGCCGGAACGCCCACGGTCATGCGGGCGATGTCCGCCTCGGAAAGCTGGGCCCGCATCTCCATCTGTCCGCCCATCGCCATGCGGAACAGCGTGCCGCTGCCCGAGGAGACGATCTGTCCCGGCTCGACGGTGCGGGTCAGCACCAGTCCGGCCGCAGGCGCGCGAATGTCGAGCCGGCGGTTGCGCGCCTGCGTCTCGGCAAACTGCGCCTCGGCGACGCGGACCCGTGCCTGGGCCGCGTCGCGCGTGGCGGTCTTGCGGTCGATGTCGGCCTTGGAGACGAAGCCGCGGCCGAGCAGCTGCTGTGAGCGATCCAGCTCGGTCTGGGCGATGCGCGCGTCGGCCCGCGCGACCCGCACCTGTGCCGCCAGCGATTCGGCCGTCTGCGCCTGGACCGAACGATCCACCGTTGCGAGGACCTGCCCTTCGCGCACCCAGCTGCCGGGCTCGATCAGCACGCGCGTGACTTCGCCGCCCTCGCCCGCGACGCCGATCGGCATCTCGCGACGTGCGGCAAGCGAACCGGTTCCGGTGACGACCGTCTGGATCGATTCCCGCCCGGGCACCATCACACTGACGGTCGGCACCTGAGAATCGCTCGTCGGCGGCGCACCGGCGGCGGCTGCGCCCTCCTCATCGCCGCGACCGAACGCGAACCAGCCGACCAGCACAAGCAGCAGCAGGATTGCGGCAGCGATGATCCATTTGCGGCGGCGGCGCACCGGCGCCTCCGGCCCGCTCAGCTGAGGGCGATCCTCCCCATCGATCGCCTTCGCCTCATACTCCATCTACGCCCACTCCCCCGACCGGCTGTCTGCATTACTGTGTTATAGTAATAGGGCACCCACCTCAAGGGCATCCGGTCGCCGGGGATTGCCCGCTGGCACGGCCGGTCGCAAGTGAAACCGGCGTTCAGCTTGCGTTGTCGTGCGAAGAGGCAGGAGAAGACGACCACCGGGGCGCCGCCCCCAAAGTTCTTGTGGAGAAAAACCTCGATGCGCAGCCTTCCTGTTCTCGCCGCCGCTCTGGCCACGGGCATTGCCGGGATCGCGGTGCCGGCCGCCGCACAGCAGGTCGCCCCTGCGCCGGTGTTGCTCGATGCCACGCTGCTGGACGTGGTCGCCCAGGGGAAGGCGACGCGCGTCCCCGACGTGGCAACGTTGCGGGCGGGTGTCGTGACCCAGGCCGCGACCGCTGCGGCCGCCCTTCAGGAAAATGCCACCCGCATGAACCGGGTCGTGGCCGCCCTCCGCAAGGCAGGCGTCGCCCCGCGCGACATCCAGACTGCCCAGATCGGGCTCCAGCCGCAGTATCGCTATGCGGAGAACGTGCCGCCGGTGATCACGGGCTATCAGGCGTCCAACCAGGTGTCGGTGCGGTTCCGGGACATTGCGAAGAGCGGCGCCATCCTCGACGCGCTGGTGGCGGAGGGCGCCAACCAGATCCAGGGGCCCGATCTCTCGGTCGGCGCCGCCGACCAGGCGCTCGACGAGGCACGGGCGGATGCCATCGCCAAGGCGCGCGCGCGCGCCGAACTCTATGCCAAGGCCGCGGGGCTGCGCGTCGACCGCATCCTGACCATTGCAGAGGGCGATGTGCCCTCCGCGCCGCCGCCGGTGATGGTCCAGGCTCGCATGGCGTCCGTGGCTGCCGATTCGACGCCGATGGCCGCCGGCGAGCAGGACATCACTGCAACCGTGACGGTCCGCTTCCTGCTCCGCTGATCGCCTGCGCGGCACATAGAAGAAGGGCCGCCCCGGAAGGGACGGCCCTTTTCTTTGGATCCGGAGATCGTCGCTGTTTTAGCGAACGGTTCCGCGACGGACCAGGTTCACGATCGCCAGCAGGATGATCGCGCCGACGAGCGAGGTGATGAACGACGTCACCGTGATACCGTCGTTGATGTTCGCGCCGAAGATCAGCGACGCAATGAACGCGCCGATGATGCCGACCACCACGTTCAGAATGATTCCCTGCTGTGCGTCAGTCCGCATGACCATGCTGGCCAGCCAACCCACGACACCGCCAACGATAAGCCAAATAATGACGCCCATTGTACTCGTCCCTCCGTTTCGACCGCCTGTCGGGTCTGTTGAAGCTAGGACTCGCAAGCCGGCGGAAGGTTCCGGCGCCGTCACGAATATTGGCGGTCGTGTGGCGCCGGCGGTGGCAGTCTAGAACAGGGTCCAGAGCGGATTGGCGGGGTCGGCCAGCAACTTGATCGTCAACGCCGCGGACATGAGCACCAGCAGCGGGCGGATGCCGCTGCCGCCGAAGCGGATCGCCAGGCGGGCGCCCAGCTGGTTGCCCGCGACGTTCGCCGCCGCCATCACCGCCCCCAGCTGCCACAGCACATGGCCCCCGGCCACCATCGCGATCAGGGCGGCGACGTTCGTCGACAGGTTGAGCAGCTTGGTGTTGGCGATCGCGCGCACCAGCCCCAGGCCGCCCAATGCCACCAGCGCCAGCGTCAGGAAGGATCCGGTGCCGGGACCGAAGAAGCCGTCGTAGAAGCCGATTCCTGCGACGATCAGGGTGATGCCCGCTCTGCCCATCCGCGCGTGGCGATCCACCTGGCTCATGGGTGGCGCGAGCAGGAAATAGAGGCCCATCGCGATCAACAGCACCGGCATGAACGCAGCGAGGAACGCGGAGCTGATGTGCTGCACGGCGGTCGCGCCCAGTGCCGATCCGGCAAAGGCGGCGGCGGCCGGCACCGCGAACTGGCGCAGGTCGACATGGCCCGCCCGCCAGAAGGTGTGGAAGGCGGACGCGGTGCCGATCGTGCTTTGCAGCTTGTTGGTGGCAAGCGCCGCCACCGGTGGCACCCCGGCCGCCATCATCGCCGGCAGCGTCAGCAACCCGCCCCCGCCCGCCAGCGCGTCGATGGTGCCGGCAAGGAAGGCGATGGCGGCGAGGAAGGCAAGCGTTTCGGCGGCGAACTCCATACGCCGCGCTTAGGCGCAGGTGGCGGTGGAGGCCAGCGGGTCCGGCCTTCACCAGACCTTCGCGAAACGCACGCTGGCCCGGAGCAATGGACGTATGCCCCCGCCGGCAGGGATCCAGGGCCCAGCAGAGCACCGGCGATAGCGCCAGAGCCCTGGGGCCTTTTCGGGAGTACGGCAGGTGTTGCGGGCGCCTTTCGGATCGCGCACCTTAATGGAAATCGTGCGAGCGGATCGGAATCACGTCCTCGGGGTCGCAGCCGGTGCGGAACGGCGGGTGGTAGTGAGTGCGCGGCTTCCACACCGCCGGCGGCTTGGCGTCGCGCGGGTCGGGGCCGCTGCCATGGGTGGCGCCATCGCCGCGGCCGGTGAGGCGCGGCAGCTCGAGGTCGCCGATGCTCCGCAGCATCGGGGTGCGATCCACCACCCGGTCGGTGATGACGTGGATCACCTCTCCCTCGCGCTGCACCCGGCCGACGATCGACACCATCGCCGCTGACATGACGGTGCGGCGCTGCTTCTCGAACCGGTCGGGCCACAGGATCGCGTTGGCGACGCCGGTCTCGTCCTCGATGGTGATGAAGAGGACGCCCTTGGCGCTGCCGGGCTTCTGGCGGACCAGGATCACGCCCGCCACCTCCACCCGCCGACCGTCCTTGAGCGACCCGAGCGCCTTGCAGGGCACCACGCCCTCGCCCTCCAGTTCGCCACGCAGGAAGGTGAGCGGGTGGGCGCGCAGCGACAGCTGGGTGGCGCGGTAATCCTCCACCACCTCGCGCCCGGCGGTGAGCGGTTCGAGCATGACCGGCGCCTCCGCCACTTCCGGCGTCAGCCCGCCCGCGCGCGCGTCGGCCGCGGCGAACAACGGCAGCGGCGCCGCCGCCAGCCCCTTGATCGCCCATAGCGCCTGGCGCCGGTCGAGCCCCAGCGCCTGGAACCCGTCGGCGCGCGCGATTTTTTCCAGCGCGGCGAGCGGCACGCCCGATCGCCGCCACGCATCCTCGACCGAGGTGAACGGCGTCTCGCCGCGCGCCATCACCAGTCGTGCGGCATCGCCGTTGGACAGGCCGTGCACCACCTTGAACCCGAGTCGCAGCGGCAGGCGCATCGCGGCCGCCGCTTCCGGGGAAAGGTCGGTCGTCGCCGCCCCCAGCAGCCGCGTGTCCCAGCGGCTGTCGTTGATGCACACCGGCCGTACCTCCACGCCATGCTCGCGCGCATCGCGCACGATCTGCGCGGGCGCGTAGAAGCCCATCGGCTGCGCGTTCAGCAACGCCGCGCAGAACACGTCGGGATGGTGGCACTTCATCCAGGACGAGGCATAGGCGATCTTGGCGAAGGACGCGGCGTGGCTCTCGGGAAAGCCATAGCTGCCGAAGCCCTCGATCTGCTTCACCAGCCGGTCGGCGAAGCCTTCGGAGATGCCGTTCTTGTTCATCCCGGCGATCAGCTCCTCGCGGAACTGGCCGACGCCTTGCGTATATTTGAAGGTCGCCATCGCCTTGCGCAGCTCGTCGGCGCGCGCAGGCGTGAAGCCCGCGCCCTCGATCGCGACCTTCATCGCCTGTTCCTGGAACAGCGGCACGCCCAGCGTCTTTTCCAGCACCGCCTTCAGCCGCGGGCTCGGATAGTCGAACTCGATGTCGGGATTGCGCCGCTTCTGCTCGCGCCGCTTGAGATAGGGATGCACCATGTCGCCCTGGATCGGGCCGGGGCGGACGATCGCGACCTGGATTGCGATGTCGTAGAAGGTCTCCGGCAGCATCCGCGGCAGCATCGCCATCTGGGCGCGGCTCTCGATCTGGAAGACGCCCAGCGTGTCGGCGCGCTGGATCATCGCGAAAGTCGCCGGATCCTCCTTCTGCAGCTCGGGCGAGGCGAGCGTCAGCGCCAGCCCCTTGTGTTCGCCCAAGAGGTCGAACGCGCGCCGCATGCAGCCGAGCATGCCGAGGCCGAGGATATCAACCTTCATGAAGCCGAGTTCCTCGATGTCCTCCTTTTCCCATTCCACCACCCAGCGATCGGCCATGGCGGCGGGCTCTACGGGCACCAGCCCGTCGAGCCGGTCGCGCGCGAGCACGAAACCGCCGGGATGCTGCGACAGGTGGCGGGGCGTGCCGATCAGCTCGCGCGCCAGCTCCAGCGTCAGTGCCAGCCGGGGATCGGAACGGTCGAGGTTGAGCGCATCGACATGCGCGTCCGCCACGCCCTCGCTCGACCAGCCCCACACTTGGCCTGCGAGCGCACCGGTCATGTCCTCGGGCAGGCCGAGCGCCTTGCCGACCTCACGTACCGCGCCGCGTGCACGAAAGCGGCTGACCACCGCCGTCAGCGCGGCATGGTCATGGCCATAGGTCTGGTAGATCCACTGGATCACCTCCTCGCGCCGCTCATGCTCAAAATCGACATCGATGTCGGGCGGCTCGCCGCGATTGGGGGAGATGAATCGCTCGAACAGCAGCTGGTGCTCGACCGGGTCGATCGAGGTGATGCCGAGCACATAGCAGATCACCGAATTGGCCGCCGAGCCCCGCCCCTGGCACAAAATGTCCTGCGCGCGGGCATAGGTGACGATCGAATTGACGGTCAGGAAATAGGCCGCATAGTCCATCAGCCTGACCTGCTCGAGTTCATAGTCGAGCTTGTCGATGTAGCGTTGGTCCGGCCGGCCGTGGAACGGCGGCTGTTGGAACAGCGCGTCCAGTGCCTTGCGCGCCAGCTGCTCCAGGGCTTCCTGCGGCGTGCGGCCGTGCATCACGATCTCGTCGGGATAGCGGTAGCTCAGTTCGGTCGGCGAGAAGGTGCAGCGCTCGACGATCGCGGCGCCGGCACGGATCGCCTCCGGCAGATCGGCGAAGCGGCGCTCCATCGTCTGGGGCGGCACGAAGCAGCGATCGGCCGACCGCTCGCGCCGCAGCCCCAGATCGTCGATGGTGCATTTGCAGCGGATCGCGGTCACCACATCCTGCAGCATACGACGTTCGGGCTCGTGGTAGAGCACGTCGCCGGTGGCGAGCGGCCGCAAGCCGAAGCGCGCGGCCTCCTCGGCCGTGCGATGCAGCCGCAGCCGGTCGCCGGGCCGGCGGTGATAGGTCAGGCAGACATGGCCGCGGTCCGACCCGAACAGGTCGGCCATCCAGCGCAGCTCCTCCTCGCGCACGCCGTCGATGCCGGGCACGAGCGATCCGACCAGCCCCTGCGTATCGGCCAGATCGTCCCAATGGAGGAAGCACTGCCCCTTTTCGCCGTGCTGCGGATCGGCGCGCTTCTTGCCCAGCGTCAGCAACCGGGTGAGCCGCGACCAGCCCGCCAGATCCTCCGGCCACACCAGCAGCGACGCGCCGGAGACGAGGTCGAGCCGGCACCCGGCCACGAGGCGGATGGGGTTGCCCTGCGCGCTCACCTCGCGCGCGGCGACCAACGAGCGGACGATGCCCGCCACCGAATTGCGGTCGGTGATGCCGAGCGCCGGCATGCCCATTTTGGACGCGGTGCCGAACAGTTCCTCCGCCGACGACGCACCGCGCAGAAAGGAGAAGTGGGTGGTGACCTGAAGCTCCGAATAGGTCATGCGAACATGCCCTGGAGCCACCAGCTGAGGTCGCCCGTCTCCCCACGCAAGCCATCGCCGCTACGGTACAGCCAGAAGCGATGGCCGTGCTCGTCCTCCACCCGGAAATAGTCGCGCACCGCATCGCGCTCGGCCGGGCGGCGCCACCATTCGCCCGCGATCCGTTCCGGCCCGTCGGCATGCACCACCACATGGGGCACCCCGCGCCAGGTGAAGCGCCGCGGCGGCTGGTCGGGCAATTCGGCCATGACATGATCGAGCCGCTCGGGCCGGCGCAGCACGCGCACCGGACGCGGCCAGCGCAGGTGCCAGGGGTGGTCGGCCTCGCGACCGTCGAGCCGGCGGACGTCGTCCTCGCGCAGCTGCGCCGCGGGTGTATCGGTGGGGTCGAGCGGCGCCACCCGCGTGGATGCGCGTTCGGGCACATCGCTTTCCACCGGGACCACCCGCCACATGCGCTGCGCGCCGATGCGGTTGACGATCTGGTCGACCAGCGGCCCCAGGTCCGGCGGCGTGTCCTCGACCAGCGCGGCACCCAGAGTCTCCGCGCCCAGCGGCTCGGCGCGGCGCACGTGCAACGCCATGGCGTCGATGCCATAGCCGGGCTCCACCGTCTCGATCCGCCGCCCCAGCAGTCGCAACAAATGCTCGGAGTCGCGGCTGGCACGCGCGAGCCCGATGCGCAGCCGCTGCGGCACGCCGTCGACGCGATCGAGCACCAGTTCCACCTGGCGTGCGCCCAGCCCGGCTTTCCGCAACACCGCCACTAGCCGGGGCACCAGTTCGCCCAGCCAGTGCGCGATCGCCTCTGCGGTGGCGATCGGCTCGGCGAAGCGCTGGCGGACCTGGACGCGTTCCGGCGGCACCACCGGATCGAGCGGCTCGGCACGCGCCCCCAGCGCCTGGTCCAGCCGGGCGAGCACCGCATCGCCGAACCGCCGCGCCAGCTGCCCGCGCGGAAGTGCCCGCAGCTGCCCGATCGTCGTCACGCCCAGCCGGGCGAGCAGCTCGATCGCGCTTTCCGGAAGCCGCAACAGCCCGGCCGGCAGCGGGTCCAGCGCCTCGGCTTGGGCACCGGGCGGGCAGATCCGCACCACTGCCCCACCCTGCCGGGCCAGCGCCCAGGCGGCACCGGCCGTATCGGCAATGCCGACGCAGGCGTTGACGCCATGCCGCGCGAGCAGGCGCACCAGCCGCAGTGCCATGCGCACCTCGCCGCCATGCAGGTGCGCGACCCCGGTGAGGTCGAGCAGCAGCCCGTCGGGATCGGACAGGTCGACCACCGGCGTCCAGCGGCGCGCGAGCAGCATCGCCAGCCGGCGCAGATCGGCCCGGTCGCCCGCCGGATCGGCATCGCGCACCTGAAGTTCGGGCACCTGCGCGCGTGCCTGGGTGAGCGCCATGCCCGGCCGCAGCCCCAGCGCCTGCGCCGCCGGAGACGCCGCCGCGATCGCCACGCGTCCTCCCTGGCGGGCAACGGTGACCAGCGCTACCACATCCCGCACCGGGGCGAGTCTGCCGGGCACTTCCTCCACGCACACCCGCGCGACCAGGTCGCCGAGCGTGCGTCCGGTCTGGAAGAAACGACCCGCGGCGGCATAGCCCGCGATCGGCTCGCGGCCATGCGCGTCCGGGTGCGGCCCCTCGCCCGGGTACTGCACCGCCGGCATCGCCGCCATCTGCGCCAGCGTCGGCCGGTCCGATCGGGGGAACGCCTGCGGCTGGGCGAGTGCGTGATGGCTGCACCCGCCCTCGTCCGGCGGCATCGCCTTGAACGGATGGTCCATCACCTCCGAACGGCGGCTGAGCTCGCGGAACGGCGGCTGCTGGTGCAGCGGCAGCGCCGCGATCGCCCGTTCCACGGCTTCGGCATCTGCGGCCC
Source organism: Sphingomonas molluscorum (assembly GCF_039522995.1). Classification (NCBI taxonomy): domain Bacteria; kingdom Pseudomonadati; phylum Pseudomonadota; class Alphaproteobacteria; order Sphingomonadales; family Sphingomonadaceae; genus Sphingomonas; species Sphingomonas molluscorum. Next base: position 135,048 of record NZ_BAAAEL010000010.1, on the reverse strand, counting down.
AGGCGGCGGATGCGGGCGAAGCGTCGAGCGGACGGCCCTGGCGGTGGACGTCCTTGAAAGGCCTCTCTGCCTTGAAGGGGTGGTCGGCGGCCACGCTGGTGCGGCCCAGCTCCCGCTGCGGCGGGCGCTGGTGCGTGGGCAGCTGCTCGATCGCAGCCTCCACCTCGGCCCGTGCCCAGCGCGCACCGGGGCGCCAGCCGCCCTCCTTGGGGACGGAGCACTGGTTGGCGCGTTCGGCCTCGGCCACCCGGCCGATCGCCGCGAAGGCGGAGCCCGTGCGTCCCGCCTCAGGCGGCGCGGCGGTTCGCTCTGCCTGCCGCAGCCGGTCGATCGGCCAGTCGGGCAGGAAGAGCGCAGCGACCCGTTTCATCGCATGCCTCCACGGTCCAGTCGCGGGGCTCGCCGCCCTTCTGGCGGACAAGCGCAAGGTTCCATTGGGCGCGGCCGACGCCGGCCACCGGCAGCGGCGTCGAGGGCGCGGATGCCACCCGCCAGCGCGTCGATGCGGCCGAGGGCACCGCCAGCGGATCGGCGCCTGCGCGCCCATGCCGGCGCAGCAGCAGCGCGATGGTGCGCCCGCCCTCCGCCGCCAGCTGCAGCCGGCGGGTGGCGGTCATGGGCACGCGCTTGGCCTCGCCGATCACGGCGCCCAGCCCGCGATGGCGCAGCCCTTCCTCCATCAGCTGGAGCAGCTCGGCATCGTCGGCAGCCTCGGCATAGAGCACCCGGTGCGGCCCAAGCCCTACCTGCGCGAGTCCCGGCGCGAACAGGTCGCGCCGCCGCACCACCCACAGCACGGGGCCCCAGGCGCGTGCGGCAATTCCCGCCAGGAACAGCGTCGCCGCGCAATCGTCGGCCATGTCCGGCCCGGCGCCTGCCACCTCGTGCAGCGCATCGAGCGCCAGCCCACCTCCGGCCAGCACCGCGTCGAGCGCCGGCACGCCGAACGGCAGCACCTCGCGCCGGCGATAGCGGCCGCATTCGATGGCGCGCAGCTGCGCGCGCAAGGCGTCCAGGACAGGGGCTTGAGCTTGGGTCACGACAACAGCTAGGACTCACGAGGGACTCGATATGTTCCTATTCTGTTCTAATGCGCTCCCGAGTCAACCGCCGATCGCATGACCCTTGCGCGGGCGCCGGCTTGCCATTCCTTTCCCGATGCTTAGGCTCGCCTGCGACCCTTATCGGAGCCCCTGATGACCGCACGCCTGCGCGCCGTTCTGGCCGCGACCACGATCCTCGCCCTTTTCCCTGCAGGAGCCGCCATGGCGCAGACTTCCGCCGCTGCGGCCCCCTCCTCGACTTCCGTCGATGCAACCCCGCTGCTCGCCCCCTGGGGCGGCCCCTATGGCGGCGTGCCGCCCTGGGACAAGGTGACGCCGGCGATGTTCCCCGCCGCCTTCCCGGTCGCAATGGCCGAGCTGCGCCGCGACGTGCTCAAGATCCGCGACGACAAGCGCCCGGCGACCTTCCAGACCGTGATCGAGCCGATGGAACTCGCCGGCGACACGATGGACCGGGTCGAGTCGATGTGGGGCGTCTATTCGAGCAACCTCGCTACCAAGGAGGTGCAGGCGATCGACCGCGAGTGGAGCCCCAAGCTCTCCGCCTTCTATGACGAGCTCTACCTCGACCCCAAGCTGTTCGCGCGGGTGAAGGCGGCATACGACGGCCGCGCCAGCCAGAAGCTCGATCCCCAGCAGCTACGGCTGCTCGAGCGCACCTATCGCAGCTTCGTGCGCCGCGGCGCGCTGCTCACCGATGCGCAGCGGGCACAGGTGTCGCAGCTCAACCAGGGGCTGTCCGTCGCCTACAACAGCTTCAGCGAAAAGGTGCTGGCCGACGAGGAGACCTGGATCGTCGTCGACGATGCCAAGCAACTTGCGGGCCTGCCCGACAGCTTCGTCGCCTCGCTCAAGGCCGCGGCCGACGAACGCAAGCTTCCGGGCAAATGGGCGATCGTCAACACCCGCTCCTCCGTCGCGCCGGTGCTGACCTATGCCACCGATCGGGCGTTGCGCGAAAAGGTGTGGCGCGCCTTCGTCAACCGTGGCGACAACGGCGGCGCCAACGACACCAATGCAACTATCGCCGAGATCCTGAAGCTGCGGCAGCAGCGCGCCAAGCTGCTCGGCTTCCAGAACCACGCCTGGTACCGCATGGACGACACCATGGCGGAGACGCCCGCCAATGCCATGTCGCTGATGATGCGCGTGTGGCCCGCCGCGGTCGCCCGCGTCCACCAGGAGGTCGCCGACATGCAGGCGCTCGCCAACCAGGGCGGCGCCAAGATCACCATCGAGCCGTGGGACTATCGCTTCTACGCCGAGAAGGTGCGCAAGGCGAAGTACGACCTCGATGAGAGCGAGGTGAAGCCGTACCTCCAGCTCGACAACATCCTCCAGGGTGCGCTCTACGCCGCGGGCCGGCTCTACGACCTGGAGTTCAAGGAGAACACGGGGCAGATCCCGGTGTTCGACCCCGCGGTGCGCACCTTTGTCGTCACCGACAAGCGTGACGGGCACAATGTCGGCGTCTTCTACTTCGATGCCTATGCCCGCTCGGGCAAGCGCTCGGGCGCCTGGGCGACGGCCTATCGCCGTCAGCAGGAGCTGGGCGGCCACCGCAACGTGCTGGCGTCCAACAACAACAATTTCGTAAAAGGCGCCCCCGGCCAGCCGACGCTCATCAGCCTGGACGACGCGACCACGCTGTTCCACGAGTTCGGCCACGCCATCCACAGCTTCCTGCAGGACGTGAAATACCCCGGCCTCGCCGGCACGCCGCGCGACTTCGTGGAGTATCCCAGCCAGGTGAACGAGAACTGGCTGCTGACTCGCGACGTGCTCGATCGCTATGCCAAGCACTATCAGACCGGCGCACCCATGCCGCAGGCGCTGGTCGACAAGATCGAGAAGTCGTCGACCTTCAACCAGGGCTTCGACACGGTCGAATATCTCTCGTCTGCGATCGTCGACATGAAGCTGCACGACCGCGACACGCCGGTGACCGACGTCGACGCGTTCGAGCGCGAGACGCTGGCCGAGCTGGGGATGCCGAAGGAGATGGTGATGCGGCACCGCCTGCCGCAGTTCAACCACCTCTTCTCGTCCGACGCCTATAGCGCGGGCTACTACAGCTATCTGTGGTCGGAGACGATGGACGCGGACACCTGGGCGGCGTTCACCGAAACCGGCAACGTCTGGGACAAGGCGACCGCCGATCGCTTCCGCACCGTGCTGCTGTCGACCGGTAACGAGACCGATCGCAAACAGGCCTATCGCGCGTTCCGCGGCCGCGACCCGGACGTCACTGCGCTGTTCAAGCGTCGCGGCTTCCCGGTCGAATAAGAGGCCAGGCGCGGCGGGTCAGGCGACCAGCCGCGCCACCTCTTCGAAATCCCCGGCGATGTCGTGCACGCCGATCCGGCGCAGCACGTCCGCATGGCCGATGCCGCAATGCTGGCCGGCGCACAGGCCGATGACGTGCGCACCCGATGCCACCGCACCGGTGGCGCCCACCGGCGAGTCCTCCAGGATCACGCAACGTTCGATCGGCACGCCGAGCGCGTCGGCAGCATAGAGATACAGGTCCGGTGCCGGTTTGCCGCGGGTGACATGCTCGCGTCCGCTGAACACCTTGTCGCCGAACGCGTCGCGCAAGCCCAGATGGTCGAGATGCGCGGTGATCCAGCGCGTCGAACTCGACGAGGCGATCGCGCGCGGCAGCCCGGGCGGCAACGAGCGCACGAAGGCGACCGCACCCGCCACTTCCTCGATTCCCTCGGCGACCGCGTGCGCATCCTCTGCGGCACGGGCCTCGTGGAAGTCGGCCGGGATCGGGCGCCCCAGGAACGCCTCCACCTCGTCCAGGAAGTCCTTGCCCGCACGACCCATGAAGCGCGCCATCGCCTCGGCGGTGTCGATCGGGTGGCCGGCGGCCGTCAGGTAATCGGCGAGGTGGCGGTTGCCCGCCCATTCGCTTTCCAGCAGCACACCGTCGAAGTCGAACAGGATCGCGTCGAACCGCATCAGCGTGCCCCGAACAAGGCGGTGCCGACCCGCACATGGGTGGCCCCCAGCGTCACCGCGGTCTCGTAATCCCCGGACATGCCCATGCTGAGCCCCGGCAGGCCGTTGTCGTCGGCGAGCTTCGCCAGCAGCGCAAACCAAGGCGCCGGCTCCAGCTCCAGCGGCGGCACGCACATCAGCCCGATTACCGGCAGTTCGGCGCGCCGAGCCTCGGCAAGCAGTACCGGCAATTCGGCGACGGCAACGCCGCCCTTCTGCGGCTCGTCGCCGATGTCGACCTGCACGAAACAGGCGGGACGTCGGTCGTGCCGGTCCATTGCCTTGGCGAGGGCGGCGACCAGCGACGGCCGGTCGAGCGAATGGATCGCGTCGAACAGCGCCACCGCGTCGTCGGCCTTGTTGGACTGAAGCTGCCCGACCAGGTGCAGCTCGATGTCCGGGGTCGCCTCGCGCAGCGCCGGCCATTTCGCCTGCGCCTCCTGCACGCGGTTCTCGCCGAACACGCGCTGGCCCGCGGCGATCAGCGGGGCGATGGCGGGAGCCTCGTGCGTCTTGGAGACGGCGATCAGGCTGGTGGCGCCGGCCGGGCGCTTGGCGAGCTGCTCGGCGCGCGCGATCCGCTCGCGCACATCGGCCAGCCGCTGGGGGGCATCGTCGGTGGTCATCGGGGGCGCTATAGGTAGCGCGATGCGTGCCCGCCAGCCCCTCCCCCGCCAATGGCTGATGACCGACCCGCGGATCGGCGAGGCGCTGTGGGACGCGCTCGAACGGCTGCCGCGCGGCGCGGGCGTGGTGTTCCGCCACTATCAGCTGTCGCCCCGAGAGCGCGCCGCGCTGTTCGCGCGTGTCCGACGCATCGCGCGGCGCCGGCGGCTGGTGCTGCTCGTCGCCGGCGCCCGCCTGCCAGGCGCCGACGGTCGGCATGGCACGCGCAGCGCAGCTCCAAAGCAAGGGCTCGCGACTCGCCCCGCACACCATCGTCGCGACGTGGTGGCCGCCCGCCGCGACGGAGTCGACGCCGTGTTCGCCTCCCCCGTCTTCGCCACCCGCTCGCACCCGGGCGCTCCCGCGCTCGGACGAGTCCGCTTCGGAATGATGATTCGAGGAGCCGGCATCCCGGTGATCGCACTCGGCGGCATGGATGCACGGCGCGCGCGCAGCCTGGCCGGCTTCGGCGTTCACGGCTGGGCTGCGATCGATGCCTGGACGCGGTAGCGCCCGGCCGGATCAGAAGCGGAAGGCGGTGCCCACGTAGAGCGCCTGGCTGTCCCGACGCGTGTCCTCGGTCCGCAGGAGCCGGTCCTTGTCGGACTTGTAGCGCACGCCCGCCGTCACGTCGAAGTGACGAGTCAGCGAATAGGAGCCCCCGACGTCGATCGACGCGCTGGGTACATCCGCCACCAGCTTGGCCTGATCGACCAGCGGCTTTTCGCCGCCCACGGTCACGCTGCTGGTACGACGGGCCGCCTTGCCGACCGCAGCACCGATGCGATCGCGATTGCCCGGCTGCACGCCCAGGTCGAGCTTGGCGAGATCGCCGGCGGCGGCAAAACGCTTCCAGCCGACCGAGGTTCCGAGATTATAGGCGATGGGCGCCAGCGTGGGGCCGACGTTGGTGTCGACCGCCGCATGCTCCGAAGCGGAAGCCGGCTGCGTGCGCGCACGCACCGCGACCGTCACGGCACGCTTGCTGATGCGCTGGCCTTCCGAAGGCGTAAAGCGGAAGCTGCTGCCGTCGATCCCGCTGCGCGCGAGAACCGCGGCAAGCTTGGGATCGGCGGATGAGGGCGTGAAGCCGCCGATGCTGCTGACGGGGGCCGCACGGCGAAAGGCCACGGCACGCGAGCCTTCCGGGGCACCGAGCGCAGGCGCGATCAAGGCTCCGGCGGCGCTCAGCACCCCGATCCCCAATCCAGCCATGGCGCGCATCGTAAGCACCCCGTTTCTCCTCCCGCTTCAAAAGTGCGCTAGCATGATTCGGTTGCATGTCGCCACCGGCCGAACACGATTCCGGTGAACTGTTGCAATCCGCCCACATGCCGCCCGGTACTGCCTGCGGGGCCGCGCCGCTTGCGGCGGCACCGCGACCCTCTATAGAAGCAGCCGATGTTCCGTTCTTCCAAGGAAACGCCGATGATCCGCCCGTTGCGCACCGCGATCCTGGGTCCGCTCGCGATTGCCCTCACGCTCACCGCGTGCGGCAGCCGCAAGGACGATCTGAAGGCCGATCTCGCCGCCTCCCAGGTGACGACCATCGGCGTCAACAGCTATCTGTGGCGTGCCAGCCTCGACACGCTCAGCTTCATGCCGCTGCTGCAGACCGATTCGAACGGCGGCGTGATCGTCACCGACTGGTATGTGAATCCGGCCACGCCGACCGAGCGCATGAAGGTTACCGTCAGCATCCTCGACCAGGATCTGCGCGCCGACGCCCTGCGCGTGGCGGCGCTCCGCCAGGTGCAGCAGAACGGCCAGTGGGTGGAGGCGCCGGTTCAGGCCGCCACCGTCCAGAAGCTCGAAGACATCATCCTGACCCGTGCGCGCGACCTGCGCCGCGGCGCGCTGATCGGCTGAGGCAAGCACCCCTGAAATGGCCTCGCGTTTCAATGCACTGAAGGCGGATGCGGCCTGGCAGAAGCTGTGGGAAGACCGCCGCACCTTCGCCGCCCGCGACGATAGCCCGCGCCCCAAGAGCTACGTGCTCGAGATGTTCCCCTACCCGTCGGGGCGCATCCATATGGGCCACGTGCGCAACTATACGATGGGTGACGTGCTCGCGCGCTTCCGCCGGATGACCGGCTATGAAGTGCTCCACCCGATGGGCTGGGACGCGTTCGGTATGCCGGCCGAGAATGCCGCCATGGAAAAGGGCGTGCATCCGGGCGGCTGGACCCGCGACAACATCGCGACGATGAAGGCGCAGCTGAAGCGCCTGGGCTTCGCACTCGACTGGACGCGCGAGCTCGCGACCTGCGAGCCCGACTATTATGGCCATGAGCAGGCGCTGTTCCTGCACCTCTATGCGGCGGGCCTCGTCTATCGCAAGGAATCGCCGGTCAATTGGGACCCGGTCGACATGACCGTGCTCGCCAACGAGCAGGTGATCGACGGCCGCGGCTGGCGCTCCGGCGCGCTGGTGGAGAAGCGCAAGCTCTCCCAGTGGTTCCTCAAGATCACGGACTTTGCCGACGAGCTGCTCGACGGGCTCCAGTCGCTCGATCAGTGGCCCGACAAGGTCAAGCTGATGCAAGAGAACTGGATCGGCAAGAGCCGCGGCATGAAGATCCGCTTCCAGGTCTCCGACGGGCAGCCGGTCGAGGTGTTCTCGACCCGCCCGGACACGATCTTTGGCGCGAGCTTCGTCGCGGTCGCAGCCGACCATCCGATCGCCCAGGCGGCGGCGTTGCGCGATCCGGAAGCACAGGCGTTCATCGATCGCTGCAAGCAGGGCGGCACCACCGCGGCCGAGATCGAGACCCAGGAAAAGCTCGGCTACGACGCCGGCGCCACCGCGACGCACCCGTTCACCGGGCTGCCGATGCCGGTGTTCATCGCCAACTTCGTGCTGATGGAATATGGCACCGGCGCTGTCATGGGCGTTCCGGCGCACGACCAGCGCGACCTGGACTTCGCGCGCAAATACCAGCTGCCGGTGCGCCGCGTGGTGGCCGACGGGGAGCACCGCGATCCGCTGTTCGAAGGCGACGAGGCCTATACCGGCGGTGGCCAGCTGGTGAACTCCGACTTCCTCGACGACATGGACGTGGACGCCGCCAAGGCGGCGGTGATCGCACGCGGCGAAGCCGACGGCTGGGGCGAAGGCACGACCGTCTGGCGCCTCCGCGACTGGGGCGTCAGCCGCCAGCGCTATTGGGGCACGCCGATCCCGATCATCCATTGCGAGGATTGCGGCGCGGTGCCGGTCTCGCAGGACCAGCTGCCGGTGGTGCTGCCCGAGGACGTCAGCTTCGACGTACCGGGCAATCCGCTCGATCGCCATCCGACCTGGAAGCACGTCGACTGCCCGACCTGCGGCAAGTCGGCGCGGCGCGAGACCGACACGCTCGACACCTTCGCGGATTCGTCCTGGTACTTCATCCGCTTCGCCAGCCAGCCCAAGGACAAGCCGTTCGACAAGGATGTCGTCGCCCAGTGGCTGCCGGTCGGGCAGTATATCGGCGGCGTCGAGCATGCGATCCTGCACCTGCTCTACGCCCGCTTCTGGACGCGCGCGCTCAAGCGCACCGGCCTGATCGACGTGGCCGAGCCGTTCACCGGCCTGTTCACCCAGGGCATGGTGACGCACGAGACCTACAAGTCCTCGGACGGCCGCTGGCTGGGTCCTGCGGAAGTGCAGGACGGCGTGGAGATCGCGACCGGTGAGGCCATCACGGTCGGCCGCGTCGAGAAGATGTCCAAGTCCAAGAAGAACACCGTCGATCCCGGTCCGATCGTCGACCAGTACGGCGCGGACGCGGTGCGGTGGTTCATGCTGTCCGACAGCCCGCCCGAGCGCGACCTGCCGTGGAGCGAGGCGGGCATCGAGGGTTCGTGGCGCTTCGTCCAGCGGCTGTGGCGGCTGTTCGACGGCCTCGCCGAACAGGCGGGCACCGAGGGGTCCGACAAGGCGCTCGACCGCAAGCTGCACCAGACGATCGCCGGCATCGCCGCCGACGTCGAGGCACTGGCGTTCAACAAGGCGGTCGCCAAGCTCTATGAGCTGACCGGCATGATCGAAAAGGCCGCACCGTCCGCGTCCCGCACCCAGGCGATCCGCACGCTCATGCGGCTGGTGGCGCCGATGGTGCCGCACATCGCCGAGGAAGCCTGGGCCGCAAACGGCGGCGACGGGCTGATCGCCGATGCGCCCTGGCCGGAAGTCGACGCCGCGCTCCTGGTCGAGGATGAGGTCACCGTCGCGGTGCAGGTCAACGGCAAGCTGCGCGACACGCTGACCCTGCCCAAGGGCACCGCGCGCGAGGATGCGGAGGCCGCAGCGCTCGCCTCGGCCAACGTCCAGCGCGCGATGGAGGGCAAGCCGCCGCGCAAGGTGATCGTGGTTCCCGATCGCCTGGTGAACATCGTCGCATGATCCGGCGCGCCGCCCCGCTGCTGCTCGCCTGCCTGCCGCTGGCCCTCGCCGGCTGCGGTCTGCGGCCGCTCTATGCGGGCGGCGAGTCCGGACCGGTGCGGGCGCTGCTCTCGGGCGTCGAGGTCGCCCCCATCCCCGGCCAGAACGGTTGGCTGATGTCGACGGCGCTGCGCGACCGGCTGCGTGCCGAAGGCGCACCGCGCTACCGGCTGCAGGTGGTGCTCGATGACGAGATCACCGGCCTGGGCGTCCGCCGCGACGATGCGGTGACGCGCGAGCGCCGGACGCTGCGCGCGCGCTACCAGCTGGTCGATGCCGCAAGCGGCGAGACGGTGCTCGACGCAACCGCGGGCTCCGACGTCGGCATTGACGTGGTGAGCTCCGAATATGCCACCATCGCCGCCGAGCAGTCGGCGCTGGAGCGGCTGTCGGGCATCGTCGCGGACCAGATCATCAGCCGCCTCGCGTCGTACGCGCAGCGGACCGACCTCCCCGCCGGGCAGTGAAGGCCAAGCCCGACACGCTGGGGCCGCGGCTCGACAAGCCTGCCCCCGACATCCGCCTCTACCTGCTGCACGGCCCCGATGAGGCCGGTGCGGCCGAACTCGCGCAGCGACTCGCCCGCGCGATGGGCCCCGAGGCGGAGCGCATCGAGTTCGACGGCAGCGCGCTGAAGGCACGGCCCGGCGCGCTCGCCGACGAAGCCGCCTCGCTCTCGCTGTTCGGCGGTGCCCGCTACATCCGCGTCAACGCGATGGGCGAGGAGTCGCTGGAGGCGGTCACGCTGCTGCTCTCCGCCGAGCGCGCCGGCAATCCGGTGGTGGCGCTCGCCCCCTCGGTGAAGGGCACGGGCAAGCTCGTGAAGCTCGTGTCGGCCGCGTCCAACGCCTTTGAATGCGCCTGCTACGTGCCCGATGCACAAGCCGCCGCCCGACTGGCGACGGCGCTCGGGCGCGACCAAGGCCTGCGCCTCAGCCACGAGGCTGCCGAGCATCTTGCGGTGGCGAGCGGCGGCGATCGTGCGATCCTGGCGCGCGAGATCGAGAAGCTGGCGCTGTTCCTCGACGCCGCCCCCGACCAGCCCCGCGACGCCGGCTTGCCCGCCCTCGACGCGATCGGCGCAGACTTGGGCGAGGCGGAGATGTTCGGTGCGATCGCCGCGATCGTCGGCGGCGACGCTGCCACCGCCGGCGCCGAGGTCGCGGCGCTCGAGGCCGGCGGCAACCATTCGGTGCCGCTGCTGCGCATGACGGTCCGCAAACTCCTGTCGCTCGCCGAGATGCGCGCCGAGATCGACGCCGGCGACCGCCCCGCCGACGTGATCGAGCGCCACCGCGTGTTCTTTCGCGAGAAGCAGCCGACGATGGACGCGCTGCGCCGCTGGAGTTCGCCCCAACTCGCCCGCGCGATCGACCGACTGCGACAGACCGAGCGCGCGACCATGTCCGGCGCGAGCGCTGGGGACGTGCTGACCGCACACGTTGCGGTGGCGGCGGCGCGGAGTGTGCGGCGGTAAGGGGCGGCGCCCCTAACCCTACACGCCCAATGCTGATCTGCGCCTCCCCTCCTCCACCCCCCGTTCATCCCGAGTAGCCGTCGAGTAGCGGCGTAGCCGCGTATCGAGATGGCGTATCGAGGGAGGGTTGTCGCGCGGGACCGTACCTCGATACGAGCTCTCGATACGCTGCTGACGCAGCACCTCGATCTCTACTCGGCACAAACGGTGAAGGGAGGCGGCCCCGAACGAGGGGAAGGCGGGCGCGGTGCTTGCTGGCTCCCCGCCTCCTTTTGACGCCCGCGCAAAAGCAGGGCAGGGCGTCCGCAACCCCTTTCCTGGATTCCCGATGCCCACCGCTTCCGACCGCCGCACCTTTGCGATCATTTCCCACCCCGACGCCGGCAAGACCACGCTCACGGAAAAGCTGCTGCTGTTCGGCGGCGCGATTCACCTGGCGGGCGAGGTCAAGGCGCGCGGCGCCGCCCGGCGTGCGCGCTCCGACTGGATGAAGATCGAGCAGCAGCGCGGCATCTCCGTCACCTCCTCGGTGATGACGTTCGAGCGCGAGGGCGTGACCTTCAACCTGCTCGACACGCCGGGCCACGAGGACTTTTCCGAAGACACCTATCGCACGCTGACCGCGGTCGACTCGGCCGTCATGGTGATCGACGTCGCCAAGGGCATCGAGAGCCAGACGCGCAAGCTGTTCGAGGTCTGCCGCCTGCGCAACGTCCCCATCATCACCTTCGTCAACAAGGTCGATCGCGAGGGGCGCCCGGTGTTCGAGACGTTGGACGAGGTCGCCGACCTGCTCCAGCTCGACGTCACGCCGATGACCTGGCCGGTCGGCATGGGCGGCGCGTTCGAAGGCATCTATGACCTGCGCAGCAACCGCCTGCTGCTGCCGGAAGGGCCGAGCCGCGAGTTCCAGGGCAAGGTGGTCGAGACCACCGGCCTCGACGATCCCAAGCTCGACGAACTGCTCTCGGCCGAGGGCGTCGCCAAGCTGCGCGAGGACGCCGAGCTGGCGATGGCCGGCTACGCCGAGTTCGATGGCGAAGCCTATCGCAACGGCGACCTGACGCCGGTCTACTTCGGCTCGGCGCTCAAGGAGTTCGGCGTCGACTCGCTCATCAAGGCGCTTGCCGAATACGCCCCGCCGCCGCGCCCGCAGCCGGCCGAGCCGGCGCCGGTCGACCCGAGCAACCCGGAAGTCACCGGCTTCGTGTTCAAGGTCCAGGCCAACATGGACCCCAACCATCGCGACCGCATCGCGTTCATGCGGCTGTGCTCGGGCACCTTCAAGCGCGGCATGAAGCTGACGCCCAGCGGCCATGGCAAGCCGATCGCGGTGCACTCGCCGATCCTGTTCTTCGCCCGCGAGCGCGAGCTGGCGGACGAGGCGTTTCCGGGCGACATCATCGGCATCCCCAATCACGGCACGCTGCGCGTCGGCGACACGCTGTCGGAGCGCGCCGACGTGCGCTTCACGGGACTCCCCAATTTCGCGCCCGAAATCCTGCGCCGCGTAGCGCTCAAGGACCCGACCAAGACCAAGCAGCTGCGCAAGGCGCTGGACGACATGGCCGAGGAAGGCGTGACCCAGGTCTTCTATCCGGAAATCGGCTCGAACTGGATCATCGGCGTGGTCGGCCAGCTCCAGCTCGAGGTGCTGCTCAGCCGCCTGGACGCGGAGTACAAGGTCGCCGCCGGGCTGGAGCCAGCACCGTTCGAGACCGCGCGCTGGGTGTCCTCGGAGGATCCGACGGACCTCAAGACCTTCGCCGACCTCAACCGCACCGCGATGGCCAAGGACCGCGACGGCAACCCGGTGTTCCTCGCCAAGTCGGCGTGGGAAGTCGGCTATGTCGCCGACCGCTACCCGAACGTCCGCTTCGCCGCGACGCGCGAACGGTAAGGTTCCAACGCCCTCTCCCGTTTGCTTCGAGCTTGTCGAGAAGCAGCCAAAAGCGCTCCGCTGAGAAACCCTGGGCTCCCGCCTGCGCGGGAGCACAAGGGTACGCGCGCCGCACCGCCCATCGGTTTGCTTCGAGCCATTCGAGAAGCGCTGGCGAGCGGTGCCTGTGGCCTTCTCGACAAGCTCGAAGCAAACGGGAGGGGAGACCTCTCGGCTTGGGGAAAGGGGCGGTATCAACCCCAACCGTTCGTGCTGAGTAGGGGCTGAGCTTGTCGAAGACCCGTATCGAAGCACAGGTCCTTCGATACGCCGTTTCGACTTCGCTCAACGGCACCTCAGGACAGACGGTCTGAGTGACGGAAGGTCACCCGCTGTTGCGCAAGGCCGTCGCGATCGCGTTGATCGATAGCAGGATGCCCTCCCCGATCCGCGCATCCTCCTCGCCGGCACGATGCCGCTTCAGCAGCTCGATCTGCAGCAGGTTGAGGGGCTCGATGTACGGCAACCGCAACCGGATCGACGTCTCCAGCGCCGGATGCTTCTCCAGCAGCCGCGTCTGGCGGGTGAGGGTGAGCAGCCCATCCTGCGTCGCCTGCCAGCCGTCGCGGATGCGCCCGAAGATCGCCTCCCCAAGCGCCCGATCCTCCACGAGCGCCGCATAGCGCGCGGCGATCCCCATGTCGGACTTGGCCAGCACCATCTCCATGTTGGCAAGCGTCGCGGCGAACAAGGGCCAGCCGCTCGCCATCTCGCGCAGCAGCCCCTTGTCCTCGAACGCGGCGATCGCCTGGCCGACGCCGTACCAGCCGGGCAGCATCACCCGCGCCTGCGCCCAGCTGAACACCCACGGGATCGCGCGCAGGTCCTCGATCGCGTCGGATTTCTTGCGGCTTGCCGGGCGCGATCCGATCTTGAGCCCCGCGATCTCGCTGATCGGCGTCATCTGGCGGAAGAAGGTCCGGAAGCCGTCGGTCTCATAGACCAGCCCGCGATAGGCGCGGAACGCCGTCTCGGAGAGCGTGTCCATCGCCGCGGCGAAGCGCTCGTAATCGACAGGCGCCAGCCGCTCCGGCTCCAGGCTGGCCAGCAGGGTCGCGGAGGCCATCGCCTCCAGGTTGGTGGTGGCGCTCGCCCGCGTGCCATATTTCGCGGCGATCACCTCGCCCTGTTCGGTGATGCGGATGCGGCCCTGCACCGTGCCGGGCGGCTGCGCCTGGATCGCCGCGAACGAGGACCCGCCCCCGCGCCCGACCGCGCCGCCGCGGCCGTGGAACAGCTGCATGCGGACCCGGGCCTCCTCGAATACCGGCCGGAGCGCGGTCGACCCGCGGCTCAGCTGCCAGGTGGAGGTCAGATAGCCGCCGTCCTTGTTGGAGTCGGAATAGCCGATCATCACTTCCTGGTGCCCACGCACGCTTGCCACCGCGGCGACCTCGGGCAGCGCGAACCAGGCGCGCATGATCTCCGGCGCCGCCTCCAGGTCACCGATCGTCTCGAACAGCGGGATCGCCATGACATGCGCCTGCGGCGTCGCGCCCGGCACGTACAGCCCCGCTTCCTTCAGGAGCAGGTTGACCTCCAGCAGGTCCGACACGGATTGCGCCATGGAGACGATATAGTGGCGGATGCAGTCGCGGCCGTAGCGGGCATGGGCTTCGGCCGCAGCATGGAGGATCGCCAGCTCGGATGCCGTTTCCTCCGAATAGGCGGCATAGGGCGAGGTCAGCGGCCGGGGGCTCGCCAACTCGCGGCGGAGCAGCGCCACCCGCGCGTCTTCGTCCAGGGCGGCATAGTCCTCCGCGACCCCGCCTGCCTTCAGGAGTTCGGCGACGACGCGCTCGTGCACTGCGCTGTTCTGGCGCATGTCGAGCGTTGCCAGGTGGAAGCCGAAAGTCTCCACCGCCCGGATGAGCCGGCCCAGGGCGCCGCCGCTCGCCAGGGGGCCGTTGCCGCCGATCGTGAGCGCATGCGCAAGCGCCGTCAGATCCTCCCGCAACGCAGCCGGGTCAGGATAGCGTTCCCCGTCCAGGGCGGCCGGCCGCGGCGGCGCCTTGCCTGTCAGTGCCCGATAGGTGGCGGCGAGCCGCGCGTAGATGCCCGACAAAGCGCGGCGGAACGGCTCGTCGGCACGGCTTGCGGCCGTATCCCCGCTCCGCTCCGCCAGCGCCTCGACGCCCGCGTCCACGGTCGCATGTTCGGTCGAGATCGACAGCTCGGCGCCCAGCGCATGCACCGCATCCAGATAGTAGCCCAGCACCGCCTCGGCCGAGCGCGACAGCGCCAGCCGCAGCGAGTCCGCGGTGACATAGGGATTGCCGTCGCGATCGCCGCCGATCCAGCTGCCGGGGCGCAGGAACGATGCCGGCCGCGCGCCGAGCGCCCGTTCCCAGCGCGCGTAGAGCGCCGGCAGCGTCGGCAGGAACACGTCCCGCAGGTAGCTGAGCGCGGTCTCGACCTCGTCCGCCACATACAGTCGTTCGCGGCGGAGCACGCGGGTCTGCCACAGGAGCGCGATCTGGCGGAGGATCGCCTCGTCAACCTGGTCGCCGTCCTCGGTCTCCTCCACGCCGCCGTCCCGCAGCGCCATCAGTTCGGCGATGCGGTTGCGGTGGTCGATCATGCTCTTGCGCCGCACCTCGGTCGGATGGGCGGTGAGCACCGGCATCAGCAGCGCGTCGTCGAGCAGCGCGAGCACCGCATCGCGGCCGATGCCGTGCTTCCCCAATCGCTCCAGCGCATGGGCGACGTCCGCCCCGGCCTCCGCCGCCACGCCTTGCCGGTCCTCGGCGAGGTTCGCCAGCATCGAGAACAGCATGAAGCCGCGCACGAACGCGATCGTCTCGTCCAGCGTCAGCCGATCCAGCCCCGGATCGATCGCGTCCGCGCCAGCCACGCCGCGATGCCGATCGACCGAAGTCGCGCGGATGTACTCGATGCGCTTGAACAGGTCCTCCCCGCCATAGGCGCGGATCACGTCGCCAAGCAGGCGGCCGAGGAAGCGAACATCGGGATTGTTGGTGATCGGGGGAAGGCTTGCCATGCCGGGTTGCTGCGCTGCGGAGGCGCTCCGGTCAACCAACTCTTTTCATTTCGTGCGTCATAGCGCCGCTTCTCGAAGCAATATTACCGCTACCAGAAGTTCTGCCCGGCGGCACCACACCGCCGGGCAGCACAAATCACACGTCGAGGTTGGCGACGCTCAGCGCATTTTCCTGGATGAACTCGCGGCGGGGCTCCACCACGTCGCCCATCAGGCGGGTGAAGATCTCGTCCGCGACATCCGCCTGCTCGATCGCGACGCGCAGCATCGAGCGGTTCTGCGGATCGAGCGTGGTTTCCCACAGCTGTTCCGCATTCATCTCGCCCAGCCCCTTGTAGCGCTGGATCGACAGGCCCTTGCGCCCGGCGGCGAGAATCGCGTCGAGCAGCTGGCTGGGCCGTGCGATCAGCACCTCGCCCTTAGCGGCGGTGACGGGCGTCGCCTCGCTCTCCTCCAAGTCCGCGACCGGATTGTCGGCATCGCTCGCCTGGGCGCCGCGCGCCGGCACCAGCTTGCCCGTGGCAGCGTAGCTCTCGACCTCCTCGGCCGTCAGCGCGTGGAGCTTGCGCCCCTCGGCCGAGGTCAGGAAGGCAGCCTCGATCACATGGTGATCGGTGACGCCGCGCCACACGCGGCGGAAGTGGAGCGCCCCCTCTTCGGAGATGCTGGCACTCCAGCGGGCGTCGCCGTCGGTGCTGTCGAGGCGGCGGACCGCATCCGCCAGCCGCTCCTCACGCTGGGCGCGCGACGCTTCTGGATCGAGCGTGCCGGACAGCGCCAGCACCTCGACGATCTCGGGCGCATAGCGGCGGGGGACGTAGCGCATCAGCGTGCGCATGCGGCGCGCGTGATCCACCAGCGTCTTGAGGTCGCTGCCGCTGCGGCCACCGGCCGGCGTCTCCAGCACCTGCGCGGCAACGCCCGCGTCCACCAGATAGGCGTCCAGCGCCGCGTCATCCTTGAGGTACACCTCCGACCGGCCGCGCGTCGCCTTATAGAGCGGCGGCTGGGCGATATAGAGGTGCCCCGCCTCGATGATCTGCGGCATCTGACGATAGAAGAAGGTCAGCAGCAGCGTGCGGATATGGGCGCCGTCGACGTCCGCGTCCGTCATGATGACGATCTTGTGGTAGCGCAGCTTTTCCAGGTTGAAGTCGTCGCGGCCGATGCCCGTGCCCATCGCCTGGATCAGCGTGCCGATCTCGCGGCTGCCGAGCATCCGGTCGAAGCGCGCGCGCTCGACGTTCAGGATCTTGCCGCGCAGCGGCAGGATCGCCTGGAAGTGGCGGTCGCGGCCCTGCTTGGCCGAGCCGCCGGCCGAGTCACCCTCGACCAGGAACAGCTCGGACTTGGCGGGGTCGCGCTCCTGGCAGTCGGCGAGCTTGCCGGGCAGCGAGGCGATGTCCATCACCCCCTTGCGCCGGGTGAGCTCGCGTGCCTTCTTGGCGGCCTCTCGGGCAGCCGCCGCGTCGATCACCTTCTGGATGATCTGGCGTGCGACCTGCGGATTCTCTTCCAGCCATTCGGCGAGCTTGTCGGCCATCAGGCTTTCGAGCGGCTGGCGGACCTCGGAGCTGACCAGCTTGTCCTTGGTCTGCGAGCTGAACTTGGGGTCGGGCAGCTTGACCGAGACAATCGCCGTCAGCCCCTCGCGCATGTCGTCGCCGGTGAGGGTGACCTTTTCCTTCTTCAGCGCGCCCGACTTGTCGGCATAGCTGTTGATCGTGCGGGTCAGCGCCGCACGGAACGCCGCCAGGTGCGTACCGCCATCCCGCTGCGGGATGTTGTTGGTGAAGCACAGCACATTCTCATAATAGCTGTCGTTCCACTCCAGCGCGACGTCGATGCCGACGTCGTCGCGGTGGCCGGTGATCGCCACCGGATCCGGCATCAGCGGCTGCTTGTTGCGGTCGAGCCATTTCACGAAGGCGGCGATGCCGCCCTCGTAGAACAGCTCCACCTCACGCGGCTCCTCGTGCCGCGCGTCGACCAGCACCAGCCGGACGCCCGAGTTCAGGAACGCCAGCTCGCGATAGCGATGCTCCAGCTTGTCGAAATCGAACTCGATGTGGTTCTTGAAGGTACCGCCGTCGCCCGGCACCTTTTCGGTCGAGGGAAGGAAGGTCACGCGAGTGCCGCGCTTGCCCTCGACCTTGCCCACGACCTTCAGCGGCGCTTCGGCATCGCCGTGGCGGAAGCGCATGTAATGCTCCTCGCCATCGCGCCAGATGGTGAGGTCGAGATATTCGGACAGCGCGTTCACCACCGACACGCCCACGCCGTGCAGACCGCCCGACACCTTGTAGGCGTTGTCGTCGGACGTGTTCTCGAACTTACCGCCGGCATGCAGCTGGGTCATGATGACCTCGGCCGCCGAGACGCCCTCCTCCGGATGGATGCCGGTCGGGATGCCGCGGCCGTTGTCCTCGACCGAGACGGACCCGTCGGGATTGAGCGTGATGAGCACCCGGTCGCAATGGCCGGCAAGCGCTTCGTCGATCGCGTTGTCGCTCACCTCGAACACCATGTGGTGGAGGCCCGAGCCGTCGTCGGTGTCGCCGATATACATGCCGGGGCGCTTGCGAACCGCATCCAGCCCCTTCAGGACCTTGATCGATTCCGCGCCATATTCGTTGGAGTTGGGGTTCGTCGCCATACCGAGGATATAGGGATTCACCCCCAGGAACGGAAGCAAAATGCGGGCGTTTGGGCCCCCTCAGCCGACCTTGCTGAGCCAGAATGCGGCCAGGAAACCGGCGACGGCGATCAGGCCGGTATATTCATGCGTGTTCTCGGTCGCCTCCGGGATCATGGTGTCGACCAGCATGGCAAGGATCGCGCCTGCGGCGACGGCGGTGATCACCGCGACCAGATCCGCACTCGCGTCCGCCAGCAGCAGATTGCCGAGCAGCGCCGACAGCCCCGACGCGACCGCGATCGCAGTCCATACGCCGAAGATATAGGCGGTGGACCGCCCCGCCTTCTTCATGCCGGCGGCAGAAGAAAGGCCCTCGGGGATGTTCGAGAGGAACACCGCGGCGACCACCGTGGTGCTCACCCCCGTCCCGCCGATCAGGCTGATGCCGATGACGATCGACTCGGGAATGCCATCCAGCAGGGCGCCGAGTGCGATGGCGCTGCCGCCCCCTTCGCTCGCGTGCGGCTGCGTCTCCGTGCTCTCGGTTCCCGAGCGCTTGCGGTGCCGGGCGCCCCGGCGCGAGAGCCAGACGTTGCCGGCAGTGTAGAGGGCTGCGCCGCCAACGAACCCGGCGGCGGTCGCATCGAGCCCGCCGCGGGCGAACGCGTCGTCCATCAGGTCGAAGGCAACGGCGGAGATGAGGACGCCCGAGCCGATCGCCATCACGGCGGCGATCAGGCGCTGCGGCAGTTGCACTGCGCCCGCGATGGCAGCGCCGATCAGCAACGCCGAGCCGCCGAGCAGGCCCCAGAGCCCTGCCTCGAGCCAGGTCGGCATCAGCCGACCGGCATCTTCAAGAAGGTGGGGCAGCGCCGCATGCGTACCTTAACGCCGCAACGGCGCTTCGGTGCCCCCCGAAGAGTCGCGCGCCTTAGCGCGCGACGCCCTGGCCGCCGCCACCCGGACGCCGACCGCGGCCGCCGCGACGCGGACCACCTGGACGCGCACCGGCCGGACGCTCGCCTGCGGGCCGATCACCCGCCGGCTTGCCCTGGCCACCGCGCGACGGATTGCCGATCGGGCCACGGCCCGAGCCTGCCGGCTTGGCGCTGTGCGTGGCGCGCGGACGCGGCAGCTGGCGATCGCCCGGAGCACGCTCGGGCCGATCGGGCGCATGCGGTGCGCGCGTCGCCTTGATGTTCGCTGCCTCGGCCAGGAAGTTCTCCGGCAGCGGCACTACCTCGATCTTCTGGCGGGTCAGCTTCTCGATCTGGCGCAGATACGGACGCTCGTCCTCGGCGCAGAAGGCGAAGGCGATGCCGTCGGCGCCTGCGCGCGCGGTGCGGCCGATGCGGTGGACGTACTGCTCGGCCACGTTCGGCAGCTCGAAGTTGACGACGTGGCTGACGCCCGAGACGTCGATGCCGCGCGCGGCGATGTCTGTCGCCACCAGGATCGGCACCTTGCCCGAACGGAACTCGCCGAGCGCACGCTCACGCTGCGGCTGCGACTTGTTGCCGTGGATCGCGTTGGAGGCGATGCCATTGGCGGCCAGCAGCTTCACGACGCGGTCGGCGCCATGCTTGGTGCGGGTGAACACCAGCGAGCGATCGATCTTGTTGTTGCGGAAGAACAGGGTCAGCAGCGCCTGCTTCTCCTGCTGCTGCACGAAGGTGACATACTGCTCCACGCGTTCGGCGGTGGAGGAGACGGGCGCCACCTTCACCTCGGCCGGGTGGGTGAGGTACTTGTCGGCGAGATCGCGGATGTCCTTGGGCATGGTGGCCGAGAAGAACAGCGTCTGGCGATCCTTCGGCACCATCGACACGATGCGGCGCAGCGCATGGATGAAGCCCAGGTCGAGCATCTGGTCGGCCTCGTCGAGCACCAGGATCTCGAGCTCGTTGAGCGCCAGGCACTTCTGGTCGATCAGGTCGAGCAGGCGGCCCGGGGTGGCGACCAGGATGTCGACGCCGGCCGCCACGTCGCGGATGTTGCGGGCAACCGGCACGCCGCCGAACACGGTCGCGACGTTCAGCTTGGTATACTTGGCATAGGTGCGCGCATTGTCGGCGATCTGGCTGACCAGCTCGCGCGTCGGCGCCAGCACCAGCATCCGGCACCGCATTGGCTTGCGGCGGACGTTGGCCTTCACCAGCAGGTCGAGCGAGGGCAGCACGAAAGCCGCGGTCTTGCCGGTGCCGGTCTGGGCGATACCGAGCAGGTCGCGCTGCTCCAGCACGATCGGGATGGCGTCGCGCTGAATCGGCGTCGGCTCGGTGTAATTCTTCTCGGCCAGGGCATCGAGAAGCGGCTTGGAAAGTCCAAGGGACTGGAAGGACATGGAATACCTGTCAGTAGCCGGCACGCGCGGCCAAGATGGACGCACGGGAGGCGGGGCAAAAATGCGACCCGCGTGACTTGGGAAGCCGGTGGAGCGCGACGCGAGCCTCGGCCGCAAGGCCGGATCACGCTGCTTGTTTGAAGCGTCGCTGCGGTGTGGCAGATGCGCCCGCCACCCCGAAAAGTCAAGGTTGCGGCCCGACCACCCGTCCATCGACGACGTGGAACCGCGTCGCCTCTGTCCCGATCGCGTCGAACAAGCCTGGCTCGGTGCCGGTCAACCAGACCTGGCCGCCGCCTGCCAGCCGCTCGAACAATGCCGCCCGGCGGCCGGGATCGAGATGCGCCGCCACCTCGTCGAGCAGCAGCAGCGGCGGGCGCCCGGCCCGTTCCGAGACCAGCGCTGCATGGGCGAGCACCAGCCCCAGCAGCAGCGCCTTCTGCTCGCCCGTCGAGCAGCGATGCGCCGCCTGTCCCTTTTCCAGGTGCACCACCGCCAGGTCCGACCGATGCGGCCCTGCCAGCGTCCGCCCGGCCGCCGCATCGCGGGTGCGCCCGGCGGCGAGTTCGGCCCGCAGCCGATCGGCGTCGCCGCCCCACCCCTCGATCGAGAGCCCGGCCCGCGGAAAGGCACCGGCAGGGCTCGCCGCGATCCGCTCCGCCAGCATGGTCACCGTCGTCCGGCGTGCCGCATCCACCGCCGCGCCATGTTCGGCCATCCGCGCCTCCAGCGCCGCCAGCCACTCGGGATCGGCCGGGCGATCGTCGGCCAGCAGCCGGTTGCGCTCGCGCATCGCCGCTTCGTAGCGGCTGGCGTGGCTGGCGTGGCCGGGCGCGAGCGCCAGCGCCAGGCGGTCGAGGAACCGCCGACGCTCGCCCGCGGGTTCGACGAACAGCCGATCCATGGCTGGCGTCAGCCACAGCACCGTCAACCACTCCGCCAGCGCCATGGCCGTCGCCGGCGCGCCGTTGATCCGCACCAGCCGCCGCTCGGGCGCGTCGGGCCGGGTACCGGTGCCAAGCGCGGTATCGTCCGCCAACACCGCCGCCACGCCGAAGCCACCGCTGCCGCCCTGGCGCGCCATCTCGGACAAGGGCGCACGCCGGAGGCCGCGCCCCGGCGCCAGCAGCGACACCGCTTCGAGCACGTTGGTCTTGCCCGCCCCATTGTCCCCGGACAGCACGACGAAGCCCGGCCCGGGTGCGAGCACCGCGTCGGCATGGTTGCGGAAGTCGGTAAGAGACAGGCGCGCGAGCATCGTTGGCGCCGCTGTAGCGCAAGCCACGCGCCAGTGCGACGCAACCTTCCGGCCCGCAGAGAATTGCCTTCAGCGAAACGATGAAAAAGGGGACGGTGATGCGGAAATGGTGGATTGCGGCAGCAGCACTGGCAGTGGCCGCCTGTGGGGCGCAGACGCCGCAGGAGCGCGAGGCCGACCAGCTGCGCGATGCCGCAGAGGCGCAGGCCGATGCCATCGAGGCGCAGGCCGGAAACGTATCGGCGGGCATGAAGGCCGAAGCCGAGCAGCTGCGCCAGCAGGCCGGCCAGGGCGGCGGCTATGATGCCCAGCGCCTCCAGGTCCGCGCCGAAGCCCGCGAGCGCGAGGCCAAGCTGGTGGAGGAACAGGCCGAAGCAAAGGCCCGCGCCGTCCGCGACGAGGGCAAGGCAAAGGCCAGCGCGCTGCTGGCGAAATAGCGGCGGCGCGGCCGGTCGCACTTAGACCTGCGGTTAAACCGCACCTGTACCCCGGCGAAGGCCGGGGCCCAGTTGGGAAGCATCGGCGAGGAGCGCGTGGCCTTACCGCGTGCGCCGCAACAGTACCCCGGCCTTCGCCGGGGTACCGGATGAGTCAGGGTGCAGGAGCGCCGAAGCCTTCCTCACACCCGCATCGGCATCAGCACGTACAGCGCCGGCGACTTGTCGTTCTCGCGGATCAGCGTCGGGGCTGCCGCGTCCGCCAGGTGCACCTCGCAGAGGTCACCCTCGATCTGGCCCAGGATGTCGAGCAGGTAGCGGCTGTTAAAGCCGATCTCGAACGGCAGCGCGCTATAGTCGCCGGGCACTTCCTCGGCAGCCGCGCCGTTCTCCGGGCTGGTCACGGACAGGGTGATCTTGTCGCGATCAAGCGCCATCTTCACCGCGCGGGTTTTCTCCGTGGCGATGGTGGAGACGCGGTCGACGCCTTCCATGAAGCTCTTCGGGTCGAGCTTGAGGAGCTTGTCGTTCGCGGTCGGGATAACGCGCGAATAGTCCGGGAAGGTGCCGTCGATCAGCTTGGAGGTGAGGATCGCCTGGCCAAGGTCGAAGCGGATCTTGGAACCCGACAGCGACACGCCGACCGATCCGTCGACCTCTTCGAGCAGCTTGCGCAGCTCGGCCACGCACTTCCGCGGTACGATCACGTCCGGCATCTTTTCGGCGCCTTCCGGGCGCGGCAGCGTCACGCGCGCCAGCCGATGGCCGTCGGTCGCCGCCGCCTTCAGCACCGGCTCGCCGCTCGCATCCTCGGACACGTGCAGGAAGATGCCGTTCAGATAATAGCGCGTTTCCTCGGTCGAGATCGCGAAACGCGTCTTGTCGATGATCTGCTTGAGCATTTCCGCCGGCAGTTCGAACTGCGTCGGCAGTTCGCCCTCGGCGATCACCGGAAAATCGTCGCGCGGCAGCGTGGCGAGGTTGAAGCGGGCGCGGCCCGCCACCACCGTCAGCCGGCCCTCGGCCGCCGACAGCTGCACCTGCGCACCCTCGGGCAGCTTGCGCGCGATGTCGAACAGCGTGTGCGCCGAAACCGTGATCGCGCCCGGCTGGTCGACCGCCGCCGCGATCGTCTCGTCGATCTGCAGATCGAGGTCGGTCGCCATCAGCCGCATCGAGCCGTTCTCGGCCGCCTCGATCAGCACGTTCGACAGGATCGGAATCGTGTTCCGCCGCTCGACGACGGATTGGACGTGGCTCAGCCCCTTCAACAGGGTCGCGCGTTCGATCGTCGCCTTCATCTTTTCAAAACCCCCGGGCGCCCGCCCTAGTCCTGGCCACCCGGTCGGGTGGGATTGGTCCGTTGTCTCACCTCTAGCGCGCAAAAAAGGGCCGGAGCAAGCTGCTCCGGCCCTCCTTGTTTCCGATTGCGCATGCCGTCTGCGGGGTATCGCCCTGACGGCGCGGCAAGCGGCGCTCGCTTAGAAGCGCATGCCGACGCCGACCAGCACCTGGTGGCGGTCGGTATCCACGTCGAAGCTGTCGGTCGTGTTGCCGTCGAAGCGGAAGTCCGCGCTCGAATAGTTCGAGTAGCGGTACTCGAGCTTGGCATAGGTGTTGGTGCCGATCGACTGCTCCACGCCGGCGCCGACGCGATAGCCGTCCAGCTCATAGTTGCGGTCGAGGTCCACGTCGCCGTTCACGCCCTGCACGTTCAGCTTGGCGTTGGTGTAGCCGGCCTTGGCATAGACCAGGGTCTGCGGCGTCGCGAGGACACCGGCGCGCACGCCGACATAGATGTCGCGGCCCGGTGCCACGCGGCCATAGCCGAAGTAGTTCGGATCGCGCGTGTCGGTCTTGGTCTTGCCGGTCGAGTCGGTCAGTTCCGCCTCGAGGCCCAGCACGGCGCCGGAAACGGCGAAGTCATAGCCGACGTCCACACCATAGAGGAAACCGTCCACGGTCTGGTCGTCGCCGTCGATGTCCGAATCCTCGCTGCTGCCCGGACGAACCGCGTCATAGCCGGCGACCACGCCGACACGCGGGCCGGTGAAGTTCGGGTTGACGTCCTGCGCCATCGCCGGGGCGGCGAATGCGGAGGAAGCGGCCAGCAGGCCCAGAGCGACGTAACGCATAACAAACTCCCAAATTGCTGCCCGAGGTACGCCGGGCACAGCGCTCAAATAGGCGACGCGCCGGCAGGTTTCATGAACCCCAGCTAAACAGGGATTTTCGTTGCATTCGCGCAACAGGGGCTTGAAAGCAGGGCCATGGTGAACAAGGCACGGCAGGGGCGCGACTTCATCGCGCGGCATGGCGAGACGGTCTACAACGTGGCTCGGCGCATGCAGGGCGACCACCTCCACATCCCGCTCACGCGTGCCGGTTTTGTCCAGGCGGATGCGATGGGCGCGGCGCTTCGGACGCTGCTCGGGCCGAAGCCCAAGCTGACGCTCTGGGCTTCTACCGCAGGCCGCGCCCTCCAGACGCTGGCGATCATCGCCGAACATCTCGAGCTCGACTGGCACCAGGCGCACACCGATGCGCGGCTCATCGAGATCGGCATGGGGCAGTGGACGGGGCGCTACTATCGCGAGGTCGCGGCCGAGTCGCCGGACTTCATGGACGAGGAGCATCGCCTCTACCGTCGTCCGCCGCCGGGCGGAGAGTGGTACGACGCGATTGCGACCCGCGTCTCCGGCTGGCTCGCCGACACCGACGCGGATCCGGGCGACCGGCTGGTGATCATGCACGGCATGTCCAGCCGCGTGCTGCGCGGGGTAATGACGGGGCTGGACGTGCTTCCGCAGTTCGCCGCGCCCGTCGCACCCGACCTGCCGCAGGGCTCGATCGTCCGGATCGAACATGGCGTCGAGACGGTCGTGCATCTCGGCAGCGGCGACATCGCGCACTCGGCGCCGGCATGATCGCAACGCTGCTGGCGGCAGCCGCACTCGCGCAGGCGCCGGCCGCCGCCGCGCCGCCCGCGCGGCGCACCCTCGGCATCTTCGAGCGCTGGGGCGCCTTCGCCGATGCCGCGCCTCGGCGCTGCTATGCGATCGCCAAGCCGATCTCGCGCCGGACCGCGCTCTATCCGTTCGCCAGCGTCGCGACCTGGCCCGGTGCCCACGCCCGCAACCAGCTCCACCTCCGCCTCAGCCGCCGGCGTGCGCCCTCGGCGCAAGTGACGCTTTCCATCGGCGATCGCCGCTTCCCGCTGCGCGCCGGGACGCTCGACGCCTGGGCGCCGGACGCCGCCGCCGATCGCGCGATCGTGTCCGCGATGCGCTCGGCGCGCAGCATGAGCGTGGAGAGCCTGGCCGAGGGCGGCAGGCCGTTCGTGGACGTCTATGCGCTGAAGGGCGCAGCGACCGCGATCGACGCGGCGGCGCTCGCCTGCCTGCCCGCGTAGCACGTTCCGAAACGAAGCCGGCGGCGGGCATGGAAATTGCCTGCAAATTCGACTATATGCGCGCGCATGCTGACAGTGTCGACGCCGCCGATGCCCATTCCGGGGCACATCGATCCCGTGCCCGTGCCCCGCGCAACGGCCAAGGCGCCGCGCCCCGACGGCCGCGTCGACCTGGTCGGGCTGTCCAAGCCCGCCATCCGCGAGGCGCTGGAAACTGCGGGCATGGAGCCGAAACAGGCGAAGCTTCGCGCCAAGCAGCTGTGGCACTGGATCTACAACCGCGGCGCCACCGAATTCTCGGCCATGACCGACATCGCCAAGGCGCAGCACCCGTGGCTGGCCGAGCGCTTCGTCGTCGGCCGGCCGGATGTGGTCGAGGCGCAGGTCTCGTCCGATGGCACGCGCAAGTGGCTGCTGCGCTCGCCCGACGGGCAGGACTATGAGATGGTGTTCATCCCGGACGCTGATCGCGGCACGCTGTGCGTCTCCAGCCAGGTGGGCTGCACGCTCAACTGCCGCTTCTGCCACACCGGCACGATGCGGCTGGTGCGCAACCTGACCGCGGGCGAAATCGTCGGCCAGGTGATGCTCGCGCGCGACGCGCTCGGCGAATGGCCGTCGAGCCCGGAAGGGCGCATGCTCACCAACATCGTGATGATGGGCATGGGCGAGCCGCTCTATAACTTCGACGAGGTCAAGACGGGCCTCCAGATCGTCATGGATGGCGACGGCCTGGCCCTGTCGAAGCGGCGCATCACCCTCTCCACCTCGGGCGTGGTGCCGATGATGGCGCGCGCGGGCGAGGAGATCGGCGTGAACCTGGCGGTCTCGCTCCACGCAGTGACCAAGGAAGTGCGCGACGAGATCGTGCCGCTCAACAAGAAGTACGGCATCGAGGAGCTTCTGCAGGCCTGCGCCGACTATCCCGGCGCCAACAACGCGCGGCGCATTACCTTCGAATATGTGATGCTGAAGGACAAGAACGACAGCGACGCCGACGCGCACGAGCTCGTGCGCCTGCTGCGCAAGTACCAGCTGCCGGCCAAGGTCAACCTGATCCCGTTCAATCCCTGGCCGGGCGCGCCGTACGAATGCTCGACGCCGGATCGGGTCAACGCCTTTTCCGACATCGTGTTCGAAGCCGGCATTTCCGCGCCGGTGCGCCGCCCGCGCGGCCGCGACATCGACGCCGCCTGCGGCCAGCTCAAAACCGCCGCCGAGAAGAAGAGCCGCGCGCAGCTGGATCGCGAGGCCGAGGAGAAGATGGCGGCGCTCGGCTGAGCCCGTCATGGACTGGAGTGTCATCGGGCTTGCCGCCCTGGCCGGCTGTGTCGGCGGCGCGATGAACGCGCTCGCCGGCGGGGGCGCCTTCGCAACCATGCCGGCGCTGGTCGGGATCGGGCTCCCCGCCACGATTGCGAATGCCACCAGCAACGTCGCGATGCAGCCTGCCGCCATGGCGAGCGCCTGGACCTACCGCCGCGGACTCGCGCCGCTGGGCGGCCTTTCGATCCGGCTGCTGAACAGCGTCAACTTCGTGGCGGCGCTGGTCGGCAGCTATCTGCTGGTCGTGACACCGCCAACGGCGTTCGACGTGATCGTCCCCTGGCTGCTGCTCTTTGCGTTCGGAGCCATCGCCGCCGGCCAGCGCGGCGCCGCTTGGCTGCGTGCCCATGCAACGATCGGCCCGCGCACGCTGATCGCTGCCCAGCTGCTGCTCGGCGTCTATGGCGGCTATTTCGGGGGCGGCATCGGCATGATGATGACGGCGGTCTTCGGGCTGCTGGTCGGCACCGATCCCAAGCGGATGGCCGCACCCCGCACGCTGATCCTCGCCACTGCGAACCTGGCCGCCGCCGGCGTGTTCGCGGCCTTTGGCATGGTCGCCTGGGCAGCCTGCATCCCCATGCTCCTGGGCGGCATCCTGGGCGGCTGGGGCGGCGCCTGGCTGGGCGATCGCCTGTCGGCGCGCACCATCCGGCTCTGGACCATGGCGGTGACCGGCGTCACCACCGCCGCCTTCTTCTGGCGCGCCTACGGCTGATCAGCCCGGCCGTCGCATCGCCCGCTCGATCGCCGGCCGATCAAAGGCATGCTCGGCATATTGGCCATCCCGTTCCACCCAATGCAGGAACAGGTGCGCGGACCAGCTGTTCGGATTGGGCTCAAGCCGCCCGTGCAGCCGGTGCGTTCCCTGGTAGAGGACGGCATCGCCCGGCGCCATTGCCACGGATCCATATCTGCGCGATCCGAAATCTTCCGTCACCTCACCCGTCGGCCGCTCCCCCGCCTCGGTCGCGACGGAGAGCGCCCAGGGCTTGTCCTCCCCATAGGCGATGGTCAGCGAGAGGCTGTGCTCGCAGGAAGGCCGGTCATAATGGACTCGGCAGATGTCCCCCTGCTGATAAGCCCGGAAATAGGCGTAGGTGGGCAGCAGCGCCCGCCCTGTCGCCTGGGCCATGCGCGGGGTTAGCCCCCAGAGAAAAGCTAGCATCGGGGCATACTGGTACGCGTAAAGCTCGATGGCCCGCCCGCGCAGCAACGGTCCTTCCGCCACAAAGGACTGCAGTGGCCTGCCGGCCGCCTCCAAAATCGGCGCGCATCCGCATGTAGAAGGCGTCGAGAATCTCGCGTGGAAATAACCCCCGAAGCGGGACATAGCCATCCCGCCAGTAGGTTTCTGTCTCGGAAGCTCGATCCTGGTCCGTCATGAGATCAGAATACGGATGTCGCAGCACGAGTGCGAGCGCCTTCTATGCCGGCCGGCGCATGTGGAACAGCGCGTCTTCGGCGATTTCGAAGTAATCGGCCGGGCCGCCGCCCCGTACGATCGGGTGCGCACGGGCGGTCTGGTAGATGCCGTCTTCCAGCAGCGCCGTGTCGATGTGGATGCCGACTGCCTCGCCCAGCACCAGCCACTGGTCCAGCGCCCGGCCTTCCTTGGTCTCCAGCCGGACGATCTGGGTCACCTTGCACTCGAACTGGACCGGGCTGCCCGCCACCCGCGGCGCCGCCACCAGGCGGGAGGGCAGCGCCTCCAGCCCCGCAAGCGTGAACTCGTCCGCATCGGCCGATGCCGAACTCGCGTTCATCGCTTCTGCTTGCGCACGCGTCACCAGGTTCCAGACGAACTCGCCCGTCGCCTCGCAATTGGCGAGGCTGTCCTTGCGGCCTTGGGAGGCGAAGCCGATCAGCGGCGGCCGATAGTTGAACGCGTTGAAGAAGCTGTACGGCGCGAGGTTGCGGCGGCCGTCGGCACCCAGCGTGCTGATCCAGCCGATCGGACGGGGCGCGACGATCGCGTTGAAGGGATCGTGCGGCAGGCGGTGCCCGTCGGCGGGCTCGTAGAAGTGGAAGTCGGTCATGCCCGCTCCTAACGCGCGAGCCGGCCGGGGGGCTACCCGCAGGCAGCCGCACGGTCTATCGTTCTGCCGGTGAGCCGCCAGCCGCCCCGCGCCGTCTATCGGCACCGTCCGCTCACCCGGCTGTGGCACTGGGTCAACGCCGTCGCAATCTTCGTGATGATCGGCAGCGGGCTCATGATCCTGAACGCCCACCCCCAGCTCTACTGGGGCGACTATGGCGCGAACTTCGACCACGCCTGGATCCGCTTCGACCGGTTCCCGGGCTGGATCACGATCCCGTCGACCTACAATCTCGCGCTTGCGCGCCGCTGGCACCTGTTCTTCGCGCTGGTGCTCGCGTTCGGATTGCTGATCTTCCTGATCGGCAGCCTCCTCAACCGGCACCTCTCCCGCGACCTCGCGATCCGCCGGGGCGAGTTTTCGCGGCGGCACCTCTGGGCGGACTTCCGCGCCCACCTCGCGTTTCGCTTCCACGATCCGGAGGCGCCGCGCGACTACAACAGCTTCCAGAAGCTCAGCTACATCGCGATCCTGTTCGTCGCGCTGCCGGTGGTGATCCTGACCGGCCTCACCCTCTCGCCCGGCATGAACGCGGCCTGGCCCTGGCTGCTCGACCTGTTCGGTGGCCGCGCCTCGGCGAGGTCGATGCACTTCCTCGCCGCCGCCGCCATCACGCTCTTCACGGTGGTGCACCTCGTGCTCGTGATCCTCGCCGGCCCGATCAACGAAGTGCGCTCGATGATCACCGGCTGGTGGCGCGTACCCGAAGAGGAGCAGCCATGAGCCGCATCCTCACCCGCCGCCGCGTGCTCGCCGGCATGACCGCAGGCGCCGCGGGCTTCGTTTCCGGTTGCGACCAGCTGGGCGAGTCGCCCGCCGTTCGTGGCCTGCTGTTCAAGGGCGAGGACGCGCAGCGCTGGCTGCAGCGCGGGCTCACCGCCCGCAACGCACTCGCGCCCGAATACCGCCCTGATCAGCGCTCGCCGATCTTCCGCTCCAACGGCACTGCACGACCCGACACGCCCGCCTATGCCGCGCATGCGGCCAGCGCGTTCGCCGACTGGCGGCTCGCCATCGACGGCCTGGTCGCGCGGCCGTTGTCGCTCTCGATGGCGCAGATCCGCTCGATGCCCGCGCGTGCCCAGATCACCCGCCACGATTGCGTGGAGGGGTGGAGCGCGATCGGCAAATGGAGCGGCCCCCGCCTGTCGCGCCTGCTCGACCTCGCCGGCCTGCGCGACCAGGCCCGTTACATCGTCTTCCACTGCGCCGACCGGCTGGGCGGGCGGCCGTATTACGAATCGATCGACCTGATCGACGCCTTCCACCCGCAGACGATCCTCGCCTGGGCGATGAACGATGCGCTCCTGCCGATCCCCAACGGCGCACCGCTGCGCCTCAGGGTCGAGCGCCAGCTCGGCTACAAGCACGCGAAATATGTCGAGCGGATAGAGGCGGTGGCGAGCCTGGACGGCATCGCCGGCGGCAAGGGAGGGCTCTGGGAGGACATCGCCGACTACGATTGGTACGCCGGCATCTGACGCCTCAGTCGGCGGAGAACGCCGGCTCCAGCGCGTTGATGCCGGCATGGACCCGTGCCTCGATCTCGGCGCGGGAGAGGCCGGCCGGGATCGGCGTGCCGAAGCGCAGCGTGATGGTGCCCGCATGCTTCACGCCCTTGCGCGGCCACAGCGGCCCGCTGTCGAGCGCGACCGGCACCACCGGCATCGCCAGCGCCTTGTAGAGGCCGGCGAAGCCCGAGCGCAGCGGCGGCGTCTCGCCCGGCAGGACGCGGGTGCCCTCCGGGAAGATCAGCACCGCGCGGCCGGCGCGGCGCGCTTCCTTGGCCTCGCGCAGCATCGCCCGCAGCGCGTCGGCGCCGCCCGCCCGGTCGATGCCGATGCTGCCGTAGCGCTGCGCCGCACGGCCCCAGAACGGGATCTGAGTCAGTTCGCGCTTCATCACGATCACCGGCGCGCCGATCCGCCACGCCAGTTCCAGCGTCTCGAACATCGCCTGGTGCTTGGCCGCGAACAGGAACGGTCCGTGGGGAATTTCCCCCTCGATCCTGACATGGATGTCGAGCAGCCAGCGGGCGAGTGCGCCCTGGGCGCGTGCCCATCCTTCCGCATGGCGCCGCAGCGCCCGGGGCCCCGCCAGCGCGACCAGCGGCGCGGCGAGAACGATGGCGATCGTGAGGGCATAGAACACGAGGTTGAACGCAAGCGTCCGCAGCCAGGCGATCATACGCCCAGCCCCAGCCACAGGACCACGCGCCGGACCAGATATTTGTCGTACTCGTCGAACAGGATGCCGAAGCGCGGCGTGCCGGGCACGGGATCGGCGATCACCTCCACCCGATCGTCCAGCGCATGGCGAAGCTCCAGGGCGGCGCGTGCCATGTGCCAGTCCGACGTCACCAGTCGCACGGTGCCATAGCCGTGGGCCCGGACCCAGTCCGCGGTCTCGTCGGCATTGGAGCGGGTATCGACCGCCTCATGGCCCAGGTCCACGCAGCAGGCGAACACCCGCGCCGGCACCTTGTAGGCAACGGCCAGTTCGCCGGGGCGCACGTCCGGGTCGACGCCGGTCACCAGCATCCGCTTGGCCTTGCCGGCGCGCACGACCGCCAGGCCACGGTCGATCCGGCCGGGCGCGCCGGTCGGCACGACCACCGCGTCGGTCACCAACCCGTCCGGTGCGGGGCGCGGCAGCGCGACGGTGAACAGCGCGAAGCCCAGGACCCAGGCGATCAGCGCCACCGAGAACAGCCGCCAGATCACAGCACCTGCCCCAGCGC
Source organism: Sphingomonas molluscorum (assembly GCF_039522995.1). NCBI lineage: Bacteria > Pseudomonadati > Pseudomonadota > Alphaproteobacteria > Sphingomonadales > Sphingomonadaceae > Sphingomonas > Sphingomonas molluscorum. The sequence goes on along the minus strand of NZ_BAAAEL010000010.1, from coordinate 103,215 downwards.
GCGCAGCACCGCGATGCGCGCGGCGACCATCGCCAGCAGCATGAAGGCGATCGGCGTGGCGACGATCAGCAGCCAGTCGACCGTCGACAGCGCGAGCCCGGCGAGCACCTGCGACTCCAGGCCGCCGATCTGCAGCCCCACCACCAGCACGACCGCGAGACCCGCGACGGTGCCGATCAACCCGCCCGTCAGCGTGTCGACGGCGATCCGCTGCTGGAACAGGCGGGCGATCTGGACATCGGTGGCGCCGAGCATGTGGAGGATGTCGATGGTCCCGCGGTGCGTGTCCAGTCCCGCGCGCGCGGAAAGCAGCACGACCGCAGCCGTCGCGGTCGCCATCACCGCGACCAGGCCGAATGCGACCCAGCCAAGGGTGCGCAGGAAACCGCGCACCGGCGCCAGCCAGCTCGCGTGCCAGTCGACCCGGGCAGCCGGGGTGGCGGCGTGGGCGATGCGGGTCACTGCAGCAACGGCCGTGTCGTCGCTCTGCCGCAGGTCCACGTCCACCATCGCCGGGATCGGCAGGTCGGCATCCAGCCCCGCCTCTCCCAACCAGGGGCGCATCAGCTCGGCTAGTTCGGCCCGGTCCACTTCGACGGCCTGCGCCACCATCGGCGCCTTGCGCAGTCCGGCGAGCAGCCGTGCGACCGCGGCATCGCGCTTGGCAGCGTCCGCCTCCACCACCTGCACGGTCAGCCGGCCGGCGAGCTGCCGGTCCAGCGCGCTGCCGGCACCCGCGACCGACAGACCCATGGCTGCCGCCAGCACCGTCAGGAAGATCATGATGGCCATGATCCACACCATGGTGCGCCGTCCCTGCCGGTCGCCCAGCAGGCGCCGGTCGCTTGCGCGCATCGCCATCAGCGCACCCCGGCGGAAGCGGGCGGAAAGCGCATCTGGCCGGTCGGATCGATCAGCTTGCCCCGCTCCAGCCGCATCATGCGCGCAGCCGGGATCCGCTGGAGCAGCTCATAGTCATGGGTCGCCACCACCACCGTGGTTCCCAGCCGGTTGAGCGAATCGAACAGGTGGAGCAGCCGCTCGGCCATGTCGGGGTCGACGTTGCCGGTCGGCTCGTCCGCCACCAGGATCTCGGGCCGGCCGATCACCGCGCGCGCGATCGCGATGCGCTGCTGCTCGCCGCCCGACAGCGTCGGGGGTGGTGCGTCGGCGCGGTCGGACAGCCCTACCCAGGCGAGCATCTCGTTGACGGGCACCGCCACGTCCGCCTCCGGCACACCGGCCACCCGCAGCGGCAAGGCGATATTGTCATAGGCCGACAGGTGCGGGACCAGGCGGAAGTCCTGGAACACCACGCCGATACGCCGGCGAAAACCGGGCAGACGCGCACGCGGCAGCGTCACCGCATCCTCGCCGAACAGCCGGATCACGCCCCGGCTCGGCCGCTGCGCGAGGTAGAGGAGCTTCAAAAGCGAAGTCTTGCCCGCACCCGATGCGCCAGTGAGGAAATAGAAGGAGCCCGTCGTCAGCGTGAAGCTCACGTCCGACAGCGTCTCTGCCCCATTGCCGTAGCGAAGGCCGACATTCTCAAACTGTACGATACTGGCCATCGCTGGCGCCGGCCACCCCGTTTGAAGCTTCGCGGGCGCCGCCATCGCACAGCCGCCGGACCTGCTCAAGCGGGGGACGCTGCTGCACCCTTGCCAGCACGGGTTTCCGCATGCTTAGGATCGCTATGCCCAGATCGGAATTGCCGCGTCGATGATCCTCGAGTGCACCCAATGCCACATGCGCTATGTGGTGCCCGACCATGCGATCGGGCCCGACGGACGCACCGTCCGCTGCGCAAGCTGCAAGCACAGCTGGCTCCAGCGGCCACCGCTGCTGGACTTGGGCGCGGCGGAGGCACTTCCCGCGCAGGAGCCCGCACCGGCCGCGGCAGCGTCTCCCCCGGTGGCCGAGCCGGTTGCCGCGCCGACACCGGCAGCGCCACCCCCGCCCGCACCGCCGGCTGCGCAAGCGACGTCGCCCGCCGCCGTCCAGCCTTCGCACCGCTATGTGGATCCGGAAGGCGAGCGCGCCGAGCGCGGTGAGCCGCGCCGCTACGACGCCTTTGCGCCGCGCCCGCCGTTCCGCCCGCGCCGCAACCCGTTCCGCCGCTGGACCGCCGCCGCCGTCGCCGCGAGCGTCGCGATGCTCATCGGCATCGCCGCCATCCTCTATCTCGGCACGCCCGGCATCGCTGCCAAGGTCGGCCTGCCGATCGGCAAGATCGAAACGCCGCTGCTGTTCGCCGACAAGCAGATCGAGCGCCGCAACCTGTCGAGCGGCAACGAGCTGTTCGCCATTTCCGGCAAGGTCGTGAACCCCACCGGCGAGCGTCAGCGCGTGCCCGACATCCGCGTCGACCTGAAGGACCAGCAGGAGCGCGTCGTCTACAGCTGGACGATCACGCCGTCGCAGCGGGAGCTGGGCCCCAGCGGCACCATCCTGTTCAACTCGGCAAAGCTCGACGTGCCGGCGAACTCCAAGATGCTCGAACTGAGCTTCGTGAACGGTCTCTAGGCGATGCCGCCGGGCGGCGCTGGCCCGGAAGCCTTGCCCATCCGGCGCGCGAGCTGTGCCAGCCGTGCGCCATGGAGCAGCGCCGCCACCAGCATGCCGAGGCCCGATGCCCAGGCGAGCGCCAGCGGGCCGACGCCCGCCCCGACCAGCAGCCAGCCCGCGCCGCCGGTCACCACGAAGAAGGCGAGAATGCTGTTGGCGCCCGCCATCACCTGATCGCCCAGCGCCCGCAGCGTATAGACCAGCACCACCTGCACCCCGTCGAACAGGATGAACGGCGCCCAGCGCAGCAGCATGGCGCCCGCCAGCAGGTGCACGTCGGCAGTCGCGGGGAACAGGCCGGTGATCCAGCCCGCGGACAAGAGCAGCACCAGCGCGAGCAACCCGGTCGCGCCCGCGGCCAGGACGGCAGCGACCACGCCCCGCTGGATCGCGCGGTGCGGCACGCCCTCTCCCACGCCATTGCCGGCGCGCACGCCTGCAGCCGAGCCCAGCCCCAGCGCCACGGCAAAAGTGACATTGTGGATCGAGAACACGATCTGGAAGGCGTGCGCCGTCTCGGTGCCGAGTTGGGTCGAAAGGCCGATCAGCACCGCGAAGCCGACCAGCTCCAGCCCGGAGGCGATCGCCGGCACGAGGCCGAAGCCCAGCAGAGCGCGCACGCCCGACCAGCGCGGTGCCGCCTCCCCGCGCCAGCGGCCTACGTGGCGCACCGCTCTGTCCGGCAGCCGTAGCACGCACGCGAGCAGGACGATCGCCCCGATCGCCGATGCGATCGCGGTGGCCGCCGCCGCGCCGACCGCGCCCAGTGCCGGCAGCCCCAGATGCCCACCAACCAGTGCCCAGGCGAGCAGCGCGTTGATCGGCAGCACACCCAGGTTCACCGCCGTCACCAGCCGCGGACGGCTGATACCCTCCAGGAAAAAGCTCGCCGCGATGGTGAGCAGCTGGAAGGGATAGGCAAAGGCCATGGCGCGCACCACCGCGGCAGCTGCCGGCGCAAGATCGGGCGAAACCCCGAGCAGGCGCAACAAGGGCTCCGCAAAGGCGAGCAGCACGCCGCCGCTCGTGAGGCCGAGCAGCAGCGCCGCCACCAGCCCCTCGTGCAGCACACGGCCGGTCGCCGCCAGGTCGCGGGCACCGTCTGCGCGGGCGGCGAACACCAGCACGCCCGACAGCCAGCCGAGCACGACGACGATGCCGACGAAGGTCAGCGACCGGCTCGCCCCCAGGGCCGCGACCTCGTCCGTGCCCGCCAGACCGACGACGACCACGTCCGTCACGTGGAGCAGCGTCCAGTTGAGGCTGGTGAGCATTACCGGCCAGGCCAGCGCCAGCAGTCGGCGGACCTCGGATCGCGGCGAGGGAGCATCAAGAGCGGCAGCGGGGATCGGGGACACGGAGATACTCGACGGCAAGAGGCGACGGACAAAGCCCTAGCGGCGGGTTCGGCAAAGCGGAACGGCCGGCATCCCGCCGGTACGCGTCAAAAAAGGGCTCCGGCGCACCATCCGCCGCAGGAAAATCGCGAAGTCGGTTGCATGCCGCCGAATCGACTGCTAGGGGCGCTCGCCTACCAGCCGGGGGTTCTCCCCACGGTGTTCATGTGCGGTCGTGGCGGAACTGGTAGACGCGCAACGTTGAGGTCGTTGTGGCCGAAAGGCCGTGGAAGTTCGAGTCTTCTCGACCGCACCACAACTGCTCCGGTTCTCAGGCTCAGGCCGGGAACCGGAGGCGGTTACCTCCCCAAAGACAATCATTGCCCTCCTAGCGGAGGTCGAACGGCGTTGCCGTTACATCGTAGCCGGAATGTAGCGCGTCTGGATGCCAACGTTCCGGCATGACGGTCCCGTCTTGGCCTTCAGGCACCAATGAGGCCGGCCTGCGCACAGGAGGGGAGCGCCAGTTCGTCGCCTAACGCGTGCTCCTGCGGAGGCAGGAGCCCAGGGCCACAAACGACACCTCCTGCGACTCTGGGCTCCTGCCTGCGCAGGAGCACGGGGCGGTTCACCCGTGCCGAGGCCGCGTCCACAGCTCCGGATCGCGCGGCGTGCGCGGATAGCGCTTCGCCCGTCCCTGCGCGGCTGCAAAGGCGCGCGCGATCGCGGCGATCTTCTGCGGCTTGGAGGTGGTTACGCGGTGATCCCAGGCATGCTCGCCGCGTGCCCTGACGGCGCGCCCGATCCCGCCATAGATGTCGGCCGCCGCCAGCACCGCCCAGGCGGCGCGAAACGGCAGCGCCGGCGTGCCTTCGCGCGCACTTGCCTCATACCGCTCGGCCTGGTCCGCCAGCCGCCGCGCCAGCATTGCAATCCGCGGCCGAAGGTGCGGCTTCATATGCTCGCCCGGTGGCGCGTCGATCTCGACCAGCCACGCGACCGGCAGGTAGCAGCGCCCCGCAGCCGCATCCTCCGCCAGGTCGCGCGCGATGTTGGACAACTGGAACGCGATGCCGAGGTCGCACGAACGGTCGAGCGTGTCCTGGTCGGCCGGATCGACCCCCATCACCACCGCCATCAGGCAGCCGATGGCGCCGGCGACATGGTAGCAATAGCGGTAGAGGTCGTCCTCGCTGCGCGGGCGCCACTCCTCGGCATCGAGCCCAAAGCCCGCGATCACGTCGTGCACCAGCGCGTGCGGCAGCCGTGCCTCGGCGGCAACGATCCGCAGCGCGTCGAACGCTGGATCGCCGACCCATTCGCCGGCCAGCGCCATGTCCGTCTTGGCCGTGATCTCCGCCAGCCGCTCGGGAGCATCCGCAACCGCCGTCATGCCATGACCGAGTTCCTGCCCGTCGGCCAGGTCGTCGCACGCCCGCGCCCAGGCATAGAGCAGCCACGCACGTTCCCGCGTCCGCCGGTCGAACAGCCGGCTCGCCGCGGCGAAGCTCTTCGACCCCGCCGCGATCGTCTCCCGCGCGGTCGCGACGATCGCATCGCGGCTCGGGCGATCGGCATGCACCGCGGCGGTCATGAAGCTAGAGCTCGCTGCTCGACATCGAAAAGATCGGCCGCGCGACCTTGTGCCCGGCCATGCGGTCGAGCAGCGAATCGAGCTGGTCGTCGATCAGCAGGATGTCGCGGTGCATCGGCCGCAGGAAGCCGACCTCGGCCATCTTGTCCACGAACGCGATCAGCCCGTCGTAATAGCCCGCGACGTTGAGCAGCCCGACCGGCTTGGTGTGATAGCCGAGCTGCGCCCAGCTCATCGCCTCCCACAGCTCGTCCATGGTGCCGGTGCCCCCGGGAATGGTGACGAAGCCGGCCGACAGGTCGGTGAACGCCTGCTTGCGCTGGTGCATCGTCTCGACGACGTGGAGCTCGGTGCAGCCGCGATGCGCGACCTCGGCATTGACGAGCGCGGTCGGGATCACGCCGATCACCTCGCCGCCAGCCTCCAGCGCGCCGTCGGCAACCGCACCCATCAGGCCGAGGCGGCCACCGCCATAGACGACGCCGATGCCGCGTTCCGCCAGCGTGCGGCCGACGAAGCGCGCATTGTCGATGTAGACGGGGTCCGACGGGGTCGCCGAACCGCAGTAAATGGCCAGTCGCTTCACGTACTTTGTCCTTGGAATATCGACGCAGCCGCGGGTCAGCGGCCGCGTTCCAGCATTAACGAGGCGGTCGCCTTCGCACTTCCCACCACACCCGGAATGCCGGCGCCGGGATGCGTGCCCGCCCCCACGAAATAGAGGTTGGGAATATGGTCGTCGCGGTTATGCGCGCGGAAGAAGGCGCTCTGCGTCAGGATCGGCTCCAGCGAGAAGGCCGAGCCCAGATGCGCATTGAGGTCCCTCGCGAAATCGGGCGGCGCATAGCTGAACTTGGTGACGATCCGGTCGTGGATGTCCGGGATCAGCCGGCGGCCGACCTCGTCCAGGATTCGCTTCTCGTACATGGGGCCGATGGTGTCCCAGTCGATCGGCAGCTTGCCCATGTGCGGCACCGGCGCCAGCGCATAGAAGGTCGAATGCCCCTCGGGCGCCAGGCTCGGATCGGTGACGGTCGGGTGGTGCAGGTAGAGCGAGAAATCCTCCGACAGCACGCCGTGGTCATAGATGTCGGACAGCAGCCCCTGATAGCGCGGGCCGAACAGGATCATGTGGTGCGGGATGCCCGGCCACGTGCCCTTGATCCCGAAATGCACCAGGAACAGCGAAGGCGAGAAGCGCTTCTTCTCCAGCCGCGCCGTCGTCCGGCGCGCGCTGCGGGAGTTGCGCAGCAGGTCCTTGTAGCTGTGCATCAGGTCGGCGTTGCTCGCCACCGCGTCCGACGCGATGCGCTTGCCGCTGCGGGTCACCACGCCGGTGGCATGGTCGCCCAGCGTCTCGATCTCGGTCACCGGATCGCCCAGGATCAGCGTGCCGCCCAGCCGCTCGAACAGCGCGACCATGCCCGACACCAGCTGGTTGGTACCGCCCTTGGCGAACCAGACGCCGCCGTCGCGCTCCAGCTTGTGGATCAGTGCATAGATGGCGCTGGTGGTGCTCGGATTGCCGCCCACCAGCAGCGTGTGGAAGCTCAGCGCCTGGCGCAGCTTCTCGTTCTTCACGAAGGTCGAGACCATCGCATAGACCGAACGCCACGCCTGGTACTTCGCCAGTGCCGGCGCCGCCTTCAGCATCGAGCGGAAGTCGAGGAATGCCTTGGAGCCGAGCTTTACATAGCCCTCCTCGTACACGCCCTTGGCGTATTCCAGGAAGCGCGCGTAGCCGTCGACGTCCTGCGGATCGAGCTTGGCGATCTCGGAACGCAGCGACACGTCATCGTTGGAATAGTCGAAGTTGGTGCCGTCCGCCCAGTTGAGCCGATAGAAGGGCGTCACCGGTTCCAGCGTGACGTCCCAGGCCATCTCGTGCCCCGACAGCTGCCACAGCTCGCGCAGGCAGTCGGGATCGGTGATCACCGTGGGGCCTGCGTCGAAGGTGAAGCCGTCGCGCTCGAACACATAGGCCCGGCCGCCGGCCTTTTCGCGGCCCTCGATCAGCGTCGTCTCGACCCCGGCCGATTGCAGGCGAATGGCGAGCGCCAAGCCGCCGAATCCTGCGCCGATCACCGTTGCCGTTCTCAAGTCCGTTTCTCCCGGCCGCCAGCCTGCATGTCCCAAATCGCCCGTATCGCGCGTGCCACCGGGACCGGCGGCTTGCCGGCGAGCACACGCACCTTGTCGGCCCAGCTCGACCGTCCGGCATAGAAGCGCCCGATCAGTCCCGCGTCCAGCCGATAGAATCGCTCCAGCACGCGATAGCGCGCCTCAGGCTTCGCTGCCCTGAACAACATGGCGGTAAGCATGCGGTAGAATCCCCGCGCACGCCATGTCGTGCGCGCAAGGCCCTGCGTCAACTCGGCGAGGCCCGCGGCGGACAGATCGCGCGCCCCTGCGATCGCCGCCGCCGTCCGCACCGCATCGGGCAGCGAATAGCCGGTCAGCGGGTGGAACAGCCCGGATCGCATGCCGGCCTTCGCGAGCGGCGGGGTGGAGTTCCAATAGGCGTCAAAGTCGCCCCCGAACGCGACCGGCAGCACGCCCCGCTCCTCCCGCGCCATCTCGGCGATGCGCCAGCCCTGCGCCTCGGCATAGGCGCGGATGCGCTGCCGCAGCACCGCCGCATCGATCTCGGGACCCTCGCTGTAATAGGTGTCCTCGATGAACATCCGGTCGGGGCCGAGCGGCAGGCAATAGACGAAGCGGTAGCCGTCGAGCTGTTCGACGCGCGCGTCCATCACGGTCGGCCGGGTGCGCCCGTGCGGCTGTTCCAGCACCAGCTCCTGCCCGACGAACTTCTGCCATCCGCATTGGAGGCGCGACAGGTCGCCGGGGCCGCGGCAGTCGATCACGCCCTTGGCCTCGATCCGGGTGCCATCGTCCAGCACCACGCCGGTCGCACCCACCTCCACCACGCGCCGGCCGGTGAGCAGCGCGTCGTCGGGCAGGGTCGCGCGCAGCACCGCATCCAACTGCTCCGATTCCACGCTGTTGTAGGTGGCGTCGAGCGTGCGGCGGTGGCCCGGAAAGGCGACATCGTAGCCCTGCCAGCGATGGCCCACGACCGGCTCGATGATCCAGCGGTCGGCCGCCGCGACATCGCGGTCGAAGAAGGACCAGAGATGATTGCCGCCGAACCGCTCGCCCGCCTCCACCAGCCGCAGCGACAGCTCCGGCCGGCGCTCGGCGAGCGCCAGCGCAATCAGCCCTCCGGCGAGTCCCCCGCCCAGGATCGCCAGGTCGCAGTGATGATGGGTTGGCATGCCCCTCGCCTAGCGGAGCTTGCCGAGCGGCGAAAGGGCAGCGCGCCATGGCGCCGGGCCGACGGAACCGCTAAAGCCCGCCCATGTCCGTCGCCCTCGCCATCCTGCTGTCCGCGCTTGCGATGACCGCGATCGTGGGCGTGCGCTATCTGCTCGCGTCCGGCGGCTTCGCGTTCGCGACGCGGCTGCGCCAGCCGGGGCTCTACCAGGGACTCGACCGGCAGATCGTGAAGGAGATCCGCTGGAGCCTGATCTCCGCCGCCATCTATGGCATCCCGGCCGGCGTCGTCGCCTGGGGCTGGCAGAACCGCGGCTGGACCCGGATCTACACTGACGTGCACGACCGGCCCTTGTGGTGGCTGCCGCTGTCGGTGCTGCTCTATCTCTTTCTGCACGATACCTGGTTCTATTGGAGCCACCGCTGGATGCACCACCCGCGCGTGTTCCGGGTGGCGCATGCGGTCCACCACGCCAGCCGGCCACCGACGGCCTGGGCGGCGATGGCGTTCCACCCGATCGAGGCGCTGACCGGCGCCTTCGTCATCCCGCTGCTGGTGTTCCTGATCCCGATCCATGTCGGGGCGCTCGGCGTGGTGCTGACGGTGATGACGGTGATGGGCGTCACCAACCACATGGGGTGGGAGATTTTCCCGCGCGCGGTCTGGGCCGGGCCGCTCGGCGGCTGGCTCATCACGGCCAGCCACCATCAGCGCCACCACCAGCGCTATGGCTGTAATTTCGGCCTCTATTTCCGCTTCTGGGACCGCCTGTGCGGCACCGATGACGGACTCGGCAGCTTTGGAAAGAACAGGAATGATCAAGCAGGCGTGCGCAACAGCGATACGGTTCAGCTGGGGCGCAGCGGCACTGGTGCTGCTGACGGGAGCCACGCCGACCAGCGAGCTTGAAGTCACCCTCAACCAGTTGCGCTCTTCGAAGGGCATGATCCGGCTGTGCGTGACCGCGGACCCGAAAAGCTTCCCCGGCTGTGCCAAGGACGCGCATGCCATCACCCGCTCCGTCCCGGCCAGCGAGCATGTGATCCGCGTGCAAGGGCTTGTGCCGGGCACCTATGCGCTCTCGGTGATCCACGACGAGAACGGCAACGGCAAGCTCGACACCTTTGCCGGTATCCCGCGCGAGGGCTTCGGCTTTTCCAACAATCCGGGCCTCGGCTTCGGACCGCCGCGCTTCGCCGCCGCGCAGTTCGCGCTGTCAGGTGATGCCGATCGGCAACAGGTAAAGATCCGTTATCTGTTTTGAGCGGAACCGCGGGAGCCAAGGGTGTTGCGCGGCGTTACGCTCCAGCAACATTCCATAAAGGCACCTGTCCTTGACTACGATCTTCCGCACCGCCTCTGCCGCGCTGGTGCTTTCGCTTTCTGCCCTCGGCACCACTCCTGCACTGGCGCAGGACGGTGATTCCACCACCATCCACAACAACGATGACGGCAGCGACTATGCCGTGCTCGGGTTGGGCGGCGCCATCCTGACGGACTATGAGGGTTCCGACGACTACAGCTTTACGCCGGTCCCGATCGGCATCGGCCGAGTTTCGGGCTTCAACTTCCTGCTCGCGGGCAACCGGCTGAGCGTCGACCTGATTGCCGACAACTTCGGCCCCGGCCTCGATTTCCAGGCAGGCCCCGTCGCCGCGCTGAACTTCAACCGGAGCAGCACCAAGAGCATCGACGACGAGCGCATTAAGGCGCTGGGCAAGCGCAAGACCGCGCTCGAAGTCGGTGGCTATCTCGGCATCGGCCAGACCGGCGTCTTCACCAGCGAGTTCGACCGTCTCTCCGCCTCCGTCAGCTATCGCAAGGGCGTGACCGGGGCGCACTCCGCCGGCATCTTCACGCCGACCGTCACCTACATGACGCCGCTCAGCACCAAGTCCGTCGTGAGCGTCTTCGTCGCGGCCGAGCGCGCGGAGAAGGGGTACGCCCAGAGCTACTTCGGCATCAATCCGCAGCAGAGCGAGGATAGCGGCCTGCCCGTCTACAACGCGCGCGGCGGCTGGAAGAACTGGACGCTGGGCGGGGCCGGCGCCGTGTCGCTGACCGGCAACCTGCGCAACGGCCTGCAGGCGTTCGGCGGCGTCGTCTATCGCCGCATGCTCAACGACTTCGCCGAAAGCCCCGTGACCAGCATCGCGGGCGACCGCGATCAGTGGCTGGGCTCGGTGGGCCTCGCCTACAGCTTCTAACGCGCTTGGGAGAGCCCCGGCTGCCGGTCCGCAAGGGCCGGCAGCCGTGTGGGGCTCGGCAGTTCAGACGCCAGCGGCGCCCTTGCGGGCCGCGGGCGGCGGTGTCTTGGGCTTGTAGGCGCACAGATCGACCACCGGGCAGCGCCAGCATTCCGGGGTCCGCGCCTTGCACACATAACGACCGTGCAGGATCAGCCAGTGGTGCGCGTGCAGCCGGAACGGCTGCGGCGTCACCCGGTCGAGCACCAGTTCCACCGCCAGCGGCGTCTTGCCCTTGGCCAGGCCCGTGCGGTTGCCGACCCGGAAGATGTGGGTGTCGACGGCGAACGTCTCCGCCCCGAACGCGACGTTCATCACCACATTGGCGGTCTTGCGCCCCACGCCGGGCAGCTTTTCCAGCGCCTCGCGGCTCGCCGGCACCTTCCCGCCATGCTCGGCGATCAGCGCCTCAGACAGCGCGATCACGTTCTTGGCCTTGGTGTTGAACAGGCCGATGGTCTTGATGTGCTCCTTCAGCCCCGCCTCGCCGAGCGCCACCATCTTCTCCGGCGTGTCGACCTCGGCGAACAGCCGGCGCGTCGCCTTGTTGACGCCGGCATCGGTCGCCTGCGCCGAGAGCACGACCGCCACCAGCAGGGTGAAGTCGTTGACCGATTCGAGTTCGGTCTCGGGGTGCGGATTGGCTTCGGCCAGCCGCCGGTAGAATTCGAAAACGTCGGCCCGCTTCAAAGGCCCAGCACCGCATCCATGCTGTAGCGCCCGGGCGCCTGCTGGACGAGCCACTGTGCCGCCTTCACCGCGCCACGCGCAAAGATCGCGCGGTCGTCGGCGCGATGGCCCAGCTCGATCCGCTCGCCTTCGCCCGCGAAGATCACCTGGTGGTCGCCCACCACGCGCCCGCCGCGCAGCGCCGCGAACCCGATCGTGCCCTGCGCCCGTGCGCCGACCAGCCCGGCGCGGCCGACGACGGCCACGTCCGACAGCTCGACGCCCATGCCCTCGGCCGCGGCCTCGCCCAGCATCAGCGCCGTACCCGACGGGGCATCCACCTTCATGCGATGGTGCATCTCGACGATCTCGATGTCCCAGTCGGGGCCGAGCCGCTCGGCCGCCTCCCGCACCAGGCGCGACAGCAGGGCCACGCCGAGCGACGTGTTGCCGGTCTGCAGGATCGGGATCTCCTCGGCAGCCTGGTCGATCAGCGCATGTTGCGCGCGCGACAGGCCGGTGGTGCCGATCAGGATCGGGGTCGCCGTAGCGCGGGCGGCGGCGATATGGGCATCGACGGCAACGGCTGCGGAGAAGTCGACCAGGACTTCGGCCCTGCGCGCGATGCCCTCCGGATTCTCGCCGGCATCGGCGCCACCGGCCAGCGTCGCACCCAGCTCCGGGATGACGGCGGCGATGGCCTGTCCCATGCGGCCCAGCCGCCCATAGATGCCGATGCTTGCCATGATGCTCCGCCTTGCCGTGCCCGGCGGCCCAACGCGCGTCGGGAGCACCGGCTCCCCGCCTCGACGACCGGTCCGCGGCTCATGGCAGAAAGCCGCCGCCCCCGACAAGCGGAAGCGACAGCGAAACGGATCAGGCGGCGACGTGCGCGACCGGTGCCTCGGCGTATTTCGGATCTTGGGGATTGAACTCGGGGAACGGCGTGAACAGGCGCGAGGTCAGCGCGACGCCGTTCAGCCCGGCGAGCTTGAACGTGCCGAGCTTCGCCACCTTCGGGGCGCCGCCGGCACGCTCCACGGTGACCGCATCGACGTGCAGGTCGCCATGCTTGGTCCACAGCATGTGGGGGGCCAGCAGCATGTCCATGTTGTTGTACACCACCGACACACAGATGCGCTGCATCATTGCGAAACGCAGGATGTCGCTGATGCTCGCGCGGTCTTCTTGGGCGTCACTCACGGGGGTGGAACGGGCTAGTTCGAGCATTTGTTGCATTGCGGCACGCAGCTAGTCGTACGCCGCCACCGCTTCAAGCGTGTTTGTGGATTGGCGGCTGTCCCGTCCCGGGGCTAGATTCTCCCCATGCACGCCATCCGCAACATCGTCGTCCTCACCGGCGCCGGCCTTTCCGCCGAAAGCGGCTTGGCGACCTTCCGCGGCCCCGGCGGCCTGTGGGAGGGGCATCGCGTCGAGGACGTGTGCACGCCCGAGGCGCTGGCGCAGGATCCGGCACTGGTGCACCGCTTCTATGATGCGCGGCGGGAGGCGCTCGACACCGTGGAGCCCAACCCCGCGCACCAGGCCCTAGCGCGCCTGGATGCCGCATGGCCGGGCGAGCTGCTGATCGTCACCCAGAACGTCGACGACCTGCACGAGCGCGCGGGCACCCGGCGGCTGCTACACATGCACGGCGCGCTGCGCTCCGCCCTGTGCGCGGCGTGCGGCACCCGCATGCCGCACGAGGGCGCGCTGCCGCCTGCCTCCCTCTGCCCAGCATGCGGCGCGCCGGCGCTGCGCCCGGACATCGTCTTCTTCGGCGAGATGCCCTACGACATGGATCGCATCGAGGCGGCGCTCGCCGAAGCCGACCTGTTCGTCTCCATCGGCACTTCGGGCGCAGTCTATCCCGCCGCCGGCTTCGTCCAGATGGCCGCGCACTTCGGTGCCGCCACCCTGGAACTCAACCTCGAACCCTCGGCCGGCAGCCACTGGTTCGAAGAAAGCCGCCTCGGCCCCGCAACCCGGTTGGTGCCGGAGTGGGTCGAGGAAGTGCTCGCCGGACGCTGAGCCTCACTCCACCCAGTCGAGGCCGATGTCGCGGTAGAGGGTGCGATCCTCCTCCCAGTCGGGCTTGACCTTGACGTGCAGGTAGAGGTGGACGCGCACGCCCATCAGCGTCTGGAGCTCGGCTCGCGCCTTGGCGCCGATTTCCTTGATGCGGGACCCGCCCTTGCCCAGCACGATCGCACGCTGGCTCTCGCGCCCGACCAGGATCTGCTGGTGGATCTCGACCGACCCATCCTCGCGCTCCTTGTAGAGCTCGGTGTCGACCGCGATCGCATAGGGCAGCTCGGCATGGAGCTGGTGGTAGATCTGCTCGCGGGTCATCTCCGCCGCCAGCATCCGGTCGGTCGCGTCGGAGACCTGGTCCTCCGGGAAGTGCCACGGCCCTTCCGGCATGCGCGCCGCAAGCGCAGCCTTGAGCTCCGGCACGCCGTCGCCGGTCTGGGCGCTCACGAAAAAGGTCTCGTCGAAACCCATCTGTTCGTTCAGGCGCGCAGCATGCGTCAGCAGGCGCGGTTTGTCGGCAATGTCGACCTTGTTGAGGATCAGCAGCTTGGGCTCGCGACGGTGGGCGAGCCGCTCGGCGATGTCCGTCACCTTGGGGCCGAGGCCCCCCTTGGCATCCACCACGAAGGCGATGGCGTCGGCACCTTCGGCACCTTCCCAGGCGGCCGCCACCATCGCGCGGTCGAGCCGGCGGCGCGGGTCGAAGATGCCGGGCGTGTCGACCAGCAGCAACTGCGTGTCGCCCTCAATGGCGATGCCCATCAGGCGGGTGCGCGTGGTCTGTGCCTTGGCGCTGGTGATCGCGACCTTCTGGCCGACCATCGCGTTGACGAGCGTCGACTTGCCCGCGTTGGGGGCGCCGACCACGGCAACGAGGCCACAGCGTTGGGTGGAGGGGTTCATATGCAAGCCTGACGAAAGAGAAAGGAGAGAATGCGGGTTTGGCATACGCCGGTCAACGCGCAGGTGGCGAGTGCGGGATCAGCGTACCCCGTTTGTCTCGAGTAGGGATCGAGCTTGTCGAGAGCCCGTATCGAGAGAGCCGCAACGGTTCTCGATACGCCGTCTCGACAAGCTCGACGGCTACTCGAACCAAACGGAAGGGACGTAAGAGATGGTCTGCCGCCAGGATCGCCCCACCTACCGCTCCAGCTGGCGCAATAGCGCCTTGGCGGCGGCGGTTTCCGCCTCCTGCTTGGACGTGCCCTGCGCGGATGCCTCGGCGAGCTTGCCGATCGACACCTTGACGGTGAACCGCGGCGCGTGGCCGGGCCCGGAGCGATCGACCACCGTATATTCGGGCGGGCGCCGGTCGTTTGCGGCGGCCCATTCCTGGAGCGCGGACTTGGGGTGCTTGGGCGCGCGCACCTGCGTTTCGATGCGATCGGCCCAGATCCGGCGCACGAAGCCGCGCGTCGCCTCCAGCCCCGCCTCCAGGTAGAAGGCGCCGATCAGCGCCTCCATCACGTCGCCCAGCACATTGTCGCTCTGGGTCGCGCCGTCGTCGCGCGCCTGCTTGCCGAGCCGTAGGTGCGGCACCGCGCCCAGTTCGCGCGCCAGTTCGGCGCACACGGCACCCGTCACCAACGCGTTGATCCGCCGCGACAGCTTGCCCTCGGGCTCGTCCGGGAAACGCTCGAACAGCCACTCCGCCATGAGCAGGCCGAGCACGCGATCGCCCAGGAACTCCAGTCGTTCGTAGCTTTCGCCGGCATGGCTGCCATGCGTCACCGCCCGCTCGAACAGCGGCAGCGGCAGGTCGTCGCGGCCAAAGGTGGCGGCGATCCAGGGGGCGAGCGGGGGCGTGCTCAGAAGCCTTCCCCGATCCGATCGAAGCGCGCGGCGCTGACCCAGGTCCAGGGCAGCAGCCACTGCGCGCTGCCGTCGGTCGACCAGAAGTTGACCACCGCCTTGCCCTCCAGATTCTCCATCGGCACGAAGCCGATGCCCTGGTTGGGCATCGCCGGGAAGCGGCTGTCGGCGCTGTCGTCACGGTTGTCGCCCATCAGGAAGACATGTCCCGCGGGCACCGTGTAGACGCCGGTGTCGTCGGCGGGCGTCTCCGCCTGGTCGAGCACGCGATAGCGCTTGCCGTTGGGGAGCGTCTCCTCGAACTGGGGATAGCGGCAGATCGGCTTGCCGGCCGCATCCTCGTCCTGGAACTCGAACTGGCAGCCGAAGTTCGGCGACACCGGCAGCACGAAGTCGGCGATGCGCTGCTTCGGGATCGGCTTTCCGTTCAGGAACAGCTGGCCGCGCTGCATCTGCACGCGATCACCGGGCAGGCCGATCACGCGCTTGACCCAATTGTCCTCGGCGGTCGGCGGTGCCTTGAACACCACCACGTCGCCCCGCTCGGGCGTGCTTGCGAACACGCGGCCGGGGATCAGCGGCAGGCTCCACGGCAGGCTGTGGCGCGAATAGCCGTAGTTCCACTTGGTGATGAACAGATAGTCGCCGACCAGCAGCCGCGGGAGCATCGAGCCCGACGGGATGTTGAAGGGCGAGAAGAAGAAGCTGCGGATCACGAACACGAAGATCGCGAGCTTCACGAAAAACAGCACCGTCTCGCGCAGTTCGGAGCGCTGGCGACGGGCGGCGGGTTTGCTGGCCATGACGCCTGCTGTGCGGGGGACTCCTGCCCACGTCAACCCAGGCTGTTGGGGAGTAGCGGAGCGGCCTGTGCCGCGCTAGGTCGCGCGACAAGTACGGCTTGAAGGAGAAAACGCATGACGGACACCGCCTGGCAGGCCGTGGAGGCACTGGCGCCCAAGCGCCTGACCGAGTTGTTCGCAGCCGAGCCGGACCGGCTAGAGGCGCTGACGCTCGACGTCGCCGGTATTCATTTCGACTGGTCCAAGACGCACCTCGACGCAGCCGGGCTCCAGGCGTTCGCGCAGCTGGCCGATGCCGCCGGCCTCGCCGCGCGCCGGGACGCGCTGTTCGCGGGCGAGCCGGTCAACGTGACCGAGGGCCGCGCCGCCGAGCATGCGGCCCAGCGCGGCGAAGGCCATCCGGAAAGCGTCGCCCAGGCGCGCGGCTTCCACGCCCGCATGCGCGCGCTGATCGACGCGATCGAGGCCGACGCACTGGGCCCGATCCGGCACGTGCTGCACATCGGCATCGGCGGCTCGGCGCTCGGCCCGGACCTGCTGATGGACGCGCTCGGCCGCGATTCGGACCGCTACGACGTGGCGATCGTCTCCAACGTCGATGGCCTCGCGCTGGAGGAAGCGATCGAGGACTTCGATCCCGATGCGACCCTGCTGGTGATCGCGTCCAAGACCTTCACCACCACCGAGACGATGCTCAATGCAGAGAGCGCGATCGGCTGGATGACCGAGAATGGCGTCGCGGACCCTTATGGCAAGGTGATCGCGCTGACGGCGAACCCCGAGCAGGCGATCGCATGGGGCGTCGACGAGACCCGCGTGCTTCCGTTCTCGGAAAGCGTCGGCGGCCGCTATTCACTGTGGTCGTCGATCGGCTTCCCGGCCGCGATCGGCCTTGGCTGGGACGTGTTCGAGGAACTGCTGGAGGGCGCGGCCGAGATGGACCGCCACTTCCGCCTCGCCGAGCCGCTGCGCAACGCGCCGGTGCTCGCGGCCTTTGCCGACCTCTACTACACCCAGGTCCGCCACGCCGAGACCCGCGCCACCTTCGCCTATGACGAGCGGCTGCGGCTGCTTCCCTCCTATCTCCAGCAACTGGAGATGGAGTCGAACGGCAAACGCGTGACCGCCGACGGCACGCCCGTCACCCGCCCGACCGCACCGATCACCTGGGGCGGCGTCGGTACCGACGCGCAACATGCGGTATTCCAGCTGCTCCACCAGGGCACCCACCTGGTGCCGGTCGAGTTCATCGCCGCGATCGAGCCGGGCGATGTGCTGAGCGAAGCCCACCACCGCCAGCTGCTGCTGAATGCGCTGGCCCAGGGCGCGGCGCTGATGGCCGGCCGCGACAACGAGGATCAGGCGCGCGCCTATCCGGGCGACCGGCCGTCGTCGACGCTGCTGCTCGACCGGGTGGACGCCCGCACGCTCGGCGCGCTGATCGCCTTCTACGAGCACCGCACCTTCGTCAGCGCGGCGCTGCTGGGCATCAACCCGTTCGACCAGTTCGGCGTCGAGCTCGGCAAGGAAATGGCCAAGGCAGCGGACAAGGGCGGCCAGGCGTTCGACGCGTCCACGACGGACCTGCTGCGGCGCGCCGGTCTCGCCGACTGATCGACGGATGCGATCGGCGTGAGGAAGGCATTGCGCCACCCTCACGCCGGTTCCGCGTTATAGAGGCAGTTCCTTCGCGCCGTCCCGCGCCCCTTCCTGCAGGCGAGCATCATGGCAGACTTCGACTACGACCTCTTCGTCATCGGCGCCGGCTCCGGTGGCGTGCGCGCCGCCCGCGTCTCCGCAGCGCATGGGGCCAAGGTGGCGATCGCCGAGGAATATCGCGTCGGCGGCACCTGCGTGATCCGTGGCTGCGTGCCCAAGAAGCTGCTCGTCTATGGCGCGCACTTCGCCGAGGACCTGCGCGATGCCAAGCAGTTCGGCTGGGACGTGCCGGAGCCGTGCGCGTTCAGCTGGCCGCGGCTTCGCGACAATGTGCTGAGTGAGGTCGATCGGATCAACAAAGCCTATACCGCCACCCTCACCAACCATGGCGTCGAGATCATCGGCGAGCGCGCCACCGTCTCCGGCCCCCATTCGGTGACGCTGGCCTCCGGCCGCACGATCACGGCGGGCAAGATCCTGGTGGCGGTCGGCGCGCGCCCGGCGATCCCCGTGTGCCACGGCCATGAGCATGGCATCACCTCCAACGAGGCGTTTCACCTCGACGCGGTGCCCAAGCGCATCCTGATCGCGGGCGCGGGCTATATCGCCAATGAGTTCGCCGGGATCTTCAACGAGTTCGGCAGCAAGGTCACGCTCATCAACCGCAGCGACGTGATCCTGCGCGGCTATGACGAATCCATCCGCGACCGGCTGCTCCAGATCTCGATGCTCAAGGGCATCGACTTCCGCTTCCATGCCGAGTTCGAAGGCATCGAGAAGGGGGAGGACGGCTGCCTCACCGTCACCATGTCGAACCACGAGCCGATCACCGTCGATTGCGTGCTGTTCGCCACCGGCCGCGTTCCCAACACCGAAGGGCTCGGGCTTGAGGCGGCCGGAGTCGAGCTGGACGACAAGGGCGCGATCAAGGTCGACGCGGACAGCAAGTCGAGCTGCGACAGCATCTATGCGGTGGGCGACGTCACCAACCGGGTGCAGCTGACGCCTGTGGCGATCCGCGAGGGACAGGCGTTCGCCGACACGGTGTTCGGCGGCAAGCCGCACCGCGTCGATTACGAGAACATCCCCGCCGCGGTGTTCAGCCACCCGCCGATGGCCGGCGTCGGCATGACGGAGGCGCAGGCCAAGAACAAGCTCGGCTCGGTGAAGGTCTACCAGTCCGACTTCCGCCCGATGAAGAACGTGCTCGCCGGCCGCAACGAGCGCGCGCTCTACAAGATGATCTGCGAGAGCGAGACCGGCCGGGTCGTGGGGCTGCACATGATCGGCCCGGACTCGCCCGAGATCCTGCAGGCCGCCGCGATCGCGGTGAAGGCGGGCCTCACCAAGGACGACTTCGACCAGACGGTCGCGCTCCACCCGAGCATGGCGGAGGAACTGGTGCTGATGCGCTGAGGCAGACCAGGAACTCTGCCTCGAACGAACGCGCGATGCCGTATTCCCGCGCAGGCGGGAATCCAGGGCCAGGCAGAGCAACGCAGGCGAGCATTTAGAAACCCTGGGCTCCCGCTTTCGCGGGAGCACGGGAAGGATGAGCGGGTCCGTGCTCTACCGAGCCGGCACCTCATCCCCCGCGAGCAGCGCGTCCGCCCCGGACCGCGCAGCACCGCCCGCGACCCGCTCGGAGATCACGCTGGTCACCGCCAGGTTCATGGTCACGTTGCCGAGCGTGCGGACCAGGTCGGGGAAGGTCTCGACCGCCACCAGCAGCGCGAGCGGCTCGACGGGCACGCCCATCGCGATGCCGATCGGCGCGATCGACGAGACGAAGCTGATCTGCCCGGGGAGGCTCGCCGCACCCATGGTCGTGATCGCACCCGCGGCGATGCCGGCGGCGATCTGCCCGGCGCCCAGGTGCACGCCGAATACATGGGCGACATAGACCGCGACCGCGACGTTCATCGCTGGCCCGGTCGCGCGGAACAGCGCCACCGCCATCGGCAGCACCACGCCGGAGGTGGCGACGGGCACCCCCGCCTCCTCGGACCCGCGCAGCATCGCCGGCAGCGAGGCGAGCGAAGACTGGGTGCTGATCGCCACCGCCTGGGCCGGCGCGGTCGCGCGCAGGAAGCGGCCGAGGGACACGCGTCCGCCGAACATCGCCAGCGGATAGGCGAGCAGCCACACCACCATGCCGACCGCCATCACGATCAGCACATAGTGCACCAGCGCACCGAACGCCGCAGTCCCCGCCCGCGCGCCCACCACATAGCCGAGCGCGAACACGCCGACCGGCCCCAGCCACAGCACCCACCGGATCACGATCAGCATCGTGTCGGCCAACCCCTGGAACAGCCGCACCAGCAGCTGGCGGGAATCGCCCGAAAGCCGGGTGAGCGCAAAGGCGAACACCAGAGTGAACAGGATCAGGGGCAGGAACTGGTCGTTCGCCGCGGCCGCGATCGGGTTGGTCGGCACGATCGCGACCAGGAACTGGGTGAAGGGCGGAACCTCCGCCGTGGGGCCCGCCTGGCCGAAGGTCCCGCGCAGGGCGCCGGCTGCCGTGTCCGACAGCGGGAACCAGTCGAGCAGCCCCAGGGTGACGCCGGCGCCCAATGCCGAGGAGGTCCAGAGGATCACGACGAACAACAGGATCGATCGGGTCGCGATCCGGCCGGCGCGCGCGGCCTCCGCGGTCTGGGCGACGCCGGTCACCAGCAGCGCGACCACCAGCGGGACGATCGTCATGCGCAGCGCATTGAGCCAGGCGGTGCCGATCGGCTCCGCCCAGGCGATGCCCGCGACCGCGGTGCCGGGCGCCTGGGCGGCGAGCATCACCCCCAGCGCCAGCCCCGCCACCAGTCCGGTCAGAATACGCGCCGCTTGCGACATGCTCGCCCTTCGTCAAAACGCGCGCTATCCACGCCGATCACGAGCGGCACAACCTGAGGGCAGCTGAGCCGATGGCAAGAAAATATTTCGGCACCGACGGCATTCGCGGCGCCACCAACCAGTCGCCGATGACCGCCGAGATGGCGATGAAGGTCGGCATGGCCGCCGGCGCGCACTTCCGCCGGGGCGATCACCGCCACCGCGTGGTGATCGGCAAGGACACGCGCCTGTCGGGCTATATGCTCGAAAACGCCATGGTCGCCGGCTTCACCTCGGTCGGCATGGACGTGGTGCTGGTGGGGCCGATGCCGACGCCGGCGGTGGCGATGCTCACCACCTCGATGCGCGCCGACCTGGGCGTGATGATCTCGGCGAGCCACAACCCCTACGCCGACAATGGCATCAAGTTGTTCGGCCCGGACGGCTTCAAGCTTTCCGATGCCGACGAGGCGGCGATCGAGGCGCTGATCGACGGGCAGGTCCCGCTCGCACCTTCGGCCGAGATCGGCCGCGCCCGCCGCGTCGAGGACGCACGAGGCCGCTACATCCACTTCGCCAAATCCACTTTCCCCGAGGAACTGCGCCTGGACGGGCTGAAGGTCGTGGTCGATTGCGCCAACGGCGCCGCCTATCAGGTCGCCCCTTCCGCCCTGTGGGAGCTGGGGGCCGAGGTGGTCGCGATCGGCGTCACTCCCAATGGCAAGAACATCAACGACGGCGTCGGCTCGACCGCACCGGCCACGCTCAGCGAAACCGTCATCGGGTCCGGTGCCGCGATCGGCATCGCGCTCGATGGTGACGCCGACCGATTGATCGTGGTCGACGAGACCGGCCGGGTGATCGACGGCGACCAGCTGATGGCGACCATCGCCGCGGGCTGGGCGCGCCAGGGCCGGCTGAAGGGCGGCGGCCTGGTCACCACCGTCATGTCCAACCTCGGCCTGGAACGCCATCTCGCCGCCCAGGGTCTGGGCATGGTGCGCACCAAGGTCGGCGACCGCCACGTGCTCGAGAAGATGCGCGCGTCCGGCTACAATGTCGGCGGCGAACAGTCCGGCCACATCATCCTGTCCGACTATGCGACCACCGGCGACGGCCTGGTCGCAGCGCTCCAGGTGCTCGCCGAAGTCACCCGCGCCGGCGCCCCGGCAAGCGAGGTTCTGCACCGCTTCGATCCGCTGCCCCAGCTGCTGCGCAACGTGCGTTTCGCCGGCGGCAAGCCGCTGGAGGATGCGCGCGTCACCGACATCATCACCGCGGCCGAGGCCGAGCTGGCCGGTCGCGGCCGGCTGGTCATTCGCCCATCGGGCACCGAGCCGGTGATCCGGGTAATGGCCGAGGGCGACGATCGCGCGCAGGTGGAAGCGGTGGTGACCCGCATCTGCGATGCCGTGCAGAAGGCGGCCGCCTGATGCTGGAGATGCGGCCCGATTGCGAGCGCTGCGGCACCGACCTGCCTGCCGACCAGGGCGGCGCGTTCATCTGCTCGTTCGAATGCACCTTCTGCGCGGAATGCGCGGACGACCTGGACGAGCAGTGCCCCAATTGCGGCGGCGAGCTGCTCGACCGGCCCGCCCGCGTCGGAAAGGCGCTGAAGGAGCATCCCGCCTCCACCGAGCGGCGGCACCGCGCGTGACGATCCCCCGCATCCTGATCGTCGCCGGTTCCGATTCGGGCGGCGGCGCCGGCATCCAGGCGGACCTCAAGACCGTCACCATGCTCGGCAGCCACGGCATGACCGCGATCACCGCGATCACCGCCCAGAACACGCTGGGCGTCGACGGCGTCCACCCGATCCCGACCGACATGGTGCTGGCGCAGATCGATTCGGTCGTCTCCGACATCGGCGTCGACGCGGTGAAGATCGGCATGATCGGCTCGGCCCGCACCGCGCTCGCGCTTGCGGAACGGCTCGAGCAACTGCCGGGCGTGCCGGTGGTGCTCGACCCCGTGATGGTGGCGAGCAGCGGCGCCCGATTGGCCGACACCGCCACCATCGCCGCGTTCGAGCGGCTGATGGACCGGGCGACCGTGGTCACGCCCAACATCCCGGAACTCGAGGCACTCGCCGGTGCGGCCCTCCCGACGGTCGAGGCCCGGGCGGAGGCCGCGCGTCGGCTCGCGGCCGCCCACGGCTGCGCCGTGCTCGCCAAGGGCGGCCATGACAACGGGCCTACGGTGGTCGACCGCCTCTATCCGGCAGAAAGCGGCGCCCCGCCCGTCATCGAATGGAGCGACCCCCGCATCGACAGCACCGCGACGCACGGCACCGGCTGCACCCTCTCCACCGCCATCGCCTGCGGCCTCGCCGGCGAGTGGAACCTCGCCGAAGCGATTGCCCGCGCGCGGCGCTTCGTGCGGATCGCAATGCTGGGAGCCGAACTGCTCGGCGACGGCCACGGCCCGATGGCGCAGCAGGGCGTGCGGCTCGACCTCAACGCCAGCCGCTGGTCGCCGATGCTCAACCAGGTGACGGTGCCCGCCACGGATCTGCCGGCAAGCGAGCGCTTCTACCGCATGCTCGGCCTGCGCCAGATCGTGCGCTCCAGCCGCCGCTATGCCCGGTTCGAGAGTGAGGGCGGCGCGACCTTCTCGATCGAGATGGCAGAGGCCACCGACCGCCCGACCGTCTATTTCGAGGTCGGCGACCTCGACATCGCGGTCCGCTACCTGCGCCAGCAAGGTGTCGCCTTCACCCAGGAACCGGTCGAGCAGCCCTGGGGCTGGCGCGAGGCGCGACTCACCGACCCCGCGGGCAATGCCGTTTGTCTCTACCAGGCTGGCGAGATGCGGCGGTTTCCGCCATGGCGCATCGCAAATGCCTGATTACTCTCATGAACGCCTGCACCCCGGCCCCGTCGCGGGCGTGGACGAGGCCGGCCGCGGCCCGCTTGCCGGTCCGGTCGTCGCCGCCGCGGTGGTGCTCGACCCCGACTGCATTCCCGATGGCATCGACGATTCCAAGGCGCTGACGGCGCTGCGCCGCGAACGGCTGTGTGCGGAGATCCTCGCCTGCGCCAAGGTCGGCATCGGCATCGCCAGCGTCGAAGAGATCGACCAGATCAACATCTTCTGGGCCACCATGCTCGCCATGCACCGCGCCGTCGACGCGCT
The DNA here is from genome assembly GCF_039522995.1 of Sphingomonas molluscorum. Taxonomy (NCBI): domain Bacteria; kingdom Pseudomonadati; phylum Pseudomonadota; class Alphaproteobacteria; order Sphingomonadales; family Sphingomonadaceae; genus Sphingomonas; species Sphingomonas molluscorum. The sequence continues at coordinate 79,249 of NZ_BAAAEL010000010.1, read as the reverse complement.
GAGCGTGGCGCCCGGCATGGTGCTGGTCGACGGCAACCGCTGCCCCGACTGGCCCCACCCCTCGCGCGCGCTGGTCGGCGGCGATGCGCTGTGCCTGTCGATTGCGGCCGCCTCGATCGTCGCCAAGCACCACCGCGACTCCATCATGATCGAGGCCGACGCCCGCCATCCCGGCTATGGCTGGGCCTCCAACAAGGGCTATTCGGCCAAGGCGCATCTGGAGGCGCTCAAGTCGCTGGGCCCCACGCCGCTGCACCGCCGTTCGTTCGCGCCGGTCGCGCAAGCGTGGCTGCCGCTGGAAACCGTCGGCTGAGTCCTTTGCGCCACACCCACCAGTGGTAGGGCGTGGCAACGGGTACAGACTCAATATCTTTGGTCGGGGCGCGTTGCCGCGCATCTCCGCGGAATCGCGGGGGAATCTGGAAATAAATGTTTGCTTGACCCAACTCCGCCGATCCGCAGGAGTGTGGGCAACAACAAGGGGGCGTGAATCGATGGGGGTGCTGGAGAAGGTGCGGACGCGGTCGCCGAAGACGGCGATGGCGGAACCGCGCGCGGCGCTGCCGCTCGACACCATCCTGCAAGGCGACTGCATCGCGCACATGCGCGCGCTGCCGACTGCGTCCGTCGACATGATCTTCGCCGACCCGCCCTACAACCTCCAGCTCGGCGGCGACCTCAACCGCCCCGATGGCAGCCATGTCGACGCCGTCACCGACGAGTGGGACAAGTTCGATTCGTTCGCGAGCTACGATCGCTTCACCCGCGACTGGCTGGCCGAGGCGCGCCGCATCCTGAAGCCCGACGGCACGATCTGGGTGATCGGCAGCTACCACAACATCTTCCGCGTCGGCGCGACCATCCAGGACCTGGGCTTCTGGATCCTCAACGACATCGTGTGGCGCAAGGCCAACCCGATGCCGAACTTCCGCGGCACCCGCTTCACCAACGCGCACGAGACGCTGATCTGGGCGTCGATGGGCGAGAAGTCGAAGTACACCTTCAACTATCGCAGCATGAAGACGCTCAACGACGAGCTGCAGATGCGCTCCGACTGGGAATTCCCGATCTGCGGCGGGCCGGAGCGGCTGAAGAAGGACGGCCACAAGGTCCATCCGACCCAGAAGCCGGAGGCGCTGCTCTACCGGGTGCTGCTGGCGGCCACCCATCCGGGCGACGTGGTGCTCGACCCCTTCTTCGGCACCGGCACCACCGGCGCCGTCGCCAAGCGGCTGGGCCGCCGCTGGATCGGCATCGAGCGCGAGGGCGTCTACATCGACGCCGCCACCCAGCGCATTGCCGAGGCGCTGCCGCTCGACGAATCGTCCCTGCGCACGATGCAGGCGCCCAAGGGCACCCCGCGCGTCGCCTTCGGCACGCTGGTCGAAAACGGCATGGTCGCACCGGGCATGGTGCTGACCGACGCCAAGCGCCGCTTCCAGGCGGTGGTGCGCGCCGACGGCTCGCTCGCCTGCGGCGTCGAGACCGGCTCGATCCACAAGCTCGGCGCGACGCTCCAGGGCGCGCCGTCCTGCAACGGCTGGACCTTTTGGCACCACGAGAGCGAAGGACGCCTCCAGGCGATCGATACGCTGCGGCAGACGTACCTGCTGGCGACGCAGCCGTAGAGCCAGGCCGAGTTTTCCGAAAACCGTGCTCCTGCGCAGGCAGGAGCCCAGGGCCACGAGTGCCGACGGTTGCCGCTATGGGCTCCTGCCTCCGCAGGAGCACGGCCTTCCGCCGGTTGCGACAGACGCGAGCCTGCGCGAAAGCAGGTCATGACCGTCCCTCCGATCGCCCCCGATGCCCGCCTCCACCTTCGCCCCGTCCAGCTGATCGACACCCCAGTGGGGCTCGACGGTCAGGCGGCACGGCTGGCGGGTGGGATGCAGTGGTTCGCTGCCTATGAACTGCTCGCCCCCGGCCTCCGAGCGACCGTTCCGCTCGCCGACTTCTCGCGGCTGCTCGAAAGCGTATCGAGCACCCAGGCCGATCGGCTCCAGACCCTGCACGCCCGCATCACCGCGCCCCGTGCCCCGATCGCCTGCGGCGAGCGCGTGCTGCGCCTGGACCAGCCGCTGGTCGCCGGCATCCTCAACTGCACGCCCGACAGCTTTTCCGACGGCGGCCGCAATGGCAGCGATCCCGAAGCGATCGCCGCCACCGGACACCGCATGGCAGAGGCCGGTGCGGCGCTGATCGACGTCGGCGGCGAATCGACCCGGCCGGGTGCCGCGACCGTGTGGGAAGGCGACGAGATCGCCCGCGTAGTGCCGGTGATCGAGCGCCTGGCCGCAAGCGGTACCCCCGTGTCGATCGACACGCGCAAGGCGGCCGTGATGGAGGCGGCGCTGGCCGCAGGCGCGCACATCGTCAACGACGTCGCCGCCCTGCTGTTCGACCCGCGCGCGCTGGAGGTGGTGGCGCGCGCAAGCTGCCCGGTGGTGCTGATGCACTCCCCCGATCCGGCAACCGGCGGCCATGCCCGCCCGGCATATGGCAACGTGCTCACCGACGTGTTCGACTGGCTCGAACAGCGGATCGAGGCCGTGGTGGCCGGGGGCGTCGGCCGTGCCAGCATCCTGGTCGATCCCGGCATCGGCTTCGGCAAGTCGCTTGCCGAAAACCTGGCACTCCTGAACGGTCTCGCGATCTTCCACGGCCTCGGCTGCCCGATCCTGCTCGGTGCCAGTCGCAAGCGGCTGATCGGTGCGCTTGCGAACGAGGCGCCGGCAGACCAGCGGCTGGGGGGCTCGCTCACGCTGGCGCTGAAAGGCGCGGACATGGGCGCGCAGCTGATCCGCGTCCATGACGTGCCGGAAACGGTGCAGGCGCTGCGGGTGTGGCGCGGCCTGCGCGACACGGCGCTCGCGGGTTGAGGATGGAGCCATTCGGCCACGTCCACCGTTACTCCCCCATGCGGTCCTTCCTTCCCCTGCTGGCGCTGACCTGCCTGTGTGCGTGCGGCGGCGACCCGGCGCCCGAGGAGGCGGCGCCCAACGCCGCCGTCGCTGAGGAAACCCCTGCACCGACACCAGCCCCCACGGCACCTGCGACGCCCGTGCCGAGCAGCGACGCACCGACGCCCACGCCAGCCGCAACCGCGACCTCGTCCACCGCGGGCCGCGTGTCGCGCTACACCAGCCTCTCCGACTGCCGGGTGCTACGCTCGGCCCCGGACGAGGCGGGTTTCTCCGAGTCGAGCTGCCCTGGCCTCGGCGACTATCGGCTGAAGCTGGTCGAAGCCGACGGGCGCCAGAATCTACTGCTCGTCTCGGGCGGGCGCGAGCATAACCTGCGCCTCTCGTCCGTCACCAGCGGCGGCTTCAGCGAACTCGGCGAGCGGATCGAATGGCGTGGGCGCGAGCAGGACGGCAGCTTCCGCCCCGACGCGCTGATCCTGCGCTACGACGTGGTCGAGAACTTCGACCAGCCGACCAGGCCGACCTCCTACCTGCTGCCGGTGTTGCTGGAGCGGACGCCCTGCCTGTCCGCCAAGATCCGTCCCGGCGCCGGCCAGAACGACCGCGCCCGCGCCGCCGCGGACGGCCCCAGGAAATGCTTCTGAACGAACGTCAGGCGGCGCTCTGGTCGATCCCCAGTTCGCCCAGCTTGCGATAGAGCGTCGAGCGGCCGATGCCGAGGCGCCGGGCGACTTCGCTCATGCGCCCCCGATAATGGCCGATCGCCAGCCGGATCACATCGGCCTCGATCTCGTCGAGCGCCCTCAGGTTGCCGTCGGGCCGGAACAGCGTCACCCCCGCCTCGGTCGGGCGCACCGGCGCCGGGCGACGGATCGTCTCCTCGTCGGACAGCTGCGCGATCTGCGGGAAATCGGCACGCGTCAGCGCATCCCCCTCGCACAGCACCGCCGCCCGGAAGAGCGCGTTCTGGAGCTGCCGCACGTTGCCCGGCCAGTCGTAGCCGGCGAGCAGCGCCAGCGCGTCGTCGGTGATGCCAAGCTGGCGCAGACCCGGCTGCCGTCCGATCCGCGCCAGCAGGTGGCGTGCGAGCGGAGCCACGTCGCCCGGACGCTCGCGCAGGGGCGGGATCGTCAGCTGGACGACGTTGAGGCGATAATAGAGGTCCTCCCGGAAGCGCTCGGCCTCCACCTCGTCGGCCAGCGTGCGGTTGGTCGCCGCGATCACGCGCACGTCGACGCTGCGCGCATAGGACGCGCCGATCGGCCGCACCTCCCCTGACACGATCGCGTCAAGCAGCTTCGCCTGTACCGCGAGCGGCATTTCGCCGACCTCGTCCAGGAACAGCGTGCTGCCGTCCGCCTCCTCGAACCGCCCGATGCGGCGTTCGAAGGCGCCGGGAAAGGCGCCCTTCTCGTGCCCGAACAGCGCGCTTTCGATCTGGTTGGCCGGGATCGCACCGCAGTTGAAGTGCACCATCTGGCGGCGCGCGCGGGGGGATGCGGCGTGGATCGCCTCTGCCAGCACTTCCTTGCCGACGCCGCTCTCGCCCTCGACCAGCACCGGCACGCGGGCGCGCGCGGCCTTTGCCGCGATCGCGAGCGCCGCGCGGAACTGGGGAGCCGAGCCCACGACCTCGTCGAAAGCGAGCGGCATCGACAGCTTTTCGGCAAGCGGCCGCAGTTCGCCCGTGTCCCCGGCACCCGCCGCCGCGTCGAGTGCCGACAGCAGCCGCTCCGGAACGAGCGGCTTGACCAGGAAATCGCTGGCGCCCGCGCGCATTGCCGCCACCGCCTGTGCAACCGAGCCATCGGCGGTCAGCATCAGCAGGGGCAGCGCCGGCCGGTTGCGGCGCAGCGCGGCGATCAGGCCGGCGAGTTCCGTTTCCGTGTCCGGGAACCGATGGTCGAGCAGGATTGCGTCGAGCGCCAGCCCTTCCGGCGTCGCGAGCGTCTCCAGGGCCGAATCGACATCGTCCGCAAAGATCGTCCGCCAGCTGCGCCGCGCGGCGATCACCGAGATCAGGCGGCGCTGCGCAGGGTCGTCGTCAATCACCATCAGCAGGCGCTGGCCATTGCGCGTCATTCCCGACTCCCCAAGTCTCGTCGCGCCGTGGCTATAGCACGACGGTAAAGGCCCGCTTAAGCCCGCCCGTAGGCAGGGGTTGGCGGTTCCCGGCGGCGAAGCTAAGCTCCGTCCAACAGCAGACGACAGGGGATCCGAGGATGGCCGGCAATGGCGACCTGAGCGCGCACAAGGACACGTACAACGGATTCCTCACGCTGGTGAAATGGGGAACGATCATCGTACTCCTGCTCGCCGCGCTGGTCGTCTGGCTGATCGCCGCCTGATGAAGATCGCCGTCCTGTCCGAAGCCGCTCCGTTCGAGCGGCGGGTCTCCGCCACGGCCGAGACGGTCAAGAAGTTCGTCCAGCTGGGCGCCCGGGTCGCGGTGGAGGCGGGCGCCGGGCGTTCGGCCTCGGTCGCCGACGCCGACTATGCCGCCGCGGGGGCGACCCTCGGCAGCCGCGCCGAAGTGCTGGCCGATGCCGATGTCGTGCTGGCGGTGCAGGGCCCGGCCCCCGAGTCGCTCACGGGCATCAAGCCGGGCGCCTGGCTGGTCGCCGGCCTCAATCCCTTTGGCGAGCGCGCGCGGGTCGACGGCTATGCCGCGCTCGGGATCGAGGCGCTGGCGATGGAGTGGATGCCGCGCATCACCCGCGCCCAGTCGATGGACATCCTCTCCTCGCAATCGAACCTCGCCGGCTACAAGGCGGTGATCGATGCGGCCGCGGCGTACGGCCGTGCCTTTCCGATGATGATGACGGCGGCAGGCACGGTCTCGGCCGCGCGCGTCTTCGTGATGGGCGTGGGGGTCGCGGGCCTCCAGGCGATCGCCACCGCGCGGCGCCTTGGTGCGCAGGTCTCCGCCACCGACGTGCGCTCGGCCACCAAGGAGCAGATCCAGTCGCTCGGCGCAAAGCCGATCTTCGTGGAGAATGTCGCCGGCATCGAGGGCGAGGGTTCGGGCGGCTATGCCACCGAGATGTCGCCCGATTATCAGAAGGCGCAGGCCGAACTCGTCTCCAGCCACCTCGCCAAGCAGGACGTGGTCATCACCACCGCACTGATCCCGGGCCGTCCCGCACCGCGGCTGATCAGCGATGCGCAGCTCCAGACGATGCGCCCCGGCAGCATCGTCGTGGACCTCGCCGTCGAGCAGGGCGGCAATGTCGAGGGCGCGGTCGCAGGCGAGGTGGTGGAGCGCCACGGTGTGCGCATCCTCGGCCACCGCAACGTGCCGAGCCGCCTCGCCGCCGACACCTCGGCGCTGTTCGCGCGCAACCTCTACAACTTCCTGTCGGCCTATTGGGAGAAGGACGCCGGTCGTCCCGTGCTCCCGGACGAGGACGAGGTCACCCAGGGCATCCGCCTGACGCGCGGGGGCGCCGTGGTGCACCCCCGGCTGCTCCAGGCCTGACGCCCCGCATGCCCAGGCGCCTCTATCTTGCCGGTCCCGACGTGTTCCTGGGGCACGCGCCGGCGATCGCCCGGGCCAAGCTCGCCCTGTGCGCCGAGCACGGCTTCGAAGGCATCTTTCCCTTCGATGTCGAGGCGAGCCCGTCGGCCAGCGGCAGCTTCCAGGAAGGGGTGGCGATTTATCGCGCCAATCTCGCCCTGATGCGCTCGGCCGATGCGATCGTCGCCAATCTGACGCCGTTCCGCGGGCCGGGAGCCGACGCCGGCACTGCGTTCGAGCTCGGCTTCTTTGCCGCACTCGAGCGGCCGATCTACGGCTATTCGTCAGCGGGCGAGGATTTCGCGACGCGCATGCGCGCGCTGGTCGGTAACGATGCGGGCGCGGTGGTGGAAGACTTCGGTCACCAGGACAATCTGATGCTCGGCGGCGCAGTCGCGTCGCACGGGGAATGGGTGACGGTCGCGGACGGGGATCCGGCGGCAATGGCGGCGTTCGAGGCCTGCCTGCGCGCGATCCCCGCGAGCCGCTGACGAAAGGGCAAGGCCATGGACTTCGTCTCGATCCTGTCGATCTTCGTGCTGGCGTGCTTCGTCGGCTATTATGTGGTGTGGTCGGTCACCCCGGCGCTGCACACGCCGCTGATGGCGGTCACCAACGCGATCTCCTCGGTCATCATCGTCGGCGCGCTGGTCGCCGCCGCCGCGGCCGGAGCACCCGGCGCCAAATGGCTGGGGCTGCTGGCGGTGGTGCTGGCGAGCATCAACATCTTCGGCGGCTTCGCGGTCACCGAACGGATGCTGGCCATGTACAAGAAGAAGGAGCGGCCGGACACGGCCGCCAGGCACTAGGTCGTCATCCCGGCGAGAGCCGGGATCCATCGTGCGACAGGCGCAGGTGGAAAGATGGACCCCGGCCTTCGCCGGGGTGACGGAAAGGGGTTCAGGATGGAACATACGGCTTCGGTAAACCCCTGGGTGGCGCTGGCCTATCTGATCTCGGGCGTGTGCTTCATCCTGGCCCTGCGCGGGTTGTCGTCCCCCGCCACCTCCCGGCGCGGCAACCGGCTGGGGATGATCGGCATGGGCCTGGCCGTCGTCACCACGCTGGTGACGCACCTGCCCGTGCAGACGGTCGGCCTTGTCCTGGCGGACCCCAGCGGCGCCATCGCCGCGACCGGCCCGCTGTTTGCGCGCATCGACATGCTCACGCTGCTGGAGATCCTGGGCGCCATCGCGCTCGGTGCCATCATCGGCCTCACCACGGCGCGCCGGATCGCGATGACGGCGATGCCGCAGCTGGTCGCGGCCTTTCACTCGCTGGTGGGCCTCGCTGCGGTGCTGGTCGCCTGCGCCGCCTTCCTGAACCCGGTCGCCTTCGGCATCGCCGAGCTGGTGGTGCCGATGATCGGCCAGCCGTTCGCGGCCATCCACCCGGTCAGCCGCATCGAGATGACGCTGGGTGCGGCGATCGGCGCGATCACCTTTTCCGGATCGGTGATCGCCTTCCTCAAGCTCAACGGCAGCATGTCGGGCAAGCCGATCCTGCTGCCCGGCCGCCACGTCCTCAACCTGGCCGTGCTGGGCGCGATCCTCGCGCTGATCGCCGGCTTTTTCGAGACCCAGGCACCGTGGATGTTCTGGGCGATCACGCTGCTCGCCTTCCTGGTCGGCTTCCTGCTGATCATCCCGATCGGCGGCGCGGACATGCCGGTCGTGGTGTCGATGCTGAACAGCTATTCGGGCTGGGCCGCCGCGGCGATGGGCTTCACGCTCGGCAACAGCGCGATGATCATCACCGGCGCGCTGGTGGGCTCGTCGGGCGCGATCCTGAGCTACATCATGTGCCGCGCGATGAACCGCAGCTTCCTGAGCGTCATCGCCGGCGGCTTCGGGGCCGAGAGCGGCGGCGCCAGCGGCGGCGAGGCGATCGACCGCCCGTGGAAGCGCGGTTCGGCCGAGGACGCCGCCTTCCTGATGAGCCAGGCCGAGCAGGTCATCATCGTCCCCGGCTATGGCATGGCGGTCGCCCAGGCGCAGCATGCGGTGCGCGAGATGGCGGACAAGCTCAAGGCGCATGGCGTCCGCGTCAAATACGCCATCCACCCGGTCGCCGGCCGCATGCCGGGCCACATGAACGTGCTGCTGGCCGAGGCGAACGTCCCCTATGACGAGGTGTTCGAGCTGGAGGACATCAACGCCGAGTTCGCGCAGAGCGACGTCGCCTTCGTGATCGGCGCCAACGACGTCACCAATCCCTCGGCCAAGACCGACAAGAGCTCGCCCATCTACGGCATGCCCGTCCTGGACGTGGAAAAGGCCAAGACGGTGCTGTTCGTGAAGCGCTCGATGGGCGGCGTCGGCTATGCCGGCGTGGACAACCCGGTGTTCTACATGGACAACACCATGATGCTCCTGGCGGACGCCAAGAAGATGACAGAAGAGATCGTCAAGGCACTCGATTGATACTGTCCCGCTTCTATGCCAGACAAGGCTCCATAGCGGATGCTTAACGTCCGGTACATGGTTGGGGGCCTGTCATGCTTGGATCGTCTTCCCACGCGTTCGGGTCTCCGGCGGATGCCCCGAGCCGCGCACAGGGCTTTCATCACCCCGCGGCCCTCTTCATCGTCGCCCATGATGCCTCCGGAGCCCAAGCGGCAGCAGACGCGGCAGCGCTGGCCGGCGCGCACGTGATCGGACGCGGTGGCTTCGGCGACCTGCCGCGGCCATCGGACCTGCCTGGGCACGACATCCTGTTGATCGAGGCCGCACCGGCGTCACCCACCGAACTGGAAGCGCTGCTGCAGTGGGGCGAGGAGATCCGCGCCTGGGTCGGCTCTCGGCTGATCGTCTGCTTCACGCCGGCACAACTGGACCAGGCCGTGGCCCAGACGTCCGTCGCGGGCGTGCAGATGCTGTGCGCCCCGGACGTGTCCGAGCGAGTCTCTGCGCTCGCGATCGCGGGATGCCGGCCGACGATCCAATATGCCGGTGCGACCGAGACAGACGGCGAACGCATCCGGCGGCTGAGTGAAGAAGTCGCCCGCATTGCCGAGGCGTTGACGCGCCTCACCTTCGCGAGCGCGAAGGGACAGGCGCAGGAGCGCGACGGCTACAGTGCCGAACCGGAGCTGCTGGACGGCTCCGGCTCGGATACGGGTGGCACGGCCAAGCTATCGGAGGAGGAACCGCTGCCGCAGCCGGGCGCGATCCGCGCGGAGATCCGTGCGCGCCGGCTGCGAGAGCAGTTCTTCGATGCGCAGCTGTTCGCGGACCCGGCCTGGGACATGCTGCTCGACCTGATGGCCGCGCGCCTGGAGCGGGTATCGGTATCGGTCTCCAGCCTGTGCATCGCTGCCGCGGTCCCGCCGACGACGGCGCTACGCTGGATCACGACGATGATCGAAGCCGGACTGTTCGAACGGGAGGACGACCCGCTGGACCGCCGCCGCGCCTATATCGCGCTCACGAACAAGGCGTTCGAAGGGATGCGGAACTATGCAGCGGCCGCGCGCCGGCTGGGCCTTCGCGTCTTTTGAGATGCGTCGTGCCGGCCGGCGCTAGCCGAAGGCCGGGAGGCGCAGCCGCACGAGCAATCCGCCCAGGTCCTCGCTCTCTTCCAGCGTGACCGTGCCTTCGTAGATTTCAGCCACGTCCCGCACGATCGCGAGGCCAAGGCCGGTGCCCGGCTTGCCGCTGTCCAGCCGGACGCCGCGGTCGAAGATGCGCTGGCGATCGGCCTCCGGAATGCCGACGCCGTCGTCCTCGACCAGGATCTCGGCAAAGCCCATGTCCGCGCGCACCGTCACGAACACGCTGCCGCCGCCGTATTTGGCGGCGTTCTCGACCAGGTTGCCCAGGATCTCGTCCAAATCCTGACGTTCGATCCGCGCGATGAGATCGCGCGCGCCATCCACATCGACCCGCACGTTGGGATAGAGCCGGCTGACCGCGCGCTCGACCGCCTCCACCGACGGCCACACTTCGGCGCGGCTGTGGGCGCTGCCGCGACGTCCCACCGCACGCGCGCGGGCGAGGTGATGGTCGACCTGCCGGCGCATCGTGCGCGCCTCGCGGATCACCGTCGCCGCCAGATCGTCCTGCCCGGCCGCCGCGGCGTTCATGATGACGGTCAGCGGCGTCTTGAGCGCATGGGCGAGGTTTCCGGCGTGACGCCGCGCCTCCTCCGCCTGCCGGTCGTTGTGCTCGACGAGCGCGTTGAGCTCCTCGACCATCGGCGCGACCTCGGCGGGCATCGCGCCCTCCAGCCGCGCCGCCTCACCGCTGCGCAGCCGGGCAATGGCGTAGCGCAGCTTGCGCAAGGGCAGCAGGCCGTACCAGGTCTGCAGCGCCGCCATCACGATCAGCCCCAGCCCCAGCAGCAGGAAGCTGCGGATCAGCGTACGGCGCAGCGCGTCGATCTGCGCGTCCAGCACGTCGCGCGACTCCGCCACCTGGAAGCGCCAGCGCACCGGCGATCCCGGCAGCGTCAGGTCGCGCTCGACGATGCGCAGCTTCTCGTCCGGGAAGGCATTGCTGTCGTAGGTGTGGATTTCCTTGTCGTGATGCGGGTCGCCCTCGGGCAGCTTGCGATCCCACAGCGACCGCGACGGAAACGGCTCGAAGCCCTTGCCGCTTACCTGCCAGTAGAGGCCGGAACCGGGCTCCAGGAAGCGCTGGTCCCCCAGGTTGCGGTTGAACACGACTTCGCCGTCCGACCCGATCTCGGCCGTGACGATCATCGAGGTCAGCAGATAGTCGAGCTGGTCGTCGAAATTGCGCGTGATCGCCGAAGTCAGCACCCGGTCGAGCGCGAAACCACCGCCGGACAGCAGCACCAGGATCCATACCGCCGCGATCAGGATCATGCGGCGGCTGAGCGAGCCCGTCACCCGCACATAGCTGCGCGGCGGCGGGTCGCCCGGGCCCGGCTGCACCGGCGTGGCCGCCTTGTCGTGGCGCGCAGCCCAGGTGTCGAGTAGGCCGCCCCAGGGCCTCATTGCAACGCTGCCTTCATCGGCCCCGCATCACGCGATCGGCGCAGGCGCGCCCGGCTCGTCGAGGCTGTAGCCAAGGCCGCGGATGGTGGTGATCACGTCCGAGCCCAGCTTCTTGCGGATGCGCGTCACGAACACCTCGATGGTGTTCGAATCGCGATCGAAATCCTGGTCGTAGATATGCTCGATCAGTTCGGTGCGGCTGACCACCTTGCCCTTGTGGTGGATCAGGTAGCTCAGCAGCTTATATTCCTGCGCGGTGAGCTTCACCGGCTCGCCCGCCTTGGTGACCTTGCCCGATCGCGTGTCGAGGCGGATGTCGCCCGCGACCAGCTCGGCCGAGGCGTTGCCCGACGCGCGGCGGATCAGCGCGCGCAGCCTGGCGATCAGCTCCTCGGTCTGGAAGGGCTTGGCGACATAGTCGTCGGCGCCGGCGTCGAGCCCCGCCACCTTGTCGGACCAGCTGTCGCGCGCCGTGAGCACAAGAACGGGTGCGGTGCGCCCTTCCTTGCGCCAGCGATCGAGCACGGTCAGCCCGTCGACCTCGGGCAGGCCGAGATCGAGGATGATCGCGTCATAGGTTTCGGTGGAGCCCAGGAAGTGCCCCTCCTCGCCATCGGTGGCGAGGTCCACGGCATAGCCGGCGCCCTCCAGCGTGGCCCGCAGCTGGCGGCCCAGATTCGGTTCGTCCTCGACGATCAGAACGCGCATTTCCACCCTTTCGCGAAGGCTCTATTTTCCCGTCCGGCCAACGATTTCACCGGTGCGGCCGTCGACATCGACCCAGATCACGGCTCCATCGCGCAGGAACTTGAGCGTGTAAATGGCAGTGCCGGCATCGAAGTCGAAGCCCAGATATTGTGCGCCACGGATCTTGCCGGTGACCCGCCGCTCGATCTCGCGCAGGGGCAGGATGCGGCCCTGCTTGCGGCCTTCCATCGCCGCTTCCTGGTCGCCACGATGGCGTTGCATGCCGGCCACGGGCGCAGCATCCGCTGCCACAGGCAGCAGTGCGCACACGCAGAGACCGGCTCGAACCAACATCTTCATGCTGGTTGGCATAGGGGGAGCGCGTTGAATAGCCTATGAATATGGCCGGGCGGGCAAGTGTTGCACGGCGGCAACTTGCCCCGTCCGCAGCGGCCGCCTACCTGCCGCCCATGGCAGCACCCATCTTGAGCTACGAAGGCCTCGGCCTGATCCAGGGATCCGGCTGGCTGTTCCGCGGCTTGGACCTCCATATCGGCCAGCGCGACCGGCTGGCGCTGATCGGCCGAAACGGCGCAGGCAAGTCGACCCTGCTGCGGCTGATCGCCGGCACGCTCGATTCCGACGAGGGTCGCCGCACGGTGGTACCCGGCACGCGCGTCGTGCTGCTGGAACAAGATCCCGACGTCTCGGGCTTTGCGACGCTCCACGACTTCGCCTGCCACGGCGAGGATGCGGCGGCGACCCACGAGGTGGAGGCGATCGCCGACCAGCTCGGCATCGACCTGTCGCGCGAGGCCGCGACCGCGAGCGGCGGCGAACGGCGCCGTGCCGCCATCGCGCGCGCGCTGGCGATGAACCCCGACGTGCTGCTGCTCGACGAGCCGACCAACCACCTCGACCTGTCGGCGATCGAGTGGCTGGAGGAATGGCTCGGCCGCTTCTCGGGCGCGTTCGTCGCGATCAGCCACGATCGTACCTTCCTGACCCGGCTGACCCGCTCTACGCTGTGGCTGGACCGGGGGACGATCCGCCGCAACGAGATCGGCTTCGGCGGCTTCGGTGCCTGGATGGAGACAGTCCAGGCCGAGGAGCAGCGCGCCGCCGAGAAGCTCGACGCCAAGCTCAAGATCGAGGAGCACTGGCTCCACCGCGGCGTGACGGCACGGCGCAAGCGCAACCAGGGCCGGCTGGAGGCGCTGCACAAGATGCGCGCCGAACGCGCGGCAATGACGGGGCCGCAGGGCACTGCCAAGCTCGCGGTGGAGAGCGACGACACCAAGACAAAGGTCGTGATTGACGCCGAGCACGTCACCAAGGCATTCGGCGACCGCACCGTCATCAAGGACTTCTCGCTGCGCGTGCGGCGTGGCGACCGCATCGGCATCGTCGGCGGCAATGGCGCCGGCAAGACCACGCTGCTGCGCATGCTGACCGGCGAGCTGGAGCCGGATTCGGGCAAGATCACCCGCGCCAAGACGCTCGACGGCATCGTCATCGACCAGCAGCGCAAGCTGATGGCGCCGGAGAAGCGCGTGCGCGACGTGCTCGCGGACGGCGGCGACTGGATCGAGGTGCTGGGCGTGAAGAAGCACGTCCACGGCTATCTGAAGGAGTTCCTGTTCGACCCCAGCATCGCCGAGGCCAAGATCGGCACGCTGTCAGGCGGCGAGCGCTCGCGCCTGCTGCTGGCCCGCGAGTTCGCCAGGCCCTCGAACCTGCTGGTCCTCGACGAGCCGACCAATGACCTCGATCTGGAAACGCTCGACCTGCTGCAGGAGGTGATCGGCGACTATGCCGGCACCGTGCTGATCGTCAGCCACGACCGCGACTTCCTCGACCGCACCGTCACGGTGACGCTGGGGCTCGACGGATCGGGAACGGTCGATGTGGTGGTCGGCGGCTATGCCGACTGGGAAGCGCGCCGCAAGCCCAAGGTGGAGCGCAAGCCCAAGGCGGCTCCGGCCGCCGAGCCGGTGCGGACAAAGCCGACCAAGCTCAGCTACAAGGACCAGCGCGACTACGACCTGCTGCCCGGCCAGATCGAGAAGCTGGAGCAGGCGATCGCGCGGGATGAGGCGGCGTTGGCCGACCCGGACCTTTATGCGCGCGATCCCAAGAAGTTCGACACGCTGATGGCCAGCGTCGCCAAGGCGCGCGCCGACAAGGATGCGGCCGAGGAACGCTGGCTGGAACTCGCCGAGCAAGCCGAGGCGCTGGCGGGCTGATCGCCCCATGCTCCTGCGCAGGCAGGAGCATAGATGCTACAATGCGCGCCCGTGCCGGCCCGCCAGGTCGGTGACATACTGCCACGCGATGCGGCCCGAGCGGCTGCCACGGCGCGTCGCCCAGCCTACCGCGTCGGTGGGATCGAACGGCAGGTCGTGGGTCGCGCAATAGCCGGCGACGATCGCCAGATAGGCGTCCTGATCGACGACATGGAATCCCAGGCTCAGCCCGAAGCGATCGGCGAGCGCCAGGCTGTCGTCGACCGAATCGCGCGGGTTGATCGCGCTCGCCTGCTCGGCCAAGTCGCGCGGCATCAGGTGGCGGCGGTTGGAGGTCACCACCAGCCGTGCGTTTGCGGGCCGCGCCTCCGCCCCGCCCTGGAGCAGGGAGCGCAGCGCCCTCGCCTCGCCCGGATGCTCGAAGCCGAGGTCGTCCAGGAAGATCGCAAACGCCCGCCCCGCATCGGCAATGGCCGCGAACAGCGCCGGCAGCGTCTCCAGCCGCGGCGTCACCACCTCGATCAGCGCCAGCGCCGCACCTTCCGCCTGCACGGCGCCGACGGCGCTCTTCACCAGCGCCGACTTGCCGGTCCCGCGCGCACCCCACAGCAGCACGTCCTGTGCCGCGATGCCGCCGGCCAGCCGCTGGAGGTTCGCAACGAAGCTCGCCTTCTGCGCCTCCATGCCCGACAGCAGCGCGATCGGCAGCGGATCGAACGCGCGCGCGGCCTTCAGCACCGTTCCGTCCCACAGATAGGCGGGATGGGCGAGCGGATCGGCAGCGTGCGGCGGCGTCGGCGCGAGCCGTTCGAGCGCAGCGGCGATCCGCGCCAGCGTGTCGGGATGGGCGTCCATCCGCCCGCGCTACCCGCGCCCGATGGCGTCAGGCAAGCTCACGGCTGCAAGTCATAGGCCTTCATCAGGTCGTAGAGCGTCGGCCGGCTGATCCCCAGCAGCCGCGCGGTGCCGGAAATGTTCCCCTGCGCCCGCGCCAGCGCATGGCGGATGGCGCGGCGGTCCGCCTCTTCGCGGATCGCCTTCAGGTTGATCGGCTCGGCCTCGCCATGGTCGAGGTCCAGGTCTGCGGCGGTGACCTGCTTGGCGTCCGCCATGATGACGGCGCGCTTCACCCGGTTCTCCAACTCGCGCACGTTGCCCGGCCAGTTCCAGGCATCGATCGCGGCCAGAGCATCGGGTGCGAAGCCGGTCACCCCTGCGTTCATCTGGCGCGCATAGCGGCGCAGGAAATGCCGCGCGAGCAGCCCGGCGTCCCCCGGCCGTTCGGCCAGCGACGGGATCCGCACCACAATCTCCGCCAGGCGATAGTAGAGGTCCTCGCGAAAGCGTCCGTCCGCCACCATCGCGTCCAGGTCCTGGTGGGTCGCGCAGACGATGCGCGTGTCCACCGGGATCGGCTTGCGCCCGCCAATCCGCTCGATCACCCGCTCCTGCAGGAAGCGCAGCAGCTTCACCTGCAACGGCAGCGGCACGTCGCCGATCTCGTCCAGGAACAGCGTCCCGCCCTGCGCAGCCTCGATCTTGCCCGCGGTGGTCTTGATCGCGCCGGTGAAGGCGCCTTTCTCATGCCCGAACAGCTCGCTTTCGAGCAGGGTCTCCGGGATCGCCGCGCAGTTGATGGCGACGAACGCCCCCTTTGCGCGCGGGCTCGCGTCATGCAGCCCGCGCGCCAGCAGTTCCTTGCCGGTGCCCGACGCCCCCAGCAGCAGCACCGACACGTCGGCCGGCGCCACCCGCTCGATGGTTCGCGTGACCTTGAGCATCTCCGGCGCGGCGGTGAGCATGCCGCCCAGCGCCGTCTCGCCCTCGATCCGCGCCGCCAGGCGTCGGTTCTCCGCCTCCAGCGCATGGACGTGGAACGCGCGCGCGACGATCAGCCCCAGCGTGTCGATGTCGATCGGCTTGGAGTAGAAATCGAACGCCCCCATCGCGATCGCCTTGAGCGCGCTTTCGCGGGCGCCGTGGCCGGATGCGACGATGATCTTGGTGTCGGGCTTCAGCGCCAGCATCGCCTCCAGCGTGGCGAACCCCTCGGTGGTGCCGTCCGGGTCGGGCGGCAGCCCCAGGTCGAGCGTCACTACCTGGGGCTCCTCGGCCCGGAGCGCCGCGAGCGCCGCCGCACGGTCGCCCACTGCCGTGATCGCATAGCCCTCATAGGCCCAGCGCAGCTGCCGCTGGAGGCCCAGGTCGTCCTCGACGATCAGCAGCCGTCGCATCTCGGCGCTCATGCCGCCTCCTCCATGGTTGATTGCGGGGCACGCGGCAGCAGCACGCGAAACGTCGATCCCTGCCCCTCGCGGCTGGTCACCTCGACCCGTCCGCCCATCGCCTGCGCCAGCTGGCTCGCCTCGAACGCGCCGATCCCGAAACCGCCGGCTTTCGAGGAGACGAACGGCTTGAACAGACGCTCGCGCACGAATGCCGGCGACATGCCCTGGCCGCAGTCGATGACCTCGATCGCTGCCATGTCCTCGGCATGGCGCACGCGCAGCATCACCGGCATGTCCGGCGCGCTCGCCTCCACGGCATTCTGGACCAGATGCCCCAGCAGCTGTTCCAGCCGCGCCGCATCGGCAATCGCGCGAACCGGTTCCTCGGCCTCCACGCGCACTGCATGCTGGGCGCGCCGCGCGTCGGCGATCCCATGCGCCAGCGCCACCAGGTCGAGCGGCCTCGGCATGCCCGCCGCCGCCGGCTGCCGCTGCGCAAGCCGCGCGAGCAGGTCGTTCATCCGTGCGGCGGACTCCTGCAAGGTCGCCACCATGTCGGCGCGGAACTCCGGGTTGTCGGCATGGCGCTCGGCATTGCGCGCGACCAGGCTCAGCTGACTGACCAGGTTCTTCAGGTCATGCAGGATGAAGGCGAAGCGCCGGTTGAACTCGTCGAACCGCTGCGCCTCCAGCAGGGCTTCGGTCGCGCGCGCCTCGGCCAGATAACTGGCGACCTGACGCCCGGCGATCTTGAGCAGGTCGAAGTCTTCCCAGTCGAGCGCTCGGTCGACCGGCGGCCGCGCCACCAGGATCGCGCCCACGAGCTGTCCCAGGTGCGGCAGCGGCACGACCACCCAGGCATCCGCCAGGTCCAGCAGCCATGCGGGGATCGCCTCCGCATCCATCCGCTCGGCAATGCCCGAGCGGACTGCGTCGAGCTCCAGCACCCGTCCGCTCTCCGCCAGATGCCGGGCGAGGGCAGCGGCCGGCTCCGGCGTCGGTCCTTCCATCGGCCAGTTCCAGCCGGCGGCGCGCTCCAGCCCCTCTTCGCCTGCGATCAGCAGCATGCCCGCCGGGGACTGGGTAAGGTCCGCGATCGCCTTGACCACGCGCTCGGCGAGCGGCGCGCCGCCCTGCGGCCGCCCCAGCGTCTCGGTGAAGCGGGCCCATTCGACACGATAGTCGTAACGGTGCTGGAACAGGTGCTTGGTGAGCTTGACCCGAACCCAGGCGCGCAGCCAGGTCGACGACATCAGCGTCAGCAGCGCGGCGGTCGACCCGAAGACGAACGCCGTCTGGAGAACGCGTGCATGGTCGCCGCCCAAGCTCGCCAGGGCCGCGTTGCCCGCGATCATGACGAGCACATAGCCCACCAGGCCGAGAACGGAGAGCGAGTGCAGCGTCGCGGTGCGGGACACCCGCAACTCGCGCCCGCCGCTGCGATGGAAGGCAAGCGCGATGACGGCGGCGAGCAGCGCCAGTGCCAGGCCACGCATCGCCTGGAACTCGCCCGGTGCGTCCCCGGTCAGATAGCGGAGCGCACTGAGGTTGACGTCGATCAGCCACAATGCCCCGATCGCCGTCATCGCCAGCCGCAGTCCCGATCGGCCGAGCCCCGTGCTCAACCCATAGAGCAGCACCAGCCCCCCCGCTGCCGACAGGGCGCGCATCAGCAGCGCAGCGCGCATCAGGCCGGTGGCCACGGCTTCCGGCTTTGCCTCGGCCGCCAGCAGTTGCAGGACCACCTGCAACGCGACCACCAGCGCCACCACCGCATAGGCGATCGGCAGCGTCAGGTAGCGCGCACCGCCCCAGCGGTGGATCGCCAGCATGACGGCCAGCCAGGCGAGGTTGCGCACTCCCTCCACCACCACCGTGACGGGCTCCGCATTGCCGATGCCGGCGACCGACAGGGCCCAGAGGGCCGTCAGCACCAGCGCCGCGGCAAAGCTGACGCGGATCGCGCGCGGCAGCTCGCGGCTGCGGACCGCCCAGATCGCCAGCATCCCGAACAGCAGCGCGGCCAGCGCGTGGCTCCACAGGATGAGGTCGGGCAGCATTCAGCGCGCGCCCTCGGGCCAGAGCACCACCCGCACCGTCTGGAGCAGGATCAGCAGGTCCAGGAACGGCGAGTAGTTCTTGGCGTAGTAGAGGTCGTATTCGAGCTTCTGGCGCGAATCCTCGATCGAGGCGCCATAGGGATAGTTGATCTGCGCCCATCCGGTAATGCCGGGCTTCACCATGTGCCGTTCGGCATAATAGGGAAGCTGCTGCTCGAGATCGTCGACGAACTGGGGGCGTTCGGGGCGCGGGCCGACGAAGCTCATGTCGCCCTTCAGCACGCTCCAGCACTGGGGCAGTTCGTCGATGCGCAGCTTGCGCAGGACGCGACCGACCCGCGTGATGCGCGGGTCATCCTTTTCCGCCCAGACGGCGTTGCCGCCGACCTCCGCATCCACCCGCATCGAGCGCAGCTTGATGATGTCGAAGGCCAGGCCATAGAGGCCGATCCGGCGCTGGCGGTAGAAGGCCGGTCCCCGGCTGTCGAGCTTGACCGCCAGCACCGCGAGCACCAGCACCGGCAGCACCAGGACGAGCAGCAGCAGGCTGACCGTCACGTCGAACAGCCGCTTGAACATGCTGGAAAACACCCGGCCGGACGAGAATCCGTCGGAGAAGATCAGCCAGGACGGGTTCACACTGTCCAGGTCGACGCGCCCGGTCTCGCGCTCCAGAAAGGTCGAGAGCTCGTTGACGTGGACACCGGTGGTCTTGATCCGCAGCAGGTCCTTGAGCGGGAGCGCGTTGCGCCGTTCCTCCAGCGCAAGCACCACTTCGCTCGCGTTGAGCAGCACGACGTGCTCGGCCAGGTTGTTGATCGCCTCGCGGCCGATCGCCTCGGGCATCACCGGCTGGGCGTCTCCCATGCCGACATAGCCGACCACGACGAAGGTAGCCCCCGGCGCGCGCGCCAGTGCCTTCAGCCGCGCGGCACGGGGGCCGGCGCCCAGCACCACCACCCGCCGCTTGAAGACGTGGCCTCCGAGCGTCCGGCCGAGCAGGATCCGGAGCATCAGCAGCAGGACGACGGCGAACCCCATCGCGTAGAGCAGGTTGGAGCGCCAGAAGGTGATCGTTGGGATCAGGAAGAACAGCGCCGCCAGCGCGATCGCCCCCAGTGCAATGGCAACGATCAGCCGGGCGGCGGCAAAGCGCAGCGACTGGAGCGCCTCCGCCCCATAGACGCCGACCGCGATCATCGCGAGTTCCAGGGCCGCAGCGAAGCTCAGCAATTCGGGAATGCGCGTCTGGATCGGCTCTGCGACCATGCCGATCTGCCCGGCGCGCACGATCCAGCCCAGCTCCGCCGACACCAGCAACAGCGCGAAGTCCAGCATCCCGAGCAACAGCACGGCATGGGGTATGTAGTGCTTGAACAGCCTGATCATGACGCCCGATTTCCTGGCCGGGCGTGAGAACCCGGTCGGCACCCCTCCCCTCTTGCAACAATACCCAAAGAAAAGCTGAACACAGACGCCGACGGTGCGTTGTGCGCTGCGTCATCCTGACGTCTAATGCCCCGCATCCTTCGGGGCATATCTCATTTTCCATGGAGAAGCGCCACATGCAGTCCGCAACCGCGATCGTCCCCGTCATCCTGTCGGGAGGGTCCGGGACACGGCTGTGGCCCATTTCCACGCGGGAGCGCCCCAAGCAGCTGCTCTGCCTGACCGCCGAGGAGACCATGCTCCAGCTGACCGCGCGCCGGGCGTCGGGACCGCGGTTCGGCGCGCCGATCGTGGTCGCGAACGCCGCCCACGCGCAGGAGATCGAGGACCAGCTCGGCGAGATCGGTGCGGCGGCCCAGGCGCTCGTGCTGGAGCCGATGGGTCGCAACACTGCGCCCGCGATCGCCTTGGCGGCGGTGGCGGCAGGCGGGGACGCCACCCCGCTGCTGGTGATGCCGTCTGACCACGTCATCGCCGACGTGCCCGCCTTCCACGCCGCGATCGAGGCGGCGCTGCCGCTGGTCGCGGAGGGCTGGCTGGTCACCTTCGGCATTGCCCCCGATTCGCCGGAGACCGGCTATGGCTGGATCAAGGTGGGCGAAGAGATCGCGCCCGGTGCCCACCGCGTCGAGCGTTTCGTGGAAAAGCCCGCGCGGGAGAAGGCGGAGGCGATGCTGACCGATGGCAGCCACGCCTGGAACGGGGGCATCTTCCTGTTCCGCGCCGACATGTATCTCGGCGCGCTCGGCACCCATGCGCCCGAAATGCGCGTCGCCGCCGAAACGGCGATGAGCCGCGCCCGGCATGAGGGCAAGCGCGTCTATCCCGAAGCCGAAGCCTTTGCCGCCTCGCCTTCGGAGTCGATCGACTATGCCGTGATGGAAAAGGCGGCGCAGGTCGCCGTCGTCCCGGTGGCGATGGGGTGGAGCGACGTCGGCAGCTGGGACGCGCTCCACGCGATCAGCGTCCGCGACGAGAACGACAATGTCGCCGGTCCCGAGGTGCTGATGCTGGAGACCAGCGGCTGCCTGGTCCGAAGCGACCGCGCCCGCATCTCCATGGTCGGGGTCAAGGACCTGATCGTCGTCGCAAGCGGCGAGGACATCCTGATCCTGCCGCGCGGCCGCTCCCAGGAAGTGAAGCGGCTGCTGGAGGCGATGAAGAGCGACTGAGCCGGGTCGTCCCGCGCCGGCGCGTCCGGTGCGGAAACCAGGCGGCGCCGAGGCGTCAGGCGGCGGCCAGTTCCTCGGCGGTCGCGTCCGCCAGGCTGGTGCCGTCGAGGATGCGGGCGGTCTCGTCCCGCACCCGCGCCATGGCGATGCGGATCGCACAGGCCGCCTCGTCCTTGCAGTCGTTGCAGGGACGATAGGCCGTCCGACTCACGCAGGGCACCAGCGCCAGCGGCCCCTCGATCACGCGGATGATTTCCCCAAGCGAGATCAGGTGGCTGGGACGGGCGAGGCGATAGCCGCCGGCCTTGCCGCGCGTGGACAGCAGGAACCCCGCCTCGCGCAGATCCGCGAGGATCAGTTCGAGGAACTTGCGCGGAACGTTGGCCCCGGTCGCGATCCGGTGCATCGGGGTGGGTGCGACGCTCGGAGGTTGGGCGGCCAGGAACAACATTGCGCGCAGCGCATAACGGGAACGCTGGGTCAACATCTTGGATGCAGCCCATGCCAGCCCTTTGTGGCCATGAAAAGACCGCGGCAGGCTTTAATTGCCGAAACCGAGTGGCTATATGCGCTTCTGCCGGCTTCGGCCGGATATGGCGATAAACTGCGGCGTAGACTAGGCGCAGCGGACCCGGGGGCAGTACCCGGCGGCTCCACCAGAACCAGCCTTCCAGGCCGGTCCTGACGGGGCCGAACCAGGATCGACGTGTGTTGAAAGGCGCTGTTTTCGCTCGGAATGGGACCACCGCAACGGCCCATTACACAAGTGCCAACGATAACGAAGCACTCGCTATTGCGGCCTAACCCTACGGCTTAACGGCCCAAGGTTAGACTAAAATGCGCGGTTGGACCGCACCGGGCAACAGAAGCGGATTCCAGCGGTACGGGGAGCACCGGGCAACAGAAGCTCCCCACTCACCAGCTTCAGGCTTCCCTGGCCTCCGCAACCGGCGGCGGCGTCTGCTGATGCTGGATCACGCGCCACTCCTCGTGCGCCAGCCGGCGATAGGTCGAGGTGCAGTGCGCGACATAACGCTCCTGGCCCCGCGCGGCCTCCGCCGTATAGCCGATCACGATCAGGCCTTCCTGCGGCCGCATGATCTGCTGGTTGGAGAAGGCGACGGATTCCCAGCGCGGCGTATCCGAAACCGCATCGGCGGCCTGCATGCCCGTGACGACGAACGGCTTGGTCGGCACGACCATCACGCTCTCGTCATCGATGGAGGCGCGGTAATGCTCCGCGTCTCCCGTCCACAGGCTTTCCTCGAACTGCCAGACCCGTTCGTCGTCCACGGCATGCTCCTCGCGATAGGGGATGTCCGCAGTCAGCGCATGGGCAGACGCGCGGTTCCCGCTCTCGCTCAGGCGGGCAGCAGCAACCGCGCGGTCGTCCCGTGCTCGCGGATCAGATCGAACTTCCCGTTGAGCTGGCTCGCCAGCATCGTCGCGATCTTGAGGCCTAGGCTGTCGGACGCCTCGATTCGGAAGCCATCGGGCAGGCCGTCGCCGTCGTCGCGGACCTCGACCTTCACCATGTCGGCGCCGTGCCGCGCCAGATGCACCTCGATGCAGCCCCCGTCCTTGTCGCGAAAGCCGTGCTCGATCGCGTTTGCCATCGCCTCGGCAACGATCAGCGCGAGCGGGATCGCCGCGTCCGGGGAGAGCGGCGCGTCTTCCGCCACGTTGATCGAACAGCGCACGCCCGTACGCCCGCTCGCCTCCACCACGTCCGCGCACAGCGGCTCCAGGAATTCGCGCATGCTGCGCGTGGCCCCGCCGGCGTCATAGAGCTGGCGGCTGATCCGGCCGATCAGCGCCAGCCGGCGTGCCGCTTCGTCCAGCGCCGCCCGCGCAGTCGTGTCGGCCACCTGCCGCTTCTGGACCGACAGCAGCCCCGCCGCGACCTGCAGATTGTTCGACACCCGGTGCTGGAGTTCGGAAAACAGCAGCTCGCGCGTTTCTGCGAGTGTCCGGCTCAGCTCGCGCTCACGCGCCAGGTTGCGGTTGGCACGCTGCATCCAGTGCACCAGCGCGATGTCGGTCACGACGACAAAGACGTAGAAGAGAAGGGCGAGCACGCCCGGCCCCGCAACGTCGAAGCTGCGGTATTCCGGGATGAAATAGTACCAGGCGAGCAGCCCGCACAGCAGCGCGGACAAGGCCCCCAGCCGGACTCCGAACAGAAAGGAGCTGACGATCACCGCCGGGAAGAAGGTGACGTAGGGAAAGCCGCTGGGCAGGAACGGGTCGGCGAACCAGCGCAGGACAAAGGCGCCCGCGACCAGGATCAGCGTGATCGATACGCCCAGCACCGGCCGATCGCTGGCGAGCGGCAAGCGTTCCAGGAAATGGCTTCCCGCCTTCGGCATTACGCGTGCTGCTCCCCCGCCGCACCCAGGGCGGCTGCGCTCCATGGCACGGCCGCAGGGCACAAGCAATTGGAAGGGCTGCAAGAAAAAGGGGCTCGCGTTGCCGCGAGCCCCTCTTCTTCGATCGGTTTTTAGCGACCGATCAATTGTCGGTGATGAACGACGGCAGGCCGATGTCGCCGCCGTCCTCGCCGCCCTTGTTCTCGCCTTCGCTGCGCTCCCGGCGCGGGCCGCGCTCGCGACGGCGCTCGCCGCCACGCTCGCCGCCCTCGCGGCGGGGACCGCGATCGCCACGGTCACCACGGTCACCACGGTCGCCGCGCGGGCCACGGTCGCTGCGCTCGCCGCGCGGCTCGCGTGCCGGACGGGTGTCCTCCAGCTCGGCGCCGGTCTCCTGGTCGACGACGCGCATCGACAGGCGGACCTTGCCGCGCTGGTCGACCTCGAGCACCTTGACCTTCACTTCCTGGCCCTCGGTGACGACGTCGCCCGGCTTTTCGACGCGCTCGTTCTTCATCTCGGACACGTGGACGAGGCCGTCCTTGCCGCCCATGAAGTTCACGAACGCACCGAAGTCGACGATGTTGACGACCTTGCCGGTGTAGATCTTGCCGACCTCGGCCTCTTCGACGATGCCCTTGATCCAGTTGATCGCGGCTTCGATCTGCGCGGTGTCGGACGAGCTGACCTTGATCACGCCCTCATCGTCGATGTCGACCTTGGCGCCGGTGGTGGCGACGATCTCGCGGATCACCTTGCCGCCGGTGCCGATGACGTCACGGATCTTCGACTTGTCGATCGTGAAGGTCTCGATGCGGGGGGCATGAGCGGAGAGCTCGGTGCGGGTCTCGCCCAGCGCCTTGTTCATCTCGCCCAGGATGTGCGCACGGCCTTCCTTGGCCTGTGCCAGCGCGACCTTCATGATCTCCTCGGTGATGCCGGCGATCTTGATGTCCATCTGAAGGCTGGTGATGCCCTCGGACGTGCCGGCTACCTTGAAGTCCATGTCGCCCAGGTGATCTTCGTCACCCAGGATGTCGGAGATGACGGCGAAGTCCTTGCCCTCCAGGATCAGGCCCATCGCGATGCCCGACACCGGACGCTTGAGCGGCACGCCCGCGTCCATCATCGACAGCGAACCGCCGCACACCGTCGCCATCGACGAGGAGCCGTTGCTCTCGGTGATGTCCGACAGGACGCGGATCGTGTAGGGGAACTCTTCCTTCGACGGCAGCACCGGGTGCAGCGCGCGCCAGGCGAGCTTGCCGTGGCCGACTTCGCGACGACCCGGCGCACCGAAGCGGCCCACTTCACCGACCGAATAGGGCGGGAAGTTATAGTGCAGCATGAAGTGCTCGTAGTGGAGCCCGTTCAGGCCGTCGATCATCTGCTCGGCGTCCTTGGTGCCAAGCGTGGTCGAGCAGATCGCCTGCGTCTCGCCGCGGGTGAACAGCGCCGAGCCGTGGGTGCGCGGCAGGAAGTGTACCATCGCCTCGATCGGGCGCACCGTCTTGGTATCGCGGCCGTCGATGCGGCGGCCTTCCTTCAGGATCGCGGTGCGCACCACGTCCGCCTCGAGCTTCTTCACGAGCTTGAGGACGCCCAGATACTGCGCGGGATCGCTTTCCTTCAGGTCCGCGAACGCCTCGCGCGCCTTGGTACGAGCGTCGTTGATCGCGTTCTGGCGGTCCTGCTTGCCCGTCAGCTTGTAGGCGGCGGCCAGATCGGCGCCGATCAGGTCCTTCAGCTTCTTCTTCTGCTTGGACTGGTCGGCGACGGGGGTCAGCTCCCAGGGGTCCTTGGCAGCCTGCTCGGCCAGGTCGATGATCGCCTCGACGATCTTCTTCGATTCCTGGTGCGCGAACACGACGGCGCCCAGCATGACCTCTTCCGAAAGCTCCTTGGCTTCGGATTCGACCATCATCACCGCGTCGTGGGTGGCGGCGACGACCAGGTCGAGCTCGCCCGCCTTGGTCTGCTCCAGCGTCGGGTTGAGGATATACTCGCCGTCCTGGTAGCCGACGCGCGCCGCGCCGATCGGGCCCATGAACGGCACGCCCGAGATGGTGAGCGCAGCGGACGCCGCGATCATCGCGACGATGTCCGGCTCGTTCTCGCCGTCATAGCTCAGCACCTGAGCGATGACGTTGATCTCGTTGTAAAAGCCTTCCGGGAATAGCGGGCGGATCGGGCGATCGATCAGGCGGCTGGTCAGCGTTTCCTTCTCGGTCGCACCGCGCTCACGCTTGAAGAAGCCGCCGGGGATGCGACCCGCGGCCGAATACTTCTCCTGATAGTGGACGGTCAGCGGGAAGAAGTCCTGGCCTTCCTTCACCGAGCGCGCGGCGGTCACCGCGCACAGCACCACCGTCTCGCCGAGGGTCGCGATCACCGCGCCGTCGGCCTGGCGGGCGACGCGGCCCGTCTCGAGCGTCAGGGTCTTGCCGCCCCACTCGATGCTGGTCTTCTTGATATCGAACATGTCGTTTCCTTCACTCCGGCGGCCCGATGCCGTCCGGGGCAGCTTGCGGGCACCGCCCGCAGGGATGAGCCGTTTGGGGCTCGGGGCCAAGTCGCCGGATTGCGCTCGGCCCTGCTTGCTCCTTCGTGTTCCGCTTCAGCAGAGAGACGTCGGAGGAATTTCGTGGGTGCCGCCGAAGGCGACGGCGCCCTTGTGCCATATCCCCGGCAATGTGGGGATAAGAAAACGGCGCCCCGCGGGGCGCCGTTCCTTACTTGCGAAGACCCAGCTTCGCGATCAGCGCGGTGTAGCGCTCGGCATCCTTCTTGCGAAGGTAGTCGAGCAGCGAACGGCGCTTGTTGACCAGCATCAGCAGACCGCGGCGCGAATGGTTGTCCTTCGCGTGGGTCTTGAAGTGCTCGGTCAGGTTGGAAATCCGCTCGGTCAGGATCGCGACCTGGACCTCGGGGCTGCCGGTGTCACCGCTCTCGCGGGCGTGTTCGTTGATCAGCGCTTCCTTGCGCTCCGGGGTGATCGACATCGTCGTCCTTTCTATTCGAGGTTGAAGCCGCGAACGACACGGGCGACCCCGTGCTGGACCTCGACCAGGGCGACCGGAACCTCGTCCAGCGTCGCAAAGGTCTGACCATCGTCAGCGGCGATCCCGACCAACTGCTGCCCCTGGCGGAGCCGCCCTGCCTGGTCGGGGGTGAGGGAAAAAGCCGGGATGTCGTCCAGCCCTGCCCTCAACGGCAGAAGCGCTTGTGCAAGCGCGTGGCCCTTACCGAGTTCCACCAATTTGTCCAGCGAAATGGCCGCGTCCAGCCCGAACGGCCCCGCCTTCACCCGCCGCAGCATCGTCACATGGCCGACGCTGCCGAGCGCCAGCGCGATGTCGCGCGCCAGGCTGCGGATATAGGTGCCCTTCGACACATGGGCGGTGAGGGTTGCCTCCTCCAGCGCGCCATCGCCCGCCGCGGCGATCGTCAGCGCGTGGATGGTGACGTCGCGGCTCTTGAGCACGACCTCCTCCCCCGCCCGCGCAAGATCATAGGCACGCTGGCCATCGACCTTGAGCGCCGAGTACGCGGGCGGCACCTGTGCAATCGGGCCGGTGAACTGCGCCAGCACCGCCTCCAGGGCGGCGCGGGTGGGGCGCACGTCGGACTCCGCGATCACCGCCCCTTCGCGATCGAGCGTGTCGGTCTGCGCCCCGAACTGCACGGAGAAGTCGTAGACCTTGTCGCTGTCGAGCATCCGCCCGGCGAGCTTGGTCGCCTCCCCCAGCGCGATCGGCAGCACGCCGGTCGCCAGCGGATCGAGCGTGCCGCCGTGGCCGACCTTGAACCGGCCGTAGCCGCCGTCGCGCAGCGCGCGCTTGACCGCGCTCACCCCTTGCGTGGAGCCGAGCCCCAGCGGCTTGTCGAGCAATATCCAGCCGTGCATCTCAGCCCCCCAGCCCGACGAGCCGCAGCAGCGCGTCGGCCAGGCCGAACACGATCGGCGACACCACGCGCTCGACCACGTTCAGCTGCGGCGACAGCATCGGCAGCACCAGCAGCAGGAGCAGCAGCACCGGCATGCCGAAGCGCCCGAGCTGCGCGTAGCGATAGGCGAGCGGGCGCGGCAGCAGCCCCTCCACCACGTGCCCGCCGTCGAACGGCGGCACCGGCATCAGGTTGAACACCGCCAGGAAGAGGTTGATCAGCAAGAAGTTGAGGAGATTGCTGACGACGAACCGGCTGACGATCCCCGCCTCCTCGCCGGTGACCGTCGCCACAACGGCGATCAGCAGCGCGGCGGTGAGCGCCAGCAGCAGGTTGATGCCCGGCCCGGCAAGCGCCACCAGCACCATGTGCCAGCGCGGGTTGCGCAGGCGCCCCGCATCCACCGGCACCGGCTTTGCCCAACCGAACACCGGCGCGCCCGAGACGGCGAGCACCAGCGGCAGCGCGACCGTGCCGATCGGGTCGGCGTGGCGAATCGGGTTGAACGTCAGCCGCCGCTGCTCGGCCGCGGTCGGATCCCCCAGCCAATTGGCGACCACGCCATGCGCGACCTCGTGGAAGACGATGGCGATCACCAGCGGCACGAGCCACACGGCGATGGTCCAGGCGGTTTGTGCAATGTCCATGATGGGTGTGTCAGTGGCGATGCGCGGGGGCTGCCGCAAGTCCGAGCCTTATTCCTTTCCCGTTCGTCTCGAGCAGCCGTCGAGCTTGTCGAGACGGCCTGTCGAGAGACCGGGCGCCGCCCTCTCGATACGGGCTCTCGACAAGCTCGATCCCTACTCAAGGCAAACGGGGAGGCGTGCCGATCGCGCCTACCCGCGCATCGCCTCGCAGAAATGCTTGCGGCACAGTGCGAGATAGCGGTCATTGCCGCCGATCTCCGTCTGCGCCCCCTCGCGCACCGCACGGCCCGCCGCGTCGACGCGCAGGTTCATGGTCGCCTTGCGCCCACACACGCACACCGACTTGATCTCCACCAGCGCATCCGCGATCGCGAGCAGCCGTGCCGAGCCTGGGAACAGCACGCCCTGGAAATCGGTGCGCAGGCCATAGGCGAGCACCGGCACGTTCAGCTCGTCGGCAACCCGCGCGAGCTGGTCCACCTGCTCCGCCGAGAGGAACTGCGCCTCGTCCACCAGCACGCAGCCGACCGGCGCCGGCTCGGCGGCGACGGCGGCGTAGAGATCGGTTGCGGCATCGAACATCGCGGCCGGCGCCGACAGGCCGATGCGGGACCCGATCGTCCCCGCGCCCGCCCGGTCGTCTAGCGCCGCGGTGAACAGCAGCGTGGTGAGCCCCCGCTCCCGATAGTTGAAGTCGGCCTGCAGCAGCGTGGTCGACTTCCCGGCATTCATGGACGCGTAGTAGAAATAGAGCTTGGCCATCAGGCGAGGGTCTCGATGGGAAGAGGGGGCGTGTCGATCCGGGCGATCCCCCGGTCGAAGGTAACAAAGCGGTCGGCGACGCCGCGCGCCGCCACCAGATGCACCGCATCCGCCCAGTCGGCACCGGCGCGATAGCGTTCGATCGCCCAGGCCAGGCCCTCCCGGTCGGCCACGTGGACCGTCTCC
This sequence comes from Sphingomonas molluscorum, assembly GCF_039522995.1. NCBI lineage: Bacteria > Pseudomonadati > Pseudomonadota > Alphaproteobacteria > Sphingomonadales > Sphingomonadaceae > Sphingomonas > Sphingomonas molluscorum. The sequence continues at coordinate 50,094 of NZ_BAAAEL010000010.1, read as the reverse complement.
AGCATCAGCAGCGTCGCCATCGCATCGGCGACGGTGGCATGGTCCAGCCGCAGGCGCTTGCCGAGCACCCAACCCAGTTCGATCCACACCGTGTGCGAGACCCACACCGGCTCGCGGACGATCGCCTCCGCAAGCCGCGCCTGGTGGGGCTCGTCCTGCAGGATCAATCGGGCGAGAATGTTGGTGTCGACCGCCCTCACGCGGGGTCGTCATCCGCGTCGGGAGACCAGTTCAGGGCCTCCACCGGAACTGGCGGTCCCTCGTGGCGGTACAGCGTACGCAGACGAGCGATGCCCTGTTCGACGGTTAGCTGGCCGCCCGGGCGGCGGGGACGCAGGATGATAGCATCGGTCGACTCGACGATGTCGAGCTCGGTGCCGGGTGCCCAGCCGAGCCGATCGCGCGTGGCCTTCGGCACCACGACCTGCCCTTTTTCCGAAATCCGCGTGTGCGCACCCATGTTGGTAAGATGCGTCTTACCGGCCGGAACGTCAATCGTCGCCGCCGGGCTCCTCGCGCAAATCCTGCGCGACCTTGGGCGCACGCAGCAGCGCGTCGATGTGGCTCGCTTCCTCGAAGCTGTCGTCGGCCAGGAACTTGAGCTTGGCGGCGTACTTCATCTTCACGCGGTGGGCGACCTCGCGCTGCAGGTACGCGGTGTTGGTGCGCAGCGCCTTCAGCACCGCCTCCTCGTCCTTGCCGAGCAGCGGCTTCACGAACACGGTCGCGTGGCGCAGGTCCGGGGACATGCGCACCTCGGTCACGGACACCATGTGCTTGGCCAGCGTCTCGTCATGAACGTCGCCGCGCTGCAGGATCTCGGACAGCACGTGGCGCACCTGCTCGCCCACGCGGAGCGTGCGGACGGAGCGTTCCTGCGGTTCGTTCTTCATGGTGCAATCTTAGAAAAAAGGGTGTCACCCCGGCTCGCCGCCGGGGTGACACGGATACTCAGAGCGTGCGCTCGCGCAGCTCGACCTCAAAGGTTTCAAGGAAGTCGCCGGCCTTGATGTCGGTGAAGTTCTGCGTGAACGTCACACCGCATTCCAGGCCTGCACGAACTTCGGCGACATCGTCCTTGAACCGGCGGAGCGAGGCGATCTCGCCCTGGTAGATGATGACGTCGTTGCGCGTGATGCGCGCCTTGAGCGCCTTGCGAATGACCCCTTCGACCACCAGCAGACCGGCGGCCTTGCCCGTCTTGCCCGCGGAGAAGACTTCGCGGATCTCGGCGCGGCCCACGACCGTCTCGAACGCCTCGGGACCGAGCTCGCCCGCCATGCCGGCGCGGATCTCGTCCACCAGGTCGTAGATGACGTCGTGATACTTCAGCGCCACCTTGTTCCGCTCGGCGATCTCGCGCGCCTTGCTGTTCGGGCGGACGTTGAAGCCGATGATCGGCGCGCCCGAGGCACCCGCCAGCGTCACATCGCTCTCGGTGATGCCGCCGACGCCCGAGTGCAGGATGCGCACCCGGATCTCGTCGGTCGAAATCTTGTTGAGCGAACCCACGATCGCCTCGACCGTACCCTGGGTATCGGCCTTGACCACCAGCGGATACTCGATCGCCTGCTTGTCCTTGAGCGCGGAGAACATGCTCTCCAAGCTCGCGGGCGCATTGGTGGTGCGCTTCTGCTGGATCACGCCAGCGCGATATTCCGCGACTTCGCGGGCACGCGCCTCGTTCTCCACCACCTGCAGCAGGTCGCCGGCCATCGGCACGCCAGACAGGCCCAGCACCTCGACCGGCATCGCCGGACCCGCCTGCTTCACCTGACGGCCCTTGTCGTCGATCAGCGCGCGGACCTTGCCGCTCTCGGCACCGACGACGAACACGTCGCCGACCTTGAGCGTGCCGCGGTTGACCAGGATCGTCGCGACCGGGCCGCGGCCCTTGTCGAGCTTCGCCTCGATCACCGCACCCTCGGCCTGGCGGTCGGGGTTGGCGCGCAGCTCGAGCAGTTCGGCCTGCAGCTGGATCTTCTCGATCAGCGTGTCGAGACCGATCTTCTTGAGCGCGGAGACTTCGACGTCCTGCGTCTCGCCGCCCATTTCCTCGACCTGGACGTTGTGCTCGAGCAGACGCTCGCGCACCCGCTGCGGGTTCGCCTCGTGCTTGTCGATCTTGTTGATCGCCACGATCATCGGCTTGCCCGATGCCTTGGTGTGGTTGATCGCCTCGATCGTCTGCGGCATCAGCCCGTCGTCGGCCGCCACCACCAAGACGACGATATCGGTGACGTCGGCACCGCGCGCGCGCATCTCGGTGAAGGCCTCGTGGCCCGGCGTGTCGAGGAAGGTGATCTTCGACTTGTCCTTCAGCGTCACCTGATACGCACCGATGTGCTGGGTGATGCCACCGGCCTCGCCGCGCACCACGTCGGTGCCGCGCAGCGCGTCGAGCAGCGAGGTCTTGCCGTGGTCGACATGGCCCATGATCGTCACCACCGGCGGACGCGGCTTCAGCGCCTCGGGTGCGTCCTCGGTCGTGTCGAGCGCCAGGTCGATGTCGGCGTCGGACACGCGGACGATGTTGTGGCCGAACTCGGTCACCAGCAGCTCGGCCGTATCCTGGTCGATGGTCTGCGTCATGGTGACGGGCATGCCCATCTTGAACAGCGCCTTCACCAGGTCGGCGCCCTTCTCGGCCATGCGGTTGGCGAGTTCCTGGACGGTGATCGCCTCCGGCACCTGCACGTCGCGGACCTGCTTGGCCTGCGGCTCGCGCGGGCCGCCGTAATGGCGCTTTTCCTTTTCGCGGGCGCGCTTCAGCGCCGCGAGCGAGCGCGCACGCGCGCCGTCGCCATCACCAAGCGCACGCGTGACGGTGAGCTTGCCCGACTGGCGGCGATCGTCACCCTTGCGGTCGCGCGACGGTGCAGGCCGGCTCGGCGCATCGTTGCGACGCGGCGGGAGGGCGGCGCCCGTACGGTTCGCAGGCGAGGCGTTGTTCGAAGCGGGCGAGGCGCTCGGCGTCGGCGTGGGAGCCGGTGCGGGCTTGGGCTCGGGCTTCGGGATCTCGGGACGCTGCACGGGCGTGAAGCGACGCGGCGCGGGCAGCGACGAGTCGAACTGCACCGTCACGGGCTGCGTCGGCTGCGGCGGACGCTGCGGTGCCGCCGGGCGACGCGGTGCCTGGGCGGCAGGGGCCGCCGGCTTCGGCGCGGCAGCGGCGGGCGCAGCCGGCTTCGGCGCTTCGGCCGCGGGGGCTGGTGCGGGCGTCGGCGCAGGGGTGGGAGTCGGAGCGGCAGGTGCCACGGCGACCGGCTCGGAAACCTCGGGCGCTGCCGGAGCCGGTGCGGGCGCGGCTTCGACCTTGGGCTCGGGCGTCGGCTCCACGGCCGGGGCGGCCGGCTCGGCAGGCGCCGCTGCCGGCGCTTCTGCCGCGCGACGGCTTTCCTCGGCGCGACGCTGCTCCTGCTCCTGCGCTTCCTGGCGCAGGCGCTCGTCACGACGGCGGCCCTCTTCGAGCGCGGTCATGCGGGCCTCTTCGGCCTCACGCAGCAGCTTCGCCTGGATCTCGTGGCGAGACAGGCCGGCGTTCGTCGCAACCGGGTTCGGCGCGGGCGCACGCGGCGCTGCCGGGGCGGGTGCCGGCGCAGCCGCGGGTGCGGCCTCCGGTGCCGCGACAGGAGCACCCTGCTGCTGCTCTTCGCCCGGGCGGCCGAGCACGCGGCGGCGCTTGACCTCCACGACCACGGTGTTGGAGCGGCCATGGCTGAAGCTCTGCTTCACCTTGCCCGTCTCCACCGTGCGCTTCAGCCCCAGCGGTGCCCGCGCGCCCAGCTTCGGCTTGTCGTTGTCCGTCTCGCTCATGCGTTACCTGAATTCCTGCTTCGTCGTCGTCTGTGCGGCGGCCGAGGTTCCGGCAGCCGATGCGCCCTGCGATTCGGTTTCGCAAGACACGGAGGAGGGTACGGGTCCGATAAAGTGCAGCCATCGGGCGATCGCTTCGCCGACCCGACTGGCCGCTGGTCTGTCGGTCACGCCGACATGTACCACATTTTCGCGCCCCAGCGCCAAGGACAATATGGTACGCCCGACGGGCAATTCCAATCCCCTGACGCCACTGCCTTCGCGATCGGACCCGACGCGCCATGCCTGGGCGAGCTTGCCCGCCCCGTCGGCACCCGCGTCGGAGGCGTGGTAGAGTGCGTGAAGCTGGCCGCTGCGCGCCGCCTTCACGATCCGCTCGCCACCCGTAACCAGCTTGCCCGAACGCGCCTCCAGCCCGAGCCGTTCGAGCGCGGCGCGTTGCAGCGCCTGTTCGATGCGGTCGGAGAGGTCGTCGGGAATCGTGATCGCCTGCGTCTTGAAGGCGCGCGACAGCGCACCCTTCAGCCGGCCCTTGGCGATCGCCGCGTCGAGCGTGGCGCGATCGACGCCGATCCAGGCGCCGCGACCGGGTGCCTTGGCATGGACGTCGGGCAGCACCTCGCCGTCCGGAGACAGCGCGAGGCGCACGAGCGCGCCCCGCTCACCCGTCTCGCGGGTGAGGATGCAGCTGCGCTCCGGCCCCTCGCGCGGTTCGCGCGGAGGCCGGGGCGTGGCGGGATTACGCTGTCCGCGGTGCCCGGAGGCGCGCGGGGTTACCGAAGCGGCATCATTGCGAGGGTTCCGCATGCGCGTCCTCCCTCGCTTGGGGCGTGCCGGCATCGCGGTCCGCGATCAGCTGGCCGCCCGCACCATAATTCTCAGTCGAGAGCTCGGTGATGTTGATCTGGACGGCGGCCGGGTTCTTGCCCAGCCGCTCGACCAGCGAACGCGTGACGTCGGCGACAATCGCCGCCTTCTGCTCGCGCGAGGCGGCGCCGGCCAGGCGAATGTCGACGAACGGCATCAGGCCTCGGCCTCCTCGCCGGTGGACGCTTCGGCCGGAGCCTCGCCCGCTTCCTCGTCATCGAACCAGTGCGCACGCGCGGCCATGATGATCTCGTTGCCCTGCTCGTCCGACAGCCCGTACTCGGCCAGGATGCCGCCCTTGGGCTCGCTGCGCTTGGCCGCATCGTCGTTGCGACGGCGCGGCTCGGCGCGCTTCTTCTCGACCAGCTCGTCGGTGGCGAGATCGGCCAGGTCGTCGAGCGTCTTGATGCCCGCCTTGCCGAGCGTGACCAGCATCGCCTCGGTCAGGTACGGCATCTCGGCCAGCGCGTCGTCGACGCCCAGGGCACGGCGTGCCTCGCGGTTCGCTTCCTCGCGACGCTCCAGCGCTTCCTGCGCGCGGTTCTGGAGCTCGGCGGCGAGGTCCTCGTCGAAGCCCTCGATCGCGGCAAGCTCGTCCACCTCGACATAGGCGACTTCTTCCAGCTCGCCGAAGCCCTCGGCGACCAGCAGCTGCGCCAGCGTCTCGTCGACGTCGAGCTCGCGCTCGAACATCGCGGACCGCTCGACGAATTCCTTCTGGCGCTTCTCCGAAGCATCCGCCTCGGTCAGGATGTCGATCGCCTTGGCGGTCAGCTGGCTGGCCAGGCGCACATTCTGGCCGCGGCGGCCAATCGCGAGGCTCAGCTGATCGTCAGGGACGACCACCTCGATGCGATCCTCTTCCTCGTCGATCACGACGCGGCTGACGTTTGCCGGCTGCAGCGCGTTGACGACAAAGGTCGCGGTGTCTTCCGACCAGGGGATGATGTCGATCTTCTCGCCCTGCATTTCCTGGACGACGGCCTGGACGCGGCTGCCCTTCATGCCGACGCACGCGCCGACCGGGTCGATCGAGCTGTCGCGGCTGATGACGCCGATCTTGGCGCGCGAGCCCGGGTCGCGGGCGGCCGCCTTGATCTCGATGATGCCGTCGTAGATCTCGGGCACTTCCTGCGCGAACAGCTTCTTCATGAAGTCCGGGTGCGCACGGCTCAGGAAAATCTGCGGTCCGCGGTTTTCGCGGCGGACGTTCAGGATCAGCGAGCGGGTGCGGTCGCCGACGCGCACCGCTTCGCGCGGGATCTGCTGGTCGCGGCGGATCACGCCCTCGGCGCGACCCAGGTCGACCACGACGTGGCCGAACTCGACGCGCTTGACGACGCCGGTGATGATCTCACCCACGCGGTCCTTGAACTCTTCGTACTGGCGCTCGCGCTCTGCGTCGCGGACCTTCTGGAAGATCACCTGCTTGGCGGCCTGCGCCGCGATGCGGCCGAATTCGATCGGGGGCAGCGGATCGACGATATAGTCGCCGACGACCGCGCCCTTCTGCAGCTTCTGCGCCTGGGCGACGTCGACCTGCTTGAAATAGTCGTCGACGGCCTCGACCACCTCGACCACGCGCCACAGGCGCAGGTCGCCGGTGTTGGGGTCGAGCTTGGCGCGGATGTCGTTCTCGGCGCCATAGCGCGCACGGGCGGCGCGCTGGATCGCGTCCTCCATCGCCTCGATGACGATGCCCTTGTCGATCAGCTTCTCGCGCGCGACCGAATCGGCGATCGCGATCAGTTCGGCGCGGTTGGCGGTAACGGCAGTGGCCATGGGCTTACCCTTCTACTTCGATGATGTCGTCCGCCCCGCTCGCGTCGAGCGGCTGGGTGGCGGCGAGGAGCTTGTCGGTGATGGTGAGCTTGGCGTCGGCGACGGCGGCGAACGGCACCGTCATCGCGCGGAACTTGCGCACGTCGATCGTGATCTGGTCGCCCTCGACGCCGACGAGGTCGCCGGTGAGCTGCTTGCGCCCCTCGATCGGCTCAGCCAGCGTGATGCGCGCTTCCTGCCCTGCCCAGTCGGCAAAGTCCTGAAGCCGCGTCAACGGACGGTCGATGCCGGGCGACGACACTTCCAGCCGGTACGCGCCCTCGATCGGGTCGCGGCCCTCCGCCTCCAGCGCGTCGAACACGTCGGACAGGCGACGCGACAGCGTGGCGCAGTCGTCGATGGTCAGCTGGCGGGTGTCGGGGCGCTCGGCCATGACCTGCAGCGTCGGATCCGACTTGCCGCCGAACATCTTCACGCGCACCAGCGCCAGCCCCAGGGCCTTGGCCTCGGGCTCGATCAGCCGGTTGAGTTCGGCGATGTCCGCCAATCCACGCTCCAGTTCGTTGCGGCCGGCCAAGCGCCGGTCCTTAGAGTCGGTTCGAACCAAGGTACGCCCCGCCGCCGCCGGACCCGTGGGGTCCGACCTCGCCAAGGTTTCCAATGTCGAGAACAGCCGCGATATAGGGCGTTCGCCGGATCAGGACAAGCGCGAAACGCGCGCAGGGTCTGCGCAACGCCGCACCGCTGCCTGCGTTGAGGCAGCAACAGGGAGACGTTCATGCATCGCACCATCGCCTGCGCCACCGCCGCCATCCTACTCGCCGCCTGCGGCGCGCCCAACGATCCTGCCATCGCCAACGGCAGCGCGCCCCAGGCGAGCAGCGCCCCCGCTGCTACGGACGGTCGCCCCTTCGCAGTGACGCCGGTCACCACCCTCGACTCCCCCTGGGCGATGACCTTCCTGCCCGACGGGCGGATGTTGGTGACGGAGAAGGCAGGCCGGATGCTGCTGGTGCAGCAGTCAACAGGCGGCAACCCCATCATTTGGCCGATTGCAGGCATTCCTGCCGTCGACAGCGAAGGCCAGGGCGCCCTGATGGACGTGGTTGCGGCGCCGGATTTCGCGCGCAGCAAGCTCGTCTATTTCTCGGGCTCCGTCACCGGTCCCGGCGGCAAGGGCGTGAAGCTGTGGCGTGGTCGACTTGTGCATGATGCCGAGCAGGGCGCGCGGCTGGAGGGTGTCACGGAACTGTTCGCCGCCACCCCCTTCGTTTCCGGCAACGGCCATTACTCGGGCCGTATCGCCTTCGCACCGGACGGCCAGCACCTGTTCTTCACCAACGGCGAGCGCCAGAAGTTCGATCCCGCACAGGATCCCAAGGCGACGCTCGGCAAGGTGCTGCGCCTGACGCTCGACGGCAAGCCGGCGGGCGACCCCGGCCTCACCGGACGCGGCTTCCACCCCGCGGTCTGGTCCTACGGCCACCGCAACCTGCTCGGCCTCGCCTTCGATGCCCAGGGCAATCTGTGGGAGCAGGAGATGGGGCCGAAGGGCGGCGACGAGGTCAACCTGATCCTGCCCGGCCGCAACTATGGCTGGCCGAAGGTCTCGAACGGCAGCCACTATGACGGCCGCGACATTCCCGACCACAAGCCCGGCGACGGTTTCGAGCCGCCCAAGGTGTCGTGGAACCCGGTGATCTCGCCGGGCGGGCTCCTGGTCTATACGGGGGCGATGTTCCCCGAGTGGCAGGGCGACCTGTTCATCGGCGGCCTGTCGAGCGAGGCGCTGGTCCGCGTCGGCGTGAACGGCACCAATGCCAGCAAGGGCGACCAGTGGCCGATGGGCAAGCGCATCCGCGACGTGGAGCAGGGCCCGGACGGCGCGATCTGGCTGATCGAGGACGGCGAAGGCGGCCGCCTGCTGAAGCTGACCAAGGGGTGAGGCGGGAGTGAGACGGGAGGAGGAGTTTCCTCGCGCCTCCTCCTCACCCCGTTCGTGCCGAGTAGAGACCGAGTAGCTGCGTCAGCAGCGTATCGAGGGCTCGTATCGAGGTGCCGCCCCGGGCGACCGCCTTTCGATACGCGGCTAACGCCGCTACTCAGGGCAAACGGGTTCAGGGGATGCCGGTGACGGAGGGGATCACCCCAGCGCGACCGGCCCCGCGTCGCCCAGCCGGTGCGTGCACAACTGCGCCTCGGGCGTGTCGTCCGCGGTCAGCGCCGCCACCGTCACCCAGCCCTCTGCCCTGAGCGCAGCGCCGGTCTCCGCCGGCGTGCCGAACGGCAGGAACAGCCGCCGCCGCGCATCCGCGCCCACGCCCGCGTCGAGCAGCACGTCGGCATAGAGCGAAAAGCCGACCGCCGGCTCCGCACTGCCGTCCTCGCCCACCACGGCATAGCTGCCGCCGCGGCCGATCTCCGCGCTGAGGCCGCGCGCGAACAGCGAGAAGCCGACCCAGCTCTGGTATTCAAAGCCATGCCGCTCGGTCGGGTCGAGCGTCAGCGCCGCGCGGCCGCGGATCGCCTCGGCGATCGCCTCCAGACCGTCGAGCCGGCTGCTCAGACTCCCCGCAACATCGCTTGCGCGCAGCCGCGCCAGCGCCTGGTCGAACGGCCCCGCCGCCTCGATCAGCGGCAGATAGGCGGGATCGATCGCCGCAACCGCGCCGGCATCCTTGCCATCCAGCGCCTCGCGCAACGCAAGCAGTTGCTCGGGCGCAAGCGTATCGCCCGCGAGCGCGTCGAGCAGGTCCGGCAGGGTGAAATCCACCGACACGTCGGTGAGCCCCGCGGCGGCCAGTGCCTCCACGGCCACGCTCACCACCTCACGCACCGCCGCCACGCTGTCGAGGCCGATCAGCTCCGCCCCGATCTGGCGCAGCGCGCGGCGCTGGGCGAGGTCGGAGGCGCGCAGCCGCAGCACCGGCCCGGCATAGCACAGCCGCACCGGGCGCGGGTGGTGGCCCATGCGGGTGGCGGCGATGCGCCCGACCTGCGCGGTCATGTCGGGGCGGATCGCCAGCGTCTTCTGCGACACCGGATCGACGAAGCGCACCGCATCCTGCGCGCGTGCCGCCTTCAGCCGGCGGCCGAGCGCATCCTCGAACTCGGCGAGCGGCGGATCGACCTGCTCATAGCCATAGCTGCGCGCGGCCGACAGCACGCGCCCTTCGAACCGCGCCACCGCATCGGCGGCGGGCGGCAGGCGGTCGTGGAACCCTTCGGGCAAGAGGCCGGTCATCGGAGAACATCCTGTTGGGCGGCCGGGATCGACGCGCCGTCTCATGGCCGGCAGCTAGGGGATGTGCCCGCGCGCGACAAGCTGGCTGGCAGCGGTAGCGCTCCACAACCTGTACCCCGGCGAAGGCCGGGGCCCAGTTGCGGAGCGCTCGGGGCTTTGGCGCGGACCTTAGCCGCCATTCCAACTGGGCCCCGGCCTCCGCCGGGGCACTTGCTGGTGCGCTTCCTTAGAACGCCAGCGACATCGCCGTGCGCACGCCCGGCAGCGCGCGAACCTGGGCGGCGAGTTCCGGCGTCACCGGCTCGTCGACCGACAGCAGCAGGATCGCCTCGCCCCCGGCATTGCGGCGGCCGAGGTGGAAGGTGCCGATGTTGACCCCTGCCTCGCCCAGCGTGGTGCCGAGGCGGCCGATGAAGCCCGGCGCGTCCTCGTTGACGATGTAGAGCATGTGCCCGGCCAGATCGGCCTCGACCTTGATGCCGAACAGCTCGACCAGGCGCGGCGCCTGATTGCCGAACAGCGTGCCCGCCACCGAGCGATCGCCCGCTTCGGTGCGCACCGTCACGCGCACCAGCGTGTGATAGTCGCCCTCGCGCTCGTTGCGCACTTCGCGCACTTCCAGCCCGCGCTCCTTGGCCAGGAACGGCGCGTTGACCATGTTCACCGTGTCCGAATGGACGCGCATCAGCCCGGCGAGCACCGCGCCGGTGATCGGCTTCTGGTTGAGCTCGGCGGCCGCACCCTCGACCTCGATCGAAATCGAGCTGAGCGCGCCGTGCGCCAGCTGGCCGACCAGGCTGCCCAGCTTCTCCGCAAGCGCCATGTACGGCTTGAGCTTGGGCGCTTCCTCGGCCGACAGCGACGGCATGTTGAGCGCGTTGGTGACGCCGCCCGACACCAGGAAATCGGCCATCTGCTCGGCGACCTGGATCGCGACGTTGACCTGCGCCTCGGTGGTGGATGCGCCCAGGTGCGGAGTGGAGACGAAGTTCGGCGTCCCGAACAGCGGCGAGTCCTTTGCCGGCTCGGTCACGAACACGTCGAGGGCCGCACCGCCGATATGCCCCGAGTCGAGCCCCGCCTTCAGTGCCGCCTCGTCGATCAGGCCGCCGCGCGCGCAGTTGATGATGCGCACGCCCTTCTTGGTCTTGGCGAGATTCTCCGCCGACAGGATGTTGCGGGTCTGGTCGGTCAGCGGCGTGTGCAGCGTGATGAAGTCGGCCCGCGCGAGCAGCGTGTCGAGATCGACCTTCTCCACGCCCATCTCGATCGCGCGCTCCGGGGTGAGGAACGGGTCGAACGCAACGACCTTCATCTTCAGGCCGCGCGCACGGTCCGCGACGATCGAGCCGATGTTGCCCGCACCGATCAGGCCCAGCGTCTTGGCGGTGAGCTCGACGCCCATGAAGCGGTTCTTTTCCCACTTGCCGGCCTGGGTCGAGGCGTCGGCCTCGGGCAGCTGGCGGGCGAGCGCGAACATCAGCGCAATCGCGTGCTCGGCGGTCGTGATCGAGTTGCCGAACGGGGTGTTCATCACGACCACGCCACGGGCCGAGGCGGCGGGGATGTCGACGTTGTCGACGCCGATGCCGGCGCGCCCGACCACCTTCAGGTTGGTCGCGGCGTCCAGGATTTCCTTGGTTACCTTGGTCGAGGAGCGGATGGCGAGCCCGTCATACTGGCCGATGATGGCCTTCAGCTCTTCGGGCGTCTTGCCGGTGATCTCGTCCACCTCGACTCCGCGCTCGCGGAAGATCTGGGCGGCCTTGGGATCCATTTTGTCGGAGATGAGGACTTTGGGCATGGAGGTTTCCTGTCGCATGCAGTGCTCCTGCGAAGGCAGGAGCCTAGTTTTTGAAACGAGACGCGTGTGGCCCTGGGCTCCTCCTTTCGCAGGAGCACGTCAGAGCGCGCAGGATCAGGCGGGCTTGACCTGTTCCCAGGCCCAGTCGAGCCAGGGGCCGAGCGCCTCGATGTCGGCGGTGTCGACGGTCGCGCCGCACCAGATGCGCAGGCCCGCCGGGGCATCGCGATAGCCGGCGATGTCGAACGCCGCGCCCTCCGCTTCCAGCAGCGACGCCATCTTCTTGACCATCGCCGCCTGGGCGTCGGCATCCGCATCGGTGACGAGCTTCAGGCAGACGCTGGTGTTCGATCGGATCGCCGGGTCCGCCGGCAGATGGTCGAGCCAGTCGCGCGCCTCGACGATGCGGCCGAGCGCCGTCGCATTGGCCGTGGAGCGCGCGATCAGGCCGTTTAGCCCGCCGGCGTGCTGCGCCCATTCCATCGCAAAGATCGCGTCTTCGACCGCCAGCATCGACGGCGTGTTGATCGTCTCGCCCTTGAAGATGCCTTCGATCAGCTTGCCGCCCTTGGTCATGCGGAAGATCTTGGGCAGCGGCCAGGCCGGCGTGTAGCTCTCCAGCCGCTCGACCGCGCGCGGGCCCAGGATCAGCACGCCATGCGCGCCTTCCCCGCCCAGCACCTTCTGCCATGAGAAGGTGACCACATCGAGCTTGTCCCACGGCAGGTCCATCGCGAACACGGCCGAGGTCGCGTCGGCGATCGTCAGGCCGCCGCGGTCGTCGGCGATCCAGTCGCCGTTCGGCACGCGCACGCCCGAGGTGGTGCCGTTCCAGGTGAAGATCACATCATGCTCGGGGCTGACCTGGGTCAGGTCGACGATCTCGCCATAGGGCGCCTTGAGCACGGTCGGCTCGATCTTGAGCTGCTTGACCGCGTCGGTCACCCAGCCCTCGCCAAAGCTTTCCCAGGCGAGCAGCGTCACCGGCCGCGCGCCGAGCAGCGACCACATCGCCATCTCGACCGCGCCGGTGTCGGAGCCCGGAACGATACCGATGCGGTGGGTGTCGGGGACCTGGAGGAGTTCGCGGGTCAGGTCGATCGCGCGCTGCAACCGCGCCTTGCCGAGCTTCGAGCGGTGCGAGCGGCCGAGAACCTCGGTGGCGAGCTTCTCAGGCGACCAGCCCGGCGGCTTGGCGCAGGGACCAGAGGAAAAATGGGGGCGCGCCGGCTTGGTGGCGGGCTTCGCGGGTGCGGCAGGCGCACCGGTGGCGGGAACCGAAATCGTATCCGTCAAAATAGTCTCTCCTCACAGAGAGCACGCGCTGCGTTGGGACAGCGTGGCCCGCCGACGGCCCTAACGGCGTGGCGGAGCATGTCAACGCGTTACGCGAATTGGGTAGCTCGGAAAGGCGGCAGGACGAGGCGTCTGCGCCTTCGACCGGGTGGCGCTGGAGTCGCCACCTCCGCTACACCCGTGCCCATGCACTTGGTTTCGCGTCGGCTCACGGCCCTGCTGCTGCCCTTTCTACTGACGGCCTGCATTTTCGGCGGGGGGCGGGAGGAGCGGCGTCCGGCGCCGCGGCCACGCGGCAGCGGTCCGGTGACGCTGACCGGCCAGACTCCGCCCGGCACCCAGCAATGCTTCGCCGACCTGTCGCGCGCCGGCGTCCGGTTCAGCCCCCTGCCCGACCGCGACTATGGCGGGGGTTGCCTGGTGCTGGGCGCGGTGCAGCTCATCGACTTCGGCACGCCCACCGCGGGCCTGAAGGCGATCCGCTGTCCCACCGCGCGCGCCTTTGTCGGCTGGGTGCAGTACGGCGTCGGCCCCGCCGCCCGCCAGATCCTGGGCAGCGACGTGGTGCGGATCGAAAGCTATGGCAGCTACGTCTGCCGCGGCATCGTCGGACAGGGCGCTGCCGGATCGGCCAAGCTGTCGCAGCACGGCCTCGCCAACGCGATCGATATCGGCGGCTTCGTGCTCGCCGACGGCCGCCGCATCAGCATCGAACAGGGCTGGCGCTCCGGCGACCCGGCGGTGCAGCAGTTCCTGCAGGTGGTGCACCGCTCCGCCTGCCGCCGCTTCAAGACGGTGCTCGGGCCGGACTATAACGCCGCCCACTACAACCACCTTCATTTCGACATGGGCGGACGCGGAGATTTCTGCCGCTAGCTTGCGTGCGCGCCCAGCCGCTCTAGATTGGTCCGCTTTCGCCAAGCACGCGGCCCGCCCGCCTTGGCTGTTGCAGGAAGTGTCATGACCGATACCCGAGTTCCGTCGCGCGTATTTCGCGACGCCAAGCACGAGGCCGAAAGCGCCCGCACCCAGATCTCGACGCCGCAGACGGAGCACCCGTCCTACCGCCTCGCCTTCCAGGACATGGACTTCCTGCTCCGCGAGGATCTGCGCCCGGTCCGCTTCCAGCTGGAGCTGCTGAAGCCCGAGCTGGTGTTCGACGCGGCGAACATCGCCTCCACCTTCGTGATCTACGGCTCCGCCCGCATTCCCGAGCCGAGCAAGGCCGGCGCGCTCCTGGAACTCGCGCAGGACGATCGCGCCAAGCGCATCGCCGAGCGGCTGATCGCCAAGTCCAAATATTATGACGTCGCCCGCGAGCTCGCCGGCCTCGCCAGCAACTTCCCGCAGTCGGAAGACGGCAAGCGTCACTTCGTGGTGTGCTCGGGCGGTGGCCCCTCGATCATGGAAGCCGCCAACCGCGGTGCGAGCGAGGCGGGCGCCGAGTCGGTCGGCCTCAACATCGTGCTGCCGCACGAACAGGCGCCCAACCCCTATGTCACGCCGTCGCTGTCGATGCAGTTCCACTATTTCGCGCTGCGCAAGATGCACTTCCTGCTGCGCGCGCGGGCGGTGGCAGTGTTCCCGGGCGGCTTTGGCACCTTTGACGAGAGCTTCGAGCTGCTGACGCTGATCCAGACGGGCAAGGTCGAGCCGATCCCCGTGCTCTTCTACGGCCGCGAGTTCTGGGAGCGCGTCGTCAACCTGGAGGCGCTGTGCGACGAGGGCGTGATCTCGCCGCGCGACCTGGACCTCATCACCTTCTGCGAAACCGCCGAGGAAGGCTGGAAGGCGGTCGAGGAATTCTATCGCGCCCGCGGCGACGAACTGCCGAAGTAAGCGCGCTCCACCTTCCCTGCTCCTACGAAAGCAGGAGCAGGGATAGGATGGCTGTGGCGCCCCTGATAGGATGACTCCGACCCCGACCGTTCGTGCTGAGTAGGGGCTGAGCTTGTCGAAGCCCCGTATCGAAGCAGGCCTGGCATCCTTCGATACGCCATTTCGACTGCGCTCAATGGCTACTCAGGACAAACGGGTTGGTACGACGACGCGGAGCCCTAGAAATCCACCGCCACGCCCTTCAGCTCCCAGTCGCCGTAGCGCACCGGGTTGTTGCCCAGCGGATCGGCGGCCGGCGGCGCGATCGGTTCCGGCGTCGGCACCGGCGGACTCTTGGAAAGATGCTCGGGTGGCTTCACGTGGGGCGGTCGCTGGCCCATGGGACTCTCCGATAATGATGCAGCCCCCACATCGGCGGCGAAAGGCTTGGGATCAAGTGAAGCACAGCAACCACGGCATGCGGCAGCGGCCGCACGGACGGCATCGCTGATGGCGCGCCCCCAGCTCGCCCCCGAACCGCCCGGCGTCCCCGCCCGGCGCGCCGCGCTTCGCCTGCTCGACGCCGTGCTGCGTCGCGGCCTCGCCCTGGAAGCGGCACTCGACCGCGCCACCACCGGGCTCGACCGACGCGAGGATCGCGGCTTGGTCCACGCGATCGTCAGCGAGGCGCTGCGCCGGCTGCCCGACCTGGACGCGCTGATCGACTCTGCTACGGCCCGCCCGCTGCCCGAAGATGCGAAAGCGCGCTTTGCGCTCCGCATCGCGCTGGTCCAGGCGCTCGCGCTCGGCACGCCGCCGCACGCCGCGATCGCAACCGTGCTGCCGCTGGTCGACGGCGGCCCGCGCAAGCTGGTCCACGGCGTATTCGGCACGCTGATGCGCCGGAACGCGACCCTGCCTGAGCTCCCGGAACTGCCCGCCGCCGCCTGGCTGCGCTGGCAGGCGGCCTGGGGCGAGGACGTGGCGGAAGCCGCGCGCGTCGCCATCGCCTCCCCGCCGCCGGTCGATCTCAGCCTGCGCGGCGACACCACGGCGGCCGAGGGCATGGCGCTGCTGCCGCGCCACCTGCGCGTGCCCGCGTTCGCGACCGTCCCCGAACTTCCCGGCTTTGCCGAAGGGGAATGGTGGGTGCAGGATCTCGCCGCCTCGCTGCCCGCGCGGTTGATCGGCGCCGGCCCCGGCACCGCGCTCGATCTGTGCGCCGCCCCGGGCGGCAAGACGCTGCAGCTCGCCGCCGCCGGCTGGGACGTGACCGCGCTCGACGTGTCGGAGAAGCGGCTCGCCCGCCTGTCCGAGAACCTCGAGCGCACCGGCCTCTCGGCAAAGGTGATCGCCGCCGACGCCCTCAAATGGAAACCGAGGGAGGCGGTCGACGCGCTGCTGCTGGACGCGCCGTGCAGTGCCACCGGCATCTTCCGCCGGCACCCCGACGTGCTCCATCGCGTGCGGCCGGCGGTGATCGCCGAGGCCGCCGAACTGCAGGCCCGCCTGCTCGCCCGTGCCGCCGACTGGGTGAAGCCGGGCGGCCGCCTGGTCTACGCCACCTGCTCGCTGGAGCGCGAGGAGGGCGAGGCGCAGGTCGAGCGCTTCCTGGCCGAGCGTGCCGACTATCGCCTGGTGCCGGCCGCGCCCGAATTGCTGCCGGAGGGCATCGCGCCCTCGCCGCAAGGCTGGGTGCGGACGCTACCGGGGATGCTCGCCGAACAGGGCGGCCTCGACGGCTTCTTCATCGCGCGGCTCGATCGGGTGGGTTGAAACCCTTCCCGTTTGTTTCGAGGAGCCGTCGAGCTTGTCGAGACGGCGTCTCGAGAAATCGACTGCGGCTCTCTCGACACGGGCTCTCGACAAGCTCGATCCCTGCTCGAGACAAACGGGTCGGGGAGCGACAGCCCGCCCTCGGAAATCGCCGACCGCTCCCGACACCCGGTTGCGGCAGGGGTGTGCCATGCTAGAGGTCGGCCGATCATGAGCAGACCCGTCCGCATTGCCCCCTCGATCCTGTCCGCCGACTTCGCCCGCCTGGGCGAGGAGGTGCGTGCGATCGACGCGGCCGGTGCCGACTGGATCCATGTCGACGTGATGGACGGGCATTTCGTGCCCAACCTCACCATCGGCCCGATGGTGGTGAAGGCGCTGCGCCAGCACAGCGCCAAGCCGTTCGACGTGCACCTGATGATCGCGCCTGCCGATCCGCTGCTCCAACCCTTTGCCGAGGCCGGCGCCGACATCATCTCCGTCCACCCGGAGGCGGGTCCCCACCTCCACCGCTCGCTCCAGGCGATCAAGGCGCTCGGCAAGCGTGCGGGCGTGGTGCTGAACCCGGCGACGCCGGTGGAGTCGGTCGACCATGTGCTCGACCTCGTCGACCTCATCATGGTGATGAGCGTGAACCCGGGCTTCGGCGGACAGAAGTTCATCACGAGTCAGCTCGCCAAGATCGCCGCGCTGCGCCAGCGCATCGACGCCAGCGGCCGCGACATCGACCTGGAGGTCGACGGCGGCATCGACCGCACCACCGCGCCGCTTGCGGTGGAAGCAGGCGCCAACGTGCTGGTCGCCGGCACCGCCACCTTCGCCGGCGGCCCTGCCGCCTATGCCGACAACATCCGGGCTCTGAGAGGCGCGTGACGGATCCGCTTCCCGAAACCACCGGGCCCGACGGGATCGAAGCGGGCAAGCGGCTCATCCGCCAGAGCGGCGGCAAGGGGCTGTCGCTGGCCGAACGACTATCGGAACGGCTCGAGCGGCTAACCTGGCGCACCCCGTTCCACGCGCTGCGCCTGCGCGGCAAGCATCCGCTCAAGCTGATTGCGGTTGCCGACGATCCCTTCTTCGGCGATCTGGAGCGTGGCTATGCCCTGCTCGACGGCATGGTGCTGTTCCGGGGCGAAGCCGTCCCGATCAACGCGCTGTCGCTGGCGCGCCCGACCTTCTCCGCGCCCTTTGCCGATTATCTCCATAGCTTCGCCTGGCTGCGCGACCTGTCGAGCGTTGCGACCCGTGCCACCGCCGCCCCGATCGCCGAGGCGATCATGCGCCACTGGCTCGCCGCGCACGAGACCAAGGTATCCAATCCCGCCTGGCGCGCCGACCTCTGGGGCCGGCGCCTGCTGTTCTGGACCGCGCACGCGCCGCTGATCCTGTCGAGCACCGACCTCGTCTATCGGTCCAAGGTACTGCACGCGCTCGCGCGCGGCGCCCGCCACCTCGACAACACCGCTGCCAAGGTCGCAGCCGGCGTGCCGCGCGTCGCCGCCTGGTGCGGCGTGGTCGCCGCCGGCCTGATGATCCCGGGCGGCGATCCGCGCCGCGTGTTCGGAGAGGCCGGGCTTGCCCGCGCGCTCGCGGCCGCAGTGTTCGAGGACGGCGGGTCGCTCGGTCGCTCGCCCGCGGACCAGCTCGACCTGATCCAGCTGCTCACCATGCTGCGAGAGACCTATGCCGCGCGGCGGATGGAGGCACCCGACGTGCTGGGGGACACCCTCACCCGGCTGGTCGCGGCGCTGCTTGGCGTCTGCCACTCCGATGGCGGACTCGGCAGCTGGCAGGGATCGGCCCCCATCTCGGGCGAGCGCATCGAGCAGATCGTCGAGGCGACCGGCGTGCGCACGCGCCCGCTGCGCCAGGCTCGCGAGTGGGGCTACCAGCGTCTGTCGGCCGGCAAGACCGTGGTGGTGCTCGACGCCGCCCCGCCGCCTGCGAACCGCCAGGCGACCGGCGGCTGTGCCTCCACCCTCGCCTTCGAGCTTTCGGACGCAGGTCATCGCATCGTCGTCAACTGCGGCGGCGCCAACGGCGCGCTGCTGACGCTGCCGCCCACGCTTGCGCCGGCGCTGCGCACCACCGCCGCGCACTCGACCCTGGTGCTCGGCGACTCCAACTCCACCGCCATCCACGCGGACGGCGCCCTCGGGCGCGGCGTGGGCGAGGTCGAGCTCAGCCGCCAGGAAACCGACGAACTCAGCCGCGTCGAGGCGAGCCACGACGGCTATGTCCGTCGCCTGGGCCTGATCCATCGCCGCCTCATCACCCTGTCCACCGACGGCCGCGACCTGGTGGGGGAGGATACGCTGCTCCCCGCCTCCACGCGCGGCGGCAGCAGCGGCAAGCACGGCGACGTCGGCTTCACCATCCGCTTCCACCTGGGCCTGGGCGTCGAGGTCGCGACCACCGCCGACGGTCTTGCCGCCTTTCTCCGCCTGCCGGACGGGCGCTCGGTGTGGCAGTTCCGCTGCCGCGGCGCCGCGCTCGCTGTCGAGGACAGCCTGTGGATCGATGGCGAGGGCATTCCGCATGGCACGCAGCAGCTGGTGCTGACGGGCATCGCGCCGCCCGGCGGTGCCGGCATCGGTTGGCGCTTCCACCGCGCGCGATAGGCCCAGGAGTCTCGTCCACTTCTCCGTTCGTTTCGAGTAGCCGTCGAGCTTGTCGAGACGGCGTATCGAGAAATCGGTTGTTGTGGCTCTCTCGATAGGGGCTCTCGACAAGCTCGATCGAGACAAACGGGGAGGGTTCATCCGACCCGAACCTCACCTCTTCCCCTTGCCTCCCCCGCGAATCGGGGCAAAGGAGCCGGCCATGAACGTCACCGTCACGCGCGCGCTGCTCTCGGTCTCCGACAAGAGCGGCATCCTCGACCTCGCCCGGGCGCTCGACCGCCATGGCGTGGAACTGGTCTCCACCGGCGGCACCGCCAAGGCGATCCGCGAGGCGGGGCTTCCCGTCCGCGACATCTCCGACCTCACGGGCTTCCCGGAGATGATGGACGGCCGGGTGAAGACGCTGCACCCGGTGGTGCACGGCGGACTGCTCGCGGTGCGCGACAACCCCGAGCATGTCGCCTCCATGACCGAGCACGGCATCGGCCCGATCGATCTGGTGGTGGTCAACCTCTACCCCTTCGCCCAGACGGTGGCGAAGGGCGCAGACCGCGACGAGATCATCGAGAACATCGACATCGGCGGCCCCTCGATGGTCCGCTCCGCCGCGAAGAACCATTCCCACGTCGCGATCGTCACCGATCCTGCCGACTATGCGGCGCTGGTCGAGGAACTCGACGCCAACGCCGGCGCCACGAGCCTCGACACCCGCCGCCGCTTCGCCGCCAAGGCCTATGCCGCCACCGCCGCCTATGACTCGGCGATCGCGGGCTGGTTCGCGAGCGTCGACCAGGGCGAGACGCTGCCCCAGACGCTGCCGCTCGCCTTCACCCGCGCCGACACGCTGCGCTACGGCGAAAACCCGCACCAGACCGCGGCGCTCTACCTGCCCAACACCGGCGCCACCCGCGGCATCGCCCAGGGCCAGCAGCTCCAGGGCAAGGAGCTGAGCTACAACAACTACAACGACGCCGACGCTGCGCTCGAACTCGTCTCCGAGTTCCGCGATGGCCCGCCGACCGTAGTCATCGTCAAGCACGCCAACCCCTGCGGCGTCGCCACCGGCGACACGCTGCTGGAGGCCTATCAGGCGGCCCTCGCCTGCGACAGCGTCTCGGCATTCGGCGGCATCATCGCGCTCAACCGCCCGCTCGACGGCGAAACCGCCCGCGCGATCAGCGGCATCTTCACCGAAGTGGTGTGCGCGCCCGACGCCGACGAGGAAGCGCGCGCTGTCTTCGCCGCCAAGAAGAACCTGCGCCTGATCGTCACGGGCGAGCTGCCCGATCCGGCACGCGGCGGCCTTGCGATCAAGTCGATCGCCGGTGGCCTGCTGGTCCAGTCGCGCGACAACGGCCTGCTGGCGGCTGAGGAACTGAAGGTGGTCACCAAGCGCGCGCCGACCGAGCAGGAGCTCGCCGACTGCCGCTTCGCCTGGACCGTCGCCAAGCACGTCAAGTCGAACGCGATCGTCTATGCCAAGGACGGCAGCACCGCCGGCGTCGGCGCCGGCCAGATGAATCGGCTGGAATCTGCGCGCATCGCGGCGTGGAAGGCCAAGGACGCTGCCGACAAGGCCGGCTGGGTCGAGCCGCGCACGATCGGCTCTGCAGTCGCCTCCGACGCCTTCTTCCCCTTCGCCGACGGCTTGCTCGCGGCGGTCGAGGCGGGCGCCACCGCGGTGATCCAGCCAGGCGGTTCGATCCGCGACGCGGAGGTGATCGCCGCCGCGGACGAGGCCGGCCTCGCGATGGTTTTCACCGGCATGCGCCACTTCCGCCACTGAGGCTGGACGGCACAACCGACGCGAAAAGGGGCGCTCGCGAGCGCCCCTTTTTTATGCCCGTCACCCGAGCTTCCCGGGTCATCCGCCGAAGGACAGCGGGAGAGACGCGCCTAGCTCTTGTGCTTCTCGGTCGGAATGGTCGCCGTCATCGGCGCCTTGTGGAGCAGCGCGCGATCGGCGGGGCCGAACGCCCAGCGCCACAGCACGAAGCCGTAGGTGAGCAGGATCGCCGGGATGCCGAACAGCATCTCCGCCCACTCCAGCCGCGGCGGCAGCAGCATGATGACCGAGCCCACCGCGCATGCCGCCGCGATCGCCAGCACGAACGGCCGTCGGATCTCCGCCACCCGATAGCCCAGGATGCGCGCCAGCAGCCGCGACTTCAGCCACGAGCCGCAGGCGAGCGACACGGCGAGCGCGACCGCCGGCCCTGCCGCCTGCCACGGCTGGGGAAAGCCCAGCCACCGCATCAGCAGCACCAGCGCGAAGCTCAGCAGCACCTGGAAGGTGAGGAGGCCGATCGAGAGCATCAGGTTGCGGTGGCGCGCCACGTATACGAGCGCCGCTTCGGATACCGCGCCGGTCGCGGCGAGCACCTCCGCCACCAGCAGGAAGGACAGCGCCCCGGCACCGCTCACGAACTGCGGCCCGACGATGCCCATCACGCCTTCCGCCGGGATCGATCCGGCGAGCGCTAGCGCCGCCTGTGCGGCCATGATCCAGAAGCCGACCTGCAGCACCTGGCGCGCGACCGCGGCCATGTCGCCTTCGGCCAGGCTCTTGGTGATGACCGGCCCCAGCACCGGATCGAAGCTGGTCTTTAGCTTCTGCGGCAGCGAGGAGACCTGCTGCGCCATGTAATAGATGCCCACGATCGCCGGGGGGAACAGCACGCCCAGGATGAAGCGGTCGACATTGCGCGACCCCCATTCGAGCGCGTCGGCGCCGGCCAGCGGCATGTTGCGCCGCGCGAGCGCCAGCATCGGCCGCAGCTGGGGCGTCCAGCCCCGCGGCAGACCATAGCTGCGGACGAAGGGCACGAGCGAGGCCACCAGCGCCGCGGCCATCGACAGCACATAGGAGAGGATCAGCCCGTCGCGCGTGGAGACATAGGACAGCGCCCATGCCGCGATGGAGATCGTCCAGGGCTCCACCACCGCCCGCGCCGTCACCGCCGCCTTGACGTTCAGCCGATAGGCAAGCGCCGCCAGGCTCACGTCCGACCAGGCGATCGCGAACACGATCAGCGGCAGCAGCCGTTCGAAGCCTAGGATGTGGCTGTTGGGATACATGATCTGCGGAAAGACGAAGAGCACCGCGCTCGCCGCCACCGAGACGACGAACGCGACGACCATCGCATCCCACACGACATGCACGTGCGGCCGATCGGTGGAGGACAGCGCCTGGGCCAGCCCACGCTTCAGGCCCAGCGTCGCCAGCAGCGCCGCCAATTCCACGACCAGCACGGCTAGCGCGAACCGCCCCACCGTCTCGGGGCCATAGACGCGGCCGGCGATGAACAGGAACGGCAAACGCGCGAGCAGGCGCAGGACGAAGCCGAACACATTGGTCCGGCCGCCCTTGGCGAGTGCCGCGATGTCATCGTCGGGGGAGGAAGTCGTAAGGCCGTCTGCGCGGTTCATCCGCGCCCCATAAGCAAGCCGGGCGGCACGCATAAGCCCTTGATGCAAAATGCTCGCGCCCTGCGGCTTTCGGGTGACGGTAGGCTCGGGCGGTGCGCGCCGCCACCCGCCGTCCTGCCGTCATCTGCGGCAGGACGGCAGCCCCGGATCAGTGCGCCGCGCCCCAGCTTGGGCCGACGCCGATCTCGACCGCGAGCGGCACGGTCAGCGTGACCACCGGCTCGGCGGCCGTCGCCATGACGCGCTCGATCACGGCGCGCGCCGCCTCGGCATCGCCTTCGGGCAGTTCGAACACCAGTTCGTCGTGCACCTGCATCAGCATGCGCACGTTCGGCAGCCCCGCCTCGGCGAGCGCCGGCTCCATCCGCGCCATCGCCCGCTTGATGATGTCGGCGCTCGTCCCCTGGATCGGCGCGTTGATCGCCGCGCGCTCCGAACCGGCCCGCTCGGCCTGGTTCTTGGACTTGATGCGCGGGAAATGCGTCTTGCGCCCGAACAGCGTGGTCGTGAAGCCGCGCTCCTTCACGCCCTCCAGCGTCTCGGCGATGTAGCGGTTGATGCCGGGGAAGCGCTCGAAATAGCGGTCGATCATCGCCTGCGCCTCGTCTGCCGACACGTCCAACCGGCCGGCCAGGCCCCAGCGCGAGATGCCGTAGAGGATCGCGAAGTTGATCGTCTTGGCGCGCGCGCGGGTGTCGCGGTTGACCTCGCCGAACAGCTCGGTCGCAGTCAGCGAGTGAATGTCGTCGCCGCGTTCGAACGCCTCGCGCAGCTGCGGCACGTCCGCGATGTGCGCCGCCAGCCGCAGTTCGATCTGCGAATAGTCGGCCGCCAGGATGACGTTGCCCGGCTCCGCCACGAACGCGTCGCGGATCTGGCGTCCGGTTTCGGTGCGGATCGGGATGTTCTGCAGATTGGGGTCGGTCGAGGATAGCCGCCCGGTCTGCGCACCCGTCAGCGAGTAGCTGGTGTGGACGCGGCCCGTTGCGGGGTTGATCTGCGCCTGCAACGCATCGGTATAGGTGTTCTTGAGCTTGGTGAGCTGCCGCCACTCGAGCACCTTGCCCGCGATCTCGGCGCCCTGCGGCTGGTCCTTGTCGGCCGCGAGCCGCTCCATCTCGTTGACGTCGGTCGAATAGACCCCCGACTTGCCCTTGCGCCCGCCCTTCAGGCCAAGGCGATCGAACAGCACGTCGCCCAGCTGCTTGGGGCTGCCGATGGTGAAGGGCCCGCCGGCGAGCGCGTGGATTTCGGTCTCCAGCCCCGCGATCTGGCCGGAAAACTCCTCCGACAGCTTGGCCAGCGCCCCGGCGTCGACCTTGACCCCGCGGCACTCCATGTCGGCGAGCACCTGCACCAGCGGCCGGTCGACCATCTCGTACACGCGCGTCGCGGACTCATACGGCAACCGCGGCTTGAACCGCCGCCACAGCCGCAGCGTCACGTCCGCATCCTCGGCGGCGTAGCGGGTCGCGGTCTTCAGATCGATCTCGTGGAAGCCGCGCTGGTTCTTTCCCGTGCCGACCACCTCCTTGTAGGCGATGCAGCTGTGCGACAGGTGCGTCGCCGCCAGCTCGTCCATGCCATGCCCATGCCGCCCGGCGTCCAGGTCGAAGCTCATGACGATCGTGTCATCATAAGGCGCGACGCGGATGCCGCCCTCGCCGCAGCGGGCGAGCACGATCATGTCGTACTTGAGGTTGTGGCCGATCTTGAGGACCGTCGGGTCCTCCAGCAGCGGCTTGAGCTTGGCGAGCGCCACCGCGCGGTCGAGCTGTTGCGGCACTTCGGCGAGCAGGTCCTGCCCGCCATGGCCGAGCGGAATGTAGCAGGCGAGGTTGGGGTGCAGCGCAAGGCTGATGCCCACCAGCTCCGCACGGGTCGCGTCCAGTCCGGTCGTCTCGGTGTCGATCGCCACCCAGCCCTGGTGGCGCGCCACCTGGATCCAGCGGTCGAGCGCGTCCTCGTCCACCACCGTCTCGTACGCGTCATGGTCGCACGGCGCGTCCGCATCGTCGTCGACCGGCGCGACCGGCGCTTCCGCGGGCGGATCTGCCACCGCCGACAGGCGATTGAGCAGCGTGCGGAACCCGTGATGCTCCAGGAATGCACGCAGCGGTGCGTCCGGGATGCCCTGCAGCTCCAGCCCGTCGAGCGGCTCCGGCAGCGGCACGTCGCAGGCGAGCGTCACCAGCTTGCGCGACAGGCGCGCCGCCTCGGCATGCTCGACCAGATTGTCGCGCATCTTCGACTTCTTCATCGAATCGGTCGCGGCGAGCACCGATTCGACGTCGCCATATTCGGTGATGAGCTCGGCCGCGCGCTTGGGGCCGATGCCGGGTACGCCGGGCACGTTGTCGACGCTGTCCCCCATCAGCGCCAGCACCTCGCCCAGCTGGGAAGGCGGCACGCCGAACTTCTCCACCACATGGCTGGCGTCCAGGCGGCGGTTGTTCATGGTGTCGAGCATGTCGAGGCCCGGCTCGATCAGCTGCATCAGGTCCTTGTCGGAACTGACGATCGTCACCTGCCACCCTTGCGCCAGCGCCGCCTTGGCATAGCTGGCGATCAGGTCGTCGGCCTCCCAGCCCTCCTCCTCGATGCACGGCAGCGAAAAGGCCCGCGTCGCATCGCGGATCATCGGGAACTGCGGCTTCAGGTCCTCCGGCGGCGGCGGCCGATGGGCCTTGTACTGGTCGTACATTTCGTTGCGGAAGGTGCTCGACGACTTGTCGAGGATCACCGCCATGTGGGTCGGCCCCTCCGCCTTGTGGAGCTCGTCCGCCAGCTTCCACAGCATGGTGGTATAGCCATAGACGGCCCCCACCGGCTCGCCATGCTTGTTGGTGAGCGGCGGCAGCCGGTGATAGGCGCGGAAGATGTAGCCGGAGCCGTCGACGAGGTAGAGATGGGGCATGGCCGCCGAGATAGCAGCGCGGCCGGCCAGTTACGAGGGGGGCATGGCGGCCGGCGGGGCGCACCCCGGGCACGGCACGTCGGGCTGGATCAGCTGCGGTTGGCGACCAGCGCGTGGACGACCTGCTGGATCAGCTGCTGGCGGTCCCGCATCGGCGCCCGCGTGTCGCCGATCAGTACTGCCACCGCATAGCTGCGGCCGTCGGGTGCCGTCAGGATGCCGACGTCGTTGAAGCCGGCGTTGCGCGACATCAGGTCCTGGCCGGTGCCGGTCTTGTGCGCCAGCGTCCAGCCGGGGGGCAGTGCCGCGTGCAGGCGCGCCCGCCCGGTCCGCGATGCCGCCATGGTGTCGAGCAAATAGCGGGTGGAGTTGGGCGAGAGCAGCTTACCCTGCTTCAGCCGCATCAGCGCCTCGGCGATCGCGGTCGCGCCGGCGCCGTCGGGCGGATTGGCGACATAGGCGTTGAAGGCGGCGATCCGGACGCTCTGCGGCAGCGCGCTGCGCGCCTGGTTGAAGCCGCCGCCGAGCGAATATTCCTGCCGCCAGGTGAGCCCGGCGGTCTTGCTCTGCAGCAGCCGCTCGCCCGGGCCGAAGCGAATATTCTGGATGCCGCGCCGCGCCAGGAACGCCCGCACCGCATTCGGCCCGCCGACATAGGTCAGCAGCCGATCGTTGGCGGTGTTGTCGCTCATGGTGAGCGCGCGGCGCATCAGCTCGCGGACAGTAGTATGGTAGCCGTCGCCCTTCACCAGCGACGCGATCGGCTGGTGGAACAGGGTCAGGTCCTCGCGCCGGACGACCACCGGGTCGTCGAGCGTCAGCTTGCCTTGGTCGAGCAGGTCGAGCGCGGTCATCGCGACCCACAGCTTGCTCACGCTCTGCTGCGGCATCGGCCGGCTGCCGTTGTAGGCGACGGTCCAGCCGGAATCGATGCTGGTGACGGCGGCGGCCGCGGTGCCGTTGAAATTGGCGAGCAGCGTCGTGATCGCGCGCGTCAGGTCGGCCGGTGCCTGCGGAAGCGGCGGGGGCGGCGGCGGGACGGGCACTGCGACCCGGTAGCTGGAGGTGGCGGAGCCCGGTGGGGGCAGCAGCGATGCCGGCTGCTGGCGGGCTTCATGAACGGCACAGCCCATCAGCACGAACGGCGCCGATCCCAGCAGGATCAGGGCCCGTTGCGTAGCGGTGAACTGCTGTCCGGACGTCACGTTTCTCTGGGCCCCTCGCACCCTTCTACCATGCTGTCACAACCCGCGGGGTCGCAAGCGCTGCCGTGGAAGCCTTGCGGCGAACGACCCTTCAGCAGCGATGAATGGTGAAGATTTGCGAAAGGGCGCCGGATTCCAAGAGCTTCGTCGGCGCGGGGGTTCAGGGCACCAGCACCGTGTCGACCGCCTCCGGCAGCGTCTCGGGATAGTCGAGCGTATAGTGCAGCCCGCGGCTTTCCTTGCGATGCAAGGCACAGCGCACGATCAGCTCGGCGGACTGGAGCAGGTTGCGCAGCTCGATCAGGTCCGGCGTGACGCGGAAGTGCCCGTAATAGTCGTTCACTTCCTCGGTCAGCATCGCGATGCGGTGCTGCGCGCGCTCCAGCCGCTTGGTGGTGCGCACGATGCCGACGTAATTCCACATGAACCGGCGGATCTCGGTCCAGTTCTGCTTGATGACGACTTCCTCGTCCGAATCCGCGACCCGGCTTTCGTCCCAGGGGCGGATCGGCGGCGGCGGCGCGAGTTCGTCCCAATGGGTCGCGATATGCTGGGCCGCCGCCTCACCGAACACGAAGCATTCGAGCAGCGAGTTGGACGCCAGGCGATTGGCGCCGTGCAGCCCGCTCTCGGTGCATTCCCCCGCCGCATAGAGGCCCGGCAGGTCGGTGCGCCCGTCCAGGTCCACCACGATCCCACCGCAGGTATAATGCTGTGCCGGCACCACCGGGATCGGCTGGCGCGTCATGTCGATGCCGAGGCCGAGCAGCTTGTCATGGATGTTGGGGAAGTGCCCGCGCACGAAGTCCGCCGGCATATGGCTGATGTCGAGATGGACGTAGTCGAGGCCGAAGCGCTTGATCTCCGCATCGATCGCGCGCGCCACCACGTCGCGCGGCGCGAGCTCGGCGCGCGGGTCAAGGTCGGGCATGAAGCGGTGGCCGGTGCGGGGGTTCAACAACCGCCCGCCCTCGCCGCGCACGGCCTCGGTAATCAGGAAGTTCTTGACCTCCAGATTGTAGAGGCAGGTCGGGTGGAACTGCATCATCTCCATGTTGGAGACGCGGCATCCCGCGCGCCACGCCATGGCGATGCCGTCGCCCGTCGCCCCGCCCGGCGCGGTGGAGAAGAGATAGGTCCGCCCCGCCCCCCCGGTCGCCAGGATCGTCGCACGGGCGGTGAACAGCGCCACGCGTCCCGTGCCCCGGTCGAGCGCATAGGCGCCCCACACCCGGCCCGCGCCCGAATAGCGCAGCTCGTGCCGGCTGGTGGCGAGGTCGACGGCGACCATGTCGGGCACCAGCGTGATGTTGGGATGCGCCTGCGCGGCGGCGATCAGCGCCTCCTGCACCGCGCGGCCCGTGGCGTCGTCGACATGGACGATGCGCCGGTGCGAGTGCCCGCCCTCACGCGTCAGGTGCCAGCGCTCGTCGCCGTCGCCGCCGTTGAACGGGACCCCCAGCTCCGCCAGCCGCTCGATCGCCGCCGGTGCGTTCTCGACAACAAACTCCACCGTGGCGCGGTCGTTGAGCCCCGCGCCCGCCACCATCGTGTCCTCGATGTGGTTCTCGAAGGTATCGCCCGGCTCCAGCACCGCGGCGATCCCGCCCTGCGCCCAGGCAGTGGAGCCCTCGTCCAGCCGCCCCTTGGCGAGCACCGTCACCTGGAACCGCTCCGCCAGGTTGAGCGCGGCGGTTAGCCCGGCCGCGCCCGAGCCGACGATCAGGACGTCGCTTTGGCGGGGATCACTCACCCGTGGGCGCGCGTCAGGTTGAGGAACACGTCCTCCAGGTCGGCTTCCTTGGTGGAGACGTCGACGATTCCGTACCCGTCGCGAGTCACCGCGGCGAGCACCTCGCCCGCATTGGCCACGTCCTTGCGATAGGTGATCGCCAGCACCCGGTCGCTCTTGCGCTCGACCTTGCTGAAGCAGCTCGCCTCCGGCAGCGCGGCGAGATCACGGTCGACCGTCACCTCGACCAGCTTCTCCTGCGCCATCCCCACCAGCGCGCGGGTCGGCTCGTTGGCGATGAGGCGACCGTGGTTGATGATCGCGATGCGATCGCACAGCTCCTCGGCCTCTTCGAGATAATGGGTGGTCAGCACCACCGTCACCCCGGCGTCGTTGAGCTGCCGGACATAGGCCCACAGCTGCTGGCGAAGCTCGATGTCGACGCCCGCGGTCGGCTCGTCGAGCACCAGCACGGGCGGCGAGTGCACCATCGCCTTGGCGACCATCAGCCGCCGCTTCATGCCGCCCGACAGGCTGCGGGCATAGGCGTCGGCCTTGTCCTCCAGATGCACCGCGCGCAGCAGCTCCATCGTCCGCCGCTGCGCCTTCGGGACGCCGTACAGGCCCGCCTGGTTTTCCAGCGTCTCGGACGGCGTGAAAAAGGGATCGAAGGTGATCTCCTGGTTCACGATCCCGATCGAGGCCTTCGCGTTGCGCGGATGCCGGTCGATGTCGAAGCCCCAGATCTCGGCCGTGCCGCTGGTCTTGCGCACCAGCCCGGCCAGCGTGTTGATCAGCGTCGACTTGCCCGCGCCATTCGGCCCCAGCAGCCCGAAGATCTCGCCGCGCGGCACGTCCAAGGTGACGCCGTCGAGCGCGCGCTTACCGCCCGCATAGGTTTTGCAAAGCTCTCGGATGCTGATCGCGGCCTGGGTCATGGCGCAAGCGGATAGGCCCCGCGGCACGAATCGCCAATCCCCGGCGTTGCGAAACGGCGTTCGGGCACGCTCCAGCATTGTCGAGCGCCGGGCGCCTTGCTATCGCCTCTCCCATGATTCCGCCGTCCGAAGTCCTCCGCGTCACCACCCCCCGCGTCGCTTGCGACGGTGCCGGGGAGATCGCCCCTGCGCTCGGCCACCCGCGCGTGTGGCTGCAGATCGACGAGCATGGCTATGTCGATTGCGGCTATTGCGACCGCCGCTTCGTGCTGATCGGCGGCCCCGCGGACGGCGTCGACCAGTCGACGCTCCCCGACATCGCGTCTGGCGCCAGCCTCTAGGTCTCCTATATCGGAGGACATGACCGCCTCCGATCCCCGCGCCTTCCTCTATCGCGACGGCTTCGACCCCGCCGCTGCCACCCGTCTCGCCGCGCGCACGCTCGCGCAGGCCGATGATGGGGAGCTCTACCTGCAATATCGCCGGGCAGAGGCGTTCGGCTTCGACGACGGTCGGCTGAAGACCGCCAGCTACGACACCGCCTCCGGCTTCGGCCTGCGCGGCGTGTCGGGCGAAACCACCGCCTTCGCCCACGCCAACGAGATCAGCGAAGCCGCGATCCTGCGCGCGGGCGAGACCATGGCGCTGATCGACCCTGCCAAGGGTGCCAAGGCGCCGCCGCCGCGCGGCAACAACCGCCATCTCTACACCGCCGCCGACCCGCTCGACTTGGTGCCCTTCGCCGACAAGGTGAATCTCTGCCAGACGATCGACGCCGCCGCCCGCGCACGCGACCCGCGGGTCGTGCAGGCGAGCGTGAGCCTCAGCGGCTCGTGGAGCGTGGTCGAAATCGTCCGCCCGGACGGCTTCGTCGCCACCGACGTGCGTCCGCTGGTGCGCCTCAACGTCTCGCTGGTGGTCGAGCAGAACGGCCGGCGCGAGACCGGCAGCTTCGGCATCGGCGGCCGCTATCTCTACGACGACCTGTTCCTGCCCGAGACCTGGAACCGCGCGATCGACACCGCGCTCGCCCAGGCGCTGGTCAATCTCGACGCGGTCGACGCGCCGGCCGGCGAGATGACGGTGCTGCTCGGGCCGGGCTGGCCCGGCGTGCTGCTGCACGAGGCGATCGGCCACGGCCTGGAAGGCGACTTCAACCGCAAGGGCACCAGCGCGTTTTCCGGCCGCATCGGCGAGCGCGTCGCCGCACCCGGCGTGACGGTGGTCGACGACGGCTCGATTGCCAGCCGCCGCGGCTCGCTGTCGATCGACGACGAGGGCACGCCGACCCAGGAGAACATCCTGATCGAGGACGGCATCCTCAAGGGCTATATCCACGATCGCCTGAATGCCCGGCTGATGGGCGTCGCCCCGACCGGCAACGGGCGGCGCGAGAGCTTCGCCCATGCCCCCATGCCCCGCATGACCAACACGTTCATGCGCGGCGGGCGCGACGATCCGGCCGAGCTGCTGTCGCGGGTGAAGAAGGGGATCTTCGCCAAGTCGTTCGGCGGCGGCCAGGTCGACATCGTCTCGGGCAAGTTCGTCTTCTCCTGCACCGAGGCGTACCGCATCGAGGACGGCAAGCTCGGCGCGCCGATCAAGGGCGCGACGCTGATCGGCGACGGCCCGACCGTGCTCACCAAGGTGACCGGTATCGGCAATGACTTCGCGCTCGACGAGGGCGTGGGCATGTGCGGCAAGGGCGGCCAGAGCGTCCCCGCGGGCGTTGGCCAGCCGACCCTGCTGGTCGAGGGGCTGACGGTCGGCGGCACCGCCGCCTGATGGCCCCCGTCTGATGACTCTCGTCGAACTCGGCCGCTTCGCCCGGATCGAGGCGCAGATCCTGGTCGGGCGGCTGGAGAGCGAGGGCATCCCCGCCGTCGCCTTCGATGGGGAGGCGAGCATCGCCGACGGCAGCTGGCTGCTGATCCCGACGCGGGTGATGGTCGATGAAGAGGATCTCGCCGCAGCCCGCGCGATCGTCGAACGTCCGGAATGACACGCCCCACTGCCTGATTTTTGGGCAGCTGCCTAAAGCTGCGTCGCACTTGCCTCGCATCTCAGCCGGCGTGGGCCACATCCCCCCCGAGGCGTAATCCTGCTTCCCACCCCGTTTGTCTCGAGTAGGGATCGAGCTTGTCGAGAGCCCGTATCGAGAGAGCCACCGCAACCGCCTCTCGATAGGCCGTCTCGACAAGCTCGATGGCTACGCGAGGCAAACGGGGAGGATTGAGATGTCGATCCGCTCCGGACCTCTCGCGCCCCTACCCCAACCACAACTGGCACGCTGCTTGCTAGGCCTCCCCTCGGGACCATAGCGAGGGGGCGCGATATGAAACTCGTCATCGCCATCATCAAGCCGTTCAAGCTCGATGACGTGCGGGAGGCGCTGACCGAAGTCGGAGTGGCGGGCATGACCGTCACCGAGGTCAAGGGCTTCGGCCGCCAGAAGGGCCAGACCGAAATCTACCGGGGCGCCGAGTACAGCACCAACATGGTGCCCAAGATCAAGATCGAGATCGTGTGCGCGTCCGACGTCGCGCCGCGGGTCGTCGAGGCGGTGCAGGCCTCGGCCAACACCGGCGCCATCGGCGACGGCAAGATCTTCGTGCTCGACGTCGGCCAGGCCGTGCGTATCCGCACCGGCGAGACCGACGAAACCGCGCTGTGATGAAGGGGGACATCATGAAGCTTCCGACTGGCCTGGCGATCGCCGCGGGCACGACTCTGTTTGCCGCGCTGCCCGCCTGGGCGCAGGACGCGGCCCTGCAGGCACCGGCAGCCGCCGCGCCTGCCGCGACCGTCGACAAGGGCGACACCGCCTGGATGATGATGTCGACCGTGCTGGTGCTGGCGATGATCCTGCCCGGCCTCGCGCTGTTCTACGGCGGCCTCGCCCGCGCCAAGAACATGCTGTCGGTGATGACGCAGATCGGCGCCGTCGCCTGCCTGGCGATGCTGATCTGGGTGATCTACGGCTACAGCCTCGCCTTCGGCCCGGAGAGCGCGCTGCCGAGCAAGTTCATCGCCGGCTTCGGCAAGGCGTTCCTGGCCGGGGTCACGCCCGCGTCGCAGGCGGCGACCTTCACGGCCGGCGTCGAGATCCCCGAATATGTGTTCATCTGCTTCCAGATGACCTTTGCCGCGATCACCATCGCGCTGGTGCTGGGTTCGGCGGTCGAGCGGATCAAGTTCTCCGCCGTCATGCTGTTCGCGCTGGTGTGGCTCACCATCGTCTATCTGCCGATCGCGCACATGGTGTGGGCGGCAGGCGGCTGGTTCTTCGACATGGGCGCGCTGGACTTCGCCGGCGGCACCGTGGTGCACATCAACGCCGGCGTCTCGGCGCTGGTGCTGGCGATCCTGCTCGGCAAGCGCATCGGCTATCCGACCGAGCGCATGGCCCCGCACAGCCTGACGCTGACGATGGTCGGCACCGGGCTCCTGTGGGTGGGCTGGTTCGGCTTCAACGCCGGCTCGGCGCTGGAGGCAAATGGCTCGGCGGCGCTTGCGATGATCAACACCTTTGTCGCCACCGCCTCGGCCGGGCTGTTCTGGATGCTGGCGGAGCGCTTCTCGGGGCACAAGGGATCGGCGCTGGGCTTCTGCTCAGGCATCATCGCCGGCCTGGTCGCGGTGACGCCTGCCGCCGGCAACTCGGGTCCGTTCGGCGCCATCGTGCTGGGCGCGGTCGCCTCGATCGTCTGCTACTTCGCGGTGACCTTCCTCAAGCCCAAGCTCGGCTACGACGACTCGCTGGACGCCTTCGGCATCCACGGGGTGGGCGGCATGGTCGGCGCGATCGGCACCGCCATCGTCTACGCGCCGTCGCTCGGAGGCCCCGGCGCTGCCGACTATGACATGGGCGCCAAGCTCGGCGTGCAGCTGCTCGCGGTGGTCGTCACCATCGCCTGGGCCGCGATCGGCACCACCATCGCCTTCTTCATCGCCAAGGCAGTGACCGGCGGCCGCGTCAGCCCCGAAGTCGAGATCGAGGGCCTCGACCTCGGCGAGCATGGCGAGCGCGCCTACAACTACTGAGATCGGCGGCGGGCACGGGCCCCCCCCCCCCGACGTTCCTCCTGCGGACGACCTCGGGCCGGTACGGAAACGTACCGGCCTTTTTTTGCGCGCGCGGTGGGCACAGGGAGAACGCGTGCTCCTGCGCAGGCAGGAGCCCAGGGTCACGGGCGCTGCCCCTCCTGGCTCTAGGCTCCTGCCTGCGCAGGAGCACATGCCGCAGGAGCTGCGGGAGGATGCACCCCTCGTCCGCACAAAAAGAAAGGGCGGCCCCAGCGGAGCCGCCCTTCTTCAGGCCTTCGACGTGGAGGGATCAGCCCTCGTAGTCGCCGCCGACGTTCTGGTTGCGCGGCGGAGCAGCCGCGGTGAGGCGCAGCGCCTCGGCCGATGCCGACAGCGAACCGATCTCGTCCGGCGCTTCCTCGTCGTCGATCTGCACCTTCTGCATGCCGGTGATGACCGCTTCCTTGAGGTGATCCGGCCGAACCGTCTCCTCGGCGATCTCGCGCAGCGCGACCACCGGGTTCTTGTCGCGGTCGCGATCGAGCGTCAGCTCGGCGCCGCCGGAAATCTGGCGCGCACGCTGGGCTGCCATCAGCACCAGGTCGAACCGGTTGGGGATCTTGTCGACGCAATCCTCGACGGTGACGCGCGCCATGGTCGCTTCCTCAAATAATGCACGGAGCAGGAAAGGCGTGGCGCCTATCCCGAACGCGCGCAATTGTCAATTTTTTCAGGCGCTCCGCCGGGGGAGTGCCCCGGCGGACCCGTCCCTAGTTCACTTGCACCACATTGTCGTCGCTGTTGCGGTCGATGTACTTGTTGTACGGGTCGACCCCGGCGAACGCCGGTCGCTTCGCCGTCACCAGCCGCAGCTGCTGCACGCCGCTGCGGACCGGCCGCCGCTCCATCACCAGCACGTCGCTGCGGTCGAACGATCCCAGCCCCGGGCGCGCGGTGAACAGCCCCACGTCGATCTGGTCGTCCAGTGTCGCCTGCGTCTCCTTGCCGCGGCCATCGGCGTAGGCCTTGCCGCCCTCGATCGTCAGCACCGTCTCAAACCGGCCATCGGGCAGCTTGCGGGTCTTGGCCTCCTTGAGCTTGAGGTCATAGAGGGTGATGCGGTCGAACAGGTCGTCCACCAGCTGCCGCTCGCCGGCGTTGCGCGCCAACCCGCGGAAGCCGTCGACCAGCTCCATCGAATTGGCATAGGGCGCGCCCTTGAACCGGTGGCGATCGAGCAGCCCGCGCAGCATCGCGTTCACCCGCTCCTCGCCCAGCCGGTCCTGCAGCAGGTACAGCGCCACCGCGCCCTTGCGGTAATGGATGTACCCCTGGTTCTCGACCCGATCGAGCGGCAGCTCCTCGATCGCCTCGCTGCCGCGCGAGCGCAGATAATTGTCGAGCTCGTACTTCAGGAAGCGGCGGATCTTATCCTCGCCGTACAGGTGCTTCATCACCATCAGCGCCGAATATTGTGCCATGGTCTCCACCAGCACGGTGCCGCCCTGCTGGTCCGCGCTGATCAGCTGGTGCGCCCAGTATTGGTGGCCCAGCTCGTGCGCGGTGACATAGGTGACATAGTCGATCTCGTCCGGATCGCGGGTATCGGCGATGAAGCCGATCTTCTCCGAATAGGGCACGGTGCCCGCAAACGCCTGGGCGAAGCTGTCATAGCCCGGGAACTCGATGATGCGGGCATAGGTGAACTGATAAGGCCCGAACGCCTTGTCGTAATAGCCGAGCGACAGCTTCATCGCCTGGAGCATTCGGTCGACGTTGAAGCCGTGGTTCGGCTGGTAATAGACCTCCAGCTGCACCGGCCCCTGCCGGTCCCGCCGCACCGCATAGTCGGCGGACTGGACCGAGAAGAAGGCCAGGATCGGCGCCGTCGAGACGAAGTGCGCGGTGCGCCGTCCGCCCTGGGTCGTGTCCGAAACCCGCCGGCCGGGCGCGATCGGCACCTGCGGCGCATCGGTGGTGACGGTGATGTCCGAATTCACCCAATCGGCATTGGCCAGATAGTTGCGCTGGCGGGCGGACACGTCCTCCAGCTTGGCCATGCGCAGCTCCGACGGGAGGCCATAGCGGCGGCGGGTCACGCGATCGGTCAACAGCCCTGCCCGGTTCATCCCCAGCTGCGGCGCGAAGTCGAAGTTGTTGAGGAAGCTGCCGTTGGCCACCAGCCGCGTATCCTCGCCGGTGGCGCGGAAGCCCCGCTGCGATCGTTCCGTGCGGAACTGCAGCGTGCCAGTGGCGCCGGGCGCCAACGGGCGGTCGAAGTGGTAGAGTCGGTATTGGAACTCCGCGTCGTTGCTGGCGAGTTGGGCGCCTGGAACCGTTACTGAGGCAAGCTTGGTGTCCGCGTCGGGCAGCCGCACGTGCAGCGTGTCCAGCGGGAGGCCGGTGTCGTTGACGAAGCGATAGACGCCGTCGACGGTCATCCGCCGCTCGGACGGGTGCAGGTCGATCGCCAGCCGAACGTCGGTGAGCGACGGCTGCAATATCGTCTCGTAGTGCAGGTACTTCTTTTCATACTCCGCCATCCGCTGCTCGTTGGCATCGCGGGTGCGGTATGGGTTGAGGACGTTGGTGTTGTAGAAGATGAAGGCGCCGACGCTCACGAACGCCACCAGCGCGACGCCGATGATGACACCCGGGACGCCCCGCAGGCGCGCAGGCACTCGCCGCAACCGCGGCAGCAGCCGGGTCTCGGTCCCGCGCCGCCACAGCAGGTGGGCGAGCGTCGCGAGGATCACCGCCGCGGCCCCCCAATAGAGGCGCACCCACCAGGCGGCGGCACCGCCGATCTGGTCGCCGTTCATGTCGGACAGCTGCGGCGTCGGCCCGCCGCCGTAGAGGTAGAGCGGATGCTCGAACCCCAAGTTGCTGAGCGTCAGCGTGGCCACGATGTAGACGACCATGATCGCCCAGCCGACGTATTTGTTCGGGCTGAGCGCCTGCACGAACACCGAAAGGATCGCCAGCAGCACCATGTCGACCGTCTGCGGCAGCAGGTACCAGCGCCAGTATTCGCCGAGCGACACCTCGCCGCCGCCGCGGATCAGCTGCACCAGGATCGCCGCCACCGCCGCCGCCAGCAGGGTGGTGAACAGCACCCCCGTCACCGCCAGCGCCTTGGGCACCATATAGGCCCAGTTGGGCAGCGGGGTCGCGTCGATGATCTCGTGAATCTTGCGGTCGCGGTCGCGCCAGACCAACTCGCCCGCATAATAGATGGCGATGATGATCGGGATCAGCCCGA
Source organism: Sphingomonas molluscorum (assembly GCF_039522995.1). NCBI lineage: Bacteria > Pseudomonadati > Pseudomonadota > Alphaproteobacteria > Sphingomonadales > Sphingomonadaceae > Sphingomonas > Sphingomonas molluscorum. Next base: position 13,558 of record NZ_BAAAEL010000010.1, on the reverse strand, counting down.
ATCCGCCGGTCAGCGTCTCGATCAGCGCAAAGGTGAGCGGTCGCGCGGGCGTGCCGTAGATCTCGCCCGCGAACAGCAGCGCGCCGACCGTGTTGAACAGGCCGACGACCAGCAGCACCAGGAACGCGGGGCTGCGGAACACCTGCGCCATCTCGAAGCGGCAACGGGTGAGCAGGCGCGCCCAGGTCGCCCCGTCTGGCTGGGGCGCAGGCAGCCGATCGACCAGCCGCGGCGCGGTCTGGCCCAGCTTCGCCTCGCGCCGCGCCTGCTTGCGCAGGCGGCGCTTGGAGATGCCGCGCTCGGCAAAGCGGAACCGCCCCACGGCAAAGCCCAGCGCCGCCAGGGCGACACCGATCCAGATCAGCCGGTTGGCAAGCAGCGCACCGTCCAGCGGCGGCAGGATCGCGTTGCGCTCCGCCGCGGTGAAATAGCGGGTCGCGTTGCTGATCGCGGCGACGCCGAAGGGTTCGACATAGGCCGCGACCTGCCGCCACTCGGGCTGCTGCCCGATCATGGTGCTCATCACGGCATAGAGGACCAGGAAGACGATGACGCCGACATAGCTGCCCATCATCGATCGCGTGACCGTCGCCACCGCAAAGAAGATCGCCGCGGTAAGGAACAGGTTCGGCAGCGCCACCACGAAATAGGCCCAGGCGAAGGCGGCGGGGATCGTCGGCCCCAGCCGCTCCGGATCGATCCAGGGCATCAGCGACCCGACCCAGATCGCCAGCGGAATCGCCAGGAACGCCACCGCCGCGGCCAGGAAGGCGCCGGTGAAGCGCCCCATCAGATACTGGAACCGGGTGACGCGCGTCGTGCGCACCATCGGGCCGAAGCCCGATTCATCGTCGCGCACCACCACGTTCGCAACGAACGCAGTCGTCACGAACATGAAGAACAGCGAAAAGATCGCGTGGACCTGGACGATGGCGAAGGGGCTGTTGGCGTGGACGTTGCCGCCCGCGCCGATCTGGATGTTCTCGCTCGCGACCGACCCGAAGGTCAGCAGGAAGAAGAGCGCCGCGACGACCCAGAACACCGGGCTGCCGAACTGGTAGCGGAGTTCGAACCCCGCGATCTTGCGAAACATGGGCGCCCTCCCCTCAGGCCGCGACAGCGGCGGCGGTGTCGATGGGGCGGCGGGTGCGGGCCAGGGTCGCGAAATACACGTCCTCCAGCCCGCCGCGCACCGGCTCGAAGCCGTTGCCGGGATCGACCTCGGACAGGATGTGGACGATGGTCCGCCCGGCGAACAGGCGGGTGGAGATCAGCTCGTAGCGCTCCCGCACCTCGGTCAACTCATCGCGCCGGATCGCCTTGGCCCAGACGGTGCCGCGCGCCTGCTCGATCAGTTCCAGGGGCGCCCCCTCCAACCGGATCTTGCCAGCCGCCAGCACCGCCATGCGCGGGCAGAGATCCGCCACGTCCTCGACGATGTGGGTGGAGAGGATCACGACCACATTCTCGCCGATCTCGGCAAGCAGGTTGAGGAAGCGGTTGCGCTCTTCCGGGTCGAGACCGGCGGTCGGCTCGTCGACGATGATGAGGCGGGGGTTGCCGATCAGCGCCTGGGCGATGCCGAAGCGCTGGCGCATGCCGCCCGAAAAGCCGGCGATCGCCTTCTTGCGGACGTTCCACAGGTTGACCTGGTTGAGCAGCGTCTCGACCGTCGCCTTCCGGTCCGCGGCCGAGGCGATGCCCTTCAGCACCGCCATGTGATCGAGCATGTCGTAGGCGGAGACGCGCGGATAGACGCCGAAGTCCTGCGGCAGATAGCCCAGCGTCTCGCGCAGCCGCTCCGGCTCCGCGATCACGTCGATGTCGCCAAAGGTGATGCTGCCGCTGGTCGGCGTCTGGAGCGTCGCGACGGTCCGCATCAGCGTCGACTTGCCCGCCCCATTCGGCCCCAGCAGCCCGAACATGCCCGTCGGTACCGACAAGGTCACGTCATCCAGCGCGCGCGTCCCGTTGCCATAGACGTGGCTGACGTTGCGTAGCTCCAGCATTCTCAATTCCCCTCACCCCGAGGAGAGGATGCTAGCGCGGTGTCCTACTTCACTAAAGCAGTTTTTTGGGCAGCCGTGTCAGGCAAAGACGGACTTCGGGATATGCGTGATCCGACACGCCAGATCCGCCTCCCCGGACGCGACCACATAGACCTCGCCATGCTCCGCGATGCCGGTGGTGAACACCACGTTGCGCACGTACATCTGGTCCTCCAGCGGCTGCGTCAGCGCCGGGTTCGCCTCCAGCAGCGGCGGGTGCTGGGTGGCGACGGTGCGGCTCGGATCGTCGGCGTCCAGGATCGTCCAATAGGTGCGATAGATGCCGACAATCTCGTGCGGCTCGACCCCATGCCACAGGCTCAGCCAGCCGCGCTCCGTCCGGATCGGCGGGGTGCCGCCGCCCATGCGCGCGGTGGCGACGGTGGCGGCGTGCGGGCGGATGCCGGGCTTGCGGCACGGCTTCCAGTGCAAGAGGTCGGGCGAGGTGGCGAGGTTGATCGACGGCCCGGCGCGCCACTCGCTGTCCGGCGGATAGGCGAAATACAGGTCGCCCAGCGGCCGGGTCTGCGCCCAGTAGCGTCCGTCGACCTGGCCCTCGAAGATCAGCATGTCCTTGTTCTGGTGGTCGAGCACCATGTCCTCGAACCGCCAGTCGAGCCCATTGTCCGAACTGTAGAGCGTGGTCGAATGCCGCTCGGGACTGACCGAGCAGGTCGTCATCCAGTAGCGATCATCGAGGCGGCTGATCCGCGCATCCTCGACGCCATAGCATTGCCAGCTGCCCTGCGGCGCCACCGCGCGATCATAGTGCACCGCGACCACCTCCAACCCGTCGGGCGAGAGCTCGACCGGCAGCAGCCAGGACAGCGAGGTCAGCGCCATCACCCGCCATTTGTTGCCCTGGAGCAGGAACTTGCGCGGATCGGCCGTGTCGGCGTGCTCGAGCGGCCAGCCGTCGAGCACGTAGCGGCCGGCGCTCCCCTCCTCGCCTTCCCAACGGATCGCATGGACGCGACCGTCGCGGATCGGCTTGCGCAGCGCCTCGGCCACTCGCACCATCATCAGCAGGTTGCCGCCCGGCAGCCGGGTCAGACCCGGATTGAACGCCCCCAGCACATAGGTTTCGGCGTCGAGGTGCCCCGCGAGCGGCGACCGCGAAAGGTCCACGTCGTCGGGGGTGAAGACCAGCTGGTCGACGTCGAAGTTCATTCGGCCGCCTGCGCGCGCGGCGTGATCACCACCTGCTGCACCACGGTGCGGCGCGGCTGCGTGAGCATATAGTGGACGCCCACCGCGATGTCCTCGGCGCGCAGCATGGTCTCCTCGCGGATCTGCTCGCGCTGCTTTTCGACCGGGACGTCGGGCAGCTGCATGTCGGACCCGGTCTTGCCCGGCTCCACCAGCCCGACCCGGATCCCCTTCGGTCCCAGCTCCCGCCGCAGCGCCTCGGAGAAGCCAGCGATGCCCGCCTTGATCCCGGCGTAGATGGTCGAGCCCGGGCCGAGCACATGCGCGCTCATCGATCCCACCAGCACCAGGTCACCCTCGCCTTCCAGGAGTTCGGCCGCGGCGTGCGAGCCCAGCAGATAGGCGGTGAAGTTGAGCGCGATCGCGTGCCGCAGCTCCGCCTCGCCCGTCTCCGATATGCCGGACGCGGCGACGGCGGCGTTCAGCACCACGGCGTCCAGCCCGCCCAGCCGCTCGCGCGCGATCTCCAGGAAGCCGCGGGCATGGTCCGGCTCCGCCAGGTCGAGCACCGCACCATCGCCCTCGCCCACCTCGCGGATGCGGGCGAGCGCATCGGCCAGATGGTCCGAATCATGCCCGCACACGAACACCTGCGCGCCTTCCGAGGCGAGCAGCACCGCGATCGCACGGCCGATGCCGGTGGTGCCGCCGGTGATCGCCACCCGCCTGCCGGCAAGCGATAGAACCTCGGTGTGGGCGTCTCGAATGTCGGTCATGCGGGCTCCTTGGCGCGTTGCCCGCAAACAAAGGATCGCGCCGCGCGAAGTTCCCGCGGCCGCGTCAGCCGATCCGGCGCACCGTCTCCGGATCGCGCTGGCCCGAGAAGAAGGCGTCCAGCACCGCCGCGAACACCGGCTCCTCCGGCGCGACCGCTGCGAACAGCGTCATCGACGACCGCAGCTTCACGGCATCGATCCCGCCCAGCATCGCCTCGGCCGATCGCCCGCGATGCGCGAGCAGCGCCGCCGCCGCTTCGCGCAGCCGGGCTCCCAGCAGCGGATGCGCGAGATAGGCTCGCGCCTCGGTCACATCCGAAATCGCATAGAAGCGCGCGGTCTCGCTGCGGCCGAGCCCGGCGATCTGCGGGAACACGAACCACATCCAGTGGCTGGTCTTGCGCCCCGCCTTCAGCTCGGCGAGCGCCTGCGTCCACACGCCCGCCTGCGCCTCCACGAAGCGGTCGAGTGCCGCCACCGCCTCAGCCCCTCGAGGCGGTCACGAGATAATCGAGCCGGGTGTCGTCCGAGATGGTGAACCCGCGCGACGCCGAGAAGGAAAGCCCGCGCACCTCGCCCACCGTCAGCCCTTCGGCCCGGAGCAGCGCGGTGAGCTCGTCCGGGGTCAGGAACTTGTCCCAATCGTGCGTCCCGCGCGGGATCGCGCCGACGCCCTCGGCCAAAGTGATCATCGCCAGCCGCGACAAGGGGGTCCGGTTGGGCGTCGACACCACCATCAACCCGCCCGGCGCCAGCGCCGCCGCGAGCCAGGCCACGAAGCCGGCAGGATCGGCGACATGCTCGATCACCTCCAGCGAGGTGACCAGGTCGAACTGCCGCCCCGCCACCGCCTCGACCCCGCCGGCGACGTACTCGATCGCCAAGCCCTGGCTCTCCGCATGCGCGCGTGCCGCACCGACATTCTCCGGCGCCGCGTCGACCCCCGTCACCGCCGCTCCGAGCCGGGCGAGCGGCTCGGCGAGCAGCCCGGCGCCGCAGCCGACGTCCAGCGCGGTTTTGCCCGCCAGCGGCGTAAATCCCTGCCCGTCGCCATCCCAATGCGCGTCGATCGCCTGGCGCAGGAAGCCCAATCGCGCCGGGTTCAGCCGGTGGAGCATCGCGGAGGATCCGTGCGGATTCCACCAGTCCGCAGCCAGCTTGCCGAAATGTGCGGCTTCCGCCGCCACCACGCTGCCGTTCGCTGCCCGCGCTTCGGGCGCCGCGTCGCTTGCCATAACCATGACGCCTCCCTATCAGCGCAACCCGACGTTCCCAAGGGGGTGAGGCGCTCGGTACATGGCACGCATCGTGATGAAGTTCGGCGGCACCTCCATGGCCGGGATCGAGCGCATCCGCAGCGTCGCCCAGCGCGTCAAACGCGAGTGGGAAGCCGGCAACCAGGTCGCCGTCGTCGTCTCCGCGATGGCCGGCGAGACCGACCGGCTCGTCAATTTCTGCCGCGAAGCCTCGTCGCTCTACGACCCGCGCGAATATGACGTGGTGGTCGCCTCGGGCGAGCAGGTGACGAGCGGGCTGCTCGCCATCGCGCTCCAGGCGATCGGCGTGCCCGCGCGCAGCTGGCTCGGCTGGCAGCTGCCGATCCACACCTCGGACGCCCATGCTTCCGCCCGCATCGGCGAGATCGACACCCAGGCGCTGCTCGCCGCCACGGCCGGTGGCGAGGTCGCGGTGATCCCGGGCTTCCAGGGGCTGGCCGACAATGGCCGGGTGACGACGCTCGGCCGTGGCGGATCGGATACCTCGGCGGTCGCAGTCGCGGCGGCGATGAAGGCGGACCGCTGCGACATCTACACCGACGTCGACGGCGTCTATACGACCGACCCGCGCATCGTGCCGCGCGCGCGCAAGCTCAAGCGCGTGACGTACGAAGAAATGCTGGAGCTCGCCAGCGTCGGCGCCAAGGTGCTGCAGACGCGCTCGGTCGGGCTCGCGATGAAGGAAGGGGTCCGCGTCCAGGTGCTCTCGTCGTTTGCCGATGCGGATGCGGCGGCGGAACCGGGCACGATGATCGTGGGCGAAGAGGAAGTGGACGAGATGGAACGCCAACTCATTACCGGCATCGCGCACGACAAGAACGAGGCCAAGATCACGCTGACCGAGGTTCCCGATCGCCCGGGTGCGGTGGCGGCCATCTTCGGCCCGCTCGCCGACACCGGCATCAACGTCGACATGATCGTGCAGAACGTGGCGCATTCGACTGGCTCGACCGACGTCACCTTCACGATCAACCAGGCCGAGCTTCCCCGGGTGCTCGACGTGCTGGATCGCGAAAAGGGCAAGATCGGCTACGACCGGCTGGTTCACGACACCCGCGTCGCCAAGATCTCGGTGGTCGGCGTCGGCATGCGCAGCCATGCGGGCGTGGCGTCCACCATGTTCAAGACGCTGGGCGACCGCGGCATCAACGTACAGGCAATCACCACGTCGGAGATCAAGGTCAGCGTGCTGATCGAGGAAGACTATACCGAGCTGGCGGTGCGCGTGCTCCACACCGCCTATGGCCTCGACGCGGAGGACACCGCCGCCTGATCGGGCGGCGGGCTCAATCCCCCAGCAGGTGCAGCGCAATCCGCCGCCGATGCGGCGCACGGCGGTGCTCGAACAGATAAATGCCCTGCCAGGTGCCGAGCACCGGGCGCCCGTTCGCGACCGGGATCGACAGCTGCACGCCGGTCAGCGCCGTGCGCAAGTGCGCGGGCATGTCGTCCGGCCCCTCGTCGTCGTGCACATAGGCGGTGCGATCCTCCGGCGCGATCCGCGCGAAATAAGCGAGCAGGTCGTCCCGCACCTCCGGCGCCGCATTCTCCTGCACCAGCAGCGACGCCGAGGTGTGCCGGCAGAACAGCGTCAGCAGCCCGGTCGTCATGCCCTGCTCGGCCACCCAGCCGCACACGTCGCGCGTCACCTCCACCAGCCCCTGCCCCCGCGTGGGCACCTCCAACTCGCCGATCGCCTGCCGCACTACGTTTCTCCTATTCCTCCCCCGGAGGGGGAGGGGGACCGGCGAAGCCGGTGGAGGGGTAATCTCCGCGAGCGGTGACGACAATGTGGCCGAGCGCGGCCTCCAAATCGCACAAGATCGTCTGCGCAGGGATACGCAAGACCCGAACGCCGCGTGTACGGAGCCAGTCGTCACGCGCCGCATCTTGCTCCGGCCGATCCCCACGCGCATGCCCCTCGCCATCGACTTCGACGACAAGGTTGAAGGCCGGACAGAAGAAATCGAGGACATAGATGCTGGCTGGATGCTGACGGCGAAACTGCAGGCCAGCCGGGCGGCAGCGAAGCGCCTGCCACAGGAGCACCTCGGGCAGGCTCATGCGTCGACGCAGTTGCCTGGCGAAATCCTGCGTTTTCTTCGGGCCGTGCAGCATGCGGAAACTACCCCTCCACCAGCCTGCGGCTGGTCCCCCTCCCCCGCCGGGGGAGGAATAGAGCATCCATGTCGCGGGTTTCCAATTGCAGATAACCAACTCAGCCTGCTGGTTTCGTCGCGGTTTCGTGTTCCACCTGCTTCGAAAGCGCTTTAGGGGCGCGCAATGACCACCACTTCTTCCGTCGGCGCCGAGCGCCTTGCCCGCCGCATGGCCCGCGGCGCCGCCTTCCTCGGCACCGAGACCGCGATCCTGTGCGGCGCCATGTCCTGGGTGTCCGAGCGCAACCTCGTTGCCGCCATCTCCAACGCCGGCGGCTTTGGCGTGATCGCGTGCGGCGCGATGACACCCGAGCTGCTCGACGCCGAGATCGCCGCCACCAAGGGTCTGACGAACAAGCCCTTCGGCGTGAACCTCATCACCATGCACCCGCAGCTGATGGATCTGATCGCGGTGTGCGCAAAGCACCAGGTCGGCCATGTCGTGCTCGCGGGCGGGCTTCCGCCGGCTGGCAGCCTCGACGCGATCAAGGCGTCGGGCGCCAAGGTCATCTGCTTCGCCCCCGCACTCGCGCTCGCCAAGAAGCTGATCCGCTCCGGCGTCGACGCGCTGGTGATCGAGGGCATGGAGGCCGGCGGCCACATCGGCCCGGTCTCCACCAGCGTGCTCGCGCAGGAAATGCTGCCCGAGATCGCCGAGGCGCTGCCCGTGTTCGTCGCCGGCGGCATCGGCCGCGGCGAGGCGATCGCCGGCTATCTCGACATGGGCGCCGCCGGCGTCCAGCTCGGCACGCGCTTCGCCTGCGCGACCGAGTCGATCGCGCACCCCAATTTCAAGAAGGCGTTCTTCCGCGCTTCCGCGCGCGACGCGGTTGCCAGCGTCCAGATCGACCCGCGCCTGCCGGTGATCCCAGTGCGCGCGCTCAAGAACGCCGGCGCGGAGCTGTTCACCGCCAAGCAGCGCGAAGTCGCCCGGTCGCTCGACGAAGGCGCGCTGGCGATGGCCGAGGCGCAGCTGCAGATCGAGCATTACTGGGCCGGCGCGCTGCGCCGTGCGGTGATCGACGGCGACGTCGAGCATGGCAGCGTGATGGCCGGTCAGTCGGTCGGCATGGTCAAGACCGAGGAGCCGGTCGCCGAGATCATCGCCACGCTGATGGAAGAAGCCGCCGCGGCGCTGGAGAAGCGGGCGGCGTAAGGGGCGCTTCCTCCCCCCTCCGAACCATACCCCGGCGGAGGCCGGGGTCCAGTTGGGAAGGCTTGGCGGATGAAGCGCCTGCATCGGCCGCTATCCCACCTGGGCCCCGGCCTCCGCCGGGGTACAAGTTAGTACGCCCGCGCGACCGCGAACTCGACCGCCTCGACCATCGCGTCCTTGGCCGCGCCGTCCGCGAACGGCGCCAGCGACTCGATCGCCCGCTGCCCGTAATGCCGCGCCCGTGCCATGGTGTCCTCGACCGCCCGGCTGCTGCGCACCAGCTCGACCGCATGGGCGAAGTCGGCGTCGGTCGCGCGCCGGCCCGAAACCGCGTCGCGCCAGAAGCCGCGCGCCGCCTCGTCCCCGCGCGCATAGGCGAGGATCACCGGCAGCGTCATCTTGCCCTCACGGAAGTCGTCGCCCGCGTCCTTGCCCATGGTGGAGGCGTCCGAGACATAGTCGATCGCATCGTCCACCAGCTGGAACGCGATCCCCAGGTTGCGGCCATAGGCGTCGAGCGCCAGCTCCTCCGCCTGCGGCCGGTCCGCGACCACGCCCGCGATGCGGCAGGCGGCGGCAAACAGCGCGGCGGTCTTGGCGCCGATGATGTCGAGGTAGCGGTCCTCGTGCAGGTCGACCCGGCGCACGGCGGTCAGCTGGTTGACCTCGCCTTCCGCGATCACCGCCGAGGCGTTCGACAGGATCTTGAGCGCGGCCAGGCTGTCCGCCTCCACCATCAGCTCGAACGAGCGGCTGAACAGGAAGTCGCCGACCAGGACGCTCGCCGGATTGCCCCAGATGATGTTGGCGGTGCGCTTGCCGCGGCGCAGGTCCGATCCGTCGACCACATCGTCGTGGAGCAGCGTCGCGGTGTGGATGAACTCCACCGCCGCTGCGAGCAGGTGGTGGCGCGTGCCGTGGTACCCCAGCAGCTGCGCGCTCGCGAGCGTCAGCATCGGGCGCATCCGCTTGCCACCGCCCGAGATCAGGTGGCCGGCCAGCTCCGGGATCAGCGGAATCTTGGAATGCATGCGATCGACGATCACCGCGTTGACGGCCGCCATGTCCTCGGCGACGAGCGTCATCATCGGATCGAGCGACGGGTCCTTCACGCGACCGGTCGGGGTGAGGCGGTGTACGGTGGCACTCATGCCACGCCGATGTGGCTGCAACGCGGGGCGAACGCAAGGCCGGCGGGCTTGCGTAACCCGGAAAGCGACGCGAAAAGCGCCCGCACGCGCCCGAGGGAAGGACTGGGATGACCGACGACACGCTGGCCCGCTATCGCCAGAGCATCGACAACATCGACGCCGCCCTGGTGTTCATGCTGGCGGAGCGCTTCAAGGTCACCCAGGCGGTCGGCCGCTACAAGGCGGAAAAGGACCTTCCCCCCGCCGATCCCGGCCGCGAGGAACGCCAGATCGCCCGGCTGCGCGCGCTTGCCCGCGATGCCGACCTCGATCCCGAATTCTCCGAGAAGTTCCTGCGCTTCATCATCGAGGAAGTGATCCGCCACCACACGCGGTTCCAGGCGAGCTGAACCATGGCGGACGACCGGATCGTCTTCGCCCCCGACGACGTCGACCTTTCCCGCTCGCCCCTTCGCCGCGGCATCGCCGAGCCGACCTTCGTGCTCGGCGCCTTCAACCCCGGCCTCACCCGCCTCGCCAACGGCAATCTGCTGCTGATGGTGCGCGTGGCCGAGGCGCTGGCCGAGCCGATCCGCGACGGCCACGTCCGCTCGATCCGCTGGACGCCCGCCGGCTACCGGCTCGACGCCTTCGACGCCGCGGGTGCCGACGTGGCCGACCCGCGCTTCTTCGTGCTGTCGGGCGGTGCCTATCCCTTCCTGGGGCTGACCTCGCTGTCGTGGCTGCTGCCCGTCGAGCTCGACCCGGAAGGAGAGCGCATCGTCGCAGTCCACTATGACCGCGCGATCGAGCCCGACGCCCGCCACGGCGAGTACGGCATCGAGGATCCGCGCATCGTCCGTATCGGCGATCGCTGGTGGATGACAGTCTGCGCGGTATCGGGCGGGCGGCTGTGCACCGCCATGTATGATTCCGCCGACGGGCTCGACTGGCGCTCGCGCGGGATGGTGCTCGACCACGGCAACAAGGACATGATCCCGTTCGAGGGGACGGTCGGCGATCGCCACCTCGCCCTCACCCGCCCCCTGTCGGACGCCTGGTTTGCGATGCCGCCCGACGACGCCGAAGCCGGCGGCCCATCGATCAATCTCGCGACCTCGCCCGACATGCTGCACTGGCGCCCGGTCGCCGACTTCGCGATCCGGCCGCTGAAGGCCGCGGCCGCTTCCAAGCTCGGGGGCGGCACCCCGCCGGTGCGCACGAAACGCGGCTGGATGCTGCTCTACCACGGCGTCGAGAAGCAGGGCGCAGTCGGCGTCTACCGCACCTATCGCGCGCTGCTCGACGGCGACGACCCCACCCGCATCCTCGAGCGCGAGGAGTCGGTGCCGGTGCTGGAAGCCGCGCCCGACCTCATCGCCCCCTTCGCGCACCAGGCCTATCTGCCCCAGCCGGTGGTGTTCACGACCGGCATCGTCGACGCTGGCGACAGCTGGCTCGTCGCCTCGGGCGAAGCCGACCTCGCCTGCCGCATGACGCGCATATCCAAGGCGCGGCTGGACTAGGCCCAACGGTTGCAGGCACCGGAAGCCGTGCTCCTGCGCAGGCAGGAGCCCAGGGCCGCAGGCGTCGCGCTCGATAACCCTGGGCTCCTGCCTGCGCAGGAGCACGGTGAAGCGCTCTAATCGGCCTTGCGATACGCCCCGCGCAAATTCTCCATCGGCACCAGCGCGCGGTCCTTCGCGATCGTCAGCTGCATCCGCGCAAAGATCGACTCCATGCCGTCCTCGGCCAGCATGCCCGGGTCGGCCACCAGCGTCAGCGTGTCGCCCGATCGCGTCCAGCTGCCCTCCACTGCTAGGTCGAGCGCGCCATAGGCCAGGAACCACCGGTAGCGGCCGTCGCCGCGCAGCAGCAGCTCCGATCCGACCTCCGTCATGCCCGAAAGATAATAATGCCCGGGCAGCCCCTGCGGCGCGGCCACGACCGCGGCCGGGACCATCAGCAATCCAGGGAACACCCAGCGTGTCATGCGCCTACTCCGCCGCCAGCAACGTCTCGGCGCCGCGCAGGTCCACCGACACCAGCCGGCTCACCCCCTGCTCGACCATCGTCACCCCGAACAGCCGGTGCATCCGGCTCATCGTCGCGGCGTTGTGCGTGACGATCAGATAACGCGTCTCGGTCTCTTGCGTCATCCGCTCGAGCAGATCGCAGAAGCGATCGATGTTCGCATCGTCGAGCGGCGCATCGACCTCGTCCAGCACGCAGATCGGCGCCGGGCTCGTCAGGAACAGCCCGAAGATCAGCGCCACCGCGGTCAGCGCCTGCTCGCCGCCCGACAAGAGCGTCAGTGACTGGAGCCGCTTGCCCGGCGGCTGCGCCAGAATCTCCAATCCCGCCTCCAGCGGATCGTCCGAGTCGACCAGCGCCAGATGCGCCTGCCCGCCGTTGAACAGCGTGCCGAACAGCCGCTGGAAATGCTCGTTGACCGCATGAAAGGCCGCGAGCAGCCGCTGCCGCCCCTCGCGATTGAGGATGCCGATCGATCCGCGCAGGCGATTCACCGCCAGCTCCAGCTCAGCGCGCTCGCGGTCGCCGCTCGCTCGCGCCGCATCCAGCTCCGCCAGTTCGCGATCCGCCACCAGATTGACCGGGCCGATGCGCTCACGCTCCGCGGTGAGCCGGTCGTGCGCCGCCGCCTCGGCCTCGGGCGTCGCCACCTCGGCGCTCTCGAACTCCAGCCGCTCCGGCAGCAAGGGCGGCGGACATTCGAAGCGTTCGCCCGACAGCCGTGCCGTCTCCACCCGCCGCTGATCGTGGTTCTCCGCACGCGCCGCCGCACCCGCGCGCGCCTCGCGCGCCGCAGCCAGCGCCTCGCCGATCGCCCGCAACGCCGCTTCCGCAGCCCGCAGCGCCTGTTCGGCGGCCTGTTCTTCGCGCTGGGCGGCATCCACCGCCTCGCGCGCGCCCAGCAAGGTCGCCGTCACACTGTCGATCTCCAGCGACAGCGCGTCCGGCCGCCCGGCGATCGCGTCGCGCTCGCGCGCGCTGTCGGCGGCGCGCTTGTCGAGATCGGCGATGCGCCGCACCGCCTCGCCCGCGCGCTGTTTCCAGCCCTTGGCCTCCGCCGCCGCCGCCGTAATCCGCGCCCGCGCTGCCGTCGCGGCCCGCTCGCGTTCGGCCGCCGCCGCCCGCGCGTCCGCCACGCCGCCGCGTCGCGCCTCCGCCTCGGCCGACAGCCGGGCGACCTCCGCCTGAGTCCCGCTTCCGTCCGGCAGCGCCGCCACGGCCGCTTCCGCGCGCGTCGCTTCGCCCGCCGCCTCTTCCAGATCGAGCGCCGCCCGGCGCTGGCGCGCGGCGAGGTCGGCGCGCTGCGACTCGGCGCGCTCGATCGCCGCCACCGCCCGGTCTTCCGCGCGCGCCGCCTCACGCGCGGCGGCTTCGTGCGATTCCACGCTGCGCCGCGCCTCGGTCGCCTGCGCCTTCGCCGCGCGTATCGCTGCTTCCGCGTCGGTGAGCGCCGCCGCCGCCTGCTCGACCGCCGCTGCAGCCTGCGGACGCACCGCCGCAATCGCGCGCAGCCGGTTCGCACGCTCCAGCCGCTCCGCCGCCGCCGCGCCACCCCCGGCCACCGCACGGAACCCGTCCCAGCGCCGGAGCGCCCCGTCGAGCGTCACCAGCCGCTGGCCGACCGCCAGTGCGATGCCGGTGTCGATCTCGCACACGAACACCTGGGCGAGCCTCCGCCCCAGCACCTCCGGCGCCACCACCTGCCCCGACAGCCGCGAAACACCCGGCGGGGGCGGCGGGTCGGCGGCGGTCCCCTCGGCCCCGCCCCAATAGCGCTCGTCCGCCGCATCAAGCCCAGCCTCGACATCGTCGCCCAGTGCCGCCGCCAG